>CAZEXP010000001.1:0-20284 GCA_964516845.1 uncultured bacterium
GGACCAGGACCAGCAGCAGGATCAGGACCAGCAGCAGGACCAGGACCAGCAGCAGTCGGGTGGGGAAGACGGCTCGACCGGGGAGATGGACGCTGCGGCCATGACACCTGAGGAGGCCGAACGCCTGCTTGACGCTATCGACCAGGGCGAGCGCGAGCTGCAGGCCGAGCTGCTCGCCGCGAAGGCGCGGAAGAGGGACAAGGTTGACAAGGACTGGTAGAACAAGGACGGGCGCCGCGCGCATCGCGATCAACCTCGCGATACTTGTCGTTGCGCTGGCGGCGATCGTCCCGGCCGCGGCGATCGCCGAGATCAGCGTGACCGCGTCGGTCAGGCAGACCACCGTCTCGCTGAACGAGAGTTTCGCGCTCACGATCTCCGTCGAGGGTGTACGCAACGTCCCCACGCCCAATCTCGACGCACTCGAGGAACACTTCTCGGTCCGTTCGGCAGGTAGCTCGACCAATATGTCGATGGTCAACGGCCGCATCACGCAGTCGAAGAGCTTCACGTACATGCTCCTGCCGCGCGAACTCGGCACGTTCACCGTTGGTCCGGCGCGCGTCGAGGTGGGCGGCGCCGAGTATCTCAGCAATACGTTCGATGTGACCGTTGTCGAGGGCGGCGCCCAGGCGGCGCGGACGGAGACCGATGTCCGCGAGGGATCGCAGACATCGTCCGGGCGCGATGTCTTCGCCACCGCGACGGTCGACAAGTCCTCAGCGTACGTCGATGAGCAGATCACGCTCTCGTTCAAGTACTACCGTCGCTCGGAGCCGTTCCGGCAGCCGGAGTACCAGCCACCGGATCTGACCGGTTTCTGGGTCGAGGACCTCGACGCGCGCGAGGAGTACATCGAGATCGTCGAAGGGAAGCGATACCGGGTAACCGAGTTGAAGACGGCGCTGTTCGGGACCGGCTCAGGGCCCGCAACGGTGGGGCCGGCAACGCTCGTCTACTATGGCCAGGGCGACGTGTTCACGTTCTTCTCGCGTGCGGGCGAGCGCCAGACGCTCCAGACCGACCCGGTCGACGTCGACATCAAGCCCCTGCCCGGGGAAGGACGTCCGGCAGGATTCAAGGGCGCCGTGGGGAGATTCGATCTGAGTTCGTCGATCGATGAGACGAGCGTTGCTGTCGGGGATCCCGTGACGCTTACCGTGACGGTGCGCGGGACCGGCAATATCCGGACCGTGCCGACTCCGGACCTCTCGGGGGTGACGGAGTTCCGCGTCTACGAGTCAGGCAGCTCGACCGAGGTTACCCGGAAGAGCGGAGTGGTCGGAGGCGTCAAACGCTACGAATTCGTTCTCGTTCCGCTGACGGAAGGGGAGAAGACCATTCCGGCAGTCGAACTCGTCTGCTTCGACCCGTCGACGGGTCGTTACGAGAGCACCGGATCTCCCGCGCGGACGATCCGGGCGCTCCCCGGAACCGAAGACGCCGCTGATGCGCCGGTCGCCCGCGCGGGTATCGAGCGACTTGGCGGTGACATCCGATACATCAGGGATTCATCGGGGCCGCTGACTCCGGCCGGCCGCCCGCTCCACGCGCGTCCCTGGTTCGTGCTTCTGCAGCTCGTGCCGCCTGTCGCCCTCGCTCTCGTCGCAGCGCGCCGCAGGCGCGCGGACCGATTGGGGAGCGATGCGCGGCTCGCGCGGTACCTTGATGCTTCCGCTCGTTCGCGCGATGCGCTCAAGGTCGCCGCCGGTGCATTCACCTCCGGGGGACTCGAGGAGGGCTGCTCGGCGGTGGCTCGCGCCGTGACGGGCTTCATCGGTGACCGTGTGGGCGTGCCGGCGCGAGGAATGACGGTCGATGATCTGGCGTCGACGCTGCGCTCGGCCGGAGCCGACGAGGACCTCGTCAGGCGGGTGCGCGGATTGCTGGACGTATGTGACGCAGCGCGTTTCGCCGGAGCGGCCGGCGCCGTCGAGTCGGACCGGCTCGTCGCGGACGCGCGCGAGTGCATTCGTTCGGTCGAGCAGCTGACGCGGAAACGTCCGCCCGCCGCGCGAAGAGCGAGAGGCGCCGCGTCCGGGCTGGTGGTCATCGCGGCTCTGGCCGTCTGCCTTCTCATTCCGATGAACTGCCGCGCACAGGCACCGCTGGAAGGCGACGCGACGACGGCCGGCGCGAGGTTCCGTGAGGCGAACGAACTGTACGCGGGGGAGCGCTACGACGAGGCTGCGGCGGACTACGAATCGCTCATCGAGGGTGGCTTCGGCACAGCAGACGTCCACTACAACCTCGGCAACGCGCGGTACAAGCTTGGAGAGCAGGGGCGGGCGGTGCTCGCGTACGAGCGGGCGCTTCGCATCGAGCCGGGGCACGAAGACGCGCGCGCGAATCTTGCGTACGTTCGCGAGCAGCTCGCGGACCGCCAGGCGCCTCTCGAGGACGGTCCGCTGACGGCCTTCCTCCGAGGACTCCTCGCGGCCGCCGGCATCTCAATGCTCGAGGTCGCGGCCAGCTGCCTGCTGTTCTGTCTGTTCGGCGTCCTCATCGTTGGAGTGCTCCGGCGGCGGGTCGCCGGGTGGCCGCTGAGAGCGGCGGTCGCGCTCATGGTCGTGTTCGTGCTCGTGACGACGGTCGCCGCGGTCAAGATCCACTCGGCCAGGACGGCGAACGACGCCGTGGTTCTCGCGAAGGAACTTTCGGCCAGGACGGGTCCGGGGACGGAGTTCGTGCTGGAGTTCAAGCTCCACGAGGGCACGACGGTCGCCGTGCAGGAGCTGCGTGGCGACTGGGCTCGCGTGACGCTGCGAGGCACGGACCTTGTCGGCTGGGTACGAAGCGACGGTCTCGAGAGTATCTGACCGTACGTGTGACCTGAGTTCGAGGACCTGATGACACGGGGGACGGACATGGATCTCCAGGCGAAGACCAGCGTCGGCATCGTGGGAGCGACAGGAGCGGTCGGCCTCGAGATGCTGCGCGTGCTCGAACAGCGGAGCTTTCCGGCCGAGACGGTCCGCGTGCTCGCCTCGGACCGCGCCGGGGAGCGCAGACTCCGATTCCGGCAACACGAACTCCTGGTCGAGCCGCTGACGCCGGAGGCGCTGGACGGACTCGATATCGTTCTCTTCGCGACCTCCGCCGAGATCTCCAGGACATACGTTCCCGAGGTGGTCCGGCGGGGCGGCGTTGCCATCGATAACAGCCGGGAGTTCAGGATGGTCTTGGACGTTCCTCTCATCGTGCCGGAGGTCAACGCGCACGCGCTCGAGGGGCACCGGGGTATCATCGCCAATCCGAACTGCTCGACGATCCAGATGGTGCAAGCTCTCAGGCCGCTCGCGGAACGGGCCGGTCTCAAGCGCGTCGTTGCCGCGACCTACCAGTCGGTCTCGGGGACGGGACTCGCGGCGATCGAAGAGCTGCGGGAGCAGTCGCTGTCCGTCCTCGGCGGCGGCGGAGCGTCACCTCACGTCTACCCGAAGCAGATCGCGTTCAACTGCCTCCCGCAGATCGACATCTTCGACGAGGTGGGGAACACGCGCGAGGAACTCAAGATGATCGGGGAGACCAGGAAGATCCTCGAAATCCCCGATCTCCCGGTCTCCGTCACATGTGTCAGGGTCCCCGTGTTCCGCTCGCACGCCATCGCCGTCAACGTCGAGACGGAGCGCGAACTCACGCCGGACGATGCGCGCCGTCTGCTTGCGGACGAGGCCGGGATCCGTGTCATGGACGATCCGACCGAGGGAATCTACCCGACGCAGGCCGAGACCGAACGGACGGACGCGACCTGGGTCGGACGGATCAGGCGCGACGATTCGGTCCCGCACGGACTCTGGCTCTGGGTCGTCTCCGACAATCTCAGGAAGGGGGCGGCACTCAACGCCGTCCAGATCGCGGAGCGCTTGATCGATGCAGATGCTCGCTGACCTGACCCTCGGCCGATACATCGTGGCCGATTCCTCGATTCACCGTCTGGACCCACGCGTCAAGATGGCCGGGGCGGCCGTTGTGCTGGCGCTGGTCATCGCGCTCGAAAGCTGGCAGGCGTACGCGGTCCTGAGCATCATGCTCCTGGCGGTCGCGGGCGTCGCGCGGCTCGGTGCGGCGTTCGTTCTTCGGAACGTGCTCTCGCTTCGGTGGCTTCTCGTCGTGGTCTTCGTGATGCACGGGCTCCTGGGCGTCGGCAGGGCCATCGCGCCGTGGCTCCCGTGGATCACGTGGGAGGGGCTCGCCACAGGCGGGTTCTTCGCATGGCGCGTCGCGCTCATGGTCACGGGCGCGAGTCTTCTGACGGCGACGACCTCGCCGGTTGACCTGGGTGACGCGCTCGAACGTCTGCTGCGCCCGCTGGCCTGGCTGAGGTTCCCCGTTCACGAACTCGCCATGATCGCCGTGATCGCGCTCCGGTTCGTCCCAACGCTCCTCGAGGAGGCGCGCCGCATCATGAAGGCGCAGCAGGGTCGCGGTGCGAGCTTCGACGGCGGACTCATCGCCAAGTCGCGCAGCGCACTCCCCATTCTTGTGCCGCTGTTCGCGAGCGCGTTTCGGCGCGCCGACGAACTTGCCCTGGCGATGGACGCCCGGTGCTACCGCGGCGCGGTCGGGAGGACGAAGTACGTCGAACTCCGGCTCGACGGCCGGGACGCAACGGCGCTTGCGCTGATCGCATTGGCGCTGGCCGCCGTGGTGGTCGTGTCCCGCACCGCTCCCGCGGCGACGGGGGGTGGGATGTGAGCGGCCGCATCCTCAAGATGACGATCGCCTACGACGGAACCGGCTTCGCGGGCTGGCAGGTCCAGCCGGAGGAGCGAACGGTCCAGGGGGCGCTCGAGGAGGCGTTCTCCGAGCTTGAAGGCGCTTCCGTGGCCGTTTACGGAGCGGGGAGGACCGACGCCGGCGTCCACGCCATGGGTCAGGTCGCGCACGCGGAGACCGGTCTCGGGCTTTCGTGCGACCGCATCGCGGGCGCGCTGAACGCGCGGCTTGCAGAGGATGTCCACATCCGGTCGGTCGAGGACGCTCCGGAGGGATTCCACGCGCGGTTCTCGGCGGTCCGGCGCTCGTACGTCTATCTGATGGCCGTCGAGAAGGACCCGCTCTGGCGGAACCGGCGGTGGGTCGTCGGAAGACGGCTCGACATGGAGGCGATGCGCGAGGCGGCAGGGTTGCTGCCCGGCGAGCGGGACTTCTCGTCGTTCTGCCTGACGGGGAGCGCGCCTTCGCATCATCGTTGCCGTTTGGACTCTATTTCGATAGAATGGCTCCCGGAGCCCGGCGGGATGATGGTTCTGCGAGTGAGCGCCAACCGCTTCCTGAGGGGGATGGTGCGCTCGATCGTCGGGACGCTCGCGGAGGTCGGTCGCGGGCGAACAACGGTTTCCGAATTCTGCGACATCCTTGAAGCGCGTGATCGAGGCGAAGCCGGCGCCACCGCGCCGGCCTGCGGCCTCTACCTGGAGAGGGTCGAATACAGCGGGGAGGTATGACGTGAAGATATTCCTGGACACCGCGGACATCAACCAGATCCGGGAGGCTGCGGCGATCGGCCTGGTCGACGGCGTGACCACGAACCCGACTCTGGTGTCGCGCGTCGAGGGCAAGTTCGAGGACATCATTCGCGAGATCTGCGAAACGATCGACGGTCCAGTCAGTGCCGAGGTTGTCAGCCTCGATGCGGCCGGTATGGTCGAAGAGGGGAAGAAGCTCGCCGCCATCCACAAGAACGTGATCATCAAAATCCCGATGACCAAGGATGGAGCCCGCGCGATCCGTGAACTCAAGACACTGGGGATCCGGACGAACTGCACGCTCGTTTTCTCAGCGAACCAGGCGTTCATCGCGGCGAAGGCGGGCGCTTCGTACGTCAGCCCGTTCATCGGTCGTCTGGATGACGCCGGAGCCGTCGGCATGGACCTCATCCGAGAGGTCGTGCAGATATACGAGAACTACGGATTCGAGACCCAGGTCATCGTGGCCAGCGTCCGTCATCCGCTCCACGTGGTGGAGTCGCTGATGATCGGAGCGCACGTTGCGACGATCCCCTCGAGCGTGTTCGAGAAGATGTTCAAACATCCGCTGACGGACAAGGGCATCGAGTCCTTCCTGGCGGATTGGGAGAAGGTGAAGTCGCGCTGACGCGGGGACCCGCGACACTGCGCCAGAGACATGAGGAGGACGGACTGGACTCCAGGTTGTCGAGAACCGTCATACTCGCTCTCATTTTCATACTGGCCGGCGTGACGAGCGGACTCGTCGTGTCGGTGAATTCGCTTCGTGCGCACCTGGATCCGGACGCCGAGATCGGTGTCTCCAGGCGTACGGCCATTGTGACGGCGGCCGAACGCGTCGGAGCTGCAACCGTCTCGATCAGCGTGAACCGCCCCGAGTCGGGTGATTCCAGTGCGTCGGGCAGCGAATTCTTTGATCTGTTCCTCCGCGGCTACTACCCCGAGCGGGCCCGGGAGCATCGCTTCGAGACGGGCTCGGGCTTCATCATCGACCCCGACGGCTACATTCTCACGAATGATCATGTCATCCGCGGCGGCACGGACGTCGCCGTCGTCCTGCGCGACGGTCGCGAGTTCGCTGGTCGCGTCCTGGGCGCCGATCCGAGGTACGACCTTGCCGTGATCAAGGTGGACGGCGAGGACCTGCCGGCCGCGACGCTCGGCGACTCCGACGATGTCATGATCGGAGAGTGGGTCGTGGCGATAGGCAACCCGTTCGGGTATCTGCTCGAAGACTCCGAGCCGACGGTCACCGCCGGAGTCGTCAGCGCTCTCCACCGCGACGTGCAGCCGCAGGCCGCCGGCGCGATCTACAAGAATATGATCCAGACCGACGCGGCCATCAACGAGGGCAACTCCGGCGGACCGCTCGTCAACGGACGCGGTGAGGTCATCGGGATCAACTCGTTCGCGCTCTTCTCCTCCGATCAGGCCTACATCGGGATGAGCTTCGCGATCCCGATCAACACGGCCCGGTTCCTCGTCGACGAACTTATCCAGTACGGCCGGGTCCGCGACATCTGGGTCGGCATGGGACTGAGGAACCTTACATCGTCTGTGGCGCGCGCGCTGGCGCTGCCCGACGACAATGGCGCCTTCATCGCGACGGTCGAGCCGGAGAGCCCGGCGGATCGCGCTGGACTCCGGCCGGGCGACGTTGTGACCGCCGTCAACGGAGCGCCCACAGTGGACGCGCAGGCGGTCTGGGCGGCGTTCTACGGAGCGCGGGTGGGGGACCATCTCATCATCCACACGGTGCGCAGGGGACGGGCGCGGGAGTTCGACATGGTGCTCGAGGAGGTTCCTCGGTGACGGAATTCCGTTCCACCGCGGTTGCCACGATCCCCATCATGAACGTGAAGGGCGACGAGCTCGCACGGGAACTCGCGAGCGCCGGCCTGTCCTTCACGGTGTCCGAGGCCCGCAAGGTGGCGGACCTCCTCGGACGCGATCCCACCGTCGTCGAGGCGAACATCTTCAACACGATGTGGAGCGAACACTGCTCGTACAAGAGCAGTCGCGCGGTCCTCGGTGAGCACCTGCCGACCGAGGGCGCGGACGTCGTGCTTGGACCCGGTGAAGACGCCGGGATCGTCCGCCTCGGCGAGGTCGGCGGGGAGAGCTACTGCGTCGTCATCGCGCACGAGAGTCACAATCACCCGTCTCAGGTGGTCCCGAACGAAGGCGCCGCGACCGGTATCGGCGGCATCGTCCGCGACGTCTACTGCATGGGCGCCGACGTCATCGGCGTGATGGATCCGCTTCGATTCGGAGACCCGACCGGGCCGCACGCCGAGCGGACGCGTGAGATCATCCACGGCGTCGTCGAGGGGATCTGGCAGTACGGCAACGCCCTGGGCGTGCCGAACCTCGGAGGGGACGTCTACTTCGATCCCTGCTTCGACGACAACTGTCTCGTCAACGTCGTCGCGCTGGGGCTCGTCCGTGAGGACCGCGTGATCAGGAGCCGCATCCCCGAAGAGGCGCGGGGCAGGGAGTACGACGTCATCCTCGTCGGGAAGCCGACGGACCCATCCGGGTTCGGGGGCGCGACCTTCGCCTCACGCATCCTGGATGAGGAGAAGGCGTTCGACGACAAGTACGCGGTCCAGGTCCCGGATCCGTTCCTCAAGCGGATGCTGGCGGTGGCGACACAGGAGGTCCTCCAGTTCGCGTGGGACCGCGGCATCCCCATCGGGTTCAAGGACCTCGGTGCCGGCGGCATCGCGTGCGCCACCTCGGAGCTCGGCGCGGCCGCCGGGCTGGGTGTGAGGCTCGATCTCTCGAGCGTGCACGTTGCGGAGACGGGGATGCCGCCCGAGGTCATCGCCTGCTCCGAGACCCAGGAGCGATACAGCTTCGTTGTGCCGCGCGAGATATCGGCCGATGTGTGCGCCATTTTCAACGACCGGTTCGAGCTTCCGGAGATATGCCACGGTTCGAGGGCCGTCGTCATCGGCGAGGTCATCGACGAGCCGAGGTTCGTGCTCATTCATGACGGACGCGTGGTCTGCGACGCATCGACCGAGCAGATCACGACGGGCATCGCGTACGACCGGCCTGCGAAGCGGCGGGATCGTCGTATACGGCCGGTCCGGCTTCCGGACGAACTGGACCTCGGCAACGCGCTGCTTGCGGTGCTCGGCTCCCCGAACGTCGCATCCCGGGAACACGTCTTCCGACACTACGACAGCGAGGTGAAGGGTTCGACGGTCGTCCGGCCCGGGGAGGCGGACGCCGGCGTTCTCGCGCCGATCCCGGGTTCTCCGCTCGGCGTCGCCGTGTCGTGCGACGGCAATCCGCGCTACGGCGCGGCGGATGCGTACGAGGCGGGAGCGCGGGCGGTGGCCGAGGCGGTTCGGAACGTGGCGGCGGTCGGCGCCGTGCCGATCGCTCTCACCGACTGCCTGAACTTCGGGAATCCGGAGGTGCCCGAGGTCTTCCACGACTTCGTCGAGGCCGTGCGAGGCGTCGGCGATGCCGCTCGCGGGATAGGACTCAAGGACGAGGAAGGCCCGATCCCCATCGTTTCCGGCAACGTCAGTTTCTATAACCAGTCGTCGACCGGCAACGCCATCCATCCGTCGCCCATCGTCTGCTGTGTCGGGCGACTCGATGACGTTTCGAGGCACGTCACGCAGGGGGTGAAGGACATCGGCGACGCACTCTACCTTGTTGGTGTGCGCGGGGCCGCGCTCGGCAGCTCGGCGCTTCTGGAGGCGCTTCCGGAACTGGACACCGGGGCGGGCGTTTCGGGAAACCGCGGGGAGAACATACCGGCGGACGCTTCGGACCCCGGCGGCGCCACCGTTCTGGGCGCCTTCTCACGGACGGACTTCGACGCCGAGCGTCGCATGGCCGCGGCCGTGACCGATCTGATCTCCGAGGGACTCGCATCGGCCGCTCACGACATCTCTGACGGCGGTCTGATCGTGGCGGCGGCGGAGATGATGCTGACGCGCGCCGAGGATGCGCGGGTCGGGATCACCATCGACGGGGAAACGCTCAGGCCGACGCCCGGCGAATGGGATGTGGTCGCCGCGCTCTTCAACGAGGCGGGCGGATATGTCATCGAGATCGTCCCGGAAGACGAGGCGCGCGCGGTCGAGGTTCTCGCGGACCGTGGCGTCTGGTTCGCCCGGATCGGTTCGACGACGCCGGAGGATGCGCTGTCGGTCCGGAACGTGCGCGGCGGCGTCACGACGGTCACGGGGCGGGCGATGCGGACTGCGTGGCTCTACGGCGCGCGTGATGCCATGACCGGGCGCGTCGAGGAGGACGATCGATGACAGCGAGAACGCCGCGCGTGGCCGTCATCCGGTTCCCCGGTCTCAACTGCGAGAACGAGACGCGGCGTGCCGTGATGGCACAGGGCGTCGAGGCCGATATCTTCATGTGGAACGGACCGACCGACGAACTCGCACGGTACGACGGGTACGTCGTTCCCGGCGGCTTCTCCTACCAGGACCGTGTCCGTGCGGGCGCCATCGCCGCGAAGGACCGCGTCATGGACTGCGTCATCGCTCAGGCTGAGGCGGGGAAGCCCGTTCTCGGGATCTGCAACGGCGCGCAGATCCTCGTCGAGGCGGGGCTGGTCCCTGGCCTCGGCGACGGTCTGGTCGAGATGGGACTGGCCCGCAACATCATGCCCGATCGTGACGGCTATTACTCGCGCTGGGCCTATCTCCGCGTCGAGAGCGCGAACACCGCGGCGACCCACGGGTTCGCGGTCGGCGACGTGGTCCCGGTGCCGATCGCGCACGCGGAGGGTCGCTTCGTCACCACCGACGCGGGGCTCGTCGAGCGGCTGCGGTCGAACGGGCAGATCGCTTTCACCTACGCGACGCCCGACGGCGCCTTCTCGAACGATTTTCCGTGGAACCCGAACGGATCGACGGCCGGGATCGCCGGCATCAGCAATCCGGCGGGCAACGTCGTGGCGATGATGCCGCATCCGGAGCGCAGTTCGTGGCTCTATCAGGTCCCCGAGACGCTCGCGGGGGATTGGGGAGCCCGGAGACGCGCCGCGCGCGGCGACCGGGCGATGCTCGTCGCGCCGGGGCCGGGCGCGCTGGTGCTGCGCGCGATCTGCGAGCGGTTGTTCGCGACGGAGGGCGTCTGAGATGATCCAACACATCACGCTGGCCGTGCGGCTGAAGATCACGGACAACGAGGCCTTCTCGGCGCTTGAGGCGCTCCACGCGAAGATGGGGCTTGCCGGCTTGGTGGCCGGTCTCATCAGGGAGACGCTCTGGGAGCTCGAAGTGGAAGCGGCGACCCCGGACGAGGCCCGGCGGACGGTGGAGGAGGCGATCTCACGGACCAACGTATTCCTCAACCCGAACAAACACTTCCACGCGTTCACGCCGCCCGGCGTCGGGGCGGACCTCGACCCGGATGAGGTGGCCGTTGTCGTGACGGACCGCGAGGGCGCGGACTCACCGAGAGCTCTGGCCGCCGTGGCCAGGGCCGGTGTTCCCGAGATCAGGAGAGCCCGGCGAAGCACACGCTGGCGAATACGGCTCAGCCAAACTCCTGCGCCCGAGCATCCTGAGGCCTTCGAACTCATCAGAAGGATAGGCGTCACGACCGGTCGCGACGCCGGTCTCCTCGCGAATCCGCACTCCCAGAGCGCTTTTGCGGTCTTTCCCTGGGGCGAGCAAAAGCCCTTGGTGGTGTGACAGCGGCGTGATAATGTGGTGAGGCTCAGAAACAATCGATGTCACGTCTAACCCATCTGTCAAGGAGGTTAGGAGTGCCGAGGATAGAGATCGACGTCGATCGGTGCAAGGGTTGTGGCTACTGCATCGAGGCGTGCCCGCAGAAGATCCTCAGGGCGGCCGAGGGATTCAACAAGATGGGAGTCCATCCGGCCGAGACGTTCGATCCTGAGAAGTGCACGGGGTGCACCTTCTGCGCCATCATGTGTCCCGACCTGGTCATCAAGGTCTACCGGTGAGATAGGCGTGCCGAACAGGACGTCATCGTGGCGACCGGAAGGTCGTCACGCCGGCCCTGTGATCGGCTCAGAGTAAGGAGCTCTCGGTATGAGCGATAGGGTCCTGATGAAGGGTAACGAGGCCATTGGCGAGGCCGCCGTCCAGGCGGGCTGTCAGTGCTACTTCGGATACCCCATCACGCCGCAGAATGAGCTCACCGCCTACATGTCCAAGAGAATGGTCGAGGAGGGGCGGGTCTTCATTCAGAGTGAGAGCGAGATCGCGGCGATCAACATGTGTTTCGGGGCGGCGGCGGTGGGTGTGCGCACGATGACATCGTCCTCCGGTCCGGGAATCAGCCTGAAGCAGGAGGGCATCAGCTACCTCGCCGGCGCCGAGCTGCCCGTCTTCTTCGTCAATGTGATGCGGGGTGGTCCGGGGCTTGGCAACATCGCCCCATCGCAGGCCGACTACTTCCAGTGCACGCGCGGCGGCGGTCACGGCGACTACCGAACGCTCGTCTACGCTCCGAGCGACGTGCAGGAACTGTACGACTACACGCTCCTCGGATTCGACGTCGCCGACCGGTACCGGAATCCCACCATGATCGCAGCGGACGGTATCCTCGGCCAGATGATGGAGCCGCTCGTGCTCACCAGGTACGAAGAGCCGAAGGATCTGCCGAGCAAGCTGCCGTGGCAGCTTGGTGACCCCGCGACGCAGGAGCCCATCTGGATGACGTCCGTGCATCTCGGCGAGGGCAAGCTCGAGGCGCACAACCTCAAGCTCCAGAAGAAGTACGAGGAGATGGAGGCGAAAGAGGTCCGTTTCGAGGAAACGATGACCGACGATGCCGACATGATCATGGTTGCCTACGGAACCTCGGCTCGCGTGGCGAAGGCCGCGATGGCCAAGGCGCGCGAGGCGGGCATCAAGGTCGGCGTGTTCCGACCGATCACGCTCTGGCCGTTCCCGAGCAAGCCGCTGAACGCACTGGCCGACCGCATCGACAACTTCCTCGCGGTCGAGATGAGCCTCGGACAGATGGTCGAGGACGTCCGGCTGGCGACCTGCGGCAAGGCGCGCGTTCATCTGCACGGTCGGACCGCCGGTGGCGTCCCGGTCGAGGACGACATCGTCGAACAGCTGAAGAAGATCCTCGCCTCGAAGGGCGATGAGATCATACGCAATTTCTAGGAGGACAGCCGTGGAGCAGCAGGTATTCGGAATGCCCAAGGCGATGAAGCCTGAGCAGACGCTCTACTGCCCGGGGTGCGGGCACGGCATCGCTCACCGGCTTGTCGCGGAACTCGTCGACGAGTTCGGGCTCAGAGACCGCGCCATCGGCATCGCGCCGGTCGGCTGTTCGGTCTTCGCGGACAAGTACTGGAACTTCGACGTCATCTCGGCCGCGCACGGGCGCGCGCCGGCGGTGGCGACCGGGATGAAGAGGGGACGCCCCGAGAGCTTCGTGATCTGCTATCAGGGCGACGGCGACCTTGCCGCCATCGGAACAGCAGAAACGATCCATGCGGCCAACCGGGGCGAGCACTTCGTGACGATCTTCGTCAACAACGCCATCTATGGCATGACCGGGGGCCAGATGGCGCCGACGACGCTGGTCGGGCAGCCGTCTACGACCTGCCAGCTGGGTCGCGATCCGGTGACCATGGGGCACCCCATCCGGGTCTGCGAGCTCATCAAGGACCTGCCGGGCGTGGCGTTCGTGGCGCGCGGGTCGGTCGATACGCCGAAGAACGTCCTGACGACGAAGAAGCACATGAAGAAGGGATTCCAGAACGCCATCGACGGCAAGGGATGGAGCCTCATCGAGATCGTCTCGCCGTGTCCGACGAACTGGGGCATGACGCCTCGCAAGGCGCTGACCTGGTTGCGTGAGAACATGCTCGAGCACTACGAGCTCGGCGTCTTCCGGGACTGCGACGCCGACGCCGGGAACGGAGGTGGCGCGTGAACAGCAAGATCAGGTGCGCGGGCTTCGGAGGGCAGGGCATCGTTCTGATGGGGAAGCTTCTGGCGCAGGGCGGAATGATGGAGGACAAGCACACCACCTTCTTCCCGCAGTACGGCGCCGCGATGCGCGGCGGGACGGCGAACTGCAACGTGATCGTCTCGGACGATGACGTCGCGTCGCCCATGGTGGAAACTCCGGATATCATCCTGATCATGAACGGCCCGTCGCTCGACAAGTTCGAGCCTGTCGTCAAGTCGGGCGGATGGATCTTTTACAACACGTCCCTGATCGACCGCGAGGTCGAACGGACCGACGTGCAGGTCATGAAGGTGCCCGCGAACGACATCGCCGAGGAGGTCGGGAGTACGCGCTCGGCCAACATGGTCATGCTGGGCGCCCTGGCCGGCAAGCTGGGCGTCGTCAAGGTCGATACGCTCATCGCGGCGCTCGAGGTCATGCTCCACGGCAAGGGCGACAAGATCATGGGTCTCAACCGCGAGGCCATGAAGCGGGGCGCGGCCCTCGCTGGCTAGCCGCCACCCGACATCACCTGGCAATCTGACCGTTGCCGCGTCGCGCTCTGCACGGCGCGGCAACGTGCAGAAAGAAGCCCTCGGGGCAGGGACCATGCATGAGTGAGCTCCTCGAGAGGCTCGAACGTGAGATCCTGCCGCTGGTGATCCGCCCGAGCCGCTATGTCGGCGCCGAGAGGAACGTTGCGGCGTTCGAACCGGACGCCGGTGCGCTCCGGTTCCTTCTGGCGTTCCCCGACGTCTATGAGATCGGGATGTCGCATCTCGGTCTGAGAGTCCTCTACGACATTCTGAACCGTCGAGACGATGTGCAGTGCGAACGCTGTTTCGCGCCGTGGGTCGACATGGAGGAGCTCCAGCGGGAGCGCGGAGTCCCGCTGTTCTCCATCGAGAGTCACAGCGCAGCGTCGGATTTCGATGTCATCGGTTTCACGCTTCAGTACGAACTCCACTACACGACCATTCTGTCGATGATCGACCTCGCCGGCATTCCGCTTCGCGCGGAGGACCGGGGGGACGACGCGCCCATCGTCATCGCCGGCGGCCCCAACGCGTTCAATCCCGAGCCGGTTGCCGAGTTCTTCGACGCCATCGTCATCGGGGATGGCGAGTCGGTTGTCCTGGATGTGGCCGACGCGCTCATAGAGGCGAAGGCTTCGCATGGAGCCGCCTCGGGTGCCTCGCGATGGGGCAACGGCGGCTCCTCACGCAGGAGCGTACTCGAGCGTCTTGCATCCATTCCAGGCGTCTACGTCCCGTCACTCTATCAGGTCACCGATGGAGAAGGGCTTCAGCGCGCGGTGCTCCCGGTATCGGACGGAGCACCTCCCGTGGTCGCCCGTCGAGCCGAGGTGACGCTCGGTGGTCTGGGGCTTCCCGCGTGCCCCATCGTCCCGATCACCGAGGCGGCGCACGATCGGCTGACGCTCGAGATCATGCGCGGGTGTACGAGGGGGTGCCGGTTCTGTCAGGCGGGCATGATCACGAGGCCCGTCCGGGAGCGCCCCGTCGCGGATCTGGTGGAGCTTGCCGTCGAAGGGATCGACCGGTCCGGGTACGATGAGGTTTCGCTGATGTCCCTGTCGACCTCGGACTACGCGCAGCTGGGTGCGTTGGTCGCGGCTTTGAACGAGAAGCTTGCAGGTCGGAAGGTGAGCATAGCGCTTCCGTCGTTGCGGCTCGACCGGTTCAGTCTGGACCTGGCCGGCGGCGTCGGCAGCGTCCGGCGCGCCGGGCTGACGTTCGCGCCCGAGGCCGGGTCGCAGCGGATGCGGGACGTCATCAACAAGAACGAGACCGAGGAGCACATCCTCGAGACGGTGGACGTTGCCTTCTCGTCGGGCTGGGACCGGATCAAGCTCTACTTCATGATCGGGCTGCCGACGGAGACCGACGAGGATGTGGAGGCGATCGCCCGGCTTGTCGGACGCGTGCGCCATGTCGCGCGGGGCAAGCGCAAGGCGGCGAAGATCAGCGTTTCCATCTCTCCCTTCGTTCCGAAATCACACACACCGTTCCAGTGGGAGGCTCAGGACTCTCCGGAGGAGACCGCGCGGAAGGAGAGGATTCTGCGTGAGAAGCTTCACATCAAGGGGGTCAAGTGCTCCCTGAGGGACCCGAACGTCTCATTCCTCGAAGGGGTGCTGGCCCGAGGAGATCGCCGGCTGGCCGGCGTGGTCCGACGGGCGTACGAGAAGGGCGCGCGGCTTGAAGCGTGGACCGAGCGCTTCGAGTTCAGGCTCTGGGAGGATGCGTTCGCCGAAGCGGGACTCGATCCGACGGAGTACCTCGCGGCGCGGGATACGAACGCGCCGCTTCCTTGGGATCACATCGATGGCGGCCCGTCGAGGGACTTCCTGCTCGAGGAGCGCGCGAAGGCTCTCCGGGCCGAGACGACACCCGACTGTCGGCTCGAAGGATGCTTCGACTGTGGAGCCTGCGGCCCTGCGGATGCGACGCGTGAACTGCCTCCGAGGGACGGGGGCGGAAGCTCGTCATGCAGTGAGGCCCAGGGCGCCGCGCGGCGTCCCAGCGGATTCGGCCGGCGCACGCGGAGAGCGCGCCCCGAAGGATCCGAGGGGCGCTGGCGAGTCCGGTTCGCCAAGAGGGGACGATTGCGATTCCTCTCGCATCTCGACATCGTCCGCGCCATCATTCGAGCGGCCACGGCGTCCGGTTTGCCGATCGCCTTCTCGCAGGGCTTCAATCCGCATCCGAAGCTTTCGTTCGGTCCGCCGCTTCCGGTCGGGACGACGGGTGACGCGGAGTTCTTCGACATCGAACTGACCCGGGGAGTTTCCGGCGAGGACGTCGTGTCGGGTCTGGCGGCGTCTCTGCCGGAGGGGCTCGACATCATCGACGCAACGCAGGCGCCCGGTCGGCTCTCGATCACGGCGGAGGCCGAGGCGGCGCGCTACACCGCGACGCTCCCGTCGTCGTTCGAATCGCTGACGGACGAGGAGACGGATGCGAAGCTTGACGCGGTCCGGCGCATCCGCGAGGTGGAGGTGAAGCGTGGCGACCGGACGAAGGTCGTCCGCCCCGCGGAGGGGATCCTCGAGCTTCGTCGCGTCGCGAGCGGCGCACCGGGAGACGGAGACGGGAGGGGGCTCTCGATCGTCTTGAAGCTCGGCGAGCAGGGGGCCATGCGGCCGTTGGATGTGCTCGACCTTCTGCTTGATGATCATCGGGAGGCTCTCCTCGTCCATGTCCATCACGAGGAGCTTCTCAGGCGCCGGCGGGACGGAAACGCCGGTCTGGAGCCGATTTAGCGGCTCATTTCCTTCCGGCGAGCGGCGCTTGTGCAAGTGGTGTCGCACGCCTATAATGGGATCCGTGGACAATCCACGAACGAGGAGCTCGCACCGCGAGCCGTTCGCTCGATGATTCACCGCCTCATGGGAGAACCGTGTATAAGGAGATTGTAGTCAACGACACGCCGGGTGAGACCCGAATCGCCATCCTCGAGGATCACAAGCTCGTCGAGCTCATGGTCGAAGCCGAGGATGGGGAACGGATCGTCGGCGACATATACAAAGGAAGCGTGGGCGCGGTGCTGCCGGGTATGCAGGCCGCGTTCATTGATATCGGCACCGAGAAGAGCGCCTTTCTTCACGTCTCGGACATGCGTGACGTCACGGAGAGCGACGACGTGCTGGTCGGGATGGACGGACTCGAGGTCGAGGAGGGACGGCGGCTCGAGTCACCGAACGCGCCGATCCAGGACCTGCTCAAGAAGGGGCAGGAGGTCATCGTCCAGGTCACGAAGGAGCCCATCAGCACGAAGGGGCCTCGAGTGACGACGCAGATCTCGATGCCCGGACGGTTTCTGGTCCTCGTTCCGTTCTCCGGCTCGGTCGGAGTCTCAAGGAAGATCGAGGCGACGGAGGAGCGGGACCGTCTCAAGGAGATCGCGCGGGAGATCAGGCCGCGGTGGGGCGGCATCATCGTCCGCACCGTCGCCGAGGGGATGAGCAAGCGGCAGCTGAAGCGCGATGTCAAGTACCTCGCGCGCCAGTGGACGAAGATCCACGCGAGCGCGGACAAGAAGAAGGCTCCGGCGCTCGTGCACCGGGAGATGGGCCTGACGTCGGGACTCGTCCGCGACGTCTTCACGACCGACGTCGAAAGGCTCATTATCGATTCCCGCCGCGGGTACCGCGAGATCATGGGCTACCTCAGGACCGTGGCTCCGGAACTGCGCTCCAGGGTGGAGTTCTACAAGGACAGCGTGCCGATCTTCGACGCCTACGACATCGAGGGCGAGATCGAGAAGAGCCTTCGGAGGAAGGTCTACTTCAAGAAGGGCGGCTACATCGTCATCGATCACACGGAGGCGCTGATCTCGGTCGACGTCAATACCGGGCGCTACACGGGGAAGAAGAACCAGGAGGAGACCATCCTCCTTACGAACCTCGAGGCCGCCCGTGAGATCGGGAGGCAGCTCCGTCTGAGAGACATCGGCGGCATCATCATTATCGACTTCATCGATATGGCGTCCGACGGGAACCGGGATAAGGTGCTCCAGGAACTCAAGCGCGTGCTCTCTCGCGACCGCGCGCGGAGCAAGGTCTTTCCGATCGGTGAGCTGGGTCTCGTTCGCATGACGCGTCAGCGTGTGCGTCCGACCCTTCTGCACCGCTACTCGGATCCATGCCCCTGCTGTGAGGGCACGGGGAAGGTTCTGTCGCTCGACTCGATCCAGCTGATGATCGAGCGCGCCGTCCGTCGTGTCGCCTCGTCGAACCGCGACCGGAAGCTCGTGCTGAGCGTCTCTCCGGACGTCGCCGTCCACCTGCTCACTGAGCGGGAGGCGCATCTCAAGCGGTTGCGCCGCGAGACGAGACGGAACATCGAGGTGATCGACGACGAGAGCTTCGAGCGTGAGGAGTTCCGAATCCTCTCCGCGAGGTCCGGCGCCGAGCTCGCCGTGGAGATCAAGGAGGAGTAGCGCGGGCTCGCTCATATCGTCGTGAACGCGGCGCACGGCCGCGGGGAGGGGCGAGCATGGATGCATCAGTGCCGGCGGTGGACGCCGGGTTCCTTCGCGCTGTCATCGACAGCGTCCGTGACCCCGTGCTGGTCGCAGACCTCGAGCACATCATCGTGTTCATGAACCGCGCGGCGTCCTCCCACTACTCGAAGGGGGAGGCGCTTCTCGGCACGAGCCTCCTTGACTGCCACAATTCCCAATCGAACAAGGTCATCCTCGAGGTGCTCGACGCTCTCCACGCTGGTGAGGAGGAGCGCCTCATCACGGACAATGCGAAGCACCGGATCTACATGAGGGCCGTCCGCGATGCGGACGGGACGCTCATCGGATACTACGAACGCTACGAGTCGCCCGCGGCCGCGGGCGGCGAGGGAGCATGAATCCGTCGTCGCGGTGAAGCGCGGTCTCGCCGGAATCACCCTGTTTCATGGGAGAGCCAGATGTCTCGTACACGCATCGTCTGCACGATCGGCCCCTCGACCGCGACGGACGAGGGCGTTCTGGCGCTCGCGGAAGCGGGGATGAATGTCGCCCGTCTCAATTTCTCACACGGCACGCACGAGGATCACGCATCCGTCGCCGCTTCGGTAAGGCGCGCGGCAGAAGCCGTCGGGCGGCCGATCGCCGTGCTTCAGGACCTGGCTGGTCCGAAGGTTCGCACGGGCACGGTCGTTGCGGGTGGAGCGATGCTCGTCAGCGGGCAGCCGTTCGTCCTCACGACCCGGCGTGTCGAGGGTGGGCGGGAGTCGGTGTCGGTGACCTACGACGGGCTTCCGGGAGACGTGGAGTCCGGCGATACCCTGATGCTGGCCGACGGCGCCATCGAACTCATCGTGGAGACCGTCAGCAGGGACGACATCGTCTGCCGCGTCATCACCGGAGGCACGCTCTCATCGCACAAGGGGATCAACCTCCCATCGCGGACGATCACGGTTCCGGCGTTCACCGACAAGGACCGGGTCGATCTGGCATTCGGCGTCGGGATCGGCGTGGATGCCGTTGCCGTCTCGTTCGTCCGCTCGGCCGACGACATCGCCGCGGTTCGGGCGGCGCTGAACGATCATGGATCGACGGTTCCCATCATCGCGAAGATCGAGAAGCACGAGGCCGTTGAGAACCTGACGGAGATTATCGAGGCAGTGGATGGAGTGATGGTCGCCCGGGGCGACCTCGGCGTGGAGATCCCGCTCGAAACGGTACCGCTGGTTCAGAAGCGGATCATCGCCGAAGCGAACCACGCGGCGAAGCCGGTGATCACGGCGACGCAGATGCTCAAATCGATGGAAGGAAGCCCGCGGCCGACCCGAGCCGAGGTGACCGACGTGGCGAACGCCGTGCTGGACGGCACCGACGCGGTGATGCTCTCCGAGGAAACGGCGATCGGCGCGTATCCGGTAGAGTCGGTCGAGACTCTGCAGCGGATCGCCGATGTGACCGAGGCCTCCGGGCTCATGGCGGCCGTCGGGCGGCGCGGATGCGAGATGACCGGTGAGACCGCGGACGAGTCCGTCGCTCTGGCCGCCTGCCGGATGGCAGATGACCTCGGGGCGAGAGCCATCGTGACCTTCACGATCTCGGGCAGCACGGCACGTCTGGTCGCCAAGCATCGTCCGAAGCAGACGATCCTGGCGCCGACCCCCGGACGCGAGACAATGCACGCTCTTGCGTTCGTCTGGGGGGTGACGCCGCTCCTCGCCACGGCCGGCAGCCTGGCCACCGCGGAGGACATCGAGCGCGAGGCCATCCGCCTGGCCCGCGAGCATGCCGGGCTCGGCGCGGGGGAGAGGATCGTCATCACGGCGGGGCTTCCGCTCTATGTTCCGGGGACCACCAATCTCATCAAGGTCGCCACGGGCTGATGACCCGCGCTCCGC
>CAZEXP010000001.1:20384-67613 GCA_964516845.1 uncultured bacterium
TGACCCGCGCTCCGCGCGTGTGACCCGCGCTCCGCACGGCTTCAGCACAACGCCGAGGCGTTGTTTCAACGATTTGGCTTGACGAGTGTCAGAAGTGCACGATACGATACACACTGTGTCCGGAATCAGGTTGGCAAGAACTTCAGATCGAAGAAGGAGGTGCGCAATGTCCGATATCACCCAGCCCGTCTGTGTGAGAACGCACCTCGAGAGACCGACCACCTAGCTCCACACCTCCAGCTTCACCGCACAACGGAGGTCTCCGGAGACCAGGGGGCCTCTCTCGAACCCACACTCACAAGCAGCACGCACACAGACACCGCGGCTTGCTCCGTCCACAGGATTCCTTCGCCTGGTGGAGTGAGCGGTGGTCAGTCATAGCGAAGACAGGGGCGCCACGTGACAGGACCGGGCGCCAAAGAGGGCACACGAAGTGGTCGTCGGCGCGCGAATGCGGCCGGCTCGACACCGGACGAACACCTGAGACAGGGAGAATCTCACATGAGCATTGCTATCAGACCGTTCATCCCCGAAGACGCCGAGTATGAGGCGATGGTCGGGATCAACAACGCGAACTGGCCGGACGAGTTGTCGGCCGTCGAGTCGCTGAAATACCGCGACAAGACTCGGAATCCGAAGTTCCTGTTCCACAGGGTGGTCGGTGAGGTGGGTGGCAAGATAGTCGGCTACGGCGGATGTCTCGAGAGCGAGTGGTGTCACAAGCCGGGGAAGTACGTGCTCTGGGTGCAGGTCCACCCGGACCACCAGCGGAACGGCTATGGCTCAGCCATCTATGACCATCTCGTTGAGTTCCTGGAGGCGCATGATCCGATCGAATTCGGGGCCGACACGCGGGAGGACCGGGCGGAGTGCATTCGCTTTCTCGAGAACCGTGGCTTCGAGTCCGTGATGCGCTACCAGGTCTCGCGGCTTGAAGTGGCGGCCTTTGATCCGTCCCGGTTTGAGGGGGCACGCGAGAAGGTGGAAGCGCAGGGGATAGAGATCCTGACGAACGCGCAGCTGCCGGAACGGTTCGAGGACTGGGACCGGAAGTACTGGAAACTCAACATGGAGACATGGAAGGACGTTCCGCTTCCGGACCCGCCGACGCAGGTGGATTTCGAACAGTTCATGAAGGACCTGCTGTCGCCGAACTACGATCCGAACCTGCACCTGGCGGCCGTCGATGGCGACGAACTCGTCGGTCTCACGGGGTTCTGGATCTCGTTGGCCGAACCGAAGAAGCTCTACACGGGACTCACGGGGGTCCTCAGGAGCCACAGGCGCCGCGGCATCGCGACCGCGCTCAAGGTGATAGCGCTCGAGATGGCGAAGGAGCGTGGCACGGAGACGCTCGAGACCGACAATGAAGAGAATAACCCGATGTACCTCCTCAACGTCGAACTCGGGTTCGAACCGACACCGGCGTGGATGGATTTCACGAAGAAGCTCCGCGAGCCCGACGCTTCGGCGGACGGTGCGGGCGGAGACAAAGACAACAACGGCGGGCCCTAGCCGGTCCGATCCGCGGCGCTGTCTGACGCTCGTCCTGCGGCGCCGCCATGGAGATAGAGCAATGAGTCACGTGCGGGAGTTTGACAACAGCGGCCGGGACTACGCCCGGTTGGTGGAGATACACAACGCGGTCTGGCCCGAGTGGGCCGCGACCATCGAGGGCATCAAGGTCAACGACGAGATGCGCGAGAAGAAGTTCTTCAAGCAGCGTCTCATGTGGGAGCAGGACGGCGAGGTCGTGGCGTACGCCTCGACCGGCGAGTCACCCTGGAGCTTTGAGCCCGGCAAGTACTCCGTGTTCGTCGTCGTCCACCCCGACTGGCAGCGCCGGGGGATCGGGACGAAGCTCTACGGCCACGTCATGGCCGTGCTCGAGGCGAGAGACCCGAAGCCGGCGAAGCTTGTCAGCGAGGCGCGGGAGAACCTCGAGGAGGCCATCCGGTTCCTCGAGACGCACGGCTACGAGCGGATCCAGCGACAGGAGGTCTCGCGGCTCGACCTCGAAACGTTCGACTGGGACCGCTTCAAGCCGAAGAGGGGTGGCTCGGAGCGCGCCGGTCTGATCGTGAGAACGGGCGACTGGCTCCTCGAGCATGATCCCGACGCGAAGACGAAGCTGTACGATCTCGTGTGGGCTCTCCTCCTGGATGTGCCGACGCCGGACCCGCTTACGCGGCGTCCGTTCGACGAGTGGGTCAAGGAGCTCGATCATCCCGCGTTTCTTGGCGGGTCATGGTTCATCGCGCTCGACGGCGACGACTACGTCGGGATGTCCAGCACGTGGAGAGACCTCGCAACCAGTGAGAGGCTCCATCAGGGGCTGACGGGCGTGCTGAGACCGCACCGGCGGCAGGGCGTGGCGACCGATCTCAAGATTCGCGTGAACGAGTTCGCGCGCGACCGAGGCGCCCGCTACATCATTACGGACAACGAGGAGAACAACCCGATGTACGCGATCAATGTTCAACTCGGGTTCGTGAACATGCCGGGACTGGTCATCTTCCGGAAGATGATCGGTGTCACCGCCGAGACGACGGAGGTGAGTTGTGACTGAGCCGAACACTGACATCCTGATACGCGAGTTCGACTGGAGCGACGCCGACTACGCGGCCGTTGTGGAGATCGCGAACGCGCTCGAGCCGGAGAACCCGACGTGCGTCGAGAAAATCAAGCACAGGGATGAGGCCTGGCAGAAGCAGTACATGTTTCGCAGGATCCTGGCTGAGCTTGACGGACGAGTCGTTGCGTCGGCGAACTTCGGGGAGTCGAACTGGAGTCACGTGCCCGGGAAGTACACGCTGTATTTCTCGGTTCACCCGGAGTACGGCAACCGCGGGATCGGAACGGCCGTCTACGACTTCATCATCGGGGAGCTCAACGCCGCGGAGCCGAAGCCGACGTACTTCGCGACGTGGATCCGCGACGACCGCGATGTAGCGATCCGCTTCGTGGAGACGCGAGGGTTCAAGGAGATCATGCGCGGCGCGTGCTCACGCCTGGAACTCAAGGACTTCGACGGGACGCGATTCGCGGGACTTGCCGCGAAGCTCCGCGAGAGCGGGGTCGTCATCGAGCGGCTCGACCGCCTGATGGAGCGTGTGCCGGATGCTCTGAGGCGCCTCTACGATCTCGATTGGGAGGCGATGCAGGATATGCCGAACGACGATCCTCCCGTTCAGCGGAGCTTTGAGACGTATCTCAAGATCATGCAGCCGCCGGGGTTCGACCCGAGGCTGGGATATGTCGCGCTGGATGGGGAGCAGTGGGTCGGGGCGACGCTGCTCTGGCACAACCCGGCGCAGCGTGAAACGCTCGGCACCGAGATCACCGGCGTGCTGAGAACGCACCGGCGTCGGGGCATCGCGACCGCGCTCAAGGCGGTCGTGCTCGCCGACGCTCGGGATCTCGGCTATCGCGGCGTGAGAACGGAGAACGCGGCGTCGAACCCGATGTACGACATCAATCTCAACCTGGGATTCAAGCCTGAACCCGGGTGGATCGACTATCATCGGTATCTGGATCCGTCGATGGAGCAGGTCCGCTCGCCGGAGCGGGGCAGCTTCGGCGGAGCGGGTGCCGAGACGAATACGGAGACATCATCATGACGAAGAAGGCGATACAGTTGACGATCCGTCCGTTCGAGCGGACGGACGAGGAGTACGGTGAGGTCGTGCGGATCGCGGCCGGGCTCTGGCCGGACGAGGTCGAGAGCAAGGACGAGTTTCGCCACGACGACGAGAATCGCGACAGGAAGTGGTTTCACAACCGCTTCCTTGGGCGGGTCGACGGCCAGGTGGTGGCGGTCGGGACCTGCGGAGACATGTCGTGGTGCCACAAGCCGGGCAAGTACTTCGTGGAGGTCAACGTTGATCCGCAGTACCAGCGGAAGGGGATCGGCACGCGGATGTACGAGTTCATTGCGGGGGAGCTGGCAAGGCGCGAGCCGACTCAGCTGGTGACGTGGACCCGCGAGGATCATCCCGAGTACATCAAGTTCATCACGGACCGCGGGTACGCCTTTGCGATGCGGTACGCGGTGTCCCGGCTGGCGGTGGACGAATTCGACTTCGAGCGCTGGTCCCCGGTGGTGGGGAAGGTCCTCGATCAGGGCGTGGCGATCCACAATGTTGCGGAGCTCTCGACGATCGATCCCGACTGGAAGCGGACATACTACGACCTTCAGTGGGAGCTGTTTCAGGACGTGCCGTTCACCGATCCTCCTACACAGCAGTCGTTCGAGCAGTTCTGCAAGCGTTTCGAGAACCCCAGATTCTCGATGGAGGCGCACTGGTTTGCTCGTGAGGGGGAACGTTGCGTCGGATCGAGCGGGCTGTGGCTGTCCGGCGCCGACAAGGACAAGCTCTACACTGGATTGACCGGTGTTGTCAGGAGCCACCGCAGGCGGGCTATCGCCTCGGCGCTCAAGGTCAAGGGGATCGAGTGGGCCCGGGAACGTGGGGCTCGCGTGATAGAGACCGACAACGAAGAGAACAACCCGATGTTCGACCTGAACCTGCTGCTGGGGTTTCGCGCGGTCCCCGCGTGGTCCGAGTATCATCTCCAGGTGAACGACGCAGAGACCGCATGACGCGAGAGAGCGTGATCGATCAGATCGCGGCAGCCATTGGCGCCGTCGAGCGTTCGCATCCGATCCGTGTGGCGGTCGACGGCGTCGGCGTTGCCGGGAAGACGGTCTTCGCCGTTGAGCTGGCTCGCGTGATCGAGCTGAGCGGACGTACGTCCGTGCGCGTGTCGATCGACGGATTTCACAACCCCGCCTCGGTTCGGAAGCGCCAGGGGGAGACCTCGCCGCGCGGATACTACGAGGACTCGTTCGACTACGAGGCGTTCGTGCGCCACGTCCTGCGGCCGCTAGGTCCCGGCGGCAGCCGCCGTGTGCGGCGCGCCGTGTTCGATTTCCGGGCCGACGCGCCGGTGGCGTCGATCGAGGAACTCGTTCCGGCGGACGGTGTCGTCGTCTGCGACGGCATATTCCTTCTGCGCCCCGAACTCAACGGGCACTGGGACTACCGCATATTCGTCGATGTGGCGTTCGATGTGGCGCTCGAGCGGGCGCTGACCCGCGACCTCGAGCTGTTCGGGTCCGAGCAGGCAGTCCGCCGGCGCTACCTGGAGCGCTACATTCCCGGTGAGAGGCACTACCTCGACATAGTGGACCCGGCGGGTCTCTCCGATGTGGTGGTCGGGAATAACGATTTCTTGAATCCAGGGGTTCGATGGTGTAGCAAGGGATGCGGGGAGGAGGACGGATGCGAAACGTCGTCGTGATCGACGGTGAGACCATGGGGCGCGGTTCGGATGAGCTGGGACGCACGCTGACGGCGGCCTTCCTGAGGAAGCTCGCCGCGTCGCCTGACAGCCCGGAGCGCATACTCTTCTACAACTCCGCGGTGAAGCTTCTCGCTGAGGGGTCACCCGTGCTGGATGCGATCCAGCATCTGGAGAGCTCGGGAGTGGACCTGGTCGCGTGCGGGACGTGCGTTGAATTCTTCGATCTCAAGGGGAAGATGAAGGCAGGCAGGATCGGAAGCATGGAAGGCATCGTGGCCGACCTGATGAGGGCGGAGCGGGTCGTTACCATCTAGACAAGACACGACGGCTCATCGGGCCGTCACGATACCGGTGCACGCGGGCGGCGCGGGCTGGCGAGCACGGAGCACACGGAAGGAGAGAACCAATGAAGGCGTCTCTCGTTGCTGTTCTTGTTGTTGTGCTTGCCGTTGGCGCGCTCGCGACGGGCTGCATCTCGATGTCCGGGCGTACCACGATCGAGGGATCCGGCGTCGCTGCGACCGAGACCCGCACGATCGCGGAGTTCACGGGGATCTCCATCGAGGGGTCAGGCGACGCGGTCGTGCTGTTCGGTGATGAGCCTTCGATCGTCGTCGAGGCCGACGAGAATCTCCTGGAGTACATCGAGACAGAGGTCGAGGGTAACACGCTCTATCTCAGACTCCGCCACCCGGAGAAGGGCGTGAGCTTCAGGACTCGCAGTCCGCTCCGCTACACCATCACGACACCCTCGGTCAGCGCGTTCAGCATCGCCGGCTCGGGAAGCGTGCACTGTGCGAAGCTCGCCGCGGAAGAGCTCGGCGTCGAGATCGCCGGTTCGGGCACGGTCGTGCTGAATGATATGAGGTGCGGCAAGCTTGAGATCGACATCGCCGGTTCGGGCGACGTCAGGATGAGTGGTGTCGCTGAGAGCCAGTGGATCCAGATCAGCGGCTCTGGTGATGTCGCGGCGGGGGATCTACGAACGAAGAAGACAAGGATCGACATCGCCGGCTCGGGTGACGCTACCATCTGGGCGACCGAGCGGTTGCGCGTGAGTGTCGCGGGGAGCGGTGACGTGCAGTACTACGGATCTCCCTCGCTCTCGAAGAGCATCGACGGGATGGGTTCGGTTCGTCATCTGGGCGACAAGGGAGCGGGTTCGGGCGACGTGTAACCCGCGGAGGGAGTGCGGCGGAATGGCCGATACGAAGGACGAGCGCAGCGAGAAGTGGCGCGACAAGCTGACACCAGAGCAGTACCACGTCACGTGTGAGAGCGGCACGGAAGAGCCGTTCTCAGGAGAGTTCAACGACTACAAGGGCGACGGCACGTTCCGTTGTGTGCGATGCGGGCATGTGCTCTTCGATGGTGAGAGCAAGTTCGATTCGGGGAGCGGGTGGCCGAGTTTCTGGCAGCCCGCCGCGGACACGAGCGTGGGGACGGCGCCGGACCACTCGGGCGGACGGATCCGCACGGAGGTGGTCTGCGCGAACTGCGGCGCGCATCTCGGGCACGTCTTCGAGGACGGCCCCGATCCGACGGGGCTGCGCTACTGCATCAACTCCGTGGCTCTCGATCTCGAGGCTGATGGGGACGAGGGGAGCGGCGGTTGATGAGTGAGGCGAGCGCCGAGCGCGCCGAGTTCACACGCAGGGTTGCCATCGTCATCGCGTTGGTGCTGACGGCCGGGCTGCTGCTCGTGTTCGTGTTCAAGACCGCGAGCGTTCTCCTTATGCTGTTCGCGGCCGTGCTCCTGGCGGTCTTCTTTGACGGTGTGGCGACGTTCTTCTGCGAGCGGACCAGACTACCGCATCTGGCGGCGCTGGGTGTCTTCGTGGTGTTGTTCCTCGGCGGGATCGTCGCTCTGTTCTGGGCGATTGGTCCGCAGGTGATCTCGCAGGTTGCCGTGCTTGGGGAGCTTCTGCCCGACGCGCTCGACCGGGGAGCGGACGCGCTCGGGCGCTACTCCTGGGGTCGCGCCGTCCTGGCGCGGTTCCCCGAGCCCGGAGAGATCGCCTCTCTGGGCCCGCAGCTCGTCGGGCCGCTCACACGGTTCTTCTCGGGGACGGCGACCGTCGTGCTCAATACGATCGTGGTCCTCGCGTTGGGTATCTACCTTGCCATAGCACCCCAGACCTACGTGAAGGGTCTTCTCAAGCTCTTTCCACCTGTCGGACGGGACCGCGGTCAGGAGGTCGCGGCCGCGCTCGGGCATGTGCTGAGACGGTGGATCGCTGGCCGTCTTGCCTCGATGCTCGTCGTCGGCGTGCTGACGGTCATCGGGCTCCTGCTCGCGGGCGTCCCACTGGCACTCACGCTGGCGCTGATCGCGGCGCTGGCATCGTTCGTCCCGTACGTCGGACCGGTGCTTGGCGCTATCCCGGCGATCCTGGTGGCGCTGTCGGACGATCCGGTGAAGGCTCTCTATGTCATGCTCGTGTTCGCAGTCGTACAGATCCTCGAGAACTATCTCATCACACCGCAGATAGACCAGCGGGCCGTCTCGCTTCCACCGGCTTTCCTTATCGGTGTGCAGATCCTGATGGGCGTGCTGCTCGGGGCTGGGGGCGTTCTCATGGCGACACCGCTGCTCGTCGTGATCGTCGTACTCGTGCAGATGCTCTATCTGCATGACATGTTCGGCGAGCAGGTGTGCATCCTCGGGACAGCGAAGAGGAGCGAGTCGTGAGAGCGCTTCCGCCACGATTCCTGGCCGGGATGATCGCGCTGGCGCCGCTTCCGGGGAGTCCCCGGTACGGGAACGACGACGCGGACATCCGGGAGAGGGCGCTTTCAAACCTGTCACACTACGTGGACGCCGGACTCGACGTGATCGTGCTTGAGAACAGCCACGATGTGCCGTACGTCAAGCCGCCGTTCGATGCGCGCGCGCTGTCCCTCGTGAAGGAGATCGCCGCAGAGGTCCGCGCGCGGTTCGAGGGGCCGATCGGTCTCCAGCTTCTCGAGGCGGCGAACCTCGAGGCGCTCGAGGTCGCGGCCGAGTGCGACCTCGACTTCGTGCGCGTCGAGGGGTACGTGTTTGCGCACATCGGCGGGGCCGGGCTGATCGAGGGGTGTGCGGGAGAGCTGCTGCGACTCCGGAGCCGCCTTGCGGCCGAAGGCGTGCTCGTCTTCGGCGACCTTCACAAGAAGCACTGCTCGCACGCGCTGACGGGCGACCTCGACATTGTCGATGAACTGAGACAGGCGGAGTTCTTCGATGTTGACGGCGTCATAGTCACCGGGGACAGGACCGAGGTGCCGCCCGACGCGGGCGAACTGGCCACCGTCGCCGCGGCCGCCCGCGTGCCGGTGATCGTCGGCTCCGGGATGACGCCGGAGAACATCTCCACATACATGCCCCACGCCGACGGTTTCATCGTCGGTTCCTGCCTGAGGGTGGATGGCCGCTTCATGGAGCGCCTCGACCCCGAGCGACTCGCACGGTTCGCGCGCGCGTTCCGGAAGGCCAGGAGCGCGTCGTGATTCCGATCACACGGACCATCTCGATCGAGGACCGCGAGCTCAGCTTCGAGTTCGTGCGGTCATCCGGGCCGGGCGGCCAGAACGTCAACAAGGTCGCCACGGCCGCGCAGCTCCGGTTCGATGCGATGGCGTCACCGTCGCTGCCCGAGCGCGTCAAGGAGCGACTCCCGAAGGTCGCCGGCCGTCGCATGACGGTCGGCGGTGTCATCGTGATCGATGCCAGACGCTACAGGACGCAGGAGAGGAACCGACAGGACGCGATCGACCGTCTGGTCAGGCTGATTCAGAAGGCGGCGGAGCGACCGAAGAGCCGACGCGCAACGAAGCCGACGAGGGCATCGCGCGAGCGGAGACTGACGACCAAAAAACAGCGCGGGAGCCTCAAGCGGGATCGCGGATCGAAGCCGTCGACGGAGGACTAGCGCCGCCGGAGGGCCTGCGGCGCGAGGTGCGGAAGGGGATCCATGGACAGTTTCAAGAGCGTACTGGGAGGCATCGACGGCGGCAACGTGTTGGACGTCGCGACAGGCGCGGGAGCGTTCGTCGGCGCGCTCGCGGATTGCCTCGGGAGTTTCGATCGCATCATCGGCATCGACCCGCTGGAGTCGGCGATCGAGAAGGCACGCGAGTCCTTCAGCGACGAGCGCTTCGAGTTCTGCGTGGGTGACGCTGCAGAGCTTCCGTTCGCGGACGAGACGTTCGACACGGTGGCGATCGCCAACTCGCTCCATCACCTCAAGCGGCTTGATGACGCCCTGGGAGAGATGCTCCGGGTTCTCAAACCGGGCGGGAAGCTCGTGGTATTCGAGATGTACCGTGACGACCAGAGCGAGCCGCAGCAGACGCATGTCGAACTCCACCACTGGTGGGCTGCCATCGATACGTCTCGCGGCATCTATCACCGCGAGACGCACACGCGCGATGAGATCCAGGCGATGCTCGAGGTTCTGCCGTTCTCGGAGCTTGCTATCGACGACTACGTGGATGACGGCGCCGATCCGCTCGCGGCCGCGATCGTGGCGCGAGTGGAGCAGGCCATCGACGTGTACACGGAGCGGGCCGGGGAGATCGACGGAGACGGTGTTCCGGCGCTGGTGGCGCGGGGTGAAGAGCTTCGCGAGAGGCTGCACCGCGTCGGTTTCGCCGGCGCGACACACATCATCGCCGTGGGTACGAAGTAGTCGCGGGTTGCGGAGCGCGTCGATTCGGCAGCTTCTGGAGGAACCTGGGGAGGAGTCTCGATTCCCGTGCTGCGGACCGCGATCCTCCAGGTCGAGGGCGACTACATCATGACCCCTGTTGCCGAGTCGACGTGGGGAGTCATCAAGGCGTTCTACCGCCAGGCGGAAGACCCACGCGGGCGGGCGTGGCCGACAGAGGTCTCACGCGTGAGAGACAAGGGGCTCCGCACCGCGGGGGCCTTTGTCCATGAAGATCTCTTGCCGCGGGGGTGCTGTGGGTTGCATCAAAGCCCTAGAGAAGCGTGACCAGAGCGACGCCGGCGACTCCGAGGATCACGGCGAGCAGCTTCTGGCGCGTGATCCGTTCGCCGAGAACGAGCGCGGCGATCGGGAGCACGAAGATGGCGCTGGTCTGATTGAGGATCGAGGCCGTTGACGCCTGCGTGAACTTCATCCCGCCGACCCAGATGAGCATGGCGAGATAGGCGCCCATGACCGAGGCCGGTATGATGATCTTCCATGTCCGCGATGGTATGAACGCTCGCCAGGCCGCGCGGTGGCGCCGCGAGAACGCCGTGATGAGCATCATCGTGAAGACGCCGCCGAGGAGTCGGATGGTCGTTGCCCAGAGGACGGGCGACCGGTCGAGGACCGGCTTGGTGATGACGACACTGATCGCCATGATGACCATCGATGCGGTCCCGATGAGAACGCCGCGACGGAGCTCCGCTCGGGTCGTGCCCTCGGGCGGTTGGTGGCGGGTCGAGAGGAAGATGCCTGCCATGATGAATACGGTGCCGACGATGTCGCCCGCGGTCAGCCGCTCGCCGAGGAAGACGAACGAGAGCAGGATGACCGAGGGTGGGAAGGCGCAGCCGACGACCTGGGAGAGCCCGGCGCCGACGAGGTTGAGCCCCTGGAAGAACAGCGTGTCGGCGATGGTGATGCCGAGGAAACCCGCCAGAAACAGAAGCAGATAGTCCGAGAGGGGGACGGGGCGAAGCAGCGGCATTCCGATGACGGCAAGCGTCGCGAGGAGGAGCAGGCTGGCCACGACGTTCTTGAAGAAATTGAGCCTGAACGGTGTCATCCGCCTGCCGCTCAAGCGGAAGAGAACAACCGAGACCGACCAGACGACGGCGGCGAGGACGGAGAGGATCTCGCCGGCGTGGGGGATATGAGCGATGTTCACTGGTACTCCTGTTGGTCGCCTTCGCCCGGTGCTCTCATCCGGAACATCAGTCAGGGAGGCTAGCACGAAAGAGCCAGTCGGGAGAAGCTCTGAGATGGGGCTTGACACTTCCCAGGATCACTATATACTATGAAGGTTTGAAACGTGAGACTCCAGAATCACATGCTACATCGGGAGGCACAGTGGACTACGCCATCGTCAGGACCGGCGGGCTCCAGTTCAAGGTCTCGGAGGGTGATACCGTCCGGGTCCCGCGTCTTCGCTCGGAAGTGGGCGCGAGCGTGGAGCTCAACGAGATCCTCGCGGTCAAGCGTGGTGATGACGTCGCATTCGGTGCACCGCTGGTGGAGAACGCCAGTGTGTCGGCCGAGATCGTCAGCCATGGGAAGAACCGCAAGGTCCTCGTTTACAAGAAGAAGCGCAGGAAGGGCTACCAGCGGACGAAGGGTCATCGGCAGGACTACACCGAACTCCGCATCGGGAGCATCGGCTAGCGACCCTCGTCGTTATCAGGAGGCAGTGACGTGGCACACAAGAAGGGTGTAGGCAGCTCCAGGAACGGCCGCGACTCGCAGTCCAAGCGGCTGGGTATCAAGCGGTACGGTGGGCAGTTCGTCCGTGCCGGCACGATCATCCTGAGGCAGCGCGGTACGAAGTTCTACCCGGGCGAGAACGTCGGGATCGGCGGGGACGACACGCTGTTCGCGCTCGCCGATGGGAACGTCAAGTTCGAGCGCTGGGGACGTGACCGCAAGCGGGTCGTTGTCGAGGCGCTGACCGAGGTTGTCTAGGGAGTTGGTGGTGGACGACGAGGACGGACCGAGGTCCGCAGGTGAACAGTGGAGAACTGAGAGGTGTCCTGGAGGGCGGCGTGCCCTTCCGGGACGCCTTTTCGTATTGGGTACCTCACGAGCATAGCAGACGGCGACGCGCCGGAGGGATACGACTCGATGAAGATCAGATGGCTTGGGCACTCATCCTTTCTGATAGAAGCCAGCAGCGGAACGAAGATCATCACTGACCCGTTCGAGGCCGGATCGTACGACGGCGCGGTCGGATACGCACCGATCCAGGACAGCGCGGACATCGTGACCGTCAGCCACGACCATGCCGACCACAACGCGGTCGATCAGATCCTGGGAGATCCCGAGGTCGTGCGAGGTGGGGAGACGATCGAGTCTCACGGTGTGGCGATCTCGAGCCTCAGCACGTTTCACGACGAGTCCAGGGGGCAGGACCGGGGGCGGAACACGATCCACGTAATGGATGTCGACGGAGTGCGCGTGGGGCATCTCGGCGATCTGGGTCACGTCCTCTCGGACAGTGAAGCGGAGGAACTCGGCGGTGTCGACGTGCTCCTCGCACCGGTCGGCGGATACTACACGATCGGTCCGGAGGAGGCGCGGGATGTCGCCGAGAAGTTGGGCGCCCGCATCGTTATCCCGATGCATTACAAGACGGAGGACATCGGCTTCCCGATCCAGCCGGTCGACGATTTCCTCAAGCTGATGGAAGACGTGGAACAGGTCGGTTCGACGGACGTCGAGATCACGAAGGAAACCCTCCCGGAGACGCGAAAGGTCTTCGTTCTCGACTACAAGTAGCTCCAGCTTCCTAGAGAGGTGTCATGGCGAAGCTCGGTCCCATCGTGCTCGGCGTCGTACCCTGTCGTCTCGGCTCCACGAGGTTTCCCGGGAAACCGCTGGCGCTGCTGGCCGGTCGACCGCTCCTCGAACACGTTCTTGGGAGACTCGGCGAGGCGACGACAGTGGATGGTGTGCTGGTCGCGACCGACAGCGACGAGATCGCAGAGCGGGCCCGCGAACTGGGTGCGGACGTGGCCCTCGTGCGGCAGCCGTGCGCGACCGGGAGCGACCGCACGGCGGTCGCGATACGTGGCCGCGCCGCTGATGTCGTTGTGAGCCTGCAGGTGGACCAGCCCTTCATCGACCCCTCCGACATAGACAAGGCCGTGACACTCCTCGAGCGTGGGTTCGATATCACGACCCTCGCGTACCCATGCACGGACGATGCGGGGTATTTCAGTCGCGACGTGGTCAAGGTCGTTGTCGCGGAGGACGGGAGAGCCCTCTACTTTTCGCGGGCCGCCATACCGTCGTCCAAGGCGGAAGTGCCACGGGTCGCGCGCGCCGCGCCGGCCGTGGGTGCGGTGGAGGCGCCCGGGACGGGGCGAAACGGGTTGTATCTGCATCACGTTGGTCTATACTGCTTCCGTCGTTCGGCCCTCGAGCGATTCGCCGCGGCCCCGCGGGGAGAGCTCGAAACAACAGAGTGTCTGGAGCAGCTCAGAGCGCTTGAGATGGGACTCTCCATCGGTGTGGCCATCGCCGATCGTGGGCGACCGGGCGTGGACCGACCGGAGGATCTGGAGCCGCTCGAGGAGCTGTTCGCGTCCGGCGAGATCGAACTCTCGCCGTAGAGATCGTCCACAGATGCTGAGAACGGGAGGAGCGCGTGCCGAAATTCGTGTTCGTGACCGGTGGGGTCGTGTCGGCGCTCGGCAAGGGCATCGCGTCGGCGTCGATCGGCTATCTTCTGAAGAGCCGCGGCATCTCGGTGACGCTTCAGAAGCTCGATCCGTATCTCAACGTCGATCCCGGTACGATGAGCCCGTTCCAGCACGGCGAGGTCTACGTTACCGACGACGGAGCGGAGACCGACCTCGATCTTGGTCACTACGAACGGTTCATCGATCGCGAACTCGGCCAGATCAACAACATCACCGCTGGGCAGATCTACGACTCCATCATTACGAAGGAGCGTCGCGGTGACTTCCTCGGCGGAACGGTTCAGGTCATTCCGCATGTGACGAATGAGATCAAGGAGCGCGTCGTCGCGCTGGCGACGAGCGAGGATGTGGATGTCGTCATCGTTGAGATCGGCGGCACGGTGGGCGACATTGAGAGTCTTCCGTTCATGGAGGCCATCCGGCAGATGCGTCTCGACCTGGGCGTCGAGAACACGTTGTTCATCCATCTCACGCTCGTCCCGTACATCAAGGCGGCCGGCGAGCTCAAGACCAAACCGACCCAGCACAGTGTCCGGGCGCTGCGCGATATCGGCATCCAGCCGGACATCCTTCTGTGCAGGACCGAGCACGTTCTCGAAGACGACGTCAAGCGCAAGATCGCGCTGTTCTGCAATGTTGAGATCAACGCCGTCATCGATGCGCGGGATGTCTCCTCGATCTACGAGGTGCCGCTGCGCTTCCACGAAGATGGACTCGACGACATTGTCATCTCGAAGCTGAAACTCCCGCAGCGGGCGCCGGACCTCTCGTCGATGGAGATGGCCGTCAAACGGATCTACGAGCCGACGCACACCGTGCGGATAGCGGTTTGCGGGAAGTACATCGATCTGAAGGACGCCTACAAGAGCATCAGCGAGGCGTTCATCCACGCCGGCGCGGAGAACGACACCCGCGTCGAACTCGAGTGGGTCAACGTCGAGGACGTCGAGGTCGCCGGTGACACGGAGAGCTTCCTCGCCGAGTGCGACGGCATCCTCGTTCCGGGCGGGTTCGGCGAGCGCGGGATAGAGGGGAAGATCATGTGCGTGCGGCACGCGCGGGAGGGCGCGGTGCCGTATCTCGGGATATGTCTCGGGATGCACTGCGCGGTCATCGAGTTCGCGAGGAACGTGTGCGGGCTCGAGGGCGCGCATTCGACCGAGTTCGTTGAAAGCACGCCCCACCCGGTCATCGATCTGCTCCCGGAGCAGCATTCCGTCGTGAACAAGGGGGGCACGATGCGTCTGGGCGGGTACGACTGCCGCCTTCGTCCCGGGTCGAAGTCACACGAGGCATACGGAACGCTTGACGTTCGCGAGCGGCATCGTCATCGTTTCGAGTACAACAACGACTACAGGGAGAAGCTGGAGTCGTCGGGGCTCCTCTCCTCGGGCGTCTACGGAGAGGCGAACCTCGTCGAGATCGTCGAGCTACCGGATCATCCCTGGTTCGTGGCGTGTCAGTTTCATCCTGAGTTCAAGTCGCGCCCCGGTCGGGCGCATCCGCTGTTTCGGGAGTTCGTTCGCGCGGCGCTTCAGAGAAGGCTCACGCGCGAGGAGAAGACCGGAAGCGACGCGGATGTGACGGCGGCGGCCAGCCGGTCGTAGCACGGAGGTCCTGTGGCGCAGAACCCTGTCAAGATCGGTGACGTCCGGATCGGACGAGGCGAACGGCTCGCCTTCATTGCCGGACCGTGCGTCATCGAGGACGAGAAGACGTTGCTGGCGACCGCTCGCGAGCTTTCGGGCATCTCCCGGAGGCTTGGGGTCGGCCTCGTCTTCAAGGCGTCCTACCTGAAGGACAATCGCATGTCGCCGGGGTCGTATGCCGGTCCCGGTCCACGGGACGGTCTCGCGATGCTCGCCAGAGTGCGCGCCGAGACCGGGCTGCCCGTGATCTCCGACGTCCACACCGACGTCGAGGTGGAGGCGGCCGCGGCCGTGCTGGATGCGATCCAGATCCCGGCGTTCCTCTGTCGTCAGACCCGTCTGGTGGAGGCGGCCGCCGCGAGCGGGCGTCCGGTGAATATAAAGAAGGGGCAGTTCCTGGCGCCCGAGGACATGGCTCGCGTGGCTGCCAAGGCGACCGCGGCGGGGGCCGAGAACGTGCTGCTTACGGAGCGCGGCGTGAGTTTCGGCTATCACAACCTCATCGTGGACATGCGTGGGATCCAGATCCTCCGCGCTACCGGACATCCGGTCGTCTTCGATGCGACCCATAGCGTCCAGCTGCCGGGCGCGGGCGCCGGCGTGAGCGGGGGCCAGCCGGAGTTCGTGGCCGTGCTCACCCGCGCGGCGTGCGCGGCGGGGTGCGACGCGGTCTTCATCGAAACGCATCCGAATCCCGCCGACGCGCTCTCGGACTCCGCGTCGATGGTCCCGCTCTCGGAGTTCGAAAGGCTTGCGGAACAGGCGCTCGCGGTATCGGAGGCGGCGCGACCGTTCGCGGACGACGCGAATGAGTTCGCGGATGACGCGAGTCGGGTCGCCGACAAGGCGGATCCGACGGCGGACGGAACAGCTGACGAGGCCTGACCCACGATGGAAGGCAGGCACATGCTCTGTATCGAACGCGAACTCGCTTCAGGGATACGGCTCCTCGTGCTGGATGTGGATGGGGTTCTGACAACCTCGCACCTGGTACTGGGCCGCGACGGCGAGGAGCTCAAGTTCTTTTCGGTCAAGGACGGCATCGCCATCAAGTTCGCGCAGCACGCCGGCATCGAGGTGGCGTTTCTCTCTGCGCGGAGTTCGACCATCGTGGAGCGGCGGGCGGAGATGCTCGGCGTCACCAGAGTGCATCAGGGCGTCCACGCGAAGCTCGAGCGTATCGGCGAGATGATCGCCGAACTCGGGCTCGGACTTGAGAACGTCGCGTACGTCGGTGACGACATCGTCGATATCGAACCGCTCGAGGCGGTCGGTTTCGGCGTCGCGGTCGCGGACGCCTGCTCGGACGTGCTGGAGCGGGCCTCGAACGTCGCGGACGCGAAGGGCGGCTCGGGCGCGATTCGCGAGGTGGTGGAATCGATCCTGAAGGCTCGCGGCGACTGGGACAGGGTTGTCGCGGACTACATCGCGAAGGCGTGACGCGGCGGCAGCGACAGGAGAAGAACGTGCGGGAGCGGGAAGAGAGAGAGCGGACACGGCGTGCCGTGGCGAAGGAGGTGCTCGGCATCGAAGCCGAAGCGCTCGTTCGAATGGCCGACCGGATCGATGAGTCCTTTTCAAGGGCCGTCGAAACCATTGTGAACGCGCGCGGGTCACTCGTGGTCTGCGGCGTTGGCAAGTCCGGTATCATCGGGCGGAAGATCGCCGCGACGGTGGCCAGCACCGGAACTCCCGCGTTCTTCCTTCATCCTTCCGAGGCCGCGCACGGAGACCTGGGAAGTCTGAGTCCCCGCGACGTGATCCTTGCCATCTCGAAATCGGGTGAGGGCGACGAGCTGCTCCAGCTCGTTCCGGCCTTCCGACGTCTTGGGATCCCCCTGATCGTCATCACAGGACGCGTTGATTCATCGCTCGCGCGTGAGGCCGACATCGTGCTGGATGCGACGGTGGAGCGGGAGGCGTGTCCGATGGACCTTGTCCCGACCGCGAGCACGACGGCGGCGCTGGCGCTGGGCGATGCTCTGGCGGTCGCCGTGCTCAAGGAGAAGGAGGTCGATGCGGAGCAGTTCGCTGACTTCCACCCCGGCGGAACCCTCGGGCGGCGTCTTCGGCTGACGGTGGGCGAAGTGATGCATTCGGGAGATGAGCTTCCGGTCGTGAGCGAGGAAGCCCTCATGCGGGAGGCGGTCGTCGAGATCGCGAACAAGAGGCTCGGTGTGACGACGGTCGTCGACGGGGAGGGGCGACTGGCCGGTCTGCTGACCGACGGCGACCTCAAACGCATCCTGATGCAGCACGAGGATATCCTGTCGGTCCGCGTCGGGGACGTGATGACGAGGGATCCGAAGACCATCCGCGTTGATGAACTCGTGGTCAGAGCGCTGGAGCTCATGGAAACGATGGGATCGAGTCCCATCACGTCGCTCATCATCCTGGATGACGGCGGGGCCCCTTCCGGTGTCATCCACATCCACGACTGTCTGAAGGCTGTTGGCTGAGCCAGAGTCGGAGGCCCGGCCTCCGGCTGCGCTCCAGCCGCGCTCCGGCTGCGCACCGGTTGCGCACCGGCTGTGCACCGGCTGTGCACGGCCCTCGGCCGCTGCCTGACCGTCTGTTGACCCCCGGAACCCCTTTTGCTAATCTACGTTGCGTAGGCTCGGGTCTGAATTGACTCCTTGAGTGGCCGGACCCGTGCGGCTATGTTCTGTGGTAGCGACACATTCTTCCCAAGGAGAGACGCTGTGGCTGAGTTCGGCGCTTCCCGGATGCTCAAGCGATCGGCGGTTTCCGCACTGGTGCTTCTCATGGCGTGCGTGCTCGGCTCGTGCGGCGACGCGGGGGAATCCGGTCCCGCCGTGGAGGGTGGCGTCGTGCCGGACCAGGAGATCAACGGTTTCACGCTGACCCAGACGAACGACGGTCGCTCGGTCTGGTCGCTCACCGCTGAGCTCGCGCTGGTGTTCGAGGAGGCCGACCGTATCGAGACCACGCGTCCGCAGGTCGAGTTCTTCGACGACGAGGGCGAAAGCCGGAGCGTGCTGACCGCGAAGAACGGTCTGCTCAAGCGTCGGACGAACGACATGGAGGTGTCCGGTTCGGTCGTCGTGACGTCGAGTGATGGAACGGTGCTGCGAACAGAGCACCTGACCTGGGATGAACGCCGGGGGAAGATATCGACCGAGATGCCGGTGAGGGTCACCAGAGACGGTGATGTGATGACCGGCACGGGAGCCGAAGCGGATCCCGATCTAGGCAATCTGAGGATCCTGGCGGACTTCAGGGCATACGTCCGTTCCGCGGACGGCGAACTCGTGGAAGAGAAATGACGGGGAACAACGCTGACATCGACGGGCCGCGCAAGCTCACAGCGACCGGCCTCGTCAAGCAGTACGGACGGCGACGCGTCGTCAACGAGGTCAATCTCGAACTGAAGCGTGGCGAGGTCGTCGGTCTGTTGGGACCGAACGGCGCCGGGAAGACCACGACGTTCCACATGATCGTGGGCCTCCTGGCTCCGGACGCAGGAGCCGTGCATCTGGACGATGAGGACATCACGCGTCTGCCGATGTTTCGCCGGGCGACGAAGGGCGTTGGGTATCTGGCGCAGGAGTCATCCATCTTCCGCGGGCTCACGGTCCGGGACAACGTGCTCGCGATCCTCGAGACGCTCAAGCTCACTCGCAAGGAGCGCGAAGAGCGTCTGCAGCAGCTGTTGCGCGAACTCGGTATCGAAGAACTCGCCTCACAGTCGGCGACAACTCTTTCCGGCGGCGAGCGGCGACGTGTGGAGATCACCCGCGCGCTCGTGACCAATCCGGCGTTTCTTCTGCTTGACGAACCATTCGTCGGCATCGACCCGATCGTCGTTCAGGACATCCAGGCGATCATCCGCAGTCTGCGCGACCGCGGGATCGGTATCCTCATCACGGACCACAGCGTCCGCGAGACGTTGTCGGTCACGGACCGGGCGTATATCATGTACGAGGGTCAGATCCTGCTGGCGGGTGGCGCTGAGGAGCTCGCCACGAATGAAGAAGCGAAGAAACTCTACCTCGGAGACAGATTCCGGCTCTAGACGAGCCGACGGTGCAGGTGGCGGTCCGAAGCACGCGAGGCGGCGGACGGACTGCGAAGGAGACATCAGATGAGCATGAAGCCCACCATGCAGCTCCGCATGCAACAACAGCTCGTGATGACGCCGAGACTGCAGATGGCGCTCAAGATACTGCAGGTATCGACGCTCGAGCTCGAGCAGTTCCTCAAGCAGGAGCTGTTGCAGAACCCTCTGCTCGAGGCTACCGATGACGGCGACGAGATCGAGAGCGAGGAGCAGGAGGAGGGCGAGGAGGGGCAGTCGAGTGACAAGGAGCAGGGAGAGGGAGACGACGAGGCGGCGCCAAGCGAGCCTGCGGTAGAACAGCCGAAGGAAGTGGCGGCGGACGAGACGGACCGCACGGGCGAGACCGAGGCGGCGACCGAGGATCTCGACTGGGACGATTACATGGACGACGTCTACGCCCACGCATACGGGCAGAATCTCGAGCGCGAGGACGACGACCGGTACGAGAGGGTCCCAATCGCCGTATCGACCTTCGAAGACCAGCTCAAGCACCTCCTTCACATGGAGTGCACGGATGAGCGGCTGCTGGGCGTGGCCGAGTACATCATCGACGAGCTTGGCGCGGACGGTTTCGTCAGGGATTCGCTCGAGGAGATCGCAGAGGCGCTTCACATAGGTGTCGAACTCGTGGAAGAGGCGCTCCGGCTCGTGCAGTCGCTCGATCCGCCCGGCATCGCCGCGCGCGATATCAAGGAATGCCTCCTCATCCAGCTCAGCCGCAAGGGTATGGGCGACGGTCTGGCCGCGCGTGTGGTCAAGGAGTGCTTCGAGGAGCTCAAGGCGTGCAAGCACGACCAGATGCGTCGGCGCCTGGGAGTGTCCGTTGATGACCTGCGCGCCGCCGTCAATGAGGTTTCCAAGCTCGATCCGCGGCCGAGGACGGATCCGGACCCCGGATCGATCGACTATATCACGCCGGATCTCATCGTCGAGGATATCGACGGCGAGCGCGTCGTCTACCTCAACGATCAGGACGTTCCGCGCGTGCGTATCAACCCGACCTATCGCCGGATCCTCAGCTCAGGCACGGAGTCGGAAGAGAAGGAGTTCATCACGAAGAAGCTCAAGGCGGCGAGGTGGATCGTCCAGAGCATTGAGAATCGACGGCGGACTATGGTGCGCGTCATGGAGAGCATCACGCGAGCGCAGTCGGGCTTCTTCGACAAGGGGGTCTCCGCGCTCAAGCCGTTGACGCTTCAGCAGATCGCCGACGACGTCAGCATGCATGAGTCGACGGTCAGCCGCGTGACCCGAGGGAAGTACGTTCAGACCCCGCGCGGGACGTTCGAGCTGAAGTACTTCTTCTCGAGCGGCATCCGTACGAGCAACGGCACCGAGATCGCGTCCAAGGCGGTGCGGGATTCGATGCGCGAGATCATCAGCAATGAGAACAAGCAAAAGCCGATGTCGGACCAGAAGGTGGCGGAGGAGCTTTCGAGGCGCGGGTTCAGGATCTCGCGTCGCGCGGTGGCGAAGTACCGCGACCAGATGGGTGTCCTCCCGGCGCGGCTGCGCAAGGAGATATAGAGCCGGCGAGGCAAGGAGTGTCTGTGTTGGAGAACATCGTTATCGAAGCGACGGCTTCGGAAGCCGGGGAATTCACGGTCCTCTTCTGGAAGGTCGAACAGGGCGAGAGCGTCTCGGAGGGCGATGAGTTGCTGGTTGTGGAGTCGGACGAGGAGAAGACTGCGTTGACGGTCCTCGCGCCATGTGCAGGCGTGCTCGTCGAGGTCACGGCGGGTGAGGATAGCAGGGTCGCGCCTGGCGAGGTGCTGGGAAGGATTGAAGCTGCATGAGTGAACAGCGAAGACTGCCGGAGTGGTTGACGAAGCCGATCGCGGATCCATCGAAGACGAAGCGCGTGCGTGACATGCTCGCGGAGACCGGTCTCAACACGGTGTGCAACGAGGCGCGGTGCCCGAACCGGGTGGACTGCTTCAGCCGAGGCACCGCGACGTTTCTGATCCTTGGAGACAGCTGCACGCGGGACTGCCGATTCTGCGCGGTCGCACACGGGCGCGGGTCCACTCCGGACCCGGATGAGCCGCGTCGCGTCGCTGAGGCCGTGAAGAGCCTCGAACTCTCGTACATCGTCATCACGTCAGTGACGCGGGACGATCTTCCGGACGGCGGTGCGGGGCATTTCGCCGCGACGGTGAGAGCCATCCGGGAGCTGTGTCCCGGCATCGGCGTCGAGGTACTCGTGCCGGACTTCGGTGGGGACCTGGCGGCCGTCGACACGGTGCTTGCGGCGCGACCCGACGTCTTCGGACACAACCTCGAGACCGTGCGGAGGTTCTACGGGACTGCCCGGGCGGGCGCGGACTACGAGCGGTCTCTCGCCGTACTCAGACATGCCGCGTTGTTGCCCGATGGACCCCTGGTCAAGTCGGCCGTGATGGTCGGGCTCGGGGAGATGCGTCTGGAACTCGACGGGGCGTTCATGGATCTCAAGAGGGCGAAGGTGGACGTCGTCTATGTCGGGCAGTATCTCCAACCGACACGGGAACACCTGCCGGTGGCGCGGTTCGTCCCACCGGACGAGTTCGAAGTCTTGAAACAATGGTGCGAGCAGCTCGGCTTCGCGTGGGTTTCGTCCGGTCCGTTCGTTCGGAGCTCGTACGAGGCGGAGAAGGTCGTTGAGGAACTCGGCGTGGTCGTCGGCGCATAGGCGGCGAGCGGCCAAAGGAGAACCCATGCTGATCAAGATCACGGCCAGACATTTCGATCTCGATCCGGGTCTTAAGGAGCACGTGGAGTCGAAGGTGGAGCACCTCGCTCACTACTTCGATCGCGTGGACGAGGCGCACGTCGTGTTCGAGCAGGAGGGCCATCGGAAGATCGCTGATCTGACGGTGCACGCATCACGAGTCGTGGTCTCAAGCGAGCAGGAGGCCGATGACTTCCGCTCGGCGTTCGACAGAGCGGTCGAGAAGGTGGAGCGTCAGATACGCCGTCACAAGGAGCGAGTCCGCAACCGCAAGGGCAGGCACCCTGCGTCCGAAGTGGCCGAGGCTGCGGACGGAATCGCTCCCGAGGAGATCGGGATCCTTCCCGAGGAGATTGCGGCGTCACGGATGAGCCCGGAGGAAGCGTTCGAGCAGCTCGCGGAGCTCGGCGCGCGCTTCCTCGTCTTCTGGAACACCGAGACTGAGATGGTCAATGTGGTCTACCGCCGCGATGACGGCGACTACGGCCTCGTGGCGCCGCGCGAGTAACCGCCCGCGTGGCGGCAGGGAGATTATGGAGCCTCTGACGGTCCTCAGGTTGTTGAAGGATTACGGCGACGAGTTCGGCCTCGTGGTCGTCGCGCCGGGAGGCGGGGCGCCGGCCGCGATCGGCGGGGCGGACCTGTCGAAGCCGGGGCTGTTCCTCGCGGGGTACGAGGAAGGGTTCGATCCGAGCAGAATACAGATGTTGGGCGGCGCGGAGATGACGTTCCTCGACGCGCTTGAGCCGTCCGGTCGTCGCGAGGCGCTCGCCAGGCTGATGCTCGCCGAGGTTCCCTGCGTCATCGTCTCGGACGGGAGGGAAGCGCCGGCTGAGCTTGTCGAACTCGCGAAGGTGACGGGCGTGCCGGTGCTCTGCTGCGACACGGACTCGACCCACCTCGCGAGCCAGCTGACCACCGCCATCGACGAACTCCTGGCTCCGCACACGGTGATCCACGGGACGCTGGTCGACGTATATGGCATAGGCCTGCTCTTCACCGGCGACAGCGGAATCGGGAAGAGCGAATGCGGGCTGGATCTCGTGGAGAAGGGACACCGCCTGGTCGCCGACGACGCGGTGACCGTCACGGTCAACCCTCAGGGGCACCTCATCGGCACGGGCAGCGAACTGCTCCAGCATTGCATGGAGATCCGCGGTGTCGGCATCATCGATGTCCGCGCCATCTACGGCATCCGAGCCATACGCGCGAGCAAGCGCATTGAACTTGAGGTGAAGCTCGTGCACTGGTCCGATCTGGACGACTACGAACGTCTCGGACTGGATGAGAGGTTCACGGACATCCTTGGTGTGGAAACGCCGTTCGTGCACCTGCCGCTCGTGCCGGGCAAGAACATCACAGTGATCGCTGAAGTCATCGCATTGAACCACCTTCTGAAGCTCCACGGCGTGCATCCGGCGAGGGATTTCGACCGTCGGTTGAGGGACCTCGCGTCGGAGAAGGCACGGAAGCGCAAGATCCTCCGGGGTGAGACCGAATGAGCGATGCGAGAAGCAGGATCGGGTGTGTCATCGTCGCCCACGGCAACGTGGGCGAGTGTCTGATGGGTGCCGTGCAGGGAATCCTCGGAAGTCAGTCGGGCTGCATGGCTGTCTCGAACACGGGATTGGGGTTGCCGGAGCTGACGGACGCCGTCCGCAGGGCGGTCGAAGAACTCCAGAAGACACACTCAGTGCTCCTCATCACCGATATGCCCGGTGGAAGCTGCCATCATGTCTGTCAGGCCTACCTCGGCGAGCGACCGGAACTCAGAATGATCAGCGGCGTCAGTGTCATGATGCTCCTCGAGTTCTTCGTGAAGCGTGACCGGACGGCGCTGCCGGAACTCGTTGTGATGATGCAGCAGCGCGCCAGGGACGCCGTCCGCGTGCAATAGCGGAAGCGGGGGCGAGGGGGAGCCATGTCGATCGCTCTTGTCAGAATCGATGACCGACTCATCCACGGACAGGTCGCTGTCGCGTGGGGATGCACCCTGTGCATCGACCGCATCGTGCTGGTCAACGATGATGTCGCGCACACCGATTGGAAGCGTGCGCTCTACGCGGAGGCCGACGCCATGGGAGCGGCCATCAGCGTGTTCGATGTTGAGGGATTCGGCGCCGAGATCACGTCCGGGGCGTGGCAGAGCGAGAGGGTGATCGTCGTTGTCGGCGCCCCACTCGATGCACGTCTCCTGCTCGAGAGCGGACTCGACGTCAGGAGCATCAACGTCGGAGGAATGCACTACTCAGAGGGCAAGCGTGAGATCCTCCCATACGTCTACATCGACGAAGACGACCGTCGCGAGCTTCTCGCCATCGCCGCCGGGGGGGTGGCGCTGGAGGCGCGCGACGTGCCGCAGGCCGACCCGGTCGATCTGCTGCCACTCCTCAAGGAACAGACCGGCTGAGAGGCCTCCCGGACGTTGGAAGGAGCAGCGCGACAGTGAGCCACGTGTCCCTCGTTCTCTGCATTCATAATCACCAACCGGTGGGCAACCTCCAGGGCGTTTTCGAACACGCCTACCGTGCATCCTATCTTCCGTTCCTGGAAGCGATGGAACGGCACGCCGCCGTGAAGTTCGTGGTTCACAACACCGGCCCGCTTCTCGAGTGGATGGAGGAACACGAGCCCGCGTACATCGATCGGCTCGGGGCTCTCGCTGCTGAGGGCCGCGTGGAGCTCCTGACGGGCGGATTCTACGAGCCTATCCTCCCGGTCATTCCGGAGCGCGACGCGCGGGGGCAGATCGCCCGGATGACGGAGTATCTTTCCAGTCGCTTCAACGTCGACGCGAAGGGCATGTGGGTGGCCGAGCGTGTGTGGGAGCCGGGACTGGCAAGAGTACTCGCCGAGTCGGGCGTGGAGTACGTCCTCCTGGACGACTACGAGTTCCGTCTGGCCGGTCTGGCGGATGAGGACCTGACGAGCTATTTCATCACGGAGGACCAGGGTGTTCCGCTCAAGGTCTTTCCGATCAGCCAGAAGCTGCGGTATCTCATTCCGTTTGCGGAACCCTCGGAGACCATCTCGCATTTGAAGGAGCTTGCCGAACGGAGCCCCGGAGCGGTCGCTGTCTTCGGTGATGACGGGGAGAAGTTCGGGGTCTGGCCGGGCACGCATCAGCATGTCTACACGAACCACTGGATCGACCGCTTCCTCGATGCCATCGCGGCGAACGCGGACTGGCTCTCGACGGTGACCTTCGCGGAGGCGACGGCGGGCGCACCGCCGGCGGGTCGGGTGTATCTGCCGACCTCTTCGTATCCCGAGATGATGGAGTGGGCTCTGCCGACGCCCGCGCGACGTGAGTACGAGCGGTTCATCGAGCGGCTCAAGGAGGACGGGACCTACGACGCGTGGTGGACGATGGTCAGTGGGGGAACGTGGCGCGGGTTCGTCGCGAAGTATGAAGAAACGAACTTCATGGTCAGCAAGATGCGCCGTGTCAGCGCGAAGGTCGCGTCGGAAGAAGCGGCAGCTCGAGACGCGGGCGCGCTTCAGGGCGCCCGGGACGATCTGTGGCGCGGACAGTGCAACTGCGCGTACTGGCATGGGGTCTTCGGAGGCATATATCTGCCGCACCTGCGCTCCGCTATCTACGAGCATCTGCTCAGGGCCGAGAACGTGGTCGCCCCGGGGCCCGCATCGGGTGCATCCGTCGAGGTGATCGATCATGACCTTGACGGTTACGACGAGGTGCTGCTCGAGTCGCGGCAGCTCAATGCGTACGTTGCTCCGGCCCGGGGGGGGGCGGTCTTCGAGGTCGATCTGCGAGGTGCCGCGTGGAACGCCGTGGCGACGATGGCGCGACACTGCGAGGCCTACCACGCGCTTCTTGAGGAGGCCGCTGCGGTACGCGAGCAAGACGGGACGGTGAGCATCCACGATGCCGTCGTGGCGAAGGAGGAGGGGCTTGCGGAGCTGGCGGTCGGTGACATCGTGCCGCGCGTCGCTGCCGTGGACCACTTCTTTCCCGAGTCCTCCACGCTCGTTGACATGCTCCGGCCGGATGAACTCGATCTTCTCCCGGCCACAGGACGCCGCTGGGGGTTCGTGGCGCGCGAGATCGGCGGGATCGCCGAGGTCGTCATGGAAACGCATGTGACGCTGCCGTCGGGTGACGACGCGATCGAGTGCGGCGTGCGCAAGACGGTCCGCAACGACGGCAAGAGTCTCTCCGTCGACTACCGGGTGTCGCCGAACGCGTCGTCCGGGTTGCTCTTCTCTTCGGAGTGGAACATCGCGCTGCTGACGGGGATCGCGGAGTACACGATCCTGCGCACGACGAACGGTGAGACCGTGAGCGCGGAAGCGGCGCACTCGCTCGAGGGCGTCAGCGCACTCACGGTCGAGGACCGACTCCGTGGGGCGCAGGTGACGCTCACGTTCGAACCGGCGACCGAGGTCCGCATACAACCTCTTCAGACTGCATCGCAGTCCGAGGGCGGCTTCGAGCGGGTGTACCAGGGGCTCTCGTTCTTCCCGATGTGGGGATTCGAACCCGAGGCGGAACTCGTCTGCTCCGTCACGCTCACGTGGAGATCGCTTGAGGAGTAGAGCATGAACGACGGTGTCGCCATTCTGATCCTTGCGCTGATGGCGGGCGCCGTGGCGGTCGACACGACCGCCGCCCTGCAGTTGATGTTCTCGCAGCCTGTTGTCTCCGGAACGCTCGCAGGACTGGTCGTCGGCGAACCCGGGACCGGTCTCATGATCGGACTGACGCTCCAGCTCGTCTGGGCGGGCGTTCTTCCGGTTGGCGGAGCGGGATTCCCGGACGCGGGAGTTGCAGCCGTCGTGGGGGCCGGCTCGGCAGGGCTCCTTGTGGCGGCGGGACATCCCGCGGGATGGGCCGTGGCCAGCGGGTTGCTTGCGGCCCTGGCAATGGGAGCACTCGGGCGCGTCGTCGTCCGCCGATTGAGACGCTGGAACATCACGCTGGCCGAGCGCGCTCGGGAGGCGGTTCTGGCGGGCGATATCGGAGGAGTGCGGCGAGCGGTCCTGCATGCGATCGGACTGAGATTCTCGGCGGCGGCCGTGCTGTCGGGGGTGGCCGTCACGATCGCGCTCCTTGTCGCGGGCGCCCTGCTGCCGGAGGAGGGGCCGGCGAGCTACCCGGCGCTTGTCTGGGCGGCGCCGATCGCCGCCGGCGGGGCGGTCGCTCTGTCACGCGGGTGGGGCGATCGCATCAGCGTCGCGGCGGGTCTGGTGGCGGGAGCGGTGCTGTTGGCGCTGATGTAGCGCCATGCCGCGCACCCGCGCGCACCGGGCACGATCGCGCTCAACCTACGGCTCCCGTTCTTGCGGAGGAACCGACCGTGCACCACGAGAGGAACAAGAACCACCCGTTGGTGCGACCGGGAGGATGGAGGTGGCGGCTCTTCGTGCGCTCCTTCCTGCTCCAGGCGGTCTGGAACCCGCGCGGCATGCAGAACGTGGGGTTCTTCTTCGCGGTGGCGCCGCTGGCGCGGACGATGGACGACGAGGAGCGACGCGCGTTTCTCAAACGGCACATGGCGTTCTTCAATACGAACCCGGTGCTGGCCCCGTACGTCCTCGGGGCGGTCGTGCGAGCGGAGCTCGACGGTCGAGGCGCTGCTGAGGCGGAAGAGATCAAGAATGCGCTTGGCGGCGTGCTGGGAATGGCCGGTGACGCGTTGATGTGGGGAGGTCTCCGTCCGGCGGCCGGCCTCATAGCGGCGGCTGTCGCGCTCTACGGTCTTCAGACCGGCGCATGGGGTGTCTGGACCGCGCCCGTGGTGATGCTCGTCGTCTACAATGTTCCGCACATCCTCTTGAGGGCCCGGGGTGTTGTCCGGGGGCTGTCCCTGGGTCCGGAGGCGGCCAGCGAGCTTCTCGGCAGGGGATTCAGGCGTGCCGTCCTCGCGGCGCGATGGGCAGGAGCCTTCGCGGCCGGCTTCGTGCTGGCGCTCGCGGCGTTCGGGACGGAGCGGGGCGGGTCGTCGTCGGTCGTGGTGATGGGCGCGTTTCTCATCCTGGGTGCGATCGCGACGCGTCTCAGGATCCCGTCCACGGTCATCGCGGCTGCCGGAGCGGTCGGAGGTATTATCCTCATGGTGAACGGTTTCAATGGAGGGTAGCGTGCTCGAGAGAACGGTGACGATCGCGAATCGCGTTGGCCTGCACGCTCGCCCGGCGGCGGAGTTCGTGAAGCTGGCGGGGCGCTACAGATGCGATGTAAAGCTGAGCAAGGACGACCTGACGGTTGACGGCAAGAGCATCATGGGTGTGATGATGCTCGCGGCCGAACATGGAAGCTCGGTGATCATCACGACGGACGGCGGCGACGAGATCGAGGCGATGGAGTGCCTGGCAGCCTTCCTCGAGCGTGACATGGAAGAGGGGTAGCCGTTGATCCTGAATCTCGCTGAGATAGGACGCGCGAACACCATTGACGGGATACCGGCCTCGCCGGGCATCGTCATTGGAAAGGCGTTCATCCTCGATGCGGAGAGGCCGCATGTCTCTGAGGAGCGGATCGCGGCCGATCAGATGGACCGCGAGGTGACTCGGTTCCGCGAAGCCATCGAAGACACGAAAGTTCTTCTCCGGCGTCTTCGCGGAGAGCTCGAGGAGGAACTCGGTGAGAACAAGGCGGCCATATTCGACGCACACCTGATGATCCTCGAGGATTCGATGGTCGTCGAGGGAACGCTCAAGCGGATCAGGGACAACGGTGTCCGTGCGGAGTTCGCCCTCACGGAGACGATCGGTCAGGTGACGCGGGTCATGGGACGTACCGAGGACGAGTACCTCAACGACCGCATCTACGACATCAAGGACATAGAACGAAGGCTCCTGATGCGTCTTCTGGGCCGGGAGGACCGAACGCTCCGGAGTCTGGACGACGAGGTCATCATCGTGGCGCACAATCTCGCTCCGACCGACACCGCATCGATGCGGAGAGAGCGGGTCAAGGGCTTCGTCACGGAGGTGGGGGGCAGGACGTCACATGCGTCCATCATGGCGCGGTCACTCGAGATCCCGGCCGTGGTCGGAGCGCACGGTGTGACGGAGTCCATCAGTCAGGGCGAGACCATTATCGTCGATGGTGTGCTCGGTCTCGTCGTCTACGGATTCGATCCGGCGGTGCTCGAGTACTACCTCGGTCGGAAGCGGGAGTACGAGGAGTTCGAGAAGCAGCTCCTCAAGTTGAAGGACTATCCGGCTGTGACCCGTGATGGGAGGAAGTTCGAACTCGGTGCCAACATCGAAGGTCCCGAGGACGTCCCATCCGCGATCTCGCACGGCGCTGAAGGGATCGGTTTGTTCCGAACGGAGTACCTCTTCCTTGCAAGGCGGGACGTTCCGAGCGAGGAGGAGCAGTACGAGGCGTACCGCTCGGTCGTCGAGTTGATGTCGCCCGGACCGGTGCTGATCCGAACCCTCGACGTGGGCGGCGACAAGTTTGGACTTGGTGGACAGCACGAGGCGGAGGCCAATCCGTTCCTTGGCTGGCGGGGCATCCGGTACAGCCTGGCGCACCCGAACATCTTCATCCGTCAGCTCAAGGCGATCCTGCGCGCGAGCGCGCACGGGAATGTGCGGATCATGTTCCCGATGGTTTCATCGATCAGCGAGGTCAAAGACGGGAAACAGGTGCTCGAGGCCGCGCGGCAGCAACTGAGGATCGAGGGGCGGGAGTTCAGTGAGGACATCGAAGTCGGCATCATGATCGAGACGCCGGCGGCCGTCGTGCTCGCCGACGCGCTCGCGAGAGAGGTTGACTTCTTCAGCATCGGCTCGAATGACCTCATTCAGTACACGCTGGCGGTCGACCGCGGCAACGACCGTGTCGCGTACCTCTACGACCAGTACCACCCCGCCGTGCTGGAGTTGATCCGCCAGACGGTCCGGGCCGCCAAGAAACACAGGAAGTGGGTAGGTCTCTGCGGCGAGATGGCGGGAGACCCACTGTCCGTTCTGCTTCTCATCGGGCTGGGCCTGAGCGAACTCTCGACGAGTCCGCTGATGCTTCCCGAGGTGAAGAGCATCATCCGGTCGACGAGCTACAACTCGGCGAGAAAGGTCGTATCCCGCGCGCTCGAGATGCAGACCGGGCCCGAGGTGCGACGGTATCTCGAACAGATCTTCAAGCGCAAGTATCCAGAGATCAGTGCAACGGAGATGATCGTATGACAATGCCAAAGAGCGCGGACGAGCTCGAGGGACGTGACCCGGGCGCGATGTACGAGCACATGGCGGCCTTCCAGCGACAGCTGATGGAGGCCGATGCGATAGGAAGGGACGCGGTCCTTACGACGAGCACGGACGGTGTGACCTCCATCGTCGCCCTCGGAATGGGAGGTTCCGCCATCGGTGCGGAGTTCGCGTCAGTGTACCTCGAGGATGTCCTGCCGGTGCCCATGCGTGTGGTACGCGGGTACGGAGTTCCGGAGTATGTTGGCCCTCGGACGCTCGTGCTCGCATCGAGCTACTCCGGCAATACGGAAGAGACCCTCTCGGCCTTCGAGGATTCGCTCGAACGGGGTGCTCGCGTCATCTGTGTGACAACGGGCGGCACGCTCGCGGAGCGGGCGGGCGAGCGCGGGCTGGACATCGTGAGGATCCCTCCAGGACTGCCGCCCCGGGCGGCGCTCGGCTACAGCCTGATCCCGCAGCTGTGGATCATGCACAAGCTCGGGTTCACGCCGGACCCGTCGCGCGAGATCGAGGAGGCGGCCGGTGTGGCCGCTGAACTCGCGGCGCTCTTCGCGGTCGAACGCGGAACATCTGAGAACGCTGCGAAGGAGCTCGCCGAGTGGTTCCACGAACGAATCCCGGTGGTATACGGCGCCGTGCCGTGGACGAACGTCGTAGCGAGCCGCTGGTGCGGGCAGATCTCCGAGAATGCGAAGCTTGTCGGACATCGCAACGAGCTTCCGGAGATGAATCACAATGAGATCGTCGGATGGAGCGCGGCGAAGCCCGTCGGAGGAGTGTCCCGGGTCGTATTCCTGAGGGACAGCGGCGAACATCCGCGGATCGCGAAGCGGTTCGAAGTGACGCGGCAGATCATCGACGACTCGGGCGCGGATACACGAGAGGCGTGGACGAGGGGCGAGTCACGACTTGCCAGACTCATCTCTCTCGTGGTGCTCGGGGACTTCATGAGCTACTATCTTGCGATGCTCACGGGCGCCGATCCGACGCCTGTGAAGCCTATTGACCGGTTGAAGGCCGCCCTCGCTCGCAGCTGACCGGTTGGGTGGTCGGGTGGAAGTGCAGGCCCTGCCGCCGCGGAGCGCGCACCGGAAAGGACACCCCATGAGAGCCATCATTCCTGTCGCCGGTATCGGCACGAGGCTCAGGCCGCACACCCACACGATCCCCAAGGCCCTTGTGCAGGTGGCAGGCAAGCCGATCCTCGGGCATATCATCGACCAGCTTGTGCCTCTCGGTATCACGGACATCGTTCTCGTGACCGGATACATGGGGGAGCGTGTGAAGGAGTACGTGGGACAGGCCTATCCGGACCTGGCGGCGTGCTACGTCGACCAGGAGGAACGGAAGGGGCTGGGGCACGCAATATTTCTGACACGCGAGTGTGTGGACGACGGTCCGAGTCTGATCATTCTGGGCGATACGATCGTGACGGCGGATTTCCCGGGGCTTGTGGCGCGCGGCTCGACGGCGATCGGCGTCAAGGTCGTCGATGATCCGAGACTCTTCGGAGTCGTGGAGGTCGAAGACGGAGTCGTCAAGAGTCTCGTCGAAAAGCCGGACATCCCACCGAGCAACCTGGCAATCGTCGGTCTCTATCTCATCCAGAACACGCGGCTCCTTATGGACTGCCTCTCAGAGATCGTGGATCGTGACATCCGAACGAAGGGTGAGTATCAGCTGACGGATGCGCTGAAGCTCATGCTGGAGCGAGGCGAACGGATGGAGCCATTCGAGGTTGAGGGATGGCATGACTGCGGACACCCGGTGACCCTCCTCGCGACGAACCGCTTCCTGCTCGAGCGCGCGGGGAACGGCTCGCCGGAGTATCCGGGATCCGTTGTCGTTGCGCCGGTGTCGATCGATCCGGGCGCGGTGATCGAGAATTCGATCGTCGGCCCATATGTGTCGATCGCGGCGGGGTCGACCGTGAGGAACTCCATTGTGCGCGACAGCATTCTCAACACGTCCGCGCATGTGGAGACGAGTATTCTCTGCGAGTCGCTGATCGGCGAGGGTGCCCTGGTGAGAGGACACTACCAGAAGCTCAACGTAGGCGATTCATCTGAAATCGACAATGGCTGACGGCCGGTCCCGGTCGGGAGCGGCGAACGATACGACTCAAGACGGCAGCGGGTTGGAGGACGGCATGCAGAAACATCTCTTCACATCTGAATCCGTGACCGAGGGGCATCCCGACAAGGTTGCCGACCAGATCTCGGATGCGATACTGGACGCGATCATCGAACAGGATCCCATGGGCAGAGTCGCCTGTGAAACGCTGGTGACGACCGGGATGGTGTTCGTGGCGGGTGAAATATCGACTGAAGCGTACGTGGAGATCCCGCGAATCATTCGTGGGACGATCCAGGACATAGGTTACACCGATGCGCGCTACGGGTTCGACTACGAGACCTGCGCCGTCGTCACGGCGATCGACGAGCAGTCGCCGGACATCGCGATGGGTGTCGACACGGGCGGAGCGGGCGACCAGGGCATGATGTTCGGGTACGCGACGCACGAGACCGAGGAGTACATGCCGATGCCGATCCACCTGGCGCACGCGCTCGCCAGACGGCTTGCCCGCGTACGCAAGGACGGGATCATCGAAGGACTCGGCCCGGACGGCAAGACGCAGGTCACAGTGGAGTACGAGGACGGCGTGCCGGTCCGCGTCGAGACGGTCGTCGTCTCGACGCAGCACGCGGCCGACCTGACGATTCCCGTCCTTCGGGAACAGATCAGAAAGAGCGTGGTGGACCCGATCATCCCGAAGGGAATGACCGGTGACGGGTACAAGCTTCTCGTGAATCCCACGGGCGCATTCGTGAAGGGCGGTCCGGCGGCTGACTGCGGTCTGACGGGCAGGAAGATCATCGTCGACACGTACGGCGGCCTCGGAAGCCACGGCGGCGGCGCGTTCTCGGGGAAGGACCCGACGAAGGTCGACCGCTCGGCCTCCTACGCGGCGCGGCACGTTGCGAAGAATCTCGTCGCGGCGGGCATCGCCGATCGTTGCGAGATCCAGGTCGCGTATGCCATCGGTGTCGCCGAGCCGGTCTCGGTCATGGTCGACACGATGGGGACGGGGACGATCCCCGACGAGGAGATCGTTCGGATCATCAAGAAGCACTTCGATCTGAGACCACGCGCGATCATCGAGCGCCTCGACCTCCGCCGGCCCATCTATCGCCAGACGGCCGCGTACGGACATTTCGGTCGGTCGGAGGAGTGCTTCACCTGGGAGCGGCTCGACATGGTCGACGTTCTCAAGGCCGGCGTCTAACGGGAGGTACGATGAACCACGATATTGCATCGATCGAACTGGCCGACAGCGGACGAGAACGGACACAGTGGGCGGCCCAGACGATGCCCGTGCTTGCGAGCATCGCGGAGCGGTTCGCGCGCGAGAGGCCGCTCGATGGACTCGGGATCGGCGCCTGTCTGCACGTGACGACCGAGACGGCGAATCTGATGATCGCCCTCAAGGCCGGCGGCGCCAGGGTTCAGCTGTGCGCGTCGAACCCGCTCTCGACGCAGGACGACGTAGCTGCGCATCTGGTGCGGGACCACGGCATCAGCGTCTTCGCCGTTCGCGGCGAAGACAACGACCGCTACTACGAGCACATCCACGCGATCCTGGCCGAGCGGCCCTCGATCACGCTGGACGACGGAGCGGACCTCGTCTCGACAATTCACAGCGAGCACCAGGATCTGATAGGCGATCTGATCGGGAGCATGGAGGAGACGACGACGGGTGTCATCCGTCTGAAGGCCATGGAGAAGGACGGGGCGCTCAAGGTCCCGGTGGTCGCCGTGAACGACGCGAACACGAAGCACATGTTCGACAACCGATACGGGACGGGCCAGAGCTCCATCGACGGCATACTCCGTGCGACGAACACGCTCATAGCGGGCGCGACATTCGTCATCGCGGGGTATGGCTGGTGCGGGAGGGGCCTCGCTTTTCGGGCCCGTGGGATGGGGGCGAACGTCGTCGTGACCGAGGTCGCTCCTCTGAAGGCGCTCGAGGCCGTCATGGACGGGTTCCGGGTCATGCCGATGGATGATGCCGCCCCGCTGGGCAACATCTTCGTGACTGTCACCGGTGACATCAACGTCATCGCAAGGCGTCACTTCGGCATGATGAAGGACGGAGCCATCGTCGCGAACTCCGGTCACTTCGACGTGGAGATCGAGAGGTCGGCCCTCGCCGACATGTCCGAAGAGCGCAGAGTTCCTCGCACCTCGGTGGAGACCTGGGTCCTGCCGGGCGGGAAGCGGATCAATCTGCTGGGCGAGGGGCGGTTGGTGAATCTCTCGGCAGCGGAAGGGCACCCGGCGTCCGTCATGGACATGAGCTTCGCCAATCAGGCGCTCTGCTGCGAGTATCTCGCGAAGCAGACGGGGCGTCTCGAGCCGAGGGTCTACAGCGTTCCCGAGGAGATCGACCAGCGTGTCGCCAGGCTCAAGCTGGACGCGATGGGGATCAGGATCGACACGCTGACCGCAGAGCAGGAGGAGTACCTGTCCTCCTGGAAGCACGGGACGTAGCGGGCGGTCGTCGATCGTTACGGTCGAACAGCGGATCCGCGGGTTATGACGGAGCCGATGAGCAAGAGAAGCGGGCGGCGCGATCTGCGCCGTCCGTTTCCTCTTTGATGAGGGGGGAGACGTTGAGCATCGGGCGATGGGCTACTTAGGTGTTCTCGCGACGATCCAGATGCCGATAGCGGCGAAGACGACGTTGGCGATCCACGCGGCGAGGGGCGGAGAGAGGATGCCCTGCCGGCCAAGAACCTGCGCCACCTGGATGGCGGCGTAGTAGAAGAACGAGATGGCGAGCGCCGATGCGAACGCGACGGCGAAGCCGCTCCGGCGGGTTCGCGCGGCGAGCGGCGCCCCGAGCAGCGTCATGATGAACGAGACGAACGGGAAGGCGACCTTGAGGTGAAGCTGGACCTCGAGCGCTCGAGGGTCGTTGCCGCCCGCCCTGAGCTTGGCGATGTAGTCCCTCAGGTCGAAATATCCCCGTTCCTCAGGTTCCAGCTTGCGACGGACGAGATCGTCGGGCGTCGGATCACCCGGATTCAGTTCCATCGTGTCGAATGGAGTGACGCTCTCGCCCTCGGATGTGAACCGCCTCAGCCGCCCGGACTCGAGTATCCAGTGATCGGTCTCCCACCGGGCTCCGGAGGCGTCGATCCTGGTCTTCGGACGCAGTCGCTCGTCGAACTCCTCGATCGTGACGTCCTCCATGATCTGTTGTCGCGTGTTGTATCGCCGGACGAGGATCATGCCTCCATCCGGGCGCATGTAGATGATGTCCCTGCGGATCCGCGGGTCGGAGCGCTGCCCCCTGAGGTGCGCATCCTCGATCTCGATCTTGTGGCGCGTCGCGGGCGGAACGGCGTACTCGGCCACGAGGAGGTTGGCGGCGCTGACAAGGACCGCGAGCAGGAGGACCGGTGTGAGGATCCTCGTGAGGCTCAGCCCTGACCCCTTCATGGCCATGATCTCGTTGCCCCGCGACATGGCGCCAACTGAGAGAAGCGTCGCGAGAAGCATGGCGACGGGGACCGTGAGCACGAAGATGAAGGGCATCGAGTAGGCGTAGTACAGGGCCACGACGCCGGCGCCAACCTGATTGTCGATGAACGTGTGCGCGTGGTCGAAGAGGTCCACAAGAACGAAGATCCCGATGAACCCGAGGAACAGCAGGATCAGCGGGCGGAGCGTCCGCAACATGATGTACCTGGTGAGGATGCTCATGCGGTCTCCGTCGCCGGTCCCGCACCGTTCCTGAGAGGTCGGCGGATCAGGCGGGCGAGAGAGAAGAAGCGCCACTCGCGGGCCGTCGCCACAGTAAGCAGCAGGCCAAGCCCACCGAAGACGACGCTTGGTGCCCACATGGCGGCGGCGGGTGCGACGATGCCCCGATCACCGAGCTGCTCTCCTCCGACAAGAAAGAGATAGTAGACGAGAAAGACGAGGATACCGATCCCCGCGCCGATGCCGATACCGCCTCGACGGCTTCTGATACCGAGCGGGGCGCCGAGCAGCACGAACACCACGCATGAGAAGGGGATCGAGAGCTTCTTGTGGAATTCGACGTCGAGCTTTCGTGCACTCGTGACGCTTCCGGAGACGGTTCTTCGTTCACCTGCCGCGCGTCTGATCTGCTCGGCGCGGCCCTCCCGGAGCTCTCGGGCGCCTTCGGTCGGCTGTTCTCCGTTGAGAGCGGCTACACGCACCGTGACGGCCGCCCTCAGGATCTTCTCGAGTGCGCCGACCGCCTCCGCGCCCTCGGCCAGGTGGGAATCCCTGCGCTCGGCCAGTTCGGGAAGGGTCAGTTCGCGGTCGCCACGCTTGCTGCGGTCGCTTCGGACCAGCGAAGTGCCTCCCTGCTCTACGTTTATGACGTGACTGTCGAATAGCATCCGGTTGTATTTCGTCAGGTCAGCCGGGTCCACCTCGTGGATCTCTCCGTCAAAGAGCTCGATCCGCAGAACGTCGCTGAGAGCGCGGACCGACAGAACGCCACGCTCCGCGACGATCGTCTGTGTTGGTTGACCGGATTCCACGCGGTGGATCTTGACACCCCAGATCTCAGAGGACGTCGCGTCCATGCGGTCGACGATGATGCTGTAGCCGCCGGGAAGTTCTGTGAGGACCCCCGGCTCGACCGTGGCAAGCGGCTGAATCCTGTGGATATCGACGAGAAGGGTCTTGAGCCGATGATTGGCCGCGGGCAGCACGCGATTTCCGAACATGAACAGTCCGAGCGAGACGATGAGCCCGACGATGATCACGGGGCGCATCAGCGTGACGATGTTGATCCCGGACGCCTTGACGGCGGTGATCTCGCTGTCGGCGGAGAGCCTCCCGAATGCGGTCAGAACGGACACCATGACGGCCATCGGCACCGCGAGGAAGGTCATCCACGCGAGACTGAGCATGAAGGCCTCGAGGACGGAGAGACCGGGCACGCCCTTGGCGATGAACAGATTCAGGTAGTCGACGAGGAAATCCATCGAGAGCACGAAATAGAATATGGCAAGACCGGCCAGGGCCGGCGCCGCGTGCTGCTTGAGAACGTACCTGGAGAGTATGCTCATCTGTCTGTCCGGGAGTTGAACTTCATGATAGGGTGACCGCGGGAACAAGATATACTACCATTCCCGAGCGGCCCGCAATATGATTGTATCTCTGACGCAGGGGACCACCTTCCGTGGGTCCCGTGATGGTCGGACGGGTGCGTCCGACCGCTGATTCATCCCAATACCGCCTATGCCTTCTCTCAGCCGACATGCAGGCGAAGCCATATCGCGCAAGCGATTCCTCCCGCACGTCGTCGCCGCGCTTCTGACGGCGGTGCTTCTCTCTGCTCTTCTGTCGGCCCCTGCCTTCTCGCAGACGGACGTCGCTCCCCAGTCTCCCGCAGGTGACATCCCCGCCGAGGCGACGGAGGGCGTGGTCGATACGCTCGCGGCCGCGCCGACGGACTCGGTTGCGTCGGCTCCTGCGGACTCGGTTGCGTCGGCTCCTGCGGACTCGGTTGCGTCGGCTCCTGCGGGCATCCTTCCCGCGGAGGTCCGGGTTGAGGCCGGCACGACGACGCAGACCCCCGCTGATACGGTGGCTGTCGCTGCGACGGATACGCTCGCGGCCGCCGCGGCCGACACCATTCCGGTCGCACCGCCCGACCCGTACGCCATCGGCATCGCGATCGCTCGGACGAGCGACGCGCAGTTCATCCGTCCATGGACCGTTTTCGAGAGCGGTCGCTGGTGGACGGAGCGTCGTGCGAACCGCGCCGTCAGAACAGGCACGCTCTCACTGCCCCTGACGCGTGAGACGAGCTACGATCTCGAAACCGGGACCGTTCGCGTGGTGTTCGTATCCCCGGACGGCATCCGGTTCCTCGCGTACGTCGTGTCGCTTGATGAGTTCACGAGGATCGTGACGGGGGAGAGCCGCGACGAGCTCTGGAGGACGGCGATCCGTCGCGACCTCGGGCGCATTGGCGCCGAGGACGTCGGTGGTCTTCTCGATATCGACATTCCGATGCCGCTCCCGGGGCCGTTCGTCCGCGCGATAGGACCGGGCGCGAACCTCAAGGTCCGAGGGAGCGAGCGCATCACGTTCGGTGGTCAGACCAGCTACACCGTGGAGGCGCTGGACTCGGAGGCAGGACCGCCGTCGCGCTGGCCCCAGCTGGACATGGAGCAGCAGCTCACGGTCAATCTCGAGGGAACGATCGGAAGGAAGATCCACGTCTACGTCGATCACCGAAGCGGGGGTGACGCCTTCGGCACCGGGAAGGCGAACCAGATCCGGGTCCACTACGACGGGGACGAGGACGAGATCATCCAGAAGATCGAACTCGGAGAGGTCAACCTGTCTCTGCCCGGCACTGAGTTCGTCAGTTACAGCGGGAGCCACGAGGGGCTCTTCGGCGCGAAGCTGACGGCCAAAATGGGGCGCTTCGACTTCGTCTCGATTGCGAGCAAGGAAGAAGGCAAGTCGGCCGGAGCGGGATTCTCCGGAACGTCCGAGTCGGACTCGCTCCAGATCAACGACATCACTTACAAGGCGCGCACGTTCTTCGTGATCGACTCCGACGCCCTGCGGTACTCGAACGCGGGGTTCTCCATCCAGGACGTCCGTGTCTTCGTCGACGACCGCAACGGCGGAAACGACATCGAGACAGGCGCCGTCCCCGGGCGCGCCTACCTTGAGGACCCGCCGGGCGGTGCGCCGCCTGCAGGCGGGCCAAGCCAGCGCGGCGTGTTCGATGAGCTCGTCGAACTCGAGGACTACTTCTTCGACTACCAGGCGGGCGTCATCGAGTTCCTCTATCCCATCAACGCGGGAGATGTGCTGGCCGTCAGCTACGAGCGGTTCGATGGCTACTCCGTCGGCGGAGCGGACGGTGACAGTCTCCGCTTGAAGATGATCAAGCGGGAGGACCGTGTCATCGGGACGGCCTGGGAGTCGACGAGGCGGTACGAACTCAAGCACATCTACGACCTGGGAACCGACGAGATCCCCGAGGAGGGGTTCGAACTCGCGATCTTCAAGCGCTCGCCATCGGGCGAGGTACAGGACTCGGAGAACGGCGTGCCGTTCATCCAGATACTCGGCATCGACACGCATGGTCTGGGCGGTGATCCGACGCCGGATGGACTGGTCGACCTCGAATGGATCGACTTCGACAAGGGCTATCTGTTCTTCCCGCACATGACGCCGTTCTGCCCCGACTATGACACGACGAATTTCTACTACGCGCCGGGCGGCGGACCGGATCCCGTCTATGTCGCGAACGAACTCGCGGAGAAGAACTGCAGCGTCTACTCGAAGGAGGTCTTCGAGCCGGACGACGACATCTACTATCTGGAGGCCAAGTACAATAGCCCGCAGACCACATTCTACCTCGGGCACATCAACATCATTGAGAACAGCGAGGTTGTCCGGCTCAACGGCGTGAAGCTCGAGCGCGGCGTCGACTACACCATCTACTACCCGGCGGGGCAGCTGACGCTTCTCACCGAAGAGGCGAAGCAGCCGGAAGCGCGCGTGACCGTGGACTTCGACTACAAGCCGTTCGGAATCGGCGGCGAGAAGACACTGCTGGGCGCGCGCGGAGTCTACAACTGGAGCGACAACGTCAAGGTCGGCACGACATGGATGTATCAGAGCAAGGGGACGCCGGAGGACAATCCAAGGCTGGGAGAGGAACCGTCGCGGACGATCGTCGGCGATGTCAACGTAACGGCGCGCTTCGAGCCTGAGTTCATGACGTGGCTGGCCGACGCCGTCCCTCTCGTCGATACCGACGCGGGGTCTGCTCTGACGATTGCGGCCGAGACCGCGATCTGTATCCCGGATCCGAACACCAAGGGGTTCGTGGCGGTCGATGACATGGAGGGGACCGAGAACGTCAGCATGCTCGGCGTGACGCGGCGTCTGTGGATCCCATCGAGCGTGCCCGATGAGCCGGTGGGCATGACGGCGGCGGATCGGATGGACATCAACTGGTACAACCCGGACCGCAAGGTCCGAGAGGGTGATCTTCATCCCGACCTGCCGTCGGAGGAGGCCAACGATACACACACGGTCCTCGAGATCGACTACGATGCGGACGCCTCGGAGTCGTGGGCCGGTCTGATGCGGCTGCTCTCGAAGACAGGTAACGACTACTCCAAGTACCAGTTCCTTGACCTCTGGGTCAACGACAACGGAGACCGGCAGGGCGCCGTGCACGTCGATCTCGGCACGATCAGCGAGGACTTCTACCCGCTTGCCGACCCGAACGGCCAGCTTGACAGCGAGGATGTGGACCGGAACGGCTTCGACTACTACGAGGATACGGGGCTCGACATCACGGAGGGTGAGGACGGAGCGGGCGTGCCTGGCGACGACGGGAACGACGACTACTCGTTCTCGTACGGCTCGGATGATTACACGGAGATCAACGGCACGGAGGGAAACGAGCGGCTTGATACCGAGGATCTCAACGGGAACTGGTATCTCGACTCCGACAGCAAGTACTGGGGGTTCTCGTTCGACCTCTCGGATACGACCTATCTGATCCAGGACAACAGCGAACTCGATGCTGAGAACCACTGGCGTCTCTACAGAATACCGCTCGACGACGCGCAGTCGGTCGGTGGCATGACCGACTGGACGGTCGTGAAGTCGGCCCGACTCTGGGTGGAAGGTCTTCCGGTCGGGGGCGATCCCCTCATGATCGGCGGGGTCGATGTGATCGGCAGCCAGTGGGAGCCCAACCGGATCAGGGACGCCAACGGCGTCATCATCCCGGAGGAGGAACTCGGGGACGAGTCGTTCCGCGTGACGTCGAAGAACACGAAGGAGGATCTCGATTACGTTCCACCGTTCGACCCCGGCGTGGATAACGACACGAATCTTCCCAAGCGGGAGCAGTCGCTGGTTCTGTTGTTCGATGAACTCGGCGGCGGACACGCGGCGTCCGCGCGGCAGGTCTTCTATTCCGACCAGAACTACACGGGGTATCAGTCCCTCGAGTTCTACGTGCACGGTGAGTCTGACGTGGAGGCCGGGACGAGATTCTTCCTCCGCGTAGGCGCCGACTCGCTCAACTACTACGAATACAGCTTCGAGGTGAGGCCGGGGTGGCTTCAGCGTGCGGGATCGGGGGTGAACCGACTCACAGTCCCGTTCACCGGTTTCACGGACCTCAAGCTCGGGGAGTACGCCACAGCCGACACCGCCGCTGTGGCCGGGACGACCGATGGCATGCTGAACGAGGAATTCGCGCGCATCGGATGGCCGTCGCTCTCCCGGGTGAGAAGGCTGATGCTCGGTGTCAGGAACGGCAACTTCGACGATCCCTTGAGCGCCGTCTCCGGAGAGATATGGATCGACGACATCCGTCTCACCGACGTGCGCAAGGACGCAGGTCTGGCCGAACGTTTGACGGTCGGCGCGAAGTTCGCCGACCTCGTGGATGTCGACTTCGACCTGCGGCACGTCGACGGTGACTTCCACACGCTCAAGCAGACCAGCGGATCGGGTCAGGACAACCTGACCTACAACTTCACGGGCACGCTGAACGCCGACAAGTTCGTGAGCGGGCTCGGGATCTCGACGCCGGTGAACGTGTCATGGAAGCGGTCGGAGACGCGACCGAAGTTCTCGAGCGGTTCGGACATCGTGCTGGACGACCAGCAGAGTCAGGACGAGAAGACGGTCACGGTCGATCGCAGCGCCGCGATGTCTCTCTCTCGCAAGCGCCAGTCGCCGGACTTCTGGACGCATCTGCTCGTGGACGGCCTGTCACTGAGGGGATCGGTGGCGGGCCATGAGAAGCTCTCGCCCACGAAGGCCGACACGTCGAGAACGATCCGCGGACGGGCATCGTACAAATACTCGCCGGAGAAGAGCGGGATACCGCTCTTCGGGGAGACGCGCATCTTCCTCAAGCCGACGAGCATTCGCTTCAATTCGGACGTCTATCTGATCCATTCGCAGAACTACGACATCGACGGCGACGGCGTCCAGACACGCCGGAGCGAGACGTTCGACAAGAAGATGAACGGCGACGCCAATATCGATTTCCAGTTCCTCGAGAACCTCCGAACGACGCACACGGTGGGCTTCAAGAGGGATCTGAGCCAGATCTACCGTCCGTGGGCCGGCCTCAACATCGGTCGGGAGACGGAGCGCCGCTACGCGAACAGCGCGAGCTTCAATCCGAAGTTCGGTCAGTGGCTCTCTCCCCAGTACAGCTTCAGCTCGTCGTTCACCGACAATCATGGTCCCGAGGTGCAGCGGACGGGGGACCCGCCGAACGTCCGCGACGTTCGTGCGCAGAGCAACCATCAGGTTCGGGCGAGCTTCGACCTCAAGAAGCTGTTCGGGTCCGCTCCCACGAGCCCCCGGAGCGCCGCCGGCGGACACGACCGCGGCAGAGCCGAGGAAGAGCCGGGCAGATCGCGGAGCGGTCGCACGCCTCGTGATGAGGAGACGGTTCAGGACGACGGGGCCGGTCCGGAGGGCGACGAAGGCGCCGCGGGTGAAGCTGCCGGCGATGTTCAGGAGCGTGGAGGCGAGATCCCGCTTGAGGCGGGAGACCCGTCGGGGGGTGATGAGGCTCGCGCTCTGGAGGGGGCCGGAGGTCCGGAGGACGGGGGCCGTGATCCGGAGGACGAGGGCCGTGATCCGAAAGACGAGGGTGGAGGCCCGCGCGGAGAGGGCGATCGCGCACCCGTCGGCGGCGAGGAGCGGGAGATCGAGGGCCCCGGGCTCTCAGTGCTCGTCGATCCAATCGTCGCATTCATTCGGAAGATGGACGCAATCGAAGGGCGCTATTCGGTCAAACGGAGCTCGCGCTTCGACCGCGTGCCCTACGACGAGATGCCCGGCTGGAGCTACCGCCTCGGCATCGCCGACGCGGAGGACGCGGACGACAGAACCGTCGAGACGAGCTACGACGCCGGGACGGGCGTCAAGCTGACGAGTCAGATCCGCATCAAGGGCGACTACAAGCACACGGTCACGAGCAGATGGTACAAGAGCGCGGTGTCCGATTCGGTCGACCTGACCACGCAGACCGAGTCGATGAACGAGACGACCAAGGGAAGCCTGTCGTGGTCGGGACTCGAGCGGATCGGTCCGTTGTCCGGGATGTTCAAATCGGTTCGTGCCAGGAGCGGCGCGGAGTACCGTCGGTCGTACTCGGGTCCGGTAGGTGAGCCGACGAGCAAGGGGAATTCGCTCTCTTTCAGTCCGATCGTCTCGCTCGACGCGACGCTGACGAACGGTCTGACGGGGAGCTTCTCGTGGGATCGGAAGCGCGCCAATACCTTCAGCCTCAGCGGCGTCGGGTCCGTCACCGAGGACGTCACGAGTTCCATGAGCCTGACGATGAACTACCGATTCTCAGCGCCGCAGGGACTGAAGCTGCCGTTCTTCGGCCAGAAGCTCAAGTTCGAGAGCAATCTCGACACGTCGCTGACGTTCAGGACCTCAGCGAAGCAGTCGCGGACGGCTCAGACGGAGGCTCTGCTGTTGAGCGTTGAGCCGAGCGCCTCGACCAAGGAGTACTCGATCGTCGCGGACGCCACCTACAGCTTCTCGCGAAGCGTCTCCGGCGGCCTTCAGATCAGCTACGCCCAGAGCCGTGATGAGAAACGCGACCAGACGCGCCGCACGATCGGCGTTCATCTCTCAGCGGAGTTCAAGTTCTGATGCCGGTGCTGATGCGAATCCTTGCGGGAATGGCCGTGACCGTGCCGCTCATTGCGGCAGGATGCGGCGGTGCGCCCGCTTTCGATGGCGATCGCGCCTACGGAGATCTCGTGGCGCAATGCGAGTTCGGCCCGCGATATCCCGGGAGTGACGGTCACGCCGCTGTGCGTGACTGGCTTGTCGCAGCGCTCGGTGAGTCGGCCGATGAGGTCAGTGTTCAGCGATTCTCGCATGAATGGACCGGCGGAGAGCTCCAGCTTGGCAATATCATCGCATCGTATCGTCCGGAGGTTCGTGAGCGCGTTCTTCTCGCGGCGCACTGGGATACGCGTTCCGTGGCGGAGCGTGATCCGGACCCGGCGCGGCGCGGTGAACCGATCCTGGGAGCCAATGACGGAGCGTCCGGCGTGGCCGTGCTCCTGGAACTGGGGCGGATGGTGGCGGAGCGACCGCCGAACGTCGGTATCGACATCGTGCTTTTCGACGCGGAGGACGGGGGAGACGAGGGCGGCCTCGGCGCATGGTGCATCGGTTCCTCGTACTATGCCTCGCATCTGGGGGCCTACTGCCCGCGGTACGCCATCGTGGTCGACATGATCGGCGATTGCGACCTCGAGATCCCCGTGGAACCGTATTCGCGGAGCGTCGCACCGGAACTGATGCGGCTGGTCTGGGATTCGGCGAAGCGGCTGGGTGTTGCGTCGTTCGTGGAACGAACGGGAACGGCGGTCTACGACGACCACGTTCCGCTGGCGCTGGCGGGGCTCTCCGTGATCGATCTGATCGATCTGGACTATCCGTACTGGCATACCGTGGAGGACACACCGGACAAGTGCTGCCCGGAGAGTCTCACGGATGTCGGTCGCGTGGTGGCGGAGTTCATCTACTCGCTCTAGAGCACGCTGGGTGTTGGCCTGCGGAATCGGCGGGCATTTGTGCCCGCCGATTCCGCCCAGCTGTTCTGCGCCCTGCGGGCGCAGAACAGCCATACACTTAAGCCTTCCTGCACAGTTTTCCCTTGCACGCTCTCTCATCACATGCTAAGTTGTCATCGGGAAGTGGGCGGTCGGCCCACTTTTTGAGTGTCTGGGCGTGGAGAACAACCGTGGGCGCAACCGATGAGAGGCTCTTCGAGCTGACGTACGAGCTTGTCCAAGGCAAGGGATTCGCCCTCGTGGACGTCCGCGAGACGGCGGAGTACGGCCGTCGGATCTTCCGCTTCTTCATCGACCGCGACGAGGGAGTCTCCGCGGCCGACTGCAGTGCGGTCAGCCGGGAGCTTTCGTACTTTCTGGATGCCGAGGATCCGGTCGAGGGCGCGTACTCGCTTGAGGTGAGTTCGCCCGGCCTGGACCACGACCTCGTCAGAGAGCGGGAGTATGCCCATTTCGGAGGCCGTGTTGTACGCCTGGTGCTTCGGAAGCCGATCGACGGCGCAGGCAGCGTTGTGATCGGGGAGCTCGTGTGCGCTTCCGGTGGTCAGGTCACGATCAGACACGCAGAGCACGGAGAGATCCGCATCGCTCTGACCGACGTAGCCAAGGCACGGCTGGAGTTCTAGACGGCGTGGTCGGTTCGTCTGGCACCGCGAGGCCGCGATACGCCGCGGCCGGCTGCGGCGCCGCGCCGCCCCAGTGGCGGCATGCTGAAATACAAGGAGATCGTCTGATGAACACGGGAGTACTTGAGGCGCTACGTCGGATATCGAGGACGAAGCAGCTCGACAGCGCCATCCTCGTCGAGGCGCTCGAGGCTGGAATCGTCTCGGCTGCGCGCAAGAAGTTCGGTCCCGTCGCGGAAATCGAGGTGGTCATCGACGAGGAGGACGACTCGCTGTGTGTCTACCTCAACAAGACGGTGGTGGAGGATGTTGAGGACGGATCGATCCAGATCGAACTCGACGAGGCGCACGAGTACGACCCGACTGTCAATGTGGGGGACGTTCTTCCCGTTGAGGTTCCGCTCGACGACTTCGGCCGCAACGCCATCCAGGCGGCGAAACAGATCGTCGTGCAGCGCGTGCGCGAGGCCGAACGCGAGCAGATCTACGAGGAATTCCAGGACCGGATAGGCGAGATCATCACTGGCGACGTCCAGCAGATCGAGCGCGGCGGCATGGTCGTCAATCTCGGCAGGACGGAGGCTCTGCTGCCGCCACGTGAGCAGATCCGGCGCGAGCGCTATCGTCAGGGCGACCGGATCCGGGCCTACCTGGTGTCGGTCGAGAAGACGACCAAGGGTCCGCAGATCATCCTGTCACGGACGCATCCGAACTTCCTGAAGAAGCTCTTCCGCATGGAGGTCCCGGAGATCTACGACTCGGTCGTGGAGATCATGGCGATCGCGCGCGAGGCGGGCGGCCGGTCCAAGGTTGCGGTCATCTCGCATGACGAACGTGTCGATCCCGTGGGCGCCTGCGTCGGCGTCAAGGGTTCGAGGATCCAGACGATCGTGCGTGAGCTCTCGGGCGAGAAGATCGACATCGTCCCGTTCAGCTCCGATCCCTCCGTGCTCGTGAGCCGGGCGCTGAATCCGGCGAAGGTCTCGCGAGCAGTCGTCAACGATGCCGAGCATTCCGTGAAGGCCATCGTGCCGGACGACCAGCTGTCGCTGGCGATCGGCCGCGGTGGCCAGAACGCGCGGCTTGCCGCGAAGCTCACCGGTTGGAAGATCGACATCGTCGGCGAGACGGAACACACCCGCGAGCTGGAGGTCAACCTGGCGCAGCGCGTCGACGTAAGCGAGCTTCCGGGCGTGGGTCCGAAGCTCGCTCAGTCGCTTGTCGACGCGGGGTATCGCCACGTGCAGGACCTTGAGGGCATGGCGACGGAAGACCTGCTCAAGGTCGAAGGCATCGGCGAGAAGACCGCGGAGAAGATTTCGATTGCGGTCGCCGCTGTGCTCGAAGTCCTCGAAGAGCAGAAGCAGCAGATGCTCCGCGAGATGGAGGAGAAGGCGCGCTCCGAGGCCATGGCAATCCAGGAAGCCGTGGATCGGAGGGCGGACGACGACGAGATGCGCGAGGACGCGTCCTCCGAGGAGGACGATGAAGAGCCGTCTGAGGATGAGGAGCCGTCCGATGACGGCGAGCTGTCCGACGAGAACGATCCATCTGAGGATGAGGAGCCGTCCGATGACGGCGAGCTGTCCGACGAGAACGATCCAT
>CAZEXP010000001.1:67713-195435 GCA_964516845.1 uncultured bacterium
TCTGAGGATGAGGAGCCGTCCGATGACGGCGAGCTGTCCGACGAGAACGATCCATCTGAGGATGAGGAACCGTCCGATGACGGCGAGCTGTCCGACGAGAACGATCCATCTGACGAGGAGGAGTCGCCCGAGGACGACGAGGCGATAGACGACTCCAAGACCGAAGAGGATATCGAAACCATGTGACCACGAGTCTGAACAGGGGGAGCCGCGTGCCCAAGAAACGAGTCTATCAGGTTGCCAAGGAGTTTCGCATATCGACCGAAGCTCTGATTGGCATGCTCAAGAAGCTTGGCGTCGAGGTCAAGACGCACATGAACTCGATCGACGACGACGTCATCGAGAAAGTGCGTGTTGAGTTCGAGAAGGAGAAGGACGCCGTCAAGCTCGAGTATGCCAAGAAGGTCAAGAAGGCGGCAGCCGAACGAGCCAAGGCGGCCCCCAAGCAGAAGCCCAGGACCGACGCGCCGCAGGCCGGCAAGCCGAAGGGTGAGCAGGCGAAGAGCAACGAGCCGAAGACGACGGGTGGGGGACAGGCGAAGGGGCGGACAGACGCTCGTGGTGCGCAGCCGGGCCGTGTAGTTCAGCAGGGACAGGCCGCGCGGAAGCCGGCCGGCGGCAAGGGCAGGAAGAAGCGGAGACCGAGGGTCGATCAGAAGAGTGTTGAAGAAGCCGTGAGGCGCACGCTTGCCGGTGGAGGCGACCGGAAGACGAAGCGCCGGCGGAAGCGCGACCGCGCACCGGGAGAGGCTGCGGCGGTCGACGAGAAGCTCCTGATCCCGGAGTTCGCGTCCGTGTCCGAGTTCGCCGAGCAGCTCGAGGTTCCGCCCAACGAGGTCATCAAGAAGTGCCTGGATCTCGGACTGATGGTCACGATCAACCAGCGGCTCGATGAGGACACACTCGTCCTCCTGGCCGAGGAGTTCGACGAGGAGATCGAGTTCCTCCGGGAGTATGGCGATGACATCCTCGAAGAGGAGCAGATCAAGGCGATCGGAGGCGCGAGCGAAACGCCGCGTCCGCCGGTGGTCGTCGTCATGGGGCACGTCGACCATGGCAAGACGTTGCTTCTGGATTACATCCGCAATGCGAACGTCATCGCCGGCGAGGCCGGCGGCATCACGCAGCACATCGGCGCGTACGAGGTTATCGTCGAAGGCAAGGCCATTACGTTCCTCGACACGCCGGGCCACGAGGCATTCACAGCCATGCGTGCGCGCGGCGCTCAGATCACGGACGTCGTTGTGCTCGTTGTGGCGGCCGATGATGGTGTGATGCCCCAGACGATCGAGGCGATCGACCACGCCAAGGCGGCGGCGGTCCCCATCATCGTTGCGGTGAACAAATCCGATCTTCCGGCGGCGAATCCCGACAAGGTCAGGAACGAGCTCGCAGGCCGTGGCCTCGTCGTGGAGGAGTGGGGCGGTGAAGTCGTGGCCGTCGACACATCCGCGAAGACGGGCGTGGGCGTCGACAAGCTGCTGGAGATGATCCTTATCCAGTCGGAGGTTCTGGAGCTCACGGCTGTTGAAGAGGCTCCGGCGCGCGGTGTCGTCGTTGAGGTCGAGAAGGAGCGTGGCCGGGGTATTGTCGCCACGGTGTTGGTCCAGTCGGGAACGCTGATCGTGGGCGACAGCTTCGTCGTGGGGCAGGCGGACGGCAAGGTGAGGGCTCTCTACAATGAGCGCGGCCATGTCGTCGATTCAGCCGGGCCGTCGACGCCGGTTGTGGTGTCGGGGCTCACAAGCGTGCCGCAGGCGGGTGACGTGTTCGCCGTGGTGCCCGATGATCGCATGGCTCGCAACATCAGCGCGAAGCGGCGCCAGCAGCAGTGGGAGCGGCAGACCCGCTTCCAGAACCGCGTGACGCTCGAGGATCTCCATCGACAGATCAGAGAGGGCGGCATGAAGGAGCTGCGACTCGTCATCAAGGGTGACGTGGACGGCTCGGTCGGCGCTCTCGCGGATTCGCTGGAACGGCTTTCGACAGGCGAGGTCAAGGTCGAGGTGATCAGAAAGGGCGTGGGCGCCGTAACAGAGACGGACGTGCTTCTCGCGGCGGCTTCGAACGCGGTCATCGTCGGGTTCCACATCGGGGCTTCGGTTCGGGTGAGGGAGCTGTCGAGACGCGAGCACGTCGAGATCCGGCTGTATCGAGTGATCTACGAGGCGGTCGAAGACATCCATGCGGCGATGGAGGGCATGCTCGAGCCTGAGCAGCGCGAGATCGTCGTCGGCACCGCCGAGGTCCGCGAGGTGTTCAGGATTCCGAACCGGGGTTCCATCGCGGGTTCGTACGTGCTGTCGGGCGTGGTGAAGAGAAACGCCCGTGCAAGACTTGTCCGCAACGAGATGGTGATCCATGAGGGTCCCGTCAACTCGCTGAAGCGTTTCAAAGATGACGTGCGAGAGGTGCAGACCGGCTTCGAGTGTGGTATCGGAATCGACGGTACCGACGACATGCAGGCCGGTGATCTCATCGAGGTGATCGCGATCGAAGAGGTTGCGAGGAAACTCGGGGCGCCCAGCTCGGCGTAGCGGCGGTCTCCACCCGCCGGACGCCAGGCGGGGCGAGCGAGGCGCACCATGATGATTGGTACGCTCAGGACCGACCTTCTCATCCGCGAGAGCAGATCGTTGAAGGATCGGCGTCGCGTTGTGAACAGCCTGAAGGATCGCATTCGCGCGCGGTTCAACGTCTCGGTCGCCGACGTCGGAGACCAGAATCTGTGGCAGCGCGCAGTGCTTGTCGTAGCGGTCGTCTCCAATGACGGCCGCTTCGCCAATGAGGTTCTGTCGAAGGTGCTGCGACTCATAGAATCCGAACCGCGGGTTGAGCTGCTGGACCAGTCGATGGACTACCTGTAGTCGGTGCAGAGCTGGAGGCCGAGCGGCGGGCCGATGTCCGCGGACGGCGAGGCCGAGGAGGCGGTGTGGCACACAAGCGCGTGCTCAGAGTGGCTGAGACCATCCGGCGGGAGCTGAGTCTCATCCTCGATCGGAAGATGGAGGATCCGAGGATCGTGATGGCAACGGTCACGCGAGTGGAACTCTCGCAGGACCTCAAGTACGCCAAGGTGCTCGTGAGCCTGCTCGGTGACGAACACGAGCAGGAGAGATCGCTCAAGCTCATCAGGAAGGCAGTGAAGTTCATACGAGGTGAGCTGGCATTCTCCCTGCGCCTCAGGGCCGTGCCGGAACTGACCTTTGAACTGGACGATTCGGCGGAGAAATATCTCCGCATCGCGAAGGTCCTTGACGAGATCAACCGCGAGAAGGGGATCCTCCGTCCGGGTGATGAGATCGAGGACGAGGAGGACGTGGGTGGGGATGATGAGGGAGTCAAGGACGGCGATGATGATGGAGTCAAGGACGGGGAGGATGAGGGGGGCACGGATGGGGGCGAGTGAGCGCGCGACGAACGCCGATGTGATACACGAGATCATCCGGCGCCTGCGCGCGAGTTCTCGGGTTCTGGTCGTCTCGCACAGGCGCCCTGACGGCGACGCCGTCGGAAGCGGGCTTGCGCTCGTCCGCTGGCTTGAGGGCATCGGTGTGAGCGCCCGGCTCTTCCTCGAGGACGGTGTTCCTTCCAACTATCGCTTCATCCGGGCCGGGCGTGAGGTATTGAGCGAGCCTCCTCGGGATCTCAGCGGAACGACGCTCGTCGTTGTCGATACGACGGAGATCTCGCGAGTCGTGACGGAGACGGACAGGCTCGCGGGTGCGCGGGAGGTCATCAATATCGATCATCATCCCGACAACCGCATGTTCGCCGATGTGAATCTCGTCGATCCCTCGGCATCCGCCGCGGCGCTTCTCATCCAGGAGATCGTGGAGACAGACGGGGCCGAGATGGATCTCGAGACGGCGTCGCTGCTCTATGTGGGGCTCCTCGCGGACACCGGTGGCTTCCGGCATTCGAACGTGGACGCCCGGACGATGGCGGCGGCCGCGAGGCTCGTCGAGGCGGGCGCCGACCCGCACGCGCTGGCACGGAACGTATTCGCCGAACAGCCGCTTTCGCAGGTGCGTCTGCTCGGAATGATGCTGTCTTCCCTGGAACTCCACTTCGACGGCAGGCTTGCGCTCGCCGTTATCACCGAGGCGATGCGGTCGGCGGCCGGGGTGTGTTCCGAGTCGATGGAGGGCCTTCCCGGATACGGACGGCTCGTTGAGGGAGTGAAGGTCTCGGCGCTCATCCGGGAGATCCCCGACGGAGCGCGCGTGAGCCTGCGCTCGAACGGTGGCGCGGACGTCCGCGAGATCGCTGCGCGTCTGGGTGGAGGCGGGCATCCTGCCGCCGCCGGCGTCGTGCTGGACATGGCCGTGCCGGAGGCCCGGGAGCTGATTCTCAAGGCTGTCAGCGGTTACTTTGGGGCGCGCGACTAGCGAGGTGGGAACCGAGGTGAACGGCGTGGACCGGGTGATCGTGATCGACAAGCCGGCGGGGATGACGTCTCACGATGTCGTCCTGCGTGTCAGGCGTGCCATCAGACAGCGTCGCGTTGGACACGCGGGGACGCTCGATCCAGCGGCGACCGGAGTGCTCGTCCTTCTTGCCGGTCGCGCCACAAGACTCTCCCAGTATCTCACGGCGGCGGAGAAGGAGTACGAGGGGCGTTTCGTGCTCGGAACCACGACCGATACCCAGGATGCCGACGGTGATGTGACCTCGACCGGGGACTACTCCAGGGTGACGGAGGCCGCGGTGATGGAGTGCTTCGGGGAGTTCACCGGCGAGCTGATGCAGGTGCCTCCGATGGTGTCCGCGGTGAAACTCGGCGGGCGCCGGCTGTACACATTGGCGCGGGAGGGGGTCGAGGTGGAGCGAGAACCTCGGCCGGTCACGATTCGTGAGCTGGAGCTGCTGGGGTTTGAGCCGCCGGACGTGCGATTCCGGGTCACGTGCTCGAAGGGCACGTATGTTCGCACGCTGGCCGCGGATATTGGAGAGCGGCTCGGGTGTGGAGCGCATCTCGGCGACCTCAGGCGGACGCGCTCCGGTGACTTCGGTCTGGATGAGGCGGTGCGCCTCGGCGAACTCGAGGTTCGCGAGAGCCGCCCGGGTCAGCCGGGCCGCTCCCTCTACGACGCCCTGGGGGACATTCCATCAGTGACGCTCACGGAACGGCAGCTCGATCAGATCCTCGAGGGTCAGCCCGCGAGCGTCGGTAGCTGCGACGCACATCCCATCGGGTCGCTCGTCAGGACGACGCCCGACGGCGTGCATCTGACGGCGATCGCGCGCGTCGATGAAGACGGCGAGGGAAACGGAGTGCTCCTCAGGCCGATCCGTGTGTTCGCTGAAGAACCGGAACCGGAGTCCGCTGCGGAATGACGGCGTTCAGGAAAGCACTGTCGATCCACGAACTGGGCATCGGGTCTCCCGCGGAACTCGCAGTGACCGTCGGGAACTTCGACGGTGTGCACCGCGGGCATGTGGCCGTGCTCGCGGAGCTGCGACGGATCGTTCTGGAGAGCGGTCGCCGTGGTGTGGCCGTGACGTTCGATCCGCATCCGCTTGCCGTGGTTGCGCCGGGGAGGGCTCCTCGACTCCTTGCGCCGCTCGACGAGCGGTTGGAACTCATCGCGGCGGCCGGCGTCGAGGATGTGCTCGTCGTACCGTTCACGGCGGAGCTGGCGACGAACGAGGGCGACGCGTTCCTTCGCAGCATCGGAGTGGGTGAGGGAAGCCACGTTGTTCTTGGATACGACTTCCACATGGGGCGCGACCGTTCCAGCGGGATCGAGTCTCTGAGGGAGCTCGGCCGATGCGTGGGATTCGATCTGGATGTCGTGCCGGCCGTGCTGTTTGAAGGCGAGCCCATCTCGAGTTCGCGGATCAGGGCCGCCGTCTCGCGGGGCGACATCGAGGCGGCGGGCATGATGCTTGGCCGGCCGTATCCGATTCGGGGCGCCGTGGTCCGGGGCGACAGGATCGGTGGAAGAGTGCTGGGGACGCCGACGGCCAACGTCGAGACGCACGCGCTCAAGCTCCTCCCTGCGGACGGCGTCTACTACGTCGAGGAGACCGCCGAGGGAAGAGCGGGTGTGCTCTACATCGGCCGGCGACGCACGTTCGGCAAGGGTGAGCGGAGGGTCGAGGTTCACCTGCTGGACGTCGATGTCGACCTGTACGGGTCGGAGCTCTGCGTGGGTGTGCTCAGGAGGATCCGGGGGGACAGGCAGTTCGCAGACGCGGCCGGCCTGAGCTCGCAGATCGCGGAGGATATCGCGACGGCACGTTGCATGGCGGCCTCCCGCGAGGCCCCGGGAGGCGAGAGGTCTGAGCCGCAGTCAGTTGATGAGTGTGCCGATGGATGATTTCCCCTTTGACACGGATGCAGCGCTGTGTTATCTTTCGTCTGATAGGGTTCATACTCAACATAGAGACAGATTCAGGAGTAGAGGTTTGTCGCTGTCGAAAGAGCGTAAGCTAGAGATCGTGAAGCGCTTCGAGACCCACGCGGGCGACACCGGTTCCGCGGAGGTTCAGATCGCGCTTTTGACCGAGCGAATTGAGACGCTCGCCAAGCACTTCGATCTCCACAAGAAGGACAATCATTCGCGCCTTGGCCTTCTCAAGATGGTGGGCAAGCGCCGCAGGCTCTTGAACTATCTCAAGTCGAACAAGTCCGACAGCTACAAGCTTGTCATCAAAGAACTCGGGCTGCGCAGGTAGCACGTGCTGTTGAGTCGAAGCGTAACCCTCATTGTGCTGGCCCTCCCGCGAGCTGTTGGGAGGGCTTTGCTTTACCAGTCCGAGGCGTCTGGAGGAAAGAGATGCACCATGTGAAGATCGAAAGAGAGTGGGCGGGCCGGAAACTCACGTTGGAAACCGGCAAGCTCGCGAAGCAGGCTGACGGGGCGGTCATCGTCCGATACGGAGACTCGCTGGTGTTGGCCACGGTCGTGCATTCGAAGCACACGATCGACCGCGACTTCCTCCCTCTCTTCGTGGAGTACCGTCAGAAGTTCTACGCCGCCGGCAAGATCCCCGGCGGTTTCTTCAAGCGCGAGGGGCGTCCGCAGGACAAGGAGACCCTCAGCGCGCGTCAGATCGACCGGCCTCTCAGACCGCTGATCCCGTCGCACATGCGAAACGAGATCCAGGTCTTCGTGAACGTCTTCTCGGCTGATGGCGAGAACGACCCGGACATCCTCGGGATCATCGGCTCGAGCGCGGCGCTGGCGATCTCGCCGGTCCCGTTCGACGGCCCGATCGCTTCGGTTCGCATCGGCATGATCGCCGGAGAGTACATCGTCAACCCGACGTTCGCGCAGCTCGAGGAGAGCTCGATCAACCTCGTGGTCGCCGGAACCGACGATGCCATCGTGATGGTCGAGGGCGGTTCGCTTGAGGTCTCCGAGTCGGATATGCAGGGCGCGCTTGAGCTGGCGCACGCCGAGGTCAAGAAGATCGTCGGTGTCATCAACGAGCTGGTTGCCGAATTCGGTGCTTCCGAGAAGCTCGACCTTGCGTTGCCCGGGCTGCCGGACGGTCTTGGCGAGCGCATGGAGAGCGCGTACGGCTCCCGGGTGCTTGACGCAGTGGCTATCCAGGGCAAGCAGGAGCGCATGGAGCTGATCTCCGCGATCAAGGAAGAGGCGCTTGAGGCGCTGGCCGAGGACTATCCCGATGATGCCGGTGCGATCAAGGGCATCATCAAGGATATGGAGAAGAAGGAGATGCGTCGGCGCATCGTCGAAGACGGCGTGCGTTCCGACGGCCGCAACGCCGACCAGGTCCGTCCTATCTGGTGCGAGACCTCTGTGCTTCCGCGTACGCACGGCTCGGCCGTGTTCACGCGCGGTGAGACGCAGGCGCTTGTCGCGGTCACGCTCGGTTCGACGAGCGACGAGCAGAAGATCGACGCGTTGGAGGGAGAGACGTGGAAGAGCTACATGCTCCACTACAACTTCCCGTCCTTCTCGGTCGGCGAGGTTCGTCCCATCCGTGGGCCGGGCCGTCGTGAGATTGGTCACGGAGCGCTTGCCGAACGCGCGATCGAGCCGCTCATTCCGGTCGACGAGGTCTTCCCGTACACGGTTCGCGTCGTGTCGGACATCCTCGAGTCGAACGGATCATCGAGCATGGCCACGGTCTGTGCCGGTTCGCTGGCTCTGATGGACGCGGGTGTGCCTATGAAGGCGCCCGTTGCCGGAGTCGCGATGGGTCTGATCAAGGAAGGCGACAAGTTCGTCGTCCTGACGGACATTCTGGGTGTTGAGGATCACCTCGGCGACATGGATTTCAAGGTCGCCGGGACCCTCGAGGGGATCACAGCATTCCAGATGGACTCGAAGATCGGCGCCGTGCCGACCCAGGTTCTGACGGAGGCGCTGACGAAGGCGCGGACCGCGCGGGAGCACATCCTCGGTGAGATGGCCAAGGAACTCAGCGCGGAGCGTCCGGAGCTTTCCAAGTTCGCTCCCCGCATCGTTATGGTGAAGGTGCCGCAGGACAAGATCGGTGAGATCATCGGTCCAGGCGGCCGCGTCATCAGGCGGATGCAGGAAGAGACCGAGACCAAGATCGACATCAACGACGAGGGCACCGTCAAGGTGTCAGGCGCCACGCAGGCAGGCGTCGATGCGGCCCGGACGATGATCGAGAACATGATCAGAGAGCCCGAGGTCGGAGAGGAGTACGAGGGCCCGGTGAAGAGCATCACGGCTTTCGGCGCCTTCATTGAGTTTCTTCCCGGACGTGACGGTCTCTGCCATATCTCCGAGCTCGAACACGGGCGCGTGGAGACGGTCGAGGATGTCGTCAAAATGGGCGATATGGTCAAGGTCAAGGTCATCGGCGTGGACGACAGCGGCAAGGTTCGCCTCAGCCGTCGTGCCCTGATACCTCGCCCCGAAGGCATGCCGCCCGACGACGAGCGCCGTAGCAGTGGCGGCGGCAGCCGTGGAGGTCGCCCGGGTGGCGGCGGACGCGGTGGTGGTCGCGACAGCCGCGGTGGTGGTCGCAGTGGTGGCGGTCCTCGCAGGCCGAGGTCGTAGAAGCGACGATTTCGCCGAAGCCGGCGCTCGCGCCGGCTTCGGCTTCGTATAGCAATCCAGGAGGCGTGCTTGGTGACGCCGCTCTCGGTGGAGGTAACGAGGCTCGACGGAGCCGACGATCTACCGCTGCCCCGCTACATGAGTGACGGGGCGGCAGGACTGGACCTCCACGCGGCGGTAACTGAGCCGACTGTTATTGAGCCCGGCGGATTCCTTGTGATTCCGACCGGGCTCGCGCTTGCGCTGCCGGTGGGGCATGAGGCGCAGGTGCGCTCGCGCAGCGGACTTGCCGCGCGCGTCGGTGTCTTCGTTCTCAACAGCCCCGGGACGATCGACGCGGACTACCGGGGCGAGGTCGGCGTGATCCTGGCGAATCTGGGACGCGATCCGTTCGCCATCGAGCGCGGCGACCGGATCGCGCAGCTCGTCATTTCACGTGTGGAGCGGGTGAGCTGGATCGAACGGGAGGAGCTCCCGGACACGATTCGGAGCGCGGGCGGGTTCGGTCACACCGGCAAGCGCGAAACCGAGAAGCCCTGACGGGGCGAGCGCTCGACGAGTAACGGGATCTCCATCCGGAGCGCCACGATGTCGGCCAAGCGCGGGAACAGGTTCGAGAGAACAACCGAGCGGCTGCGCGAAACGGGCACTGGTCCGGCGCAGCCGCTCGATTTTGTGTTCGTGCTGCGTCCGGCCCTGATGGTCCCGGCGTGGATCTTCTTCGCGCAGGGCGCAAGGCTCGCGTCGCAACGGGGCTGGCGGTTCGACACGGTTCTCCTCCCGAGCGCCGGCGAGTGGCTGGGGCTCCTGTCTATCACCGGGATCCTGGGAGGAGGCTATCTTCTCAATCAGATGGTCGACATCGAGACCGACCGTCTCAATGACAAGCTGTTCTTCCTCCCGCGCGGCATCATCGGAATGCGGACGGCAGCCGTCGAGCTGATCCTGATCTGGTTGGTCTCGCTCGGTCTCGCACTCTTTCTGGGTCCCCGCTTTCTCTGGATGGCGTTCGCCGCGCTGGCGTTCTCCGTGACCTACTCGGCGGCGCCGGTCCGGGCGAAGAGCCGGGCCGGACTGGACATGCTCTGGAACGCGGCGGGATTCGGTCTGGTCGCGGCCGTGGCCGGTGTCGCGGCCGTGGCCGGAGGCGCGTCCGTCCGGGGCATCGTGCCCGTCTCGGCGCTGTGGTCGATCGGTTCATACTCGGCTGCGGTGGCGGGCGTGACGGCATCGACGATCGTCCTGGACCGTGAGGGAGACGAGCGGGCTGGGCTTCGCACGACGGCCGTGACGCTGGGTGAGCGGGGGACGAGTCTGGTGGGTGTGCTGCTGCTGGCTGCCGCAGTCGCGATGGGGCTTCTCGGCAGCGACCCGGTAGCTGTTGCCGGGTCGATCATCTCCCTTGCGCTCGCCGTTCGGGCGCACGTCGGCGGCAACCGCGCGTCACGGATCAGCGCGAACCAGTTCGGGGTGGCGGCATTCGTACTGGCGGCGGTCTGCTTCTCACCGTACGTGCTCGTCCTCGCGGGGGTGGTCGTGCTCGCGAGCAGGTTCTACTACCGGAGGCGGTTCGGGTTCGCCTACCCGGGGCCGGGGTCACACTGAGCCACGTAAAACGAAGTCGGATGACATGTTGCGCCGGGTCCACGACGGAGTGGGGTCGGCGTTTTCCGTTGACACGCGTCTGAACGCGTCCGTATGCTACCGAAGATCAAGGCAGGATGAACTTCAGAGGACTCCGGAGAGCGAATGAACGTTGACCGGCACCTGATCACTGAGACGCTGACGGCATGGCTGTCGAGGTCCATGATCGTCGTCGCCGGTATCGCGGCGGCCTCGCTGATCGTGGAGTATGGGTTCTTCCTCGACCGCGGGGCGGTGGCCGCACTTCACTTCATCGACATGTGCATCGTCGGGACGTTCATAGTCAACGCGGTGGTCAGGTTCTGGTTTGCCCGCGACAAGCTCTCGTTCCTGAAGGCCCGCTGGCCCATAGCCGTCATCGTCCTGCTCATTGGTGTCCTGCTGATCGTCGTGGCGGTTCTTCGCAGCCGGGGACAGCTCGCGCCGTTCCTCGAGGAACGGACGGTCTTCTCGATCGCAAGGGGCTACATCCTCGTACTGCAGATGTCCATTGTCTTCTTCATCCTCGGCGAGATGATCCGGGTCAACCGCCGGATGGCCTCCCTGCGGGTCAGGCCGGCGCGGACCGTCATGCTTTCGTTCGTCTTCGTGATCCTCATGGGCTCACTGCTTCTGGCGGTGCCCCGGGCAACACCCGGTGGAGAGATACCGGTCCTCGATGCCTTCTTCACGGCGACCTCCGCAGTCTGCGTGACCGGACTGACCGTGAGGGACACGGGCAGCGACTTCACGTCATTCGGTCACGGTGTGATCCTGGCGCTCATCCAGATCGGCGGGCTGGGGCTGATCACGTTCACCGCGTTCTTCGCGATCGTGATGCGACGAGGGCTTGGCGTGAAGGAGACCCTGGTCCTGCGCGGGATGCTCACCTTTGAGACGGTCGGCCGGATCGGGCGGACGCTCAAGTATATGATCGGGCTGACGCTGGGACTCGAAGCGATCGGCGCGCTCGCGCTCTTCCTGCTGTCGCGCGGCGACTTCGGCGACACGGGCGAGGCCGTTCGTGTGTCGGTCTTCCACTCCATCTCGGCGTTCTGCAACGCCGGCCTGTCCCTCTTTGCGACGAGCTTCGAGCGATATGCGGACAACATCCCCATCAACCTCGTGATGACATCGCTGATCATCGTGGGCGGACTCGGATTCCCGGTGTTGATGAACGCGCTGGGGCGCCGTCCCCTCGCGGCAAGGAAGGCGAGCAGGCGCTGGTCGCTTCATACGCGCGTGGTTGTCACGATGACGGCGTTGCTGCTCGTCTCGGGAACGCTCTTGTTCTACCTGCTCGAACGCAACGGCATCCTGTTCGGGTGCTCGGTGGGCGAGGGGCTTCTCAAATCGTACTTCGCATCGGTCACGGCGCGGACGGCCGGCTTCAACACGGTGCGTACCGCCTGGCTCGGACTGCCGACTCTGTTCATGCTGGCCGCGCTGATGTTCATCGGCGGGTCGCCGGGCGGAACGGCCGGTGGCGTGAAGACATCGACGCTGGGCATCGTGCTGGCATCGGTCTTCGCCACCTTCAGCGGACGCGACCGGGTCGAGCTTTACCACCGTCGCGTTCCGGACCTCGTCGTGCGCGAGGCGCTCGTGGTCGTGGCGATGGGGATTCTCGTCGTGAGCTTCGGCGTATTCGTGCTCCTGACTGTCGAGGATTTGGCTTTGAGCGACGCTTTCTTTGAAGTAGTCTCGGCTTTCGGAACGGTCGGGCTCTCGACCGGTGTGACGCCGGGCCTCTCGGCGGCTGGGAAGATCGTTCTCATGCTCATCATGCTGACGGGTCGGATCGGTCCGTTGACGCTGGCGCTGGCGATCGGGCAGCGCGGCGAGAGGCATCTCTACGACTATCCTGAGGAGAGGGTGGTCATCGGCTAGTCGCCGGCGGTTCGATGAGCCGGACGGTTCAATGACTGCTGCGGCGCACGGAGGTGACCATGAAGAGATTCGCGGTGATCGGACTGGGGCTTCTGGGTCGTACGGTGGCCCGGGAACTCTCGCAACGAGGCGCCGAGGTCATCGCCATTGACCTCGAGCAGGACCTCGTGGATGCCGTGGCGGACCACGTGGCTCTGGCGGTGCGTCTCGATTCGACGAACCGCGACGCGCTCCTCTCACAGGGGATCGACAAGGTGGATGCGGCGGTCATCGCCATCGGCGAGAATTTTCAGGCCGCCGTTCTCACGACTGCGCTCGTCAAGGAGTTCGGGGTGCCGAGGGTCATCTCGCGGGCGGTGACGGAGGACGAGGCGAAGATCCTCAAGCTCGTCAAGGCCGACGAGGTCATTCTCGTGGAGGAATGGGTCGCTCGGAAGCTGTCGCAGAGCATCCTGTCACCGAGTCTGATGGACGTTGTGGAACTCGGGCCGGGGCTGAGTCTCGGACGGATCCGCGCCTCGAAGGAGATGTGGGGGAAGAGCCTGGCGGCGCTCAAGTTCAGGCAGCGGTACGGTCTGAGTGTCGTCGCCATGATCAAGGCGGTGTCGGAAGGACGGCAGACGCCCGAGACGCTGATCCCGGATCCGGAGGCGATCATCGATCAGGGCGACGTCCTGCTGGTCGAGGGCGACGACGAGGCGATTGAGAGACTGGCATCAGAGGACAAGGACTGATCATGACCGGCTGCACATACATCGAGGATATTGCACAACACGAGGGGCAGCAGGTCACGCTGCAGGGATGGCTGGTCGGCCGGCGGTCGAGCGGGAAGATCATCTTCCTGCAGTTCCGTGACGGGACCGGGTTCATCCAGTGCGTCGCGGGCCGCGGCGATATCGGGGATGAGCTGTTCGAGCGCGCCGACCATCTTCCGATCGAGTCCGCGATCCGTGTGACGGGGGAGGCGCGGGCGGACGCCCGCGCGCCGAGCGGGTTCGAGCTGGGGCTTCAGGGGCTCGAGGTCGTGCATGAGGCCGAGGAGTACCCGATCGGCCGGAAGGAGCATGGCGACTCCTTCCTGCTCGATCATCGTCATCTCTGGATCCGGCAGTCGCAGCAGTTTGCGGTGCTTCGGATCCGCGCCGCGATCGTCTCGGCCGTCCGCGAGTATCTCGACGGGCACGGCTATCTCAATATCGACACGCCGATCCTCACGCCGGCTGCCTGCGAGGGTACGACCACTCTCTTCGAGACCGAGTATTTCGACGAGAAGGCCTATCTGACGCAGAGCGGTCAGCTCTACAACGAGGCCACCGCGATGGCGTTCGGACGCGTCTACTGCTTCGGTCCGGCGCTGCGCGCCGAGAAGTCGAAGACGCGCCGCCACCTCATCGAGTTCTGGCAGGTCGAGCCGGAGATCGCGTACGCGACGCTCGATGACATCCTTGACATCCAGGAGGAACTCGTCTGTTTCGTGGTCGAGCGCCTGCTTCGCGACCGGAGGCCGGAGTTCGCGATGCTCAAGCGCGACCTCGCGCTACTCGAACGAGTCAAGGCGCCGTTCCCGCGCGTCACATACACGGAGATGGTCGACCTGCTCCACGAGAAGGGGACCGAGTTCACGTGGGGAGATGATTTCGGGGCGCCCGATGAGGCAGTGCTCTCGGAATCGTTCGACCGCCCGTTCATGGTCACGCGCTATCCGCGGAGCGTGAAGCCGTTCTACATGGCGATCGATCCGGGCGACGAGCGTCTGACCCTGTCGGTCGACATGCTGGCTCCGGAGGGATACGGCGAGATCGTTGGTGGAGGCGAGCGACTTGCGGATCTGGCGGCGCTCGAGGCGGCGGTCGACGCCGGGGCGCTCCCGCGCGCCGATTACGAATGGTATCTCGACCTGAGACGGTACGGCTCGGTGCCGCATGCCGGATTCGGCATGGGGATCGAGCGGCTGACGACGTGGGTCTGCGGCATCCACCACATCCGGGAAACGATCGCGTTCCCGAGGATGCTCAACCGCCTCCGCCCGTAGATCACCGGCGGTGGATCCGACGAACGGGACCGGCGCGGGCGCGAACTGACAGAACAAGCGAACGACACATGGAACAGGCCGGCGATTTCCCGCCGGCCTGTTCGCGTTCCGTCTGTGAGAGTGCGGCTAGCAGTCGAAGAAGAGCCGATACTCGGTCGGGTGGGGTCTCGTCCGGACCTCCTCAGCCTCGCGCGACTTCTGCTCGATCCACGTGTCGACGAATGCGTTCGGGAAGGCGCCGGTGTCCGTGAGGAAGGCGCAGTCGGCGCGGAGCTCGTCGAGCGCTTCCTCGAGACGCGCCGGGAGCGGAACGATGTGAGCCCGCTCAGCCTCGGGAAGGGAGTGCAGGTCGACGTCGAATGGTCCGTGTCCGCTCGTGGTCGGGTCGATCTTCCGCTCCATGCCGTCGAGTCCCGCCGAGAGCAGAGCGGCCATGGACAGATACGGGTTGCCGGTCGCGTCTGACGGTCGGTACTCGATGGTCTTGGTCGAGGGCTCGGTGGCGTACGCCGGGATGCGGATGGCGGCGCTCCGGTTCCCGGCCGAGAAGAAGAGATTCGTGGGGGCCTCGAAGCCCGGGCGGAGCCGGCGGTAGGAGTTCGTGCTCGGGTTCGTGATCGCCGCGAGCGCGCGGCCGTGCTGGAGGATGCCGCCGATGAAGTGAAGCGCCTTCTCGGAGAGGCCCGCGTAGCCGGATGCGTCATAGAACACCGGCTGGCCGTCACGCTCCAGCCTGACGTGGAAGTGCATTCCGTTGCCGCTTTCGAAGGCGAGGGGCTTGGGCATGAACGTAGCGGCGGCGCCCCATGCGTCCGCCGTGTTCCGGATGATGTACTTGCTGAGGAGCAGATTGTCGGCTGCCGTCACGAGCGGTTCCCCATTGACCTCGATCTCGACCTGTCCGGGGGCTCCGTTCTCGTGGTGGTGGTACTTCACGGGGACGCCGGCCTCGATCATGGCCATCGTCATCTCGTTCCGGAGGTTCCAGGTCATGTCCGCCGGCGGGATGGCATGGTAGCCACGGCCGGGAGCGATGCGGTATCCGGGGTGTGATCGCTCGTCGCGGTCGAACCAGCCCGCCTCGAGGGATTCGACGGAGTAGTAGGAGCCCTCGTTCGCCTCCGCGTAGTCCACGCTCGTGAAGATGTAGAACTCGAGTTCCGGACTCCAGATGCTCGTGTCGGCGTGGCCCGAGTCGGCGAGAGCCTGCGCGGCCCTCGATGCGATGACGCGTGGGTCGCGGTCGAAGGTCTGTCGCGTGTCCGCCTCTGCGGCCGTTCCGAGAACGCAGACCGTCGGCTCGGCAGCGAAGGGATCGACATTGGCGGTGGTCAGATCGGGGATGAGAACCATGTCGCCGCGCTCCACGGTCTTGAACCCGGGAACGCTCGATCCGTCGAATCCGACCCCGTCGATGAAGGTGGAGGGAGCGAGCGTGGCCACCGGAAGGGTCACGTGATGCCAACGGCCCGGGAGATCGGCGAAGCGCAGATCGAGCATCGAAACGCCGGCCTCCTGAAGAAGCTGAATGAAGTCGGTCGGGTTGGCCGCCGCGCGAAGGCGTGTCGCTAATTCGTTGAGATGCCGCATCGAAGGTCTCCTGTGTCGGTGCCTTATGCCCGCACCCGGGTCATGCGAATGAAAGGGCGTGGCCGTGTGGCCCCGCCCTCATGATGGATCTCCTGGTTCGTCACTCCGGGAACCGGCCCGACGGCGGGCTCACCCGAAGTCGCATCGTATTAGTATACCGCCCGTCATGGGCGTAGTCAACCGTCCCGGGGAGGGGTGAAACGGCTTGACACTCGCATCTTGGGGCGTTTAGATTGAATGCACGCGGTAGGTTGCAGGCCCGCGAATGCATGCGTATGACCGGGCGTCTAACTCAACATCGCCGGAGTCGATCTCCGGCATGTCATGTTTCACTGGGAACAGAGAAGAGGGAAGGAGAACGGACATGTTCAGGATCAGTCGCACGGCATTGCCCGTTGCCGCCGCGCTTGTTGGCGTGGCACTGCTCACGCTCGGCGCATGCGCCGGGGACGAGACGTCCGCGACCACCGGGGCGAAGATGGAGGTTGAGACGAAGTCAGCGCCGGCCGCGCCCGCCACGGAGGAGACCGCTGTGACCGCAACTCTGACCTACTTCGAAGGCGGCAAGGCCGTGAGCGCCACGGCGACGACCAAGGAAGTTCCCTACCTGGCGCCGGGACGGAAGCTGGCCACGATGGAGACGACCAAGGGCACGGTCGTGTTGGAACTGTGGGAGGAGAAGGCCCCGAACACGGTGTTGAACTTCGTCTATCTCGCGAACAGCGGTAAGTACGACGGCGTGGAGTTTCATCGGGTCATCCCGGGCTTCATGGTGCAGACCGGTGACGTCGAGCACAAGGGCGGCTTCGGTGGCCCCGGCTACTCGATCCCCGGTGAGTTCGACAGGTCGCTCAGCCACACCGAGGGCGTGCTCTCGATGGCGCGGAGCAACGATCGCGACTCGGGCGGAAGCCAGTTCTTCATCATGCTCGATGCGGCGTCTCATCTCGATGGCGACTACGCTGCCTTCGGCAAGGTCGTGTCCGGCATGGACGTGATCCACAGCATCAAGAAGGGCGATTCCTCGCGCAACGGCACGGTCGACGATCCCGACACCATCGTGACGATCCGCGTCGAGACGGTTCCCGAGTAGCATCAGCCGCATGGGAGGTTCCACACGATGATACGGACCGGAACAGCGGTGGTCGCGCTTGTCCTCGCTATCACTGTCGCGGGGAGCGCCGGAGCGCAGATCGTGTCCGGCGCGATGACCGGCGCAACGACCGAGGAGATCATAGCGCGGATGCACGAACTCGAGGCCGCCGTGGACGGCACGCCCGAGAGCGCGCCACTGAGGATCGAGCTCGGCAATGTCTACTACGAATCCAACATGTACGAGCAGGCCGAGGCGCAGTATCTCGCGGTGACGAAGATGGACTCGACGCACGCGGGAGCGCACCTGAACCTCGGAACGCTCTACACGGACATGGGGAAGGTCGATGCCGCCGTGCACGAACTCGAGATCGCGCTGTCCCTGGATCCGGAGAACGCGATGATCGTGACGAACCTCGGCAGCGCCTACTACGCGACGCAGCGCTTCTCGGACGCGATGGACATGTACCGCGTCGCGCTTCATCTGGATCCGAACAACGTTGAGGCGCACTTCAACATGGGTGTGGCTTTTGCTGACGCTCAGATCTTCGATGAGGCCGTCACCGAGTGGCAGCGTGTCATCGAACTGGATCCCGATGGCACCGCAGCACAGGTCTGCCGGGACAACATACAGATGATCAACGAGTTCCGCGGCAAGTGAGCCTGAGAACCGAGGACAGCGGACCGTACTCGCATAGACAGGGGTGCACCAAATGGATGGTAAGAGACTCTTCGTCGCCCTCGCACTGGTAGCGGTCGTGGCCCTCGCGGGTTGTGTGCCGCCCCCTGAGGGCGCGGCCGATGCAACAGTTGAGGGCGCGGCGACCACGGTCGATCCGACCGCGGTGACGCCGGCGCAGCGCGCCTACATCAACGCCACGGAATTCTATCGCGTGCGTGAGCTGGGGAAGGCGATAGAGAACTTCGAGCGGGCCACGGAGCTTGATCCGATGTACGTCGACCCGCTGTACGGGCTCGGCCGGATCTATCTCGTTGACACGCAGGAGTTCGACAAGGCGCTCGCGATGTACGAGCGCGCGAAGGACCTGGCTCCCGGTGATGCGTTCTCGCATTCATCGCTGGCGTACGCGTACTTCGTGATGGGGCGCTACCAGGATTGTGTCGACGAGTACGTCATGGCGGTGCAGATCAAGCGGGATGACGCCGATGCGTTCCTGAATCTCGGGTATGCATATGAGAAGATGGAGATGGACCTGGCCGCGATCGAGGCGTATCGCCGGGCTCAGGAACTGATGCCCGACGACACGCGCGCCTCGCAGTCGCTGGCGCACATCTACTACCGCGCGGGTCTCTACGACCAGGCGATCATGTCGTACGAGAAGGTCCGCGCCCGCGGGCAGGCGAGCAACTACACGCTTTCGACGCTCGGCTTTCTCTACATGAAGGTCGGGGACGGCGCGAAGGCGGAGGCTCTGTTCCTCGCGGTGCTCCAGAGGAGCCCTGAGGACGTCGCGTCGCGCGCCAACCTCGCGAGCGTCTATCGTGAGACCGGCAACGCCGCGAAGGCGATCGAGCAGTACGAGTACCTGCATGCCGCACAGCCGAACGATGTTTCGTACATGCTGGCATTGGCTGACGCGTACAACGATGCCGGGCGATACGATTCGGCGGTCCAGATGGCGCGGAAGGTGCTTGGCGTGAGGCCGGGCGCCGGGAGCGCGTACATCGCGTGGGCCAAGGCGCTCGAGAAGCAGCAAGACTACGAGGGAGCCATCGCGAAGCTCGAGCTGGCGAAGGGCGACTCGGAGTGGCGCTCGCTCGCGATCCGTGAGATCGAGCGGCAGAACCAGCTGATCGAGATCCGGAACCAGCAGCGCGCCCGCGACCGGTGGGATCAGGGCTAGCAGCTATGCCGGGACATCGGTTGTGCCGCGCGCGGCTCCTGCTGGAGGGCGCGGTGTGGCGTGACCGGGAGACTGTCTCCGGATATCAGTGACGATTCGCGGCGGCCGGTCCCTCGGGGCCGGCCGTCTGCCGACGCGTCCACAGGCGTTGGAGAGGCGCGGTCGGGAGCATGGCGGCCGGCGGCAGAGGACGGGAGACACGGGGATGAAGATGATCTACATGGACCACAACGCCACGACGCCGACGGACCCACGCGTACTCGAGGCGATGCTCCCGTACTTCACGGAGCGGTTCGGTAATCCCTCGAGTCCCTACAGCCTTGCACACGATCCCCGCCGGGCTCTGGATGCAGCTCGTGAGATGGTCGCCGACTCCCTGGGATGCGCTCCGGAGCACATCGTGTTCACCGGGTGTGGGTCGGAGTCGGATAACATCGCCATTCAGGGAGTCTGTGCGCTCTGCGATGGCCCTCCGGGCCACATCGTGACATCGTCCGTCGAGCACCACGCGGTGCTCAACACGTGTGAGCGGATGGAACGCGTCGGGTGGGATGTGAGCTATCTCGGCGTCACCAGCGGTGGTCTGGTGAGCGTGGGGGACGTCGAGCGGGCGCTGAGACCGGACACTCGGCTTGTGACCATCATGCACGCGAACAATGAGGTGGGCACCGTCCAACCCCTCGAAGAGATCGGGGAACTGGTCCGCGGACGTGGGATCCCGTTCCACACGGATGCCGTCCAGGCCGTCGGCAAGATCCCGGTGAACGTGGATGCGCTCGGCGTGGATCTGCTGTCGCTTTCGGCGCACAAGTTCCACGGTCCGAAGGGCGTCGGCGCGCTCTACATACGACCGGGCACCCGCGTGGCGGCTATCACGTTCGGTGGCCAGCAGGAGCGGGGTCTGAGGCCCGGGACCGAGAATGTCCCGGGGATCGTTGGTCTCGCGACGGCGCTGTCCATCGCGGTCGAGGAGATGACTGAGACGATGGCGCGTCTCCAGGCGATGACGAACCGTTTGACGGTCGGGATCCTCGAACGGATCGACGACGTGGTCGTCAACGGTGACGAAGCACACCGTATACCGGGGACGGCGAATTTCTCGTTCGCGGGGATCGAGGGTGAGAGCATCGTGCTCGGCCTCGACATAGAGGGCGTGGCCGTCTCGACGGGCTCGGCGTGCACGACGGACGCCGTGGGTCCGTCGCACGTGCTGCAGGCGATGGGCATTGCGCCGAACCTCGCGCAGGGTTCGCTCCGTTTCGGATTGGGACGGGACACGGTCGACGAGGACGTCAGCCATGTTCTGGCCTTGTTGCCGGGGATCATCGAACGCCTCCGGGCGATGTCGCCCTTCTCGAGCACGGGTTCGTAGGAGTGCGCTGATATGAGCATGGGACTCGCGACATGGCGGAGGGCGCGGATGGCCCTCCGCATCTTTGTGCCCGCTTTCTGGCTGTTCGTGTTCGTGGCGCCGTTGGCGGCGCAGCAGGACGGGAATCACGAGGATAGGAAGAGCGTCACGCGTTCCGGCGTCACGACGACGTTCGGACCCGCGGAGCAGCGGCTGGCGGAGCACGTTCTCGACGTGGTCATCGAGGAGCGGGAGAACCTGTCGAAGCGCTTCCCGCACGCCGAGCTGGGTCGCATCAGCGTGGATGTGGCCGCGTCGGAGCAGGAGTTCGCCGCGCTGAGCTACGGAGGCGTGCCTGACTGGGGCGCGGGTTGTGCGATAGATGCCGAGCGACGGATTGTCGTGCGCTCTCCGAGAGCCGCAAGCGCGCCGCACGACCTGCGGACGTTGCTGCGCCATGAGCTGGCGCATCTCGCCATTCAGGATGAGCTGGGAGACGTTCGCGCCCCGCGCTGGTTTCACGAGGGGACGGCATCGGCGGTCGCCGGGGAGTGGCGACTCGAGGAGTCGGCCGCGATCGCGATGGCCGCGTGGCGAGGAACGCTGCTGCGTCCGAGCGAGCTGGCGCATCGCTTCCCCACGAACGCACGCCTGGCGCGTCTGGCGTACGCCGAGAGCTATCAGGCGGTGCTCCTGCTGGAAGAGCTCTCGGGCGAGGACAACGTGGAGGAGCTCGTTCGTACGGTCGGAGCCGAGCAGAGCTTCGAGCATGCGCTGCGGCGGCTGTTCTCGGTCGACGCAGCCACGTTCGATGAGCTGCTCCTGCATCGGCTGAGAGAGCGGTTCGGGCTGGCGCTGCTGCTGCGTCGCGGCAATCTCCTGTTCGTCGCGGCTGCCGTGCTCGTTCTGGTCGGCGCGCTCCTGAGGTGGAGGCGTTCGCGCCTCCGTCTGTCGGAGTGGGAGCGGGAGGAACGGGAGCGTCGGGTCCGCGATGGCGGCGCCGGGGGGTCGTGGCGCTAAGCCCCCGCAGGCCTTTCGGTTTGACAGCCCCATCGGGCATTGCTATACTGCTGCATGAGGGTGGAGGGCTAGACCTAACTGGTAAGGCAGCGGTCTTGAAAACCGCCGGGCTCACGCCCTTGAGGGTTCGAGTCCCTCGCCCTCCGCCAGAGCATCGGCGACAGGCGGATCTGCGAATACGCAATGACACGGAGAGGTGCCCGAGCGGCTGAAGGGGGCTGCCTGCTAAGCAGTTGTGCGCGTTAGTGTACCGAGGGTTCGAATCCCTCCCTCTCCGCCAGACATAGAGCGCCCATAGCTCAATTGGATAGAGCACCTGACTACGGATCAGGAGGCTGGGGGTTCGAATCCTCCTGGGCGTACCACATGAGCGCCTCCGGTCGTACCGACCGGGGGCGTTCGTACGTGCGGGGCGCGCGGTATCCTCTCCTGGATACAGAGCGTCCGGCCGAGTCCCGGCGGTCCGGAGCATGGATTGTTGCAGACGTAAGACCACGCCCCACAAGCGGTTTGCATAAGGGTACGAACTTTGCAAGGACAGATGGTGGGCCCGCTTGACTCCTCGAGCGTGCACGCCTAGGATGTTGCTCGGCCACATCATGCTTCTCCTCTGGAGGTCTTGTGCCGACCATTATCCACACAGCGGACGTTCATCTCGGAGCGCCGCTCGGCTGGCTGGGTGACCGCGCCGGCGATCAGCGGAATCAGCTCCGTCTGACGTTCCGCTCGCTGATCGACATGACACGTGAGGAGGACGCCGACTGCCTTCTCATTGCGGGGGACCTTTTCGACAGCAACCGGCCGCCCGCCTCGGAGGTGCGGTTCGTCATGCGGGAACTCGCAAGGCTCACGGGGGCGTCGGAGGCGCACGTCGTGCTTCTTCCCGGCTCCCATGACCATGCGGGAGAAGGTTCGGTCTACGAGTGCTACGCCGATGAGTTCGAGCAGATCGACCGTGTTTCGGTGCTCGGGATCGGTGGTGTGACCTCCGTTCGGGTCCCGAGAGCGGGGCTCTCAGTGCACGGTGCGCCGCCGAGATCGAACCGCTCGAGCGAGCACCAGATGCTCTCACTGCGTCCCGACCCCGAGTCCAACCACAACATCGCGGTGCTCCACGGCTCGGTCGACCTCGTGCCTGGCGCGCCGGATGATCACCCGATCCTCCGCGAGGAACTGCGCGCCCCGGGTTGGTCGTACGTGGCGCTCGGACACTGGCACTCCTGGAAGCAGATTGACGGCGGTGACGCGCCGGCGGTCTATCCCGGCGCTCCCGAGATCGTGGCGCCGGATCAGGCAGGCTCTGGATACGTGGCGCGCGTGACGCTGAACCGTGACGGCACGCGTGTGTCGCAGGTTGCAGTGGCCGAGCGACAGCTGGCGGTTGCGACGGTCGACGTTGCCGGTGCACAGGATACCATCGAGGTCGCGCGTCGCGTGCGGACCGCGGTCCCGGCGTCGCCCGACACGATCCTGAGGACCGCGCTGACGGGGCTGATCCCGCTGGATTCGTCATTCGACGTGCGGGTCCTGCTTGAGGAACTCAAGGGAGACTACTTCCAGGTTCTCCCACCGAAGCAGTCGTACCACGTCCGGCTCACCGACGCGGACATGGATGCGCTTCCGGAGCGGTTGGTCATCGGGCGCTATGTCCGTCTGATGCGGGTTTCGATCGCGGAGGCCACGAGCGACGCCGAGAGGGATGAGCTGGAGGCGGCGCTCCAACTCGGCGTGGCGCTCCTGCAGGGGAAGGACGTGCTGTCGTGATCCTGAACCGATTCAGACTGAAGCGGTTCAAGCGCTTCGACGATTTCGAGATCCATCTGCGGAGGGGTCTCAATCTGCTCGTGGGGCCGAACGAGAGCGGGAAGAGCACGATCGTGGAAGCGCTCGGGATCTCGCTGTTCGTCGATCCGAGCACGAAGTCGAAGAGCGTCCAGTCTCTGGAGGCCTGGGGAAGCTCAGGCGGCATGGAACTGGAGTTGGAGTTCGAGCACGGCGGCACCGAGTATCTGCTCGTCAAGAATTTCGGCGAGGGACGGGCCGAACTGACGGGGGGCGGCGAGACGCTGTCCGACCGGGACGCCGTGATGCATCGAGTCGCCGAGATGGTGGGCTTCGGCAGTCGTGAGGCGTTCGAATCCGTAGCACTGGTGCGCCAGGGCGAGCTGGCCGCGTTCGATGGTCAGTCAGGGAAGAATCGCCGGGCCGAGCTCGTGCCTATGATCGAGCGCAAGATGACGAGCTCGAGCGGGCGCGTCGACGCGGCGGCCGTCGTCAACGACATCGACAAGGAGATCGCTTCGCTCAGGGTTGGCATGGACCGGCCGGCGAAGCGGCCTGGACGTCTGAAGGAGCTCCTGGATGAGAGAAGCGACCTCGTCAAGCGGGTCGCGGACGTCGGACAGCGCTGGGGCATCGTGCTCTCAAGACGAGCGGCGCACGCGCGGCGGAGGCAGGAGTGGACGTCGGCCAAGGAGGATCTTGACCGTCTGGTGCGTATCGTTCGGGAGCAGGAAGCGCTTCTGGAGATCACGGCGGATCTGGAGCGCGTCGAGGGAGAACTCTCCCGTGCTGAGGCCACGATAGGGCGCGTCCGGCAGCTGCGCTCAGATCACGCCGACGCCCTGGGTGAGAAGGACAGCATCTCCGAGGCGGACGCGGAGCGCGTGAGGTCGGCGCAGGGCGAGCTCGAGGCGACCGAGCGGATGATCGCGGACTTCCGTGCGGAGTCGACGGTCCCGGCGGGCGCGCAGAGCTCCCGGATCGGACTTTTCGCTTTCATCTCGGGCGCGGTCGCTGTCGTGGGCGTGCCCGTGACGCTGTTCCTTGCCAAGGGGGTGATCCCGCAGACGGTCTCGGGTCTGGCCGCCGCCGGCTTCGCTCTTGGATTCTTCATCATGTTCAGGCGGTTCGGGGCGCTTCGCGAGCATGAACGGGATCTGGGCAACCTGACACGCGAGCGCGGCAAGCGCGAGCTCGCGCTCCAGGCCGCCCTGATGCAGGTGGGCGTTCCGAGCTTCGCGGAGTTCTCGCGTCTCTACGAGGACCAGGACAAGCGGTGGCAGCGGGCTGAGATCGCATGTGCGCAGCTGGCCGAAGTCTGTGAATCACAGGAGCCGGAGACGTTCGAGAAGGGACTCCAGACGCGGGCCGTGACGCTGGGACGGCGTCGCGGCGAACTCAACGCGGCTCTCGCCGAGAGCGGCGGTCCGGAGACGACGCTTCCACCCGCTGAGATTCTCAAGCTTCGCGATGAGCTCGATGTGAAGCGCGAGCAGGAGAAGACTCTCCGTGAGGCGCTCGCGCGGGACGAGGTGCGTCTCGAGCGGGACGAGGAGGGGGAGAGCCTGCCGGACCTTGAGGCGCGGCTCGAGACCGTCGATGAAGAGATGGGCGCGATCGAGCGCCGTTTGGCTGTCCTGGGCCACGCGTCGGCGGGGCTGGAGCAGGCTCTGTCGACGACGAAGGAAGAGGCGGCGGAGGTGCTCGCTCCGATCGTCACACGCGTGCTCTCGAGGATCACGGCCGGTCGCTATGCGCAGGTCACGGTGAGTCGTGACCTGGCCGTCGCGGTCGACAACCCCTGCGAGCGTCCCGGTGCGCCACGCAATGTGCTGCAGGGTGACCTGAGCACGGGGACCGTGGACCAGCTCTATCTTGCCACGCGATACGCGCTCCTCGAGTTCCTCTCGGATGTCGAGGGAGCCCCCTTCATTCTCGACGACGTCTTCGTCAACTTCGATCCGGAGCGGCGCATCCGGGGGCTTGAACTGCTGCGCGAGTTCTCGGACGAGCGACAGGTCATCGCCTGCATGTGCGAGGACCATGGCGCCGAGGCGCCGGTCAACCTCATCCGTCTCGACCCGATCTGATACACGTTCCGTCAGCTTCCGTTCCAGCGGGAAACGCGCAAGCCGCCCGGGTCGTTGTGGCTTGCGCGTTTCTTGCGTGCGTGCGAACATCGGCAGGAGCACATCCGACAGGGTCCGACCGCGATGGGAGCGATCATGTTCGCGTCACGTTGTCCGCACTGTGGTGGCAGGACCGAGGCAGTGTCCGAGACCTGGGAATCCAGCGGGCGCCTGCTTCATGTGGATCGCTGTGTCTCCTGCGGCCGCGAGACGGCCCTCGAGTCGACATGGCCGGGACGGCAGCCTCCGTCGTCGACGGTCTCGGGTCGACGAGGGGCTGCCGGCGCGCTCCGGCTTGGAGCGGCGCTGGCGGCTCTCTGGATCATCCTCCGCATAATAGACTACAGCAGTAGAGCTACCGTCTACGGGTTCGTGGCGGACGCTCTCGAGGCCTTTCGCTCGCCGGTCTGGATCGGCGTCATCGGGGTTCTGACGACGCTGCTGGTCTGGCTCGCACGACGGAGCCGGGTCGCGAGGGCGGACGAGCTGCTCGTCGAGCACGTCCAGCTGCGCGTCCGCGGAGAGGACGCGCTGGCCGTCTCGGTGGCTGAGGGACATGATGCGGTCGGTCAGGAACACGAGATCGAACGGGACACGGGGCGCGAGGCCCGACTCCTTGATGAGTTCGTGCGGCTTGGCCGGCGAGGGTCACGCGGGGGTCAGCTGCCGGGTTCCGAAGCGTCGGGCGATGAGGCTCGCAGGAAGCTCCTGTCGATCGGTCGCGAACTGGGTGACCTGATGGGTGCGGGGGCGGCGCCGTCTCGCGCGATCCTCGCGTCGCGGGCGTCCCACATGCTCCTGCGGGTCCCTTCGGAGCTTGCGGGTCTTCCATGGGAACTCGCCGTGCTTCGTGACGGGAGCGGGCCGCTGTGGCAGCTCTTCGCCATGGCGAGACAGGCCGTCGTGCCGGTCTCGCGGGGCGGGAGCGCGCGCGAGATACGGCTTCCGCTTCGCGTTCTGCTTCTTGCGGACCTGGAGAGTGACGCTCCGGGACGAGGTCTTCCGGAGGCGGCGCGTGAGGCCGCGGAGATAATGGAACTCGGCGCACAGCGCCCTGATGTGCTCCGGATCGTGCGACGGACGCCCAGGAGCCAGGCGGAACTCGAGGAACTGCTCGGTGAGAGGTTCGATATCATCCATTTCGCCGGCCACGGGACGCGTACGGCTGACGGGTCGGCCGCCTGGGCATTGCCGAGTGGTCCCGCGTCGCCCGCGGGGCTCCGGACACTGGTGGACCCGCCGATGCTGGTCTTTTCGAACGCATGTGTTCCGTCGGGTGAGGACGCGCGGATGGGAGGCGCCCTCGCGGAGGCGTTTCTCGGATGGGGCGCTCGGGCGTACGTGGGTCCGTTCTGGGATCTCAGCGACCGCGGCAGCGCAGTGTTCGCGCGCGCATTCTACGCGGCGGTCGCCGATGGCGCGACACTTGGCGACGCGATGCAGACGGCGCGCCGCGTTTCATCAGCGATACACGCTGTGACGTGGGCGGGCTACGTCCTCTACGGAGACCCCACGAAGGCTCCGGCCCGCGACGCTTCGAGGCGGCAGTAGACTCTCCTCAACGGGTGGGCTTGTGTACGTGCATGCGCCGCGAAGAAGGGGCGCATGTCGCGCGTCAGGCGTTCATGACAAGGATGGCCTGTTTGACGGGAACCAACGAACGAGACCAGCTTGCGCGCGAGCTTGTCGGGCGTCTTGTCCGGGGCGACGAGACGGCCTGGGAGAGTTTCGTGACGCAATACCGCCGGCTGATCTTCAGCGCCATCCACCGCGTGAACGAGCGGTACGGCGCGGGTTGGGATGAGATCCAGATGGAGGAGCTCTTCTCCGACGCGCTCTACAAGCTCCTGCGGCACGACGCGCGTTCACTGACCGCCTGGGAAGGGCGGTGCCGCCTTGAGACCTGGATCTACCGGATCGTCAGGAACGTTTGCATCGACAGACTGAGGCGCGTGACGAGACGCGGCGAGGTCCACGAGGTGGACGAAGAGCGACCGGACCCGGCGCGTCAGGAGAGCGGGGAGAAGGGACGCGATGAGGTGATCGATCTCCGATTGACGCTCGAACAGGCGATCGACGAGGTTCTTGATCCGAGAGAGGCGCTGGCCGTGCGGCTGATCTACTTTGAGGGGCATACCTACCGGGACGTGGCCGAAGCGATCGACATGTCGGTCGGCGCCGTCAGCGGCATGGTCTACCGCGCGCTGTCAAAGATACGTGCGGTTGACGGGATCGCCCGTGAGATGGAGGGGGGAACCGGATGACGAAGCACTGTCCGGATGGCGCTCTGCTCCTGGCGTTCGTTGAAGGACGAGCGTCCTCGGAGGAGGCTCGCCAGGTGGAGAAGCACATCGCCGAGTGCGCCGAGTGCGCCGCAGAGGTCGAAGCTCTGGCACATCTGGTCGCGGCGCTGGCATCCATCGAGGCGCGTGTCGGTCGAGCGGCAGCGAAGCCGCGCCGGACCCCGGACTGTAACGACGGATCGTGTGGTCAGGGATACGATGCCGCGGCTTTTCTGGACGGGCTTGCGGATCCCGCCGCGCGCGCGCGGTTCGAAGAGCATGCCATGGAGTGCCCGACATGTTTCGAGGAGCTCTCCGATCTGATGGCGGCGCGCCGGGCAGACGCCCCGCTGGTTGGTGAGGACGTCGTCGCCCGGGCCCTGGAGCGGCTGCGGGCCGAGCGGAGCCGGGTCGTTCTCCGCCTGTCGGAAGGAGCGCTTCAGTTCATAGAGGGTTGGATCGAGTCCGCGACGAATTTCGCGGCACGCACCGGGTTCGAAGCGCGCGAGCCGGCGCTGACCGGCGCGCGGTCCGATGAGACGCCGGTGACCCTGCACTGGGAGAGCGACGGGGGTTACGTGTTCGACTGCGAGCTGACAGCCGGGCCGACGGGTTCCGAACTCGTGGGTCGGGTGCTTCGCGACGGGGCGCCGGCCGTCGACATGTCGGTTGCCCTGCGCGGCGCAGGCGTGCCTCGCGGGCCCGAGTCGGTCGACCTCGACGGCCGCTTCGGTCCGTGGCATCTCGAACCGGGTGAGTCGGAGCTCAGGTTTGAGGCTCTCCGGCTGCCGCATGGCTCCGTGGCGGTTGCGCTTGAGATCTCGCGGGATGCGGCCGCTGGTGAGAATAGCGGCCCATCCGGGGCCTGAGCTTCCAGAGCGATCGCCACACGCCTATAGCATCAATCTCCTCAAGAAACCTCAGTTTCGGGACCCTTTCGGGTCTTCCCGCGTCGGTTCCGGTCGCCCGCGAGCCGGGAACGAGCCCCGTTCATGATGTCGCTACGTGGCACACCACTTGCACTTAAGTCTGCCGAGACCGTGTGTGCAGAGGCTTCGAGTCGCGGCCGGAGGTGATCCGGCGGCGGACGGGGGGGGGCATGTATCTCGAGGCAGGCACCAGGCCAGGTGCGACCATTCATGATTCACGATGCTGGGGACGCATGACGATCGCGACGACCGCGGTCGCTCTTGCGCTACTGGTGCTGTCGCTCACCAGGCTCGAAACGCTGGCCTGGGGAGCCATCGGCATCATGAGCGCGCTGGGTCTCGGAACAGGGCTCTTCGCCTTCCAGACGAGACGGCGTCTGCACGTGTCGTTCAGCACTGCCGTCTATGTTGCCGGCATCGCGCTGTTCGGACCACACATCGCGCTGTGGGTCGTCGCCGTGACGGGGATCGTGCTCGAGGCCATTGTCTACCGCCGCGGCGCGGCGGAGGCCGTCCGGTCTCTGTCCGTCAGGCTGATAGCAGTGGGTGCAGCGGGTATCGTCTACGCTCTAATCGGCGGGAGGACGCCGCCCACCGGGATGGCGATCCATGATGTCTTCACGTTCACCGCGATGTTCGGTACATACGGGGTGATCAACTCACTCGTGTCGGCGGGAGCGGACATGAGCACGAGCTGGTCCCCGAGGGACTACGTGCAGTGGCTGGCCGGTCGCGGGATCGTCGTCGAACTGGCGATGCTGCCGCTCGCGATGCTGATGGTGGCGTGCTACACGCCTGGTGAGCCCGCGACATTCCCGCTCCTTGCGATCGTCCTGATCGTGTCGGGAGCCGCGGCGCGCAGCCTCTGGGACACGCGAGGGCAACTGGTCGGGGAGGTGTCACACCTCGAGCTGCTGACGACCGTCGGCGCGCTGGCCGCGCGGTCGATACCGCTGCATCCGCTCGCCGACGCTCTGGTTGATCTGGTTCGCTGCAGGACGGGCGCGCGGCAGGTTCGTATCGTCGTGGACAGTGATGGAGACGGGCGATGCGAAGCCGTGTCGGGCGAGGATGACGAACGCAGCGCCGAGGCGACCGGGGCGGGGCAGGAACTGATACGACGCGCACTGACGAGTCACACGACGATGACGACGAATACCTCCAGCGAGAACGCCGATCGATACGGCCGGCGCGTTCAGAGAGAGCGCGGGGCGGCGGCTCGGCGTGGCGCGGAGAATGCTTCGTGGATCGTCGTACCGCTCACAGCGAAGCGACATATGCTTGGCGCGATCGCCCTGTGGTTCGAGGACGCGCGGCGGGATCCGAGATGGACCGACGAGTTCATCGAGACGCTCGGGTCACAGATATCGCGGGCCATTGAGAGTGCCATCCTCAGGGATGCGGTCGAGCGCAAGAGCGCCGAGTTCGAGGACTGGAACCGGGTGCTCGAACAGAGGGTCGAAGAGCGGACGGCTCGGCTGAGCGCGACCGAGCGCGAGCTCGCAGCCCTCAACGCGGACCTTGAGCGGCGTGTGAAGCAAAGGACGATGGAACTCGCCGAGGTGCAGACGCGCATCGTCGAGTCCGGGCGGCTTGCGGCGGTCGGCGAGCTTGCCGCGGGTGTGGCGCACGAACTCAACAACCCGCTTGGGGGGATCCTCGGGTATGTCCAGTACGACATCGAGCACCTCGAACGCTGGCATGATCGGGTCCTGGAACGCGATGAGCGTGAGGCCCTGGTCGGCCACATGCGGATGATCGAGAGCGCGACACAACGCTGCAGCAGCATCGTGTCCAATCTTCTGACCTTCGCGGAGGCAGCCGGGTGCAGCAAGGAAGTGGTCAGCATCAATGACGTGGTTATGGCCACCATCCGGATGACGGCAGACCAGCTGAGGATGCGGGGGATAGATCTGCGCGTCGATCTCGATGCGCGGGTCCCGGAAGTCGTCGCGAGTCGGGCGCAGATGCAGCAGGTGTTCATGAACATCGTCGTCAACGCGAGAGAAGCGATGGAGTCCGGGGGCATTCTGGTCATACGGACAGGCGTCGAGGAGGATGCAGCGGGCGAGCGGACGGTGTTCACGTCGTTCGAGGACTCGGGAATGGGGATCGAGAGCGCGATCCTCAAGCGCGTCTGGGAGCCGTTCTTCACGACGCGCGACGTGGGAAAGGGCACCGGGCTGGGGCTTTCAGTGAGCTACGGCATTGTGCGGGAGCACGGTGGAGAGATCGAAGTAGAGAGCCTTGTGGGTCAAGGGACGACATTCACGGTGCTCATTCCGGCGGCGCCCGAGGGCGGGCGGGCCGGCGACACCCCCACGCGGATGGAGACTTCTGTTGATCGAGCATGAGGGAATGAATCCCGAGCTGGACCCGCGCGACGATGACGACGATGCGGCGAGTTGCCGCCCGGTGCGTCTCCTGATCGTCGACGACGAGGAAATGATGCGATCCTTCCTGCGCGAGGTACTCAGTGAGGAAGGATACGATATCGAGCTGGCCGCGTCGGGGGATGAAGCCGTGGAACGGCTGAAGGCCGACTCGTTCGACATCGTTCTGACAGACATCGTCATGCCCGGGATGGACGGACTCGGCGTGGTTGCGGCAGCGCGCAAGATGCCGACGGACCTCGACGTGATCGTCATGACCGGGTACGCATCAATGGAGACGGCGGTCGAATCGATGAAGCTCGGCGCCGCGGACTACATCACGAAGCCTTTCAATATCGATCAGATCCGCATCATCGTCGCGAATGTCGTCAAGGAGCGGCGGCTGCGGCGTCAGGCGGCCGAGGGCCAGTTCTACAAGGAGCTGTCGCGGAAGGACGGGCTGACCGAACTCTACAACCACAGGTTCTTCCATCAGCTGCTCGAGACCGAGGTCGGCCGAGCGACGAGATACGGTCGAAGCGTCAACCTGATCATGATCGACATCGACCACTTCAAGCAGTACAACGACGCGCACGGACATCCGGCCGGCGACATGGCTCTCAGGAAGCTGGCCCACGTTCTCAAACGATGCATCCGCGGCTGTGACTACGTCGCGCGGTACGGAGGTGAGGAGTTCGCCATCATCGTCCCCGAGATCGAGGTCCGGGCGGCGCGCGGCATGGCGGAGCGTGTGCGAAGGTTGGTCGATGAGACCGAGTTCGAGGGGGAGGAGGTCATGCCGCTCGGCAGGCTGACCGTCAGTCTCGGCGTCGCCGCTCTTCCCGTTCACGCATCCTCCAAGGAGGAGCTTGTGGACCGCGCCGACCAGGCGCTTTATGCCGCGAAGGCGGCTTCGCGGAACTGCGTCGTCGTGGCCGAGGACGACAGCGTCAACTGACGTCGTTGGAGGGAGAACGCTCTGGAACCCCGTCTGCTTCGGCCGGCGGGGTCTTTGCATGCTCGGCCGGCGGGGTCTTTGCATGTTCGGCCGGCGGGGTCTTCGTGTGTCCGGCCGGCGGCTGGAGTTGACAGGCGGGGGTGGCGCTGCTAGGTTATCCAACGTTCATCACGCGCATGATGGGGAGGAGGGTCCCACGAGCCTCGCAGAGGAACTCGACCGCCACTGGATGGAGGCGGCCCTGGATGAGGCGCGGTGTGCGCTCGACCAGGGCGAGGTGCCTGTAGGCGCGGTCGTCGTCGTGGGAGACAGGATCATCGGACGCGGGAGAAACCGCGTCGAGGAGACCAGAGACCCCACGGCCCACGCTGAGATCATCGCGATCGGCGCGGCGGCCGGTGCTTTGAAGGTGCCGCGCTTGACTGGGGCCACCATCTATATTACGATGGAGCCTTGCGCCATGTGCGCCGGGGCGATCGTACTGTCGAGAGTCAGACGGATCGTGTACGGGTGTCCGGATCCCAAGGCCGGTTACTGCGGGTCGCTCGGCAGCATTCCCGAGGACTCAAGGCTGAATCACAGGGTTGCGATCACCTCCGGAGTCATGAGAGAGGAGTGTGCCTCTCTGGTCTCCGGGTTCTTTGAGAAACTCAGGTCCGACGGGCGGGGCTGAACGGGGTCCGACCCAGCAGCGTCGCCGGGCCATTGTGTTCGGTGGGGTGGCAGAGTTGGTCGATCGTGGCGGTCTCGAAAACCGTTGTACCCCTTGGGGTACCGTGGGTTCGAATCCCACCCCCACCGCCAGATGTGAGCTCGGAGAGGTGACTGAGTGGTCGAAGGTGCGCGACTGGAAATCGTGTGTACGCGAAAGCGTACCGTGGGTTCGAATCCCACCCTCTCCGCCAGCCACTGCGCCACGTGCCGGCGGTTCGGCAGCGGCAGGACCGGGCGTCACGAGACCTGAGAAACGATACGGGGATGTAGCTCAGCTGGGAGAGCGCTGCCTTCGCAAGGCAGAGGCCGGCGGTTCGAGCCCGCTCATCTCCACCAGATCGGGGCCCGCTCCCGTCCCTACGGGGTCGGGCCCCTTGTACGACCCACCAGGGAACTCCGCCCTGGCGCGCTAGATGGGGAACTAGCGGTGCCCTGTGACCCGCAATCCGCTATAGCGGGATCGAACACCCACCTGAGGCTCTCTGTTGCCGTCGTCGGGCGCGAGTAAGCAGTGATGAAGGACAGGTCCCGCGCAATCGGGTCCGGTGAATCCGGTCAGGGCCGGGAGGCAGCAGCCGTAAGCCGATCGCTCGATGTGCCGCGGGGAAGCTTGACTGGAGCCAGCTGCTCGTGTACGCCTCTGTAGCAGGGGTCGAAGTGGACGCGTGCCAGGGCCGAGCCTTCCTGGATGTCGGCTCACCGAGCGTGAGCTAGAGGGTCGGCTCTGCCGGGCCGGCTGCAGACACGCTGAGTCCCGCATGTCGGAGGATCACATGTCATACGTCGTGCTTGCTCGGAAATGGCGCCCGGGGTCGTTCTCTGATGTTGTCGGACAGAAGCACGTCGTCACGACGCTCTCCGCGGCCGTCCGCTCCGGACGGATCGCGCACGCCTATCTCTTCGCTGGTCCGCGCGGCGTCGGCAAGACCACGATCGCGCGCATCCTCGCGCGAGCGCTCAACTGCACCAACAGACCGGCCGAGGAACCGTGCGGCACGTGCGACTCCTGCCTTGAGATCGCCTCGGGGAAAAGCCTCGATGTCATCGAGATCGACGGCGCGTCGAACCGTCGCATCGAGGATGCGCGCAGCATTCGCGAGACGGTCCAGTACGCTCCGCTGTCCGGACTCCGGAAGGTCTACATCATCGACGAAGCGCACATGCTCACCCGTGAGGCCTTCAATGCGCTCCTGAAGACGTTGGAGGAGCCGCCGGAGCACGTCGTGTTCATCCTCGCCACGACCGAGCCGGGGAAGATCCCCGAGACCATCACGTCGCGTTGTCAGCGTTTCGATTTCCATCGCATCTCCGAGGCGGAGATCGAGGAGCGTCTTGCGACCATCGCGCGTGCCGAGAAGATCAAGGTCGAGGAGGGGGCGCTCAGACTCGTGGCCGCCCGCGCGGACGGCGGCATGCGCGACGCCGAGAGTCTGCTCGATCAGCTTCTGTCGCTGGGGTCGGATATGGTCAGCGTCGATGACGTCGAGCGTGTGCTCGGTATCCCCGACGTGGACGTCTACTTCGCGATCACTGATGCCGCGGCCGGCTCGGACGCCGGCGCCGCCCTCGGGGCGCTGGCCGGAGCGCTCGCCGCCGGATTCGATCCGCGCGACCTGATCGACGGCGTCGTGGAGCACGTCTCGAATCTTCTGATGATGAAGGCGGCGCCCGACCCGGCGAGGCTGGTCGGACGCGCGTCCGAGTATGCACAGCGTGAGGGCGCATCGCGTGAACTCACGGAGGGCGACCTCGTTCGCATGGCGCGGATCGCGCTCGACGCCCAGGCAGCCGTGCGGTGGAGCACGCAGGCAGCGCTGCTGGTGGAACTTGCCGTTGTCCGGATGGCGCGACTCGACCGTACCGTCACGATCGATGAGGTATTGCGAACACTCGCGCAAGGCGGCCCGGGACGACGTGCGGTTGACCCGACGGGTTCCGGTTCTGCGGGAGTCGACGGGACGGGAAAGCGAGAGGACGGCGGCGCCCGGAAGAAGAAGAGCGGACGGGCAGCGGAGGCGTCGGCGACGCGGGTGCCGGGAGCAGGGGAGGCGGCATCACCGGCGGCGGAGCGCGCGCCCGCCGCAACGAGAGAAGGGGCGACAGCCGTGGCGGAGCACGCGCCCGCTGCGACGAGAGAAGCGGCGACAGCCGTGGCGGAGCCGGCGGACTATCGGGGTGGTGTGGAACTCTGGCCGGAGGTGCTCGCGGGGATTCGCGGCGCCAAGCCGGCCGTCGGCGCATTCCTCTGCGAGGCGGTGCCGGAGGACTTCAGCGGCGGCATCCTGCTGCTGACCGTCCCCAACGGATCGAGATTCCACCGCGATCAGCTCGGGGACCGCGGCAACATGTCCGTCATGGAGCGGGAGGCCGCGTCGGTCTACGGCGCGCCGGTGCGGTTCGAGTTCGAGTTCGTCACGGAGGTCGTGGCCGCGGGCCGGAAGAAGCAGGTGGACGGGGAAGCGACCCGGCAGAACCCGCAGGGAGCGATCGACACGGGAGCGCGGAAAGCGACGGGTGTCGCGGGCAAGGGCGCAACCTCACCCGGTCGGACCGATGGCGAGGCGATCGGCCGCGTCATCGAGATGTTTGACGGCGAGCTGGACGAGTCACGCTGACGGGGGGTATGCATGTCGAATCAGCTCTCGAAGATGCTCAAGGAAGCGCAGAAGCTTGAGAAGAAGCTCGCCGCGGTGCGCGAGGACCTCGCGGAGCGGCGTGTCGAGGGGACCTCGGGTGGGGGTGTGGTGACCGTGACGATGAACGGGCAGCGGGACGTCATCGGCGTGCGGGTCGCACCCGAGGCGCTCGATGGCGCGGACCCGGACATGCTCGAGGATCTGCTCCTCGGAGCGCTGCGTGACGCGAAGGAGAGGTCGGACGAACTCGCGGCCTCTGAGATGGCCAAGGTAACGGGGGGCATGATCCCCGGAATGTAGGAGATGGACTGATGGCAGGGTTCCCACCGGCGTTGGATCGACTCGTCCAGACGCTCGGCCGTTTGCCGGGCATCGGCCGCAAGTCGGCCACGCGCATCGCGCTGAAGCTCGTCTCCTCATCGGAGGCCGAGTGTCGCGAGCTGGCCGACTCGATCGTGAACGCGCGCTCGCGGACGGTGCGGTGTTCGGAGTGCGGTTCGTTCACCGAGGCGGACCCCTGCTATATCTGCACCGACTCACAGCGCGACCCCCAGATCATCTGCGTGGTTGAGCGAGCCAGCGACGTGCTTGCGCTCGAGCGCACCGGACGCTTCCGCGGCCGCTACCACGTGCTCGGCGGCGTCCTGTCTCCACTGGACGGGATAGGCCCGGAGAATCTCCGGATCGATTCGCTTCTCGGGCGCGTCGGCGCGAATCCGATCGCCGAGGTCATCCTTGCCCTCAACCCGACAGCGGAGGGTGAGGCGACATCGCTCTATCTCGCGCGGCTCATCGGCTCTCGAGGCGTCGCCGTCTCGAAGCTCGCCAGCGGTCTGCCGGTGGGCGGCGACCTCGACCTGGCCGACGAGCTGACGCTCGGGACAGCGCTCGAAGAGCGACGGACCTTCTAGGGAATACCCCGACGTCCCGTGACACCCCCATCAGAGCCCGCCGCAAGGGCGTTTGCGCTTGACCACCTGAAACGGGATTGGTAATCTCATACGTTGATTTGCCTACGTGGAGAACTCACGGAACGTACCGCGTGAAGGAGGATTCCGGATGTCCCAGATGATGGAAATTCGGTGGCACGCCCGCGGCGGACAGGGCGCGAAGACCGCGTCGCTGCTGCTGGCGGCGGCCGCCGCGATGGAGGGGAAGTACAGCCAGGGTTTCCCGGACTACGGCCCGGAGCGGATGGGCGCCCCGATGCGCGGTTTCACGAGGATCAGCGAGGAGCCGATCCGCGTCCACTGCGCCATTGTTTCCCCGCAGATCGTGATCATTCTCGATGACACGCTTGTGAGTTCTGTCGACATAACGGCCGGGACGGATGAGGACGCGATCGTTATCGTCAACACCCTCAAGACCCCGGCTGAGATCCGAGCCGAGATCGGCAAACCGGGGCGCAAGATCTACACGGTGAACGCGACGGGGATTGCGATCGACGAGATCGGTCGCCCGATCCCGAACGCGCCGATGCTCGGTGCGCTCATCAAGATCAAGCCGCTTCTCGAACTCGAGACGGTCAACAACCAGATCAAGAAGAAGTTCTCTCATGGATTCCGCCCTGAGGTACTCGAGGGCAACGTGCGCGCGATCAAGCGTGCGTACGAGGAGGTTGTTTCCGAATGAGCGAGAAGGCTTGGACTGAGATCCCAATCGCCGGGATGATCGAAGAGGCGGGGAACGCCCAGACCTATGAGACGGGGTCCTGGAGGACCTATCGACCGGTCTGGGACAGCGGCAAGTGCATCCACTGCCTGAGCTGCTGGATTGCCTGCCCGGACTCGTCGATCCTCGTGAAGGACGGGAAGATGACGGGCATCGACCTGGATCACTGCAAGGGCTGCGGGATCTGCGCGTTCGAATGTCCGGACAAGGTTACGGCTATCGAGATGAAGCTCGAGACGGATATCGCTGACGACTAGGTTCGCAACGCGTCGGCGTCGCCGGATCCTCCGGTGAAACGCGCGCCGACGGTGAAGGAAGCGAGCGAGAAGGGAGCAAGAGGTGGCTAGGAGACTTATCCTCTCGGGCAACGACGCGGCCGCCGAGGCCATGCGCCAGATCGACCCGGACGTGGTCGCGGCGTTTCCCATCACACCCCAGACCGAACTGATGCACAAGTTCGCCGAATTCGTCGCGGACGGCGACGTGAAGGCGGAATTCGTGCTCGTGGAATCCGAGCACAGCGCGATGAGCGCAACGGTCGGCGCGTCTGCCGCAGGCGCGCGCGCGATGACGGCCACGTCGGCCAACGGTCTCGCCCTCATGTGGGAGATCGTCTACATCGCCGCGTCGATGCGTCTGCCGATCGTGATGCCGGTGATCAACCGAGCGCTGTCGGGTCCAATCAACATTCACTGCGATCACAGTGACACCATGGGCTGCCGCGATTCGAGCTGGATCCAGCTCTACTCGGAGAGCGCGCAGGAAGCGTACGACAATGTGCTTCAGGCTGTCAGGATCGCCGAGCACCCGGACGTGCTCCTCCCGGTCATGGTGACGTTCGACGGCTTCATCATCAGTCACACCGCCGAGGTCCTCGATATTCTCGAGGACGCGGAGGCGCGTGAGTGGGCGGGCGACTTCAAGCCGAAGTACAGCCTGCTCGACACCGACAACCCGGTGACGTTCGGTCCGCTCGACCTGCAGGACTACTACTTCGAGCACAAGCGTCAGCAGGTCGAAGCGATGAAGAACGCGCGGGGCGTCATCCAGACGATCGGGGAGGCCTACGGGAAGCTGTCCGGCCGCCCGTATGGTCTGATCGAATCGTACCGGCTCGACGACGCCGACACCGCTCTTGTGGCGCTCGGTTCAACGGCAGGGACGACGAAGGTCGTGGTCGATGAGCTCCGCGAGGCGGGGCGCAAGGTCGGCCTGCTCAAGATACGCTCGTTCCGTCCGTTCCCTGGCCGCGAGATCGCTGATGCGCTCTCGGGCGTCAAAACGGTCGGCGTGCTCGACCGCGCCATCTCGTTCGGCGCTCCGGGCGGCCCGCTGGAGAAGGAGATCAAGGCGGCGCTCTACGGCGGCGACCAGACGGTGGGGAACTTCGTTTACGGTCTTGGAGGCCGTGACATGTCGATGGGTGATCTCAAATCCGTGTTCGACGAACTGGACGCGATCAGCGCCGGCAAGCAGTCGGTCGATGAGCCTCGGTTCGTCGGGGTCAGAGGGTAAGGAGGGTTTCACATGCCAGGCCTGAAGCAGCTGGCCCAGCGCGAAGAGCTGATGTCCGCAGGTCACCGCGCGTGCGCGGGGTGCCTGCCGATGACGGCGATGCGACAGATCCTGCTATCGGCAGGGAAGGACACGGTGTGCGGTTGCACGACGGGATGTGTGGAGGTTGTGACGACGATCTACCCGTACACGTCTTGGAGGACGCCTTTCATCCACAACGCGTTCGAGAACTCGGCCGCCACGATCAGCGGCGCCGAGGCCGCGTACAGATCGCTGCGGAAGCAGGGGAAGATCGACAAGAAGATCAACTTCATCGCGATGGGCGGGGACGGCGGCACGTACGATATCGGTCTGCAGGCCCTGTCGGGTGCGATGGAGCGCGGTCACAACATGCTCTACATCTGCTATGACAACGAAGCCTACATGAACACGGGCATCCAGCGGTCCGGCGGAACGCCGAGAGGCACCGCCACATCGACGACGCCCGCCGGAAAGGTGATCCCCGGGAAGCAGCAGTATCCGAAGCCGCTCACGGAGATCATGATCGCTCACGAGATCCCGTACGTGGCCCAGGCGACGCCCGGGTATCCGAAGGACATGACCGACAAGATCGAGAAGGCTCTCTCGATCGAGGGTCCAGCCTTCATGAACGTCCTCGCGCCGTGCACGCGCGGCTGGCGCTATCCGATGGAGGAGTCCATGGATATCGCGCGCCAGGCCGTGGAGACGTGCTTCTGGCCGATCTACGAGGTCGAGCACGGCAGGATCACGGTGACCAGAAAGCCCAAGGAGAAGATCCCGATCGAGGTATGGATGAAGCGCCAGGGCCGGTTCCGTCACCTGTTCCGCGAGGAGAACAAGCACATCATCGCGGAGATCCAGGCCGACGTCGACCGGAAGTGGGAGCGTCTGCTCAAGCGTGAGGTATGGACGCAGAGCTAAGGGAAGTTCGGATGATCCGGCGGGCGGCCACGCACCGTCCGCCGGGAACACCCGAGAACAGCGGAGGCGCCTGTGCACGAGAACCGGAGTGCCGACATGGGTCTGCTGACGCGAATCATCGCGACGGGCGGGTTCCTTGGATATGCGCCCGTAGCGCCTGCAACCGTAGGATCGTTCGGGTGCGTCGTGCTGCTCTGGTTCCTGCTTCCGCAGGTGCTTCCGGGCGCATCCCTCAGACCGCTCCTCCTGATGATCCTCTCGACGCTGGCGTTCGCCGCGATGGCCATCTGGACATCGACCCGCGCGGAGCGGGAGCTCGGTAAGGATGCGTCGCCCATCGTGGTCGACGAATTCGCCGGGATGCTCATCTCCGTCCTCTTCCTGCCGAAGACGCTGACCGTCTACGCCGTGGCCTTCGTCCTCTTCCGTATCCTCGACATCCTCAAGCCCTTCCCCGCGGCGCGCGCCGAATCCCTTCCCGGGGGATTGGGCATCGTGACTGATGACGTGGTTGCGGGTATCTACACGAACGCCCTCGTCCGGATCATGCTTCTGGTGGCCGGCGGTTCCTAGCCGCGGCTGCCTCGGTCGATATCGGGAGCGAGCAGCGGAGGTCTCGGTGCTGATGACCCACCCCGGAGCGCGTTCATGAGAACAGAGATCATCACGATCGGGGACGAGCTTCTCAACGGGAGCAGAACGGACACGAACGCATCGTATCTGGCGTTGCATCTCAGCGAGCTTGGCGCCGAGATCTTGCGAATGACGTCCGTCGGTGACGCACAGCCCGTTATCGAGGAGGCGGTCCGGGAGGCGCTCAGCTGCGCCGAACTCGTTGTGATCACCGGGGGGCTCGGGCCGACGGCGGATGATCGAACGAAGCAGGCGCTCGCGCGCCTGTTCTCCTGTGACCTGGTTCTCAATGAGGAGGCGCTGGCGAGCGTCAGCGCCAGCTTCGCGCGGCGCGGCGCCGGTGTACCGGAATCGAATGCCGCGCAGTGCATGCTCCCGGAGTGCGCGCGTCCCATCGAGAACAAGGTCGGGAGTGCCCCCGGGCTGATGATGGAACGCGAGGGCCGGTTGCTCTTCGCGCTGCCCGGCGTCCCCGCGGAGATGCGCGGGATCTTCGAGAACTACATCGCGCCGTTTCTCGAGGGGCGCGGGCTTGTTCGCTTGAAGGAGGAGCGCATGGTCCGTGTGCTCCATCTCGCGGAGTCCGAGATCGCCGACCGGGTGCATCCGATCGCGAGGAGACTCGCTCGCGTGGAGGTTGCCTATCTTCCTCATGCGGACGGGGTCGATCTGAGGATCACCGGTCGCGGCGAGTCCCGTGTGCAGGCGGCGCGGGCTGCGGAACGGGCCCAGGAGCGGATCGCGGACGTTCTCGGGGACGCGGTCTATGCCCGCGGCAGCGAATCGATCGAACGCGTCGTCGGGTATCTGCTGAGCATGCAGGGCAAGACACTCGCGGTCGCCGAATCCTGTACGGGAGGGCGGGTGGCCTGGCAGTTGACGAAGACGCCGGGAAGCTCCGAGTACTTCGCGGGTGGCATCGTGGCGTACAGCAATGACCTCAAGAAGCGGCTGCTTCGGGTCAAGGCCGGGACGCTGACGGCTCATGGTGCGGTCTCCGCCGAGGTCGCCGGTGAGATGGCGACCGGGGTGCGTGACCGGGCGAAGACCGACTACGGACTCTCCATCACGGGCATCGCCGGGCCCGGAGGCGGTACCCCCGAGAAGCCGGTCGGACTGGTGTATATCGCACTTGCCCGCAAGGGGAAGACGGTCGTCTGGAGGCTTCTTCTCGGGCGTGGCCGTGACCGCGTGCGGCGTCGCGCGGCGGTCGCCGCGCTCGATCTGGTCCGCCGCGATCTGATGGGTCTCTCCATGGACGAGCCGCCGGCGGCATCTTCGGTGGCTCCCGACGCCGGAGGCGTGGTCGCGTGACCCCTGTCGTGCACGTTCCGTTCGAACGGAGCGACGCCATATGATCCGCGCATTCGTGGCTTTGGAGTTGTCGGCCGGGCTCAAAGACGGCATACTCTCACTGATCGATGAACTCCGAGGCGCCGGCGTGCGGGCCAGCTGGTCCCGCGCGGCGACGCTGCACCTGACTCTCAAGTTTCTAGGCGATGTGGAGGAGGCCCTGCTCCCGGATCTGGTGGCGGCGCTCGAGGCCGCTGCCGCTGAGGTGCCCCCTTTTGCGTTCGATACGACCTCGATGGGAGCCTTCCCATCACCGGCGCGCCCGCGCGTCGTCTGGGTCGGCGTGGAACCCTCACCAGGGCTCTGCGACCTCCAGGAGGCGGTCGAACGGGAGCTGACACCCCTCGGTTTTCCCCGGGAGAAGAGGAGTTTTCATCCCCACATCACGCTGGGAAGGATTCGCGATACGGGGGCACTACCCCGTGACGCGCACCTTCCGGCGCTCATAGCGAAGCTTCCGGTCCCACGCGGGCGCACGGTGGCGGACGAGTTCGCGCTCATCCAGAGCACACTCTCGCCGCACGGCGCACGACACGAGACGCTCGAGGTCATCCGGCTCGGCGGAACGGATGCGGACCCACGACATTGACCCCTTGCCGCAATCGGCATGGAGGACAGCATGGCTCAGGAGAAGGAAAAGAAGAAGGCATTGGATCTGGCGCTCTCGCAGATTGAGAAGCAGTTCGGGAAGGGTTCGATCATGCGGCTTGGATCGGACCGGTCTGGAGAGGGCATCGAGGCCATTCCGACCGGGTCGCTCGTGCTTGACCTGGCGCTCGGGATCGGCGGCGTGCCGCGGGGGCGCGTGGTCGAGGTATTCGGCCCGGAGTCGTCGGGGAAGACGACGCTCTCGCTGCAGATGGTTGCCAACGCCCAGCGGCTCGGCGGCGTTGCGGCGTTCATCGATGCGGAACACGCCATGGACCCGGGCTACGCGCGGGCGCTCGGCGTCGATACGGACAACCTGCTGATCTCGCAGCCCGACACGGGTGAGCAGGCGCTCGACATCACGGAGATGCTCGTCAGAAGCGGCGCGGTCGACATCATCGTCATCGATTCGGTCGCGGCGCTCGTTCCGCGTGCGGAGATCGAGGGTGAGATGGGTGATACGCACGTCGGGCTCCAGGCGCGGCTGATGTCGCAGGCGCTGAGGAAGCTCGCGGGGTCCATCTCCAAGTCGAAGACGTGCGTGGTGTTCATCAACCAGATCCGGATGAAGATCGGCGTGATGTTCGGCAATCCGGAGACGACCTCGGGAGGTCGCGCGCTCAAGTTCTACGCGAGCGTGCGTCTCGATATCAGACGCATCGGCGCGATCAAGGCGGGAGACGTCGCGATCGGCAACAGGACGAAGGTCAAGGTGGTCAAGAACAAGGTCGCCCCGCCGTTCCGCGTTGCGGAGTTCGACATCATCTACGGCAAGGGGATCTCGTTCGAGGGCGACCTGCTCGATCTCGGCACCGAGCACAACGTTCTGTCGCGCAAGGGAACCTGGCTGGCCTTTGGGGATACACAGCTCGGCCAGGGACGGGAGAAGGCCAGAGCCTTCCTCGAGGAGAACGCCGAAGTGTGCGCGGAACTGGAGCGCGCCATCCGCGTGGCGATGGGTCTGATCCCCGGCGATGAGGCGTCTGAGGAGACCGAGGCGGAGGCGGAGCCCGTCGCCGTCGAGGCCACCTCGTAGTCCGGGATGCCGCGATACAGGAACAGAGGCGCGCGTCCCGCTCCGCGGGGAGCCGGGGCGCGCGATGACAACGAGTCGGGCGGCGCCACGGCCGGGATTCAGGCCGAGGTGGAGCGCGCCCGGGAAGCGGCGCTCAAGCTGCTGACGGTCCGCGCGAGGAGCGTTGGCGAACTCAGGGAGCGTCTGAGCCGGAAGGCGTTTGCGGAGGACGTCTGTGAGCGCATCATAGGCGACCTCACGGCGGTGGGGCTTCTGGATGACCTCGAATTCGCGCGGCTCTGGGCCGACGAGCGCGTGAGACTCCGGCCGGTCGGCAGACGACGGCTCGTTGCCGAGCTTCGAGCGAAGAAGGTCGAACCCGCGGTCATCGAAGAGGTGGCCGCGGAGATCTACGAGGAGCACGCGGAGACGGAGCTGGCGAGACGCGCTCTGAGCAGGCGGACGCGCGCGACAGGCGCCGACGCGGTCGAACGCGACCGGCGTCGGCTGGAGGGGTTTCTGCTCAGACGCGGTTTCTCGTATGCGACGGTCGCGGCGGTACTGAAGAACCCCGAGGGGGAGGACAGCTAGCAGATGACGGCGAGCGAGATCAGGAGACGGTACATCGAGTACTTCGCGGAGCGTGGCCATGAGGTGGTCCCGAGCGCTCCGCTGATCCCGCGGGACGACCCCACGCTCCTGTTCAACTCGGCGGGGATGGTGCCGTTCAAGCGGTACTACCTGATGGAGGAACCCCCGTACCGACGGGCGGTGACATCGCAGCGGTGTCTGAGGCTGTCCGATCTCGACGAGGTCGGTCGGAGTCCATATCATGCGACCTTCTTCGAGATGCTGGGGAACTTCTCGTTCGGCGACTACTTCAAGGAACAGACGATTCAATGGGCGTGGGACTTCCTCACGAACGTCCTGGGATTCGACGCGGACCGTCTCTGGGTGACGGTACATCGCGAGGACGATGCGACCGCCGACATATGGCGGACGAAGGTCGGGTTCCCGGCGGAACGGATCGTCGCGCTCGGTGACAAGGACAACTTCTGGGGACCGGCGGGCGATTCGGGTCCGTGCGGTCCGTGCTCGGAGATCCACGTCGACATGGGTACGGACGTGGGGTGTGGCGACCCGGACTGCAAGCCCGGGTGTGAGTGCCGGCGCTTCTTCGAGGTATGGAATCTCGTCTTCCCGCAGTTCATGCAGTCCGCCGATGGGAGCAGAGAGCCGCTCAAGCGTCCCGGGATCGACACCGGGATGGGACTCGAGCGGATGGCCGCCGTGCTCCAGGGCGCCTCGAGCCTCTATGACACCGACATCATGAGGCCGATTGTAGAGGCCGTGAAGCGCGAGGTGGAGGAGGCGGGTGGAGAACTGCCGCCGCTGTCCGAGGGCATACCGGGTGTGGCGACGGAGGTCGCCGTGATCAGCGATCACACGCGCGCGATGACATTCGCGATCGCCGAGAACATCCTCCCGTCGAACGAGGCCCAGGGGTACGTCGTGCGGCGCGTCATCCGGCGCGCGGTCCGGCGAGGCCTCGCGCTCGGCATCACGAAGCCGTTCCTCTACCGACTCACGGGCGTCGTCGTCGAAGTGATGAAGGACGGACACCAGCACCTCGAACCGCTCCGCGAGCACATCGCGCTGGTCGTGCGCTCGGAGGAGGAGCGGTTCCACACGACGCTCACCCAGGGCAGCGCGCTCTTCGAAGAGATCGTCAACCGTGTCGTCGCGGCGGGCGGTACGACCGTCGCCGGCTCCGACGCATTCGCGCTCTACGATACGTACGGATTCCCTCCCGACCTCACCTCCGAGATGGCCGCCGAGCGGGGGCTCGACGTGGACATGCCCGGATTCGAGGCCGCTATGGAGCAGCAGAAGGAGCGCGGGCGGCGCGCCTCATCCTTCGGAACAGCAGTGGACGCGCGGAAGTGGACCGTCGGCGGTGACGCGTCGCCGAGGACCGATTTCGTCGGGTACGGGCTCAGGGCCCTCCGAAGCGTCGATGCGGAGACGGCGTCGAGCGGTGTTCCGTCGGACGCCGTGGAGGCGACCGTGACACGGGTTCGCGCCGGACTCACTGAGGGTCTTCTCGAAGTGGCTCTGGACCGGACCCCGTTCTACGCGGAGTCGGGCGGGCAGGCCGCCGACGCCGGCTGGCTTCAGGGGGACGGGTTCGAGGCCGAGGTCGCGAATGTGTACAAGGAGGACGAACTGACCGTCCACGTCCTCAGGTCGATGACCGGGAGCGTGAAGCCCGGCGACGTCGTGAGCGCGTCCGTCGATCTGGCGGTCCGCCGTCGGATCGAGAAGAACCACACGGCGACCCACCTGATGCAGTCGGCCCTGCGGCACACGCTCGGGGGCCACGTGCACCAGTCGGGTTCGTGGGTCGGGCCGGAGCGTCTCCGTTTCGATTTCACACACTTCGCAGCACTCTCGCAGGGCGAGCTGGTGGAGGTCGAGGACGCGGTGAATGCGTGGATCCGCGCGGACCTTCCGGTGGGCGAGAACGAGACGACCCTCGATTGCGCTATCGAACAGGGAGCGACGGCTCTCTTCGACGAGAAGTACGGCGACACCGTCAGAACCATTACGGTGGAAGGCGTCAGCCTCGAACTCTGCGGGGGCACGCACGTGGCGCGAACCGGGGAGATCGGCGGATTCCGGATCATATCGGAGTCGAGCGTGGCGGCGGGGACGAGACGGATCGAGGCCCTCACGGGCGTCGATGTCGTCCTCCACGCGCGGGAGGCCGAGAACGCGCTCCACGAAGCGTCGACCGAGCTCAAGGTACGGCCGGACGAGCTTGCGGGGAGGGTGCGCGAACTCACGGCTGACGTGTCGCGCCTCTCGAAGGAACTCGCTCTGGAACGGCGCCGGTCGGCCGGGGCATCGGCAGACGGTCTCATCGAACAGACGGTCACGCTGGAGGCCTCGGGTGTGAGAGTCCTCGCGACCAGAACGGATGCCGCGACGGTGCCCGATCTCAGGGCGCAGGCGGACGGTCTCAGAGAGAAGCTTGATACTGCGGCGGTCGGAGTGCTGGGCGCCGTCATCGATGACAAGCCCTCGATGATAGCGTTCGTCACGGACGATCTGGTGAAGCCGGGTCGGCTGAAGGCGGGCGACGTCGTCCGCATCGTCGGCGAGGTGATGGGCGCGCGCGGCGGAGGGAAACCGCACATGGCGCAGGCCGGCGGCGGCGATGCATCGAAGCTCGACGAGGCGCTTGCGTCCGTTGCGGCAGTCGTCGAGCGCCTCTTGAACGAATAGCGACACAGGGAATCTGAACGGAGCCGCTGCGGGGTGCAGGGGGGGGGCGACCGCGCCTCTCGCGTGGCTGCTCGACACTTCTGAAAGGTCGGTGATCCTATCAAGGCTCTCGTGCTTTCGGGCGGTAAAGGAACTCGGCTACGCCCCATCACGCACACGAGCGCGAAGCAGCTCGTGCCCATCGCGAACAAGCCCATCCTGTTCTATGGACTCGAGGCGATTCGCGCGGCCGGTATCATCGACGTCGGTATCATCGTGGGTGAAACGGCGGCCGAGATCGAGGAGGCCGTGGGGGACGGGTCGGCCTTCGGACTCAAGGTGACCTACATCCATCAGGACGCGCCGAAGGGGCTGGCGCATGCCGTGATGATCGCCGAGGAGTTCATGGGGAAGGAACCCTTCGTGATGTACCTCGGGGACAATCTCATCCGGGGCGGCATCACGGACTTCGTCGACGAGTTCCAGAGGAACCGGCCGAACGCGCAGATTCTCCTCGCGCGGGTCGACAATCCGAGCGACTTCGGTGTCGCTGAACTCAGGGAGGGTCACGTCGTCCGTCTTGAGGAGAAGCCGTTGGAGCCGAAGTCCGACCTGGCGCTCGTCGGAGTATACATGTTCGACGCCGGCGTGTTCGCCGCCACGAAGAAGATCAAACCGTCGGGGAGAGGCGAACTCGAGATCACCGACGCGATCCAGTACCTGATCGATGACGGACAGAGCGTCCGCGCACATGAGGTGACGGGGTGGTGGAAGGACACGGGCAAGCTCGAGGACATCCTCGAGGCGAACCGGATGATCCTCGAGACGATCGTGGGACGCATCGATGGCGACGTGGACACGTCATCCAGGATCGACGGGAGCGTCGTCGTCGAGGAGGGTGCGCAGGTGCGCGGCAGCGTGCTCCGGGGCCCGCTCATCATCGGTCGGAACACCGTCATCCAGAAGTCCTACGTCGGGCCGTTCACATCGATCTACCACGACGTGTTCATACAGAATTCGGAACTGGAGCACAGCATCATCCTCGAGAATTCGCGGATCACGAATCTCGGGCATCGGATGGAGCGGAGCCTCGTCGGAAAGAACGTTGAGATCGTCCAGAGCGGGATGATGCCGAAGGCGTATCGTTTCATGCTCGGCGATGCGAGTCGTATCGAGGTTCCGTAGTCAGGAGAGGCGCGTGGAACACGTACTGGTCACCGGGGCGCAGGGCATGCTGGGCAGCGTGCTGGTTGAAGAGCTGGCCTCGCACTGCACGGTGACGTGTGTCGACATCGGGGAGTTCGACATCACCGATGCGGAGCTCTGCTCGCGCACGATCGAGAGCGCTGCTCCCGCCGTGGTCATCAACTGCGCCGCCTACGTCGACGTCGACGGCGCCGAGGGCGATGCGGAGCGGGCTCATGCGGTGAACGCCGTGGGAGCCGGCAACGTTGCAGCAGCAGCGGCAGCCGTGGGCGCGCGGATCGTGCAGATCAGCACGGACTACGTGTTCGACGGGGAGAAGAGGGAACCATACGAGGTGTACGATGAACCGGCACCCCTGGGTGTCTACGGGGCTTCGAAGCTGGGCGGCGAGCGGGCCGTCATGAAATCGGGCGCGTCGTGGCTCATCGTCAGGACCTCCTGGCTCTACGGACACCGTGGCCCCAACTTCGTCGAGACCATCATTCGCGCGGCGAAGGAGCGTGGGAGGCTCGAGGTGGTCGACGACCAGTTCGGGGCGCCGACGAACGCCCGGGATCTCTCGGCCGTCATCAGGGAGCTTGTCGACGCGCGCGCCGAGGGGATCGTGCACGCCACGAACTCCGGATCGACGACGTGGTTCGGCTTTGCAAGAGCCATCGTCGATGCGGCGGGTATGTCGGACGTTCCGATCGACCCCGTGGGAAGCGAGGCCTTTCCGCGACCGGCAGCACGGCCTCATAACTCGGTATTGTCGCTTGCGCTTCTGCGCGAGCTGATTGGCTGGGAGCCGCGTCCATGGCTCGCGGCCGTCCAGGAATACATCGCAGAGAGGTAGGCGAGATGGGGACTGATCTGGCGAGGTACGAGCAGGCGGCCGAACGCATCATGGCGGCGAGCGTGGCCGCGGTCGAGGGCGCGCACCGCGAGCTTCCGGGAGTCGCAGCCGAAGTGGCGGCCGCGATCCTCAAGGCGTTCCGTTCGGGCGGGAAGGTCCTCTTCTGCGGAAACGGCGGGAGCGCGGCCGACGCGCAGCACCTCGCAGCGGAACTCGCGGCGCGACTGAAGCTGGACCGCCCCGGACTGCCGGCGCTCGCGCTGACGGTCAACGCGTCCGTCCTCACGGCGGTGGCCAATGATTTCGGGTACGATGAGGTCTTCGCTCGTCAGGTGGAGGCCCTGGGGCGGAGTGGCGACGTGTTGGTCGGGATCTCGACCAGCGGATCGTCACGGAATGTCGTTCGCGCACTGGAGACGGCAGGGGAGCGTGGGATCGTGACGGTGGCCCTGGTGGGCGGCGACGGCGGCCCGATGGCAGCTGTGAGTGATATGACGGTGCGCGTGCCGGCAACGGGTACGCAGCACGTTCAGGAGGCTCAGATAGCGTTCGGCCACGCGATCTGCGAGATCGTCGAGGCCGAGATGTTCCCGCAGGAGGGTTGAGTGGAACCGGTCATCATCGGAATCGCGGGCGGTACCGGATCGGGCAAGACAACGGTGGCCAAGGAGGTGCTGAAGCACTTCCCGGGCGCAAGCGTCGTGACGATCCATCACGACTCCTACTACAGGGACCGCAGCCACCTCCCTTTCGAGGAGCGGGTCTCCATCAACTATGATCACCCGGACGCGTTCGAGAACCAGTTGATGCTCGAGCAGCTGATGGCGCTCAAGTCCGGGGAGACGATCCAGAAGCCGCTGTACGATTATGAGACACACACCAGGAAGCCGGAGACTCTGACCATCCGGCCCGCTCGCATCGTGTTGCTCGAGGGGATTCTCGTTCTCGCGCTGAGTGAGATCCGCGAGATCCTCGACATCAAGCTCTACGTCGACACGGACGCGGACGAGAGGTTCATTCGAAGGCTGAGGCGCGACATGGTCAGGCGCGGCCGCACGGCGGAGCAGGTCATCGAGCAGTACCTCGATACGGTGCGGCCGATGCACCTCCAGTTCGTCGAGCCGAGCAAGCGCTACGCTGACGTCATCATCCCGGAGGGCGGGAAGAACGTCGTCGCGGTCGACCTCATCGTCACGAAACTCAGAGACATCCTGACCTGAACGGGGGAGGCATGCGAGCACTTGCCGGACTCGTAGCGACGCTGCGTCCGCACCAGTGGACCAAGAACACGGTGCTCTTCGCCGGGCTCATCTTCGCGGGTGGCCTGGGGGACCGCGGTCTCGTCACCCTGGCGGTCTCGGGCGCCGTGATCTTCTGCCTGCTGTCGGGTGCGGTCTATATCCTCAACGACATCGTGGACATCGAGAAGGATCGGCGCCACCCGGAGAAGAAGCTGCGTCCGCTTGCATCAGGCATGCTGCCGGTCGGTCTCGCCGCGGTCGCGGCGGTCGTCTTCGCCGGCGTCGCGGTGTTCTGGTCGTACTCCATCTATCCGACGTTCGGTCACACCAGTGTCGGCTTCCTCGCGTTGAACGTACTCTACAGCCTTGTTCTGAGACGCATGGTCATTCTCGACGTGGTGGCGATCGCGGTCGGTTTCGTTCTGCGCGCGGTGGCGAGCGTCGAGGTTCTTCGCGGCGCCGCGCCGGGCACCGAACTCTCACCCTGGCTGCTCGTCTGCACGTTCTTCCTTGCGCTCTTCCTCGGGCTTGGCAAACGCCGGGCCGAGGTTCTCACGCTTGGGGGCGGCGCGGGAGGCCACCGTGCGTCGCTCGAGCACTATCCGCCGGACTTCGTCAACGCGCTCATCGGCATTGTGACCGCCTCAACGATCGTCTCGTATGCCATCTACACGATCTGGCCGGGGACGGTTGAGAAGGTAGGCAGCGCCGGCCTGGTCTACACGGTGCCGTTCGTCGTCTACGGGCTGTTCCGCTATCTGTACCTGGTGTTTGCAGGCGGCAGCGGAGGCAAACCCTCCAGGGTGCTGGTCACCGATGTGCCGCTTGTGGTGAACATCCTCCTGTGGGTCGCGGTCGTCGTCTGGGTCCTCTATTCGTCCTGAGCAGGGACGACTCAACCAGCAACGGGAGACGTTTCATGAGCGTGCGCGTTCGAGCGTTCGCCAAGGTCAACCTCGGTCTCTCCGTTGTCTCTCGACGCCCCGACGGATTTCACGACATCGACACGCTCTTCCAGAGCATCGACCTCGCCGACACCCTGGTTCTCGAGGAGTCCGCCGCCGGCATGACCGTGTCCGCACGTGGGCTCGTCGTGCCGCTGGACGAGAGCAATCTGGCCTGGCGAGCGGCGGAGGCGGTGCGGTCGGAGACCGGCTGTCCCCCCGTATCGATCGATATTCACAAGCGCATTCCTGTGGCGGCCGGATTGGGTGGTGGAAGCGCGGACGCGGCGGGCACGCTGCTCGGCATGTGCAGCCTCTTTGACCTCGATCTGACCGATGGAGATCTGAAGCGACTGGCGCTCGGGATCGGTTCCGACGTGCCTTTCATGCTTCGCGGCGGTACGGCCAGGGGGCGGGGCAGAGGGGAGAACCTGGAGTGGTGGCCGGGGCTTTCTGGGTTCGCGCTCGTTCTTGTGACCCCGCCGGTGCCAGTTTCCGCGGGTGAGGCCTACGCCGCAGCCAGAATCGGGTTGACACGCCAGGCCCTCTTCACTAAACTCAATTGTTCAGCTATCCAGGAAGGGGACATGCGCGCGCTACTGACGGCGCTTCGCAATGACCTCGAACCTGGCGTTGTGTCGTGCTGTCCGGAGGTCGCAGCCGTTCGTCGGGCGCTCGAGAGGGCTGGAGCGCTTGCGGTTCAGATGTCCGGGAGCGGCCCGACCGTCTTCGGATTGGCCGGGTCAAGGGAGGACGCTGAGGTACTTGCCGGTGCCATTCGCATGACGGGTGACCCCGGATGGTCCATACATGTAGCAGAGCCGATCGACTCCGGGTGTTGGGTCGGGGGCGCAAAGGAGCGTCGCTCCTGAGGAGCGACGGCGCGTGGAGTGTGTGCCCCGGATGCGATCTTGTCCCTTTTTCCAGACAAAGGGCGGTGAGACGCATGCAGATCACTGAGGTCCGTCTGACACTGCGGACGGAGGACCGGCTGAAGGCGTTCGTCAGCATCACGTTCGACGACGCGTTCGTCGTGCGGGGTCTGAAGGTCATCGAGGGTAACTCTGATCTCTTCGTGGCGATGCCGAGTCGTCGCCGGAAGGACGGAGAGTTCAGGGACATCGCGCACCCGATCAACAACGAGACGCGCGACATGATCGAGAAAGCGGTTCTCGACGAGTACGCGCGACAGCTGGAACTGGCGGAGAAGGGTGGCGTGGAGCACCAATCGGGCATTCCCGAACGAGAGCTGGTGCTCGCTGAGGACTACGATGACTGACGGTGCAGCCTACAGGCGGCGCACAGCAGCGAGCCCTGGTAAGAGATAGAGCTGCAACCGGCACGCTGGGGCGTCGTCAAGTGGCAAGACACGGGTCTTTGGATCCCGCATCGGAGGTTCGAATCCTCCCGCCCCAGCCAGAAAGCGGTCTGGGGCGGTGCGAGTTTCAACGGGACGGACTCAGAGGGCTCAGGACGACTGAACGGGAGAAGGCTGATGGCGGACGAGCTAAGGCTTTTTAGCGGAAATGCGAACAAGGCTCTCGCGCGGGAGATCGCCGACTACCTCGACATCGGTCTTGGCGATGCGGTCGTCAATCGTTTCAAGGACGGAGAGATCCAGGTCAGCATCTCCGAGAACGTCCGAGGCGTGGACGCGTTCGTCGTTCAGCCGACCGGGCCGCCCGCGGAGAATCTGCTTGAGCTTCTGATCATGTGCGACGCGCTGAAGCGCGCGTCCGCCCGCAGGATCACGGCTGTCATCCCGTACTTCGGGTACGCACGGCAGGATCGCAAGGACCGTCCCCGGGTGGCGATCACGGCGAAGCTCGTGGCGAACCTCCTGACAGAGGCAGGGGCGGACCGTGTGCTGACAATGGATCTGCATGCGCCCCAGATCCAGGGCTTCTTCGACATCCCGCTGGACCACATCTACGCGGCGCCCGTTCTGCTTCGATACTTCGATCAATCGATCAAGGGCGATGTCGTCGTGATGGTGCCTGACACGGGAAGCATCAAGATGGGACGCGCGTTCGCCAAGCGGATGGGCGCCTCGCTGGGATTCGTCGACAAGCGGCGTCCGAAGCCGGACGCGGCCAAGGTGATGAATGTGGTCGGCGATGTTGAAGGGAAGTACGTCATTATGATCGATGACATCATCAGCACCGGCAGCACGCTCATCGAAGCCGCGAAGGCCATCATGGATCTCGGCGCGGTCGGGATCATGGCGGGTGCGACGCACGCCGTCTTCGCCGATAACGCGGTTGAGCGGCTGAGCAGATCGCTGATCGAGCAGGTTGTCGTGACGAACACGCTCGACCTCGCCGATGTCCGCAGTGACAAGGTCAAGGTCCTCTCGGTCGCCGAGCTTCTGGGTGAGGGGATCGACAGGATTCATGGAGAGAAGTCGGTCAGCTCGCTCTTCGTGTAGCGAGCAGGCGCGTCGGACGAGCCGGCACGCCGGAGCAATCATAGAACGGAATCCGGAGAGAAACAAATGGCAACAGTGAAGCTCTCAGCCCTGGCGCGAGCCGCAACGGGCAAGCAAGGTGCAAAGCACACCAGGGAGCAGGGACAGGTCCCCGCCGTTATCTACGGAGAGCAGGGCGAAACCATCTCCCTGTCGATCGGCGCGACCGAGCTCCGCGTGGCGTTGGGGACGCCCTCAGGCAGAAACGTGATCGTACAGCTCGTTCTCGATGGCAAGGACATGAACCGGGCCGTCATCAGAGACATGACGCGCGATCCGATCACCCGCGAGATCCTCCATGTCGACTTCCAGAGGATATCAGAGAACAGACCCATCCACATCCGGGTGCCGGTCGTCGTCATCGGTTCGTGTCCGGCTGTGAAGGAGGGACGCGGAATCCTCGATCACACGATGCGTGACGTCGAGATCCGCTGTCTGCCGCGGGACATCCCGATGAACATCGAGGTCGACGTGAGCAAACTCGACGTGGGGCGCGCCATCCATGTCAACGAACTGGTTCACGAGAACGTCGAGTTTCTCGACACCCCGGAGCGTCCGGTCGTCGACATCCTTCAGCCGACCATCTTCAAGATCGACGATGAGGAAGGCGCAGAGGGTGAAGGGGCCGAGGGCGAGACACCGGGCGGCGAGGATGAGTCCGACGCCGGGGAGAGCAAGCACGCATCGTGAGAGTCGTAGTGGGCCTCGGGAATCCCGGGGCGAAGTACACGAACACTCGACACAATGTGGGATTTCGCGTGGTCGCCGCGCTGGCCGATGGGCTCGGAACGGAGCTCGTTGCCGGCCGCGGCGACTTCGTGACTGGACGAGGTGCGGTTGCGGGACACGACGTGCGGTTCGTTCTGCCGCTGACCTACATGAACGCGAGCGGTCGAGCCGTGCTGCAGGCTCTCGAGGCGATGGATGCGGAGATCGAGGATCTGCTGGTCATTTGCGACGATGTCCACTTGCCTCTGGGACACCTGAGACTCAGGCGTTCGGGAAGCGACGGCGGGCACAACGGACTGGCCTCGATCATAGCGTCCCTTGGTGTTGACTCCTTCGCACGACTCCGAGTGGGCGTGGACGCGTCGCCGGAGTCACAGGACCGGGCGGAGTACGTGCTCGAGCCCTTCGACGAGGATGAGCTCGGGACCGTCGAGACGATGATCAGGGACGCGGCGTCGGCGGTGCTGGTGGCGGTGCGGGACGGGCTGGGCGCGGCGATGAATCAGATCAACAGGAAGTCTTCGGCCGACAGGGAGGATGCATGACAGCAGCGATAGGCGTTCCACTCGCGGCAAGCATTGTGGGACTTCTCTTCGTGCTTCTGCTCGTGCGGGAGGTTCTCAGAAGCGACCAGGGCAGCGATGCCATGGTTCAGATCTCGGAGGCCATCCAGCAGGGGGCGCGCGCGTTCCTCAAGCGCGAGTATACCTACGTTTCGATCCTCGTTGTCGTCGTGGCGATTCTGATAGCTCTTGCGCCGATGCTCACAGGCAATCCGGACCTGAAGCTCGGATGGCAGACCTCGGTGACGTTCATCGCGGGAGCGATCGTCTCGGCGTTGGCGGGGTACATCGGTATGAGCATCGCGACCCGTGCGAACGCGCGGACGACGCAGGCCGCGGTGACCGGGGGTGTGAAGGGCGCACTCGGTGTCGCCGTATCTGCGGGATCCGTGATGGGAATGAGCGTCGCGAGCATGGCGCTGCTCGGACTCGTCATCGTCTACTGGATCTTCAAGGAGCCGTTCATCGTCAACGGCTATGCGATGGGCGCCAGTCTGGTCGCCCTCTTCGCGCGCTCGGGCGGCGGGCTGTTCACCAAGGGCGCCGACATGGCGGCCGATCTCGTGGGCAAGGTCGAGGCGGGCATCCCTGAGGATGATCCAAGGAACCCGGCCGTGATCGCGGACAACGTCGGCGACAACGTCGGCGACGTCGCGGGTCTCGGCGCGGACCTTCTCGAGTCGTACGTTGAGTCCATCATCGCCAGCATGGCGCTGGCCGCCGCGCTCATCGCGGGCGCCGCGGTGAAAGAGCAGCTGATGACGCTGCCGTTCTACATCGCGGGCGCGGGTATCATCGCTTCGATCCTCGGCATCCTGTTCGTCAAGGCCGTCGGACGGAAGAATCCGCAGGCTGCGCTCATGGGCGGAACCTACGTGGCTGCCGGACTGACAGCCGTGGCGAGCTTCTTCATCGTTCGCACGATGGGAAGCGACTTCACGATCGCCGGGAAGACCTACGGACTGATGGGACCGTTCTACGCGGCGCTCGCCGGGATCGCGAGCGGTGTCATTATCGGTTTCGTCAGCGAGTACTACACGTCGGGCAAGTACAACCCGGTCAAGAGGCTTGCGGAGTCATCACAGATGGGCCCCGCCATCACGGTGACGACCGGCACAGCCGTCGGGATGGAGAGCACGGCGGTACCGGTGCTTGTCCTCGCCGTATCGATCATCATCGCGCACCAGCTTGCCGGGATGTACGGCATCGCGATGGCGGCATTCGGCATGCTCGCGACGACGGGAATGGTGGTCGCGGTCGACTCGTACGGACCGGTGGCGGACAACGCCGGCGGTATCGCGGAGATGGCGGGTCTCGACCCGCATGTTCGTGAGATCACTGACAATCTCGACGCGGTCGGCAACACGACCGCCGCCATTGGCAAGGGGTTTGCGATCGGCTCGGCGGCGTTCGCGGCCATCGGCCTCCTCGCGGCGTACATGGCCACCGCGCATATCCAGGTCGCCGACATGGCCGATCCGAAGGTCCTGGCCGGGCTCCTCGTGGGCGGTATGCTGCCGTTCCTGTTCTCATCGATGCTCTTCCAGGCGGTCTCCGGAGTCGCCTTCAAGATGATCGACGAGGTCAGGCGCCAGTTCCGCGAGATACCGGGGCTGCTCAAGGGCGAAGCGCTGCCCGACTCCGCCACGTGCGTCGACATCAGCACGCGCGGCGCGATCAAGGGGATGATCAGGCCGGGCATCATGGCGATTGTCGTCCCGGTCGCCGTCGGTCTCTACGACGAGAAGGCTCTGGCCGGACTGCTCATCGGGGCGGTCGTGACCGGCGTCGTGCTCGGGATCCAGACCGCGAACTCCGGCGGAGCCATGGACAACGCCAAAAAATACATTGAGGAAGGTCACTTCGGCGGCAAGGGTTCGGACGCTCACAAGGCCGCCGTTGTCGGTGATACGGTCGGGGACCCGCTCAAGGACACGGTGGGCCCGTCAATCAACATTCTGATCAAGCTTATGTCGGTCATCTCGCTGGTGCTGGCCCCGCTCTTCATGCGGGGTTAAGCCCCTCTCTTCATGAGGGGTTAGAGCCCCGCTCTTCATGCGGGACGGCCTTGCAGTTCATGCGCGTGTAGCGGAGAGGCGGTCGGATGTCGCTCGAGCTCGGGATCATCGGACTCCCGAACGTCGGGAAATCGACGCTCTTTAACGCGCTGGCGCATACGGAAGCGGCGTGCAGCAACTATCCGTTCTGCACGATCGATGCGAACATAGGGGTGGTACCGGTCGCGGACGAACGGCTGGAGCATCTCGGCAGGATACTCGAGCCCGAGAAGCTCACGCCCACTACGATCCGGTTCGTCGATATCGCGGGACTGGTTCGGGGGGCGAGCCAGGGTGAAGGGCTCGGCAACCGCTTCCTGGCGAACATCCGCGAAGTCGACGCGGTGGCACACGTCGTCCGCTGCTTCGAAGACGCCTCCGTGAGCCACGTGGAGGGTGACGTCGACCCGGAGCGCGACATCGGCATCGTCAACGCCGAGCTGGTGCTCGCGGACCTGGACACGGCGTCCCGCAACCTCTCGAAGCGCAGCAAGGACGCGGGGCGCGGCGACAAGGAGGCGGCGAAGCTCGTGCCGCTTCTGACGCGGGTCCAGGACGGGCTCGCGCGCGGCGTGTCGGTGAGAGAGCAGGAGCTGTCGGAACACGATCTCGCGGCGCTTGGTGAGTTTCGCTTTCTGACCGCCCTCGACGCTCTCTACGTGGCCAACATCAGCGAGAGCCATGTGGGGGAGCGGGAGAGCGAGTGGGTGGAACGCATCGCGCGCGTGACCGGCGAACCACCATGGAAGGTCGTGGCGCTCGCCGGCGGTCTCGAGAGCGAGCTCGCGGCGCTCGATGAGGACGACCGGGGCGAGTTCCTCGCCGGCTGGGGGCTCTCGGAACCGGGACTCGCGAAGCTCGTCCGGGTCGGATACAGGCTGATGGACCTCGTGACGTTCTTCACGATCAAGGGCGTCGAGGTGCGGGCCTGGACGGTCCCGGCGGGGACGGGAGCTGCTGCCGCCGCGGGACGGATCCACACGGACATGGAGAAGGGATTCATCAAGGCTGAGGTTGTCACGTACGAGCATCTCGTGGAGACGGGCTCGATGCACGCGGCCCGGGACGCGGGGCACGTGCGCACGGAAGGACGGGACTCGATCATTCTCGATGGTGACGTGGTTCTCGTGCACTTCCATTGAAGGAGTGATGCGGAGCAATGCTCCGACGTCACGAGTCTGGCAATCGGTCAGACCGAGCCGCCCGACGGCGGCCGCAGTACGAGTGTTTGTGGAGGAAGGTCCCCGGTCGGTGTGCCGGGACTCCTCACCCCGTCCGCATGACGGGGTCGAAGTTCGACCGAGAGGAGGTTGAAGCAATGGCAAGGTCGTACGAGACCGCCTTCATCTTCAGTCCGACGCTCGACGATTCGACCATCGAACAGCAGATGGCCAAGATCGAGGAGCTCGTGAAGAGAGAGGGCGGAACCGTGGAGAAGTGGGATCGTTGGACGAAGCGCAGGCTTTCGTTCCCGATCAAGAAGCAGACGGATGGCCACTACGCATTTCTGGCCTTCCAGGGCGAGCCGGCGTCGATCAAGACGCTCGGCGCGGCCTATCGGCTCGACGAGGCGATCCTGAGGCACATGACCATCAACCTGGAGGAGTAGGCGGCCGCCCCCGCAAAGGGGCGTCGCTCTCTCGCGCAGTACGGAGGAAAGAATGCCGAGACGAGAGGGGCACTCGAAGGTCTGCCGCTTCTGCCAGGACAAGGTGGTGCGGATAGACTACAAGGACGAGAAGCGGCTGTCGCGTTACATCAGCGAGCACGGGAAGATCATCCCGCGTCGCGTGACTGGAACGTGCGGTCGTCACCAGCGGCAGCTTGCGGAGGCCATCAAGCGCGCGCGACACATCGCGCTGCTTCCGTACATCGGCCGCCATCACAAGCACAGCTAGAGTCCCTGGACGACTCAGTCTCAAGGAGAACTGACGCATGAAGGTCATTCTGATGGAGGATGTCCAGAGACTCGGATCCCAGGGTGACGTAGTCACCGTGAAGGACGGCTACGGGCGGAACTATCTGATTCCCCAGGGAAAGGCCCTTCCGGCCAACGCGGGGAATCTGGAGAGGCTCAAGGCCACGGTTCGTGTCAAGGACATGCAGGTCAAGAAGGACACCCGGCAGGCGGAGATCATGGCGGAGAAGCTCTCCGGCGTCTCCTGCACGGTTCGGGTTCAGGCTGACGAGAACGACAAGTTGTACGGTTCGGTCGGGCCGCGCGAGATCGCGACGGCTCTCGAGGAGCAGGGCGTGGAGCTCGATGCATCGAGTCTCGTCATGGAAGAGCACATCAAGATGCTCGGTGTGTTCCCGATACCCGTCAGACTGTTCAAGGGTGTCGAGGCCGAGATCAAGGTTTGGGTGATCAGGGAGTAGGAAAACCATTCCGCCGGGGGACCTCGGTTCCCCGGCGGAGACGCACAGGAGTCCGTATGCTGAGGAAGACCACAGAAGTGTGCGCGGTCGTCATCCTCGCCCTGACGCTGCTGGCGACTGGATGCGGCGACAGCGGGCGTGGACAGACCGTCGCGCGCGTAGGCGGGACGAACATCACTGAAGCCGAACTCTCGAGAAAGCTCTCCGAGCTTCCGCCGTTCACGAGGCAGCAGTTCGCGGGGCCCGAGGGAATGCGCGAGTTCCTCGATCGCGTCATCGAGGAAGAGGTGCTGTTCCAGGCGGCGCAGCGCGCCGGATACGAGAACAGCGCCGAGGTGCGTGACATGGTCGCGGCAGTGACGCGACGGGCCATGATCCAGGCGTACTACCGGGACGAGATCGAGGGCGCAACCCTCGTGCCGGAAGCCGATATCGTGGCGTACTACAACGAACATCCCGAGCAGTTCCAGCAGCGCGCGCGGATCAAGTTCCGGCACATCATGACCGCAGCGCGTCCGGGCGCTGATGCTGCAAGACAACGTCTGCTCGCCGGCGAAGACTTCGCCAGCGTAGCGCGTGATGTCTCGGAGGATACGGGAACGAGCCAGGCCGGAGGCCTCGTGAGAACGCTCTACAAGGGAGACGCGCTGATGACATCCGGGATGTCGGCGGTCTTCGTTGAGAGCCTGTTCGACGGCGAGGTCGGAGAAATCTCGCAGCCGCTCAGGTCTGACCGCGGATGGCACATCATCCGGATAGAGGAGCTGTCGCCTGAGGGCGTCAAGCCACTCGAACAGGTCCGTGAGATAATCGAGCAGAGCCTCAAGCCCGCTGCGACACGCAAGTACTACGAGGGGCAGCTCGAGGTGCTCAAGAGTGATCTGAATACGACCATCAATGAAGAGGTCCTGACTCCGCGCACGCGTTCGGAGGAGGAGCTGTTCTCGCTCGCGCAGGACACCGACGACCCGCTCCAGCGCATGGGCTACTACACGGAGCTCGTGTACAGCTATCCGAAGGGCGAGCACGCCGACGAGGCCCAGTTCATGATCGGCTTCATTCAGGCGGAGGAGCTCAACAACTACGAGGCTGCGAGGAACGCGCTGAATCGGATGCTGGATCACTATCCGGACTCCGAGCTTGCAGAGTCGGCGCGGTGGATGCTCGAGAACATGGGCAGCGCAGCTCCGCCCTTCGAGGAGAGCGACATTCTGTCGGGTGAATAGCGGCCCGGGCGGCGTCTAAGGGAAACCGATCATGTACGCGGTCACCGCAGTGGCGGCTATCTTCGTTGTCACGTACTACTTCATCGTCACGGAACGCGTCAACCGTACGACCATAGCCCTGGCAGGAGCCCTCGCCGTGCTGCTCCTGCCGGGGCTTCATATCACCCAGCCACAAGCGGTCGCGTTCATCGACTTCAATACGCTCGGGCTGCTGGTCGGCATGATGCTCGTTGTCGCTATCCTCAAGCGCACGGGTCTGTTCCGCTACCTGGCGCTTCGCGTCGCCCATCAGGGGCGCGGGCGTATCTTCCTCATCTTCGCGGGATTCGGTGCCATCACAGCCGTTGCCTCGGCGTTCGTCGACAATGTCACCACGGTCCTGATGATCGTCCCCGTCATCTATCTCATAGCTGATCTCCTCGGGAAGAGCGCCATCCCGTTCCTCGTGATGGAGATCATGATGGCCAATATCGGCGGGATGGCGACGATGATCGGTGATCCGCCGAACATCCTCATCGGGAGCCGCGCGATACTGCCGGCGACCGGCGGACACATCTCGTTCCTCGACTTCATGATCCACCTTGGCCCGCTCGCGCTGATCTGTCTTGTGGCGGCTTTGGTCTATCTGCGGTTCTGGAACGGCAGGGAGTTCTTCGCGCCGCCCGATGATGCGCAGATGAAGATCCTCAACGCAGTTGATGCCTCGCAGGCGATCAAGGACCGTCCGCTGCTGGCCCGGTCGCTCGGCGTGCTCGGACTGGTTCTCGTTGGATTCCTGTTCCACCATGAGCTCGGACTGCAGCCTGCCACGGTCGCCATGTCCGGGGCCGCGCTGCTGCTGATCGTCACACGCATCGACCCGGAGACGGTTCTCGTCGACGTGGAATGGGCTGTCCTGTTCTTCTTCATCGGGCTCTTCGTGCTCGTCGGTGCGCTCGAGAGCGTGGGCATCGTGGACTTCCTTGCGAAACACTTCCTCACGATCTCGCCTGACCCGCGGGTTCTCATGGTGGTCCTGCTGTGGGCGACGGCGATCACCGGCGCGTTCCTGTCGGCAGTCCCGACGGTGACGGTGCTGATCCCCCTGGTTCAGGTGGTCGTCGATCACCACGCCGGCGCCGGGGCTCCGGAAGTGGCCATGGGGTTCTGGTGGGCGCTCGCCGCGGGAGCCTGTCTCGGTGGTAACGCCACGGTGGTCGGCGCGGCGGCGAACATCGCCGTGCTTGGGATGTCGCAGAAGGAACGGGAGCCACTGAGGTTCGCGGAGTTCGCGAAGGTGGGTGTTCCCGTCACGGCGATCTGCCTGGCGATCGCGAGCGGATACGTTCTGCTCAGGTACGCATAGGGGACAGGCGTGAGGGCGGCCGCTCGTACGCGGCTCTCGCCTGAGGCGCTCGGAGAACCGGGGATCAAGAGAGAGGGCAGCGGCTGGCGCCGCTGCCCTCGTGTCTTCCGATGACCGGTCGTGAGGCCGGATGTTCCCGGAACGCTACCGGTACATGGCCTTGAGCTTGCCCCAGGTCGTGGCCTCGACCGGCGATCCGGTCCAGTCTTCGACCCAGGTGTCGTCGAGCATGATACCGGCTCCACCAGCGGTGCCGGGACCACAACCGTTCTCGGTCGTGAAGAAGGTGAGACGGAACTGGAAGATCGAGCCCGGCAGATACGGCGTCAGATCGAAGCCGCCGATTCCGGCCGTGCCCCATCCGTCACACTGTCCGAAGTCGCCCCAGTACGCGCCGGCGAGATACCAGTTCGAGCCGCCGTCCGTCGTGATCTCCTCGGTCCAGTAGTCGTTGTCGATGGTCGGGACCTCGGCATGGAGCAGGAAGCGGAGCGTGCAGACCGCGCTGCCGGCGATATTGATCTGCGGCGAGATCAGCGAGTTGTTGAGACCCGGTGGGATCAGCGACGTGTCTGCATCGTCACCACACCACCATGACGTCGGATCGCTGTACGCGGGACATGCACGGGTGATCTGGTGCCAGTAGTCACCGGCCGAAGCTGGGATCGCCGGCGTGCAGAGAGCCCCGCCCTCGGCATCATCGTAGAAGTACACGCTGCCGCCGTAGAAATCGAAGATCTTGATGTTGTCTACGTGGAAGGCGCCGCCGTCCGAATCGTAGAGACCGTCCGCGTCCGAGTAGGCGCCGTCGGCGATGAATCGGAAGCGTGCCTGGATCGGGTTGTCGTAGCTCGACATGATGAAGCCGTAGTCGCCGTAGTCCTGCCACCCGGCGCTCGAGCCGTTGTACCCGGAGTTCATGTTGACGTAGCTTCCGAGGCTCTCGGCCTGGACGTACGTGAAGTCGTAGCCGCCCTCCGAGTCGTAGCGGTAGGCGAACGTCAGAACGGGGTAGGTGGCGCCCGTCACGTCCGTCGCGGGGATGACGAGCATCTGGTCCCAGCCGTTGGCGTAGCCGTCGCCGCCGGCGAAGGCCGCATTCATCTCACCACACCAGTACGAGTAGCTGCCCTGGTATGCGTAGTAGGAGTCGAGATGGAATTTCGGCGTGGCCGAGGTCGTGTTGTCCGTCGAGGTCCAGCCGTTCGTCCCGCCCTCCATGTCGTCGAAGAACAGAATGATCGGGCTGCGCGCCCCATGCTGGGGGACGTACGTCGAGTAATCGGCCTCCTGGAGCCTGGCGCCGGCGGTGGCGGCGAGGCCGAGGACGATCAGAGTCAGCGTGATCATAGCAATTGTACGCGTAAACATTTTCCGCTCCTGGTTGAGTCGTTGAACACGAGATCCGGAGACCCGGGAGTCACTGTGGGCAGTCCTGCTGGTTTCCGGGGTGTACCACCTGTTCCGGTCGAAGCCGGAGCCCGGCGGAGAGCCGAGCGTCGCCGTTAGCTGTCTTCCCTGCACCTCCTTGTCGACAGGCCCGCACTGTGATTGCTACTTCGGATGCCGCTCAGTGCCCATCTCATGCAAACCACGTGCCAATGAAGGCCGTCTCAAGGTACTGATTCCGCTATTGTTGATGTAGGGCAGGAGCGGATGCGGCGCTGAAAGCGTGGCGAGCGGGAACGGGGCGGGAGGGGCCGGGTGCATGAGCCTCGGATGCCCGCCGGAAGCCGGGCCGGACGGGCCGAAATCACTTGACCCGTGGGGAGATACGGGGATAAGCTGACCCGTCTTCGGGCCGTAGCGCGGCCTCGGATTCATGTCAATCACGCCACAGCTGACCGGGATACACTATGTCGTCAGAGAACACACGAGAGGACGCGTTCCGCTCGATTCCCTCCGTGGACCTCGCAATGCGCCACATCGAAGACCGGGGGCTGGCCGTTGTTGCGCCGAGACCCCTCGTGGTTCGGGCGGTTCGCCGGGCGCTGGAGCGCGCGCGGGACGGCATCGTGGCGGGTCGTCGCGAGGGCTCCGATTCGCGCGATGCGATCCTCGGACAGGTCGAGCGCGAGGTCGCTGGACTGAGGTTGGCCGGCCTGATCCCGGTGATCAACGCTACGGGCATTCTCATTCACACGAACCTCGGCCGATCCCCTCTCGCACCGGAGGCCATCGAGGCATCGAGGCGGATCGGGAGCGCGAGTTCGAATCTGGAATTCGACCTCGTCACCGGCGAGCGAGGTCACCGCGACGCGCTCGTGCGGGACTCGCTGCGCGAACTGACGGGGGCAGAGGACGCGCTCGTCGTCAACAACAATGCGGCGGCGGTCCTGCTGGCGCTCAACACACTGGCCGTCGGGCGGGATGTCGTGGTGTCTCGGGGTGAGCTGATCGAGATCGGCGGATCGTTTCGTCTGCCGGAGGTCTTCGGTCGCGCCGGAGCCCGAATGATCGAGGTCGGAACGACCAACCGAACGACGATCGCGGACTTCGAACGTGCGTACAGTTCGCGGACAGGCGCGTTCATGAAGGCGCATTGGAGCAATTACTCGATCGAGGGATTCGTGGAGCGGGTGAGCGTTGCTGAACTCGCTGCGCTCGCGAACCGATACGGTGTTCCGGTCGTCAATGACCTTGGCAGCGGAGCGCTGATCGATTCGGCGGAACTGGGCATCCCGCATGAGGAGACGGTAGCGGAGAGTGTGGCGGCCGGAGTGGCGGTCTCGACGTTCAGCGGCGACAAGCTCATTGGCGGTCCCCAGTGCGGGATCGCCGTGGGCGGAGTCCGAGAGATCGAGCGGATGCGAAACAACCCGCTGATGCGCGCGCTGCGTCCCGGCAAGCTCACGTTGGCGGCGCTCCAGGCGACGCTGGAGTTGTTCCTCGAGGGCGTCGCGCTGCGCCGGGTGCCCGTGCTCGCGATGGCGTCGTCGTCAGCTGATGAGATACGGACGCGTGCCGAGCGCCTCATCGAGCGCGGCGGGACGCAATTGCGGGAGTACGGAACTGCGGACGTTGTCGAGACCAGCGCGCTGATGGGTGGCGGGACGGCTCCGGAGGCGCGGATCCCGAGTTTCGCGGTCCGCTTCAGACCCGCGGCGATCTCGGCCGCACGACTGGCTGCACGGTTGAGGACAGGAGGGCGTCCCGTGGTTCCACGAACTGCGGATGACGCGGTCATCCTGGACATGCGAACGGTGCCCGCCGGGGATGAAGGGGCGCTACTCGAGGCGCTGCTCGCGGCGCTTGGGGAGAGGAACGACGATGACGGCGTCTGACGCTGCGCGAAGCGGAACGGGGTCTCACCCCGACGCGATCCAGGGACTTGCCGGGATCGTGTCCCGAGGTCACGCGGCCGTGACCGTGCTGATGAGCGAACTCCGCGACGGGTTCAACAGCCCCATGGAGGTCCGTCCGGTCGCAGAGGCATCCGGGGATGAGTGGGCACTGCAGATCACGCACGCGTTGGGAGAGGTTCGGGGGCGGGTCCTGGCGGTGACGGCCGAACGACCGGCACTGGCAGCTCACATCGCTCTCGGGCTGGCGGGGCGGCTCGTTGAGATGGGCGCCCCGGTGACGGTCGTGGATGGTTCGATCGAAGAACCAATCTTCGCCAAGGGGCTTCCGGAGGACGGTGACGAAGGGCTGGTCGACGCGGTGCTCTTCGGCGTCTCGAGTTCGACCGTGGCGAGACGCACGCTCATGCACGGTGTGCGTCTCGTGACGGCCGGCTCATACCCAATCTCCGTCCCGGCAGTTCTGGGCGCCGAGGCCTACCGCACCACGCTCCAGAAGCTCGCTCGCGAGGATGCGACGGTACTCGTGGTGCTGCCGGCATCATATGCGCCCGTCGCCGCTGCCGCGGCTTCACAGCTGATCATCGTCGAACGCGACCTTCCGCGTCTGGAACGCCTCACGCGGACCCTTCGCCAGGAAGATGATCTCAGGGAGGTCCGGTTCGTCGCCGTGCTGTCGGCCTCCGAGGAAGCCCCGATCGAGGATGCTCCCGTGCCCGAGGAAGCCCCGATCGAGGATGCTCCCGTGCCCGAGGAAGCCCCGATCGAGGATGCTCCCGTCACCCGGGTCGTTCCTCCGGATGGTGTGCGTGTCGAGGAGCGGGAAGGGCGGAGGAACGCTGAGACCGCGAGCGTGGCGGACGGAGTCGCGGACGAGGACGTGAGTCGCGAACCCGCGCTCGTCACAGCGAACAACGCTTTTGCAGCGGACGTCCGGTCCGCTGTCGACGACGAGACCCCACCCGACGGAGAGGGACCGAGCGGTCGGAGGTGGGGAGGATGGATCGCGGCGATCGTGGTACTGCTCATCGCGGGTGTGATCTGGCGCACGGGCATCCTGGAGACGGTGTTCGGAGATGAGGATGCGGGTCCGGTTGAGGTCGCGACATCTGAGGAGGCTCCGCTTCCCACTGTCGAGGCAGCGGCGCTCGAGGATTCCGCGATGGTGACCGCTGGCACCCCGGACGCCCCCGCGTCAGCCGTTCAGGAACCGGCGGCGTTGGTCACGGAGGACGGTCGCGACGAACAGCCGGTGGACACCGGCGCAGCGGCGGCGCGCGACTGGCGCGCGGCGGCGGTCTCAGCCGCGGTGCCGGGGCGTTACGTCGTCTTCACGAGTTCCCACAGATACGCGAGCGCGGCGGAACAGGATGCAGCGGCGCTCGAAAGGAGAGGGTTCCCGTCCGTCGTGGTGGATGTTGACATCTCGGAACGCGGGAAGTGGCATCGCGTGGCGGTCGATGCCGGATTCAGAACACTTGACGACACGCGAGAACTGCTTGACATCATGAAGGAAGTCGGTTACGAAGGGGCATGGATAGAGCGTCTTCGTGAGCCGGCACCTCCGGTGGTCGCGCCCCCGGATACGTCCGATCAATGGATGGATGAGGGCGGCGCGGCACGGTAACGACGGTCCAATCGAACAGAGCCAGGGGGAGCAGTGTACCTCGATAAGCTCGAGATCTACGGTTTCAAGTCGTTCGCACACAAGCTGACGCTCGAGTTCGGCCCCGGGATCACCGGTGTCGTCGGACCAAACGGCTGCGGCAAGACGAATGTGGCGGACGCCATCCGGTGGGTCCTCGGTGAGCAGAGCGCGTCCGAGCTGAGAGGCTCCAGCATGGCCGATGTGGTCTTCAACGGCACGAAGAAGCGGCGTCGCCTGGGGCGTGCGGAGGTCAATCTGACCATCGACAACTCGGGCGGATATCTGCCGACGGACTACTCGAGCGTGGTCATCGGTCGCAAGGTGTACCGCTCCGGGGAGAGCGAGTATCTCATCAACAAGACCCCGTGCCGCCTCCGCGACATCAACGACCTCTTTCTCGACACCGGCATCGGGACGCGAACGTATTCACTGATCGAACGGAAGATGGTCGACTCGGTCCTCTCGGACTCCGCCGGGCACAGGCGGTTCATGTTCGAGGAGGCGGCCGGCATCATGAAGTACAAGGTGCGGAAGCGGTCGACCCTCAACAAGCTCGCTGCGACCGAAGCGGACATGCAGCGGGTCGCTGACATCATTAGCGAGGTCGAGAAGCAGGTACGCTCGCTCAAGCGTCAGCTCGCGCAGGCGCGACGGCACCGCCGATACACCGACGAACTGACGCATCTTGAGGTGGGACTGGCCAGACGCGACTACGGGGAATGGGACGAGCAGCGGGGTGTGGCGCTGGGACGCGCGGCGGAGCTGCGTTCGAGCATCGCCGCCTTCGGGGAACTGCTGCAGCGTGATGACAGCGCGACACGCGAGGCGCGCGCCGCGCTCACGTCGCACGAGGAGACGCTCGCCGCCCTCGACGAAGATGTTGCGAAGGTCGACGGGGAGGCGCGGAACTTCGCGGACGGACTGCTGGTCGCGCGTGAGCGGAAGCATGCCGCGGAGCGGCGAGTCGAAGCCCTGACCCCGGAGATCACCGGACTGCGAGCGGAACTGGAGCAAGCGCGCCAGCAGATCCAGCTCATCGAGGAATCACTGGCTGCAGCCGCGACCGCGGCGACGGAGCGCGATGCGGGACTGACCGAACGCCGCTCCGAGCTCAGGCGTATCGATAGCGAATACTGGGACGTCAAGAAGGCGCTCGCAGGGCAGAAGCAGACGAGACTTGAGGGTCTCGAAAGCTCGGCCGGTCTGAAAGGCGAACTCGAGAGTTACCGCGCGCGTCTTGACGATCTGATCCAGGAGCACACCGGGATCGAAACGGCCCTGGCCGAAGCGAGGGCTGACTTCTCCTCGCGCGATTCGGGCGTCGTCAACGCGCTCGACGAAGAGAAGCGCTTTATGACCGCCGCGCGTGACTCACGCGACGCGGAGAAATCGACCGAGAACGATCTCGACATCGCGCGCGAGGCGCTGCTGGCGTCACGCGAGGGAAAGACGCGCGCCGGGGGCGAACTCCAAGCGGCGAAGCACAAGCTGGTCCTCCTCAAGGAGATGCGCGACGGGTACGGCGGGTTCGCGGCAGGCGTACGCGCGCTGTTGACCGATCCGTCGCACGAGCTTGAAGGACTGCGCGGTACGGTCGCCGACGTCATCGATGTCGACCCGATGGCCGCGACGGCCGTGGAGTCGGCTCTGGCCGGCGCCGCTCAGTACGTGGTCGTGAATACTCGATCCGACGCTCGCAAGGCGCTCGAGCATCTGGGGGCCGGCGATCGCGGTCGCGCGACCTTCGTCCCGCTTGACGAGGTCACGAAGGTGATCGTCCGGCGGACGCCGGAGTCCATCCTTGCGCTGCCGGACGTTCTCGGGACCGCGTCCTCGTTCATACGCTGCGAGGATGCGCTCAGACCGGTCGTCGAGCTTCTTCTCGAGGGAACCGTCGTGGTCCGCGATCTCGACACGGCCGTCGAGCTTGCGACGCGTCACCAGGACCGCGGCGTGACCTTCGTGACGAACGCGGGCGAGGCCGTGAGCGTCGAAGGCCTCATCACCGGTGGCGGTGGGGGCAACGCCGAAGCAGGCCTGCTGCGCAGGAAGGAACGCGTGGCGGAGGCGCAGCGGGAGGTTGCCAGACTGGAGCAGCTTCTGGTCGACACCACCCGCCTCGAGGGGGAGGCGAAGGAAGCCCTGACCCGGCTTACGTCGCGCTCACGGGAGTGCGGCGAGCAGACCGAACAGGCCGAGGCCGACCTCTGGGAGGCCAAGAGACGCCTGACGGAACTCGAGCTTGCGAAGACGAGCGCGGGCGAACGCATGGAGGAACTCAGCCTGCGGCGCGACGCGCTGGGTGAGCGAATGCGCGGCGCGCGCGGCGAGATCGAGTCACTCGCAGAGAGGCTGGCGCAGCTCTCGAAGGGCGAGGACGAGATCGGTGAGCGCGTCGAGGACCTGCAGCGGCGCTACACGGAGCTCGAGACCGCGCGGGAGACGGCGATCGAAGCGCAGCGGATCGCCGAACTCGAGGCGGCGTCGACGGACGCGACATTCAAGCAGCAGCAGAAGGAGCACGCGCAGCTTGCCGAACGCGTTGCGGCGGCGGAAGCGGCCATCGAACGCAAGGCCCGCGAGAACACGGATCACGGCGATGCAATAGCGGACCTCGCCGCGAAGCTCGAGGAGGACGGCCGACGTCTCGAGGAGGTGACGGCGCGACAGAGCGAGCTCAAGACCCGACACAGTGCAGTGCGCGACGAGACCCGGCGTCTCCGTTCGCAGCTCGATGAGGTTGAGAACACCAGCCGCACGGCCCGCGAGGAGCGTGACGGCATTCAGCGCGAGCTGCACGAGATCGAGATCCGCGACACCGAGCTGCGGGGACGCGCCGAGGCCCTCCGGGACCGCATGCTGGAGGACTATTCGATCGATGTCGCGGTCAAGGTCGCAGCGCTCCCACGAGCCTCGACGCATGTTTCAGAGGACGGTTCGTCGTCCATCGAGGAGGACTCGACATGGCGCGACGATGAGCCCAGGGCCTACGACGACATGGATGATGACGACGCGGGTGACGCCGACGACGGTGCCGCCCATCATCATCACATCGCGCTGATGATGGACGAGAGCGACGAACCGGTCGACTGGAATCAGACACGGCAGGAGGTCGAACGCATCAAGGCGCGGCTTCGCTCGATGGGGCCTGTGAACCTGCTGGCGCTCGACGAATACGACGAGGAGAGCAAGCGTCTCGAATTCCTCCAGGCGCAGTTCGAGGATCTGGAGCGGTCGAAGGCAACCCTCATCGAGGCGATAGAGCACATCAACAAGGCAGCCCGCCAGATGTTCGTCGACACCTTCGAACTGGTGCGTGAGAACTTCGTCAACATGTTCCAGCGCCTGTTCGAGGGAGGCGAGGCGGACCTGCGGCTGCTCGAGCCGGAAGACCCTCTCGAGTCACCGATCGAGATCGTGGCGAGCCCGCGCGAGAAGAAACTGGGCAGGCTCAGTCTGCTCTCCGGCGGCGAGCGGGCGCTGACGGCGATCGCGTTGCTCTTCGCGATCTACCTGGTGAAGCCTTCGCCCTTCTGTATCCTTGACGAGGTCGACGCGCCGCTGGATGACGCGAATGTGCGCCGGTTTATCAAGATGCTGAAGGAGTTCTCGGAGCGGACCCAGTTCATCATCATCACACACAACAAGGTTACGATGGCGGCCACGGACAGGCTCTACGGCGTTACGATGGAAGAGTCCGGTGTCTCGAAGGTCGTCTCCGTCCGACTGGACGCGATGGGGAACGAGGTGGAGCGTGAGGAGATCGCTTACGAAGCTGTTTAGCGGTCTGTCCAGAACACGGGAAGCGATCGTCGACGGGATCCAGCGCGCGCTCCATGGTGGGCGCGCGCTTGACGATGAGGCCCTGGCGGGCATCGAGGAGACGCTGATCGCGGCAGACGTGGGGGTCGACACCTCGCTCTATCTGGTGGAACGGCTCCGGGACGCCGCCCCTCGAATGGAGTCCACGGACGCGGATGCGATCGTGCGGTTTCTCGCCGATGAGATCCGGAGTCTCTTCGCGGGAGGCGCCGATGCGGTGGCGGACCCGATGTCCGGACGGAACGGGCACCGGACGGATGGCGAACCACCCGACGACAGCCGGCGACCGCGCGTGACCATGATCGTGGGCGTGAACGGCGCGGGGAAGACGACAACGATAGGGAAACTGGCGGGACTGCTTCAGCGAGAGGGAGAGACGGTTCTTCTCGCGGCGGCGGACACGTTTCGCGCGGCCGCGGGTGAACAGCTCCAGATCTGGGCGGAGCGAACGGGCGCCGGTTTCGTCTTTGGTCAGCGGGGTGGCGACCCGGCCTCAGTGGCGTTTGACGCGCTCGAGGCCGCTGTCTCGCGAGACGTCGATCATCTCCTGATCGACACGGCCGGGCGTCTGCACACGCAGAAGAACCTGATCGCGGAGCTCGCCAAGATACGGCGTGTCGTCGAGAGCCGTCTCCCTGGAGCCCCGGATGACGTTCTGCTTGTCGTTGACGCGAACACGGGGCAGAACGCGCTGTCCCAGGCGCGGCTCTTCGATGAGGCGGTCGGCCTGACGGGGATCGTGCTGACGAAGCTCGACGGGACCGCGCGGGGCGGCATCGTCGTGGCGATCGCGAGAGAGCTGGCCATACCGGTCCGCTTCGTGGGGGTCGGCGAGGCGCTCGATGATATCGCCCGCTTTGACGCCGAGGAGTTCGCGAGGGGCCTTCTGCCTGCCGGGGAGGTGTCCGCGATGGGAGATGTCGGGACCTGAGTCGTCATTCACCCCGGGTTGACAGTCCGGCCCGGGCGTGGTAGATTAGACTTGTTACAGTCGTTCCTTCGGGGCGGGGTGCAACTCCCCACCGGCGGTCAAAGCCCGCGAGCGGGTCCTCCCGCAGAGCCTGTGGAATCCAGGCGCCGACAGTGAAAGTCTGGATGGGAGAAGGAACCGTGAGCGGGGCCACCGACGCCTCGTTCCCGTGCGCCCCGAGGTCTCGGGGCGTTTTCTTATGGCGGGCGGGAGTGCATCTGGTGGCGAGAGGTTCGATGGAAGACGGCGCGACACGCGACGAGCGGTTCATGCGCGAGGCGATCTCGCTGGCTGAGCGCGGGCGCGGATACACGAGTCCGAACCCGCGGGTCGGCGCTCTGCTCGTCCGTGACGGCGAGATCGTCGGGCGCGGCTACCATGAGTCGTACGGAGGAGCGCATGCCGAGGTCAACGCCATCGCGGACGCCGGTGATGCGGCACGCGGCGCGGACCTCTACGTAACGCTCGAGCCCTGCTGTGTCTGGGGCAACACACCTCCCTGCACGGACGCCATCCGGCAAGCCGGGATCCGGCGCGTCGTCATGCCGATCGACGACCCGAACCCCGACGTGGCCGGGCGAGGCGCGACCATGCTGAGGGAGGCCGGGGTCATCGTCGATATCGGGTGTCTCGACGATGAAGCTCGAAGACTCAATGAGGCGTACATCCGGTTCCGCGCCACGGGGTTGCCGCTGGTCACGCTCAAGCTGGCGGTGACGCTCGACGGTCGGATCACATCATGGAGGGCGAAGGACCGGTGGATCAGCGGTGAGCAGTCCCGTCGTCGGGTGCATGCGATGCGCGGGGCAAGCGACGCGGTCCTCGTCGGCATCGGGACGGTTCTGGCGGATGATCCGGACCTGACGGATCGGCGTGGAGACGGCACAGAGCGGCAGCCCGTGCGTATCGTTGCGGATTCTCATCTCAGGATCCCGGTCGACGCGCGGCTCGTGTCCACGGCGGGAGCCGTGCGCACCGTGGTCGCGTGTATCGACGAGGAGGGGCTTGCAGCGCGCGCCGCGACGCTCGAGAAGGAGAATGTGACGGTGTGGCGTCTCCCCGTCGCGAGCGATGGACGACTCGATGCTGTCGCGTTGATGCGCCGGCTCGCCGCCGAGGGCATGACGGACGTCCTGTGCGAGGGGGGATCCACCCTGGGGACGGCGCTGCTCGACCGGAACCTGGCCACGCGCCTCGCCGTCTTCGTCGCGCCGAAGGTGGCCGGAGCGGGCGAACTGCCGGCGCTCCGTGAGCTGGGGAGGCATATCCGCCTGGAGAACGCCACGTGGGAACGCATGGGCGACGACATGCTCCTCATCGCATCGGTGGACGCCGCGCGGGATGGATCCAACACAGTGGCCGGGAGCCGAGGGGTTCTCCAGACCGAGGGTGCGACGACGTGTTCACAGGACTGATCGAGACGACGGGACGCGTACGGGCGATGGTCCGCACCGGTGACGGCGCGAGGCTGTCGGTCGAGACCGGGATCGCGCGCGAGCTGGCGGCCGGTGAGAGCGTCAGCGTCAACGGCGTGTGTCTCACGGTCACCGTGACGAACGGAGACCGGTTCGAGGCGGACGCCGTCGCCGAGACCTTGCGGGCCTCAACGCTCGGCGCCCTCGCGCCGGGGGACCGGGTCAATCTGGAACGCGCGCTCAGGCTCGGCGACCGGGTCGGGGGACACATCGTCACGGGACACGTGGATGCGGTCGCGACGGTCCTGGAAAGGCGCGAGCGGGGTCGCGGAGTGGAGATGGCATTCGAGATCCCGGCGCAGCTTGTCGCGGAGGTGGTCTCGAAGGGGTCCGTGGCTCTTGATGGAACGAGCCTGACGGTGGCGTCCGTGGAGGGGCGCCGCGTCACCGTGGCGTTCATCCCGGAGACACTCACGGCGACCATTGCCGGGACCTACCGGCGGGGGATGCGGGTCAACGTCGAGACCGACGTTCTGGCCAAACATCTGAGGAAGCTCCTCAGCGAACGGAGTTCCACGAGCCTGGGTTCGGAAGAGAACGGCGAGGCCGACGAGCGGGCCTCAACGAAGGGACTGACGATCGAGCGGCTGCGCGAACTGGGATTCTGAGCGACGCAGCGATTCCGACACGACGGAACGGACACGGGGTTCCAAACGGAGCGAGACATCATGACGGGACAGAACGTCGAGCGGGCTATCCGGGAGATCCGCGAAGGACGGATGGTGATCGTCGTCGACGACGAGACGCGGGAGAACGAGGGCGACCTCATCATGGCCGCGGAGAAGATCACTCCTGAGGCCGTCAACTTCATCGCGAAGGAGGGGCGGGGGCTCATCTGTGTGCCCATGACCGGCGAGGATCTCGACGAGCTGGATCTCCATCCGATGGTGGCCGACAACACATCACGAATGAGCACGGCGTTCGCGGTCTCCGTCGACGCGATCGAGGGAACGACGACCGGAATCTCCGCCCACGACCGGTCGACGACGATACGAGCCCTGGTCGATCCCGCCACGAAGCCGCGCGATCTGGCGCGGCCCGGGCACATCTTCCCGCTGCGGGCCGCCGACGGTGGTGTGCTCAGGCGGGCCGGCCACACCGAGGCCGCGGTCGACCTGGCGCGTCTGGCCGGCCTCCAGCCGGCAGGCGTGCTCTGCGAGATCATGAGCGATGACGGGAGCATGGCGCGGCTGCCCGAACTCCGGGAACTGTCGGAGCGGCACGGACTGGCGCTCGTGAGCATCAAGGACCTCATCGCGTACCGACAGCGCACGGAGCGACTGGTGCGACGCGTGGCCGAGACGAAACTCCCGACGCGCTGGGGGGAGTTTCGACTGTACCTCTACGAGAACGATGTCGACGATCAGGAGCACATCGCCCTCGTCAAGGGAGACCCGAAGCCGGACCAGGACGTGCTCGTCCGCGTGCACTCCGAGTGTCTGACGGGCGACGTATTCGGTTCACGCCGCTGTGACTGCGGCACCCAGCTGGCGCACGCGTTGGCGATGATCGACCGTGAAGGCACCGGCGTGTTCCTCTACATGCGACAGGAAGGCCGTGGCATCGGTCTCGGGAACAAGCTGAGGGCCTACGCGCTCCAGGACGATGGTCGCGACACGGTCGAGGCGAACGAGGACCTCGGGTTCCCCGCCGACCTCCGGGACTACGGCGTGGGGGCGCAGATGCTCGCCGACCTCGGCGTGCGCCGCATCCGCCTGCTGACCAACAACCCGCGGAAGATCATCGGTCTCGAGGGACACGGTCTGGCGATCGTCGAACGCGTCCCGATCCAGATCGCTCCGAACGAGCGCAACAAGCAGTATCTGGCGACGAAACGCGACAAACTGGGACACTATCTGGACCTGGAGCCGTGTGACGTGGGCGCCGACGAGAACGTGGAAGCGACCGGCGAGCCGTCCGAGGACGAGGTCATCAACACGCAGGGAGGCAAGCGATGAGCAAGGTGTACGAAGGACACATCACGGGAGAGGGACGGTCGTTCGGGATCGTGGTCTCGCGCTTCAACGAATTCATCTCACTCAAGCTGCTCGAAGGGGCGATGGACTGTCTCAGGCGCCACGGCGTTGACGACTCCGACATCACGATCGTCTGGGTCCCGGGCGCCTTTGATGTGCCGCTCCTGGCCAAGAGAATGGGTGACTCCGGTTCGCATGATGCGGTACTATGCCTCGGTGCGGTCATCCGTGGCGGGACGCCGCACTTCGACTATGTGGCGGCGGAAGTCGCGAAGGGTGTTGCACATGCGGGGATGGAGACCGGCGTTCCGACGGTCTTCGGTGTCCTCACGGCCGACAGTATCGAGCAGGCGATCGAACGCGCGGGCACCAAGGCCGGAAACCGGGGGTGGGATGCCGCCATGGCCGCCATGGAGCTCGCCGACCTCTACGCAAGGATGGAGTAGCTTGCCGCAAGACAGGAAGGGCGGGACCGGCACACGGCGGGAGGGCAGGGAGCTGGCGCTCAAGCTGCTCTATCGCGAGGAGGTGACCGGGGTGACGGAGGGTCCGATTCCGGAGATTGACGAAGCCCGCGAGGACGCCCTGGTGTTCGCCGAAGAGATCGTCGATGGCGTGCGCGAACATCACGACGAGATCGATCGTCTGATCGGAGCCGCCAGCGAGCACTGGGATATCCCGCGCATGGGCGCCGTCGACAGGACCGTGCTGCGTATCGGCGCATACGAGCTGCTGTGTGTCCCCGACACCCCTGTTGGCGTTGTGATCAACGAAGCCGTCGAGATCGCGAGGAAGTACTCATCGAATGAGGGCGCGCGCTTTGTCAACGGCGTGCTCGACCACGTTGCGCGCGACGCGCGCGATGCCTCCGGGACGGACAGCCCGGAGGCCGAGGACGTGCAGGCCGGCTGAGCAACAGCATCGCCAGGAGGCATCGTGCGCTGTCTCATCGCGACGGATATCCACAGCAATATCGAAGCGCTTGAAGCAGTCCTCGAGGATGCCTCGGAACTCGGCTGTGACACGTATCTCTGCCTCGGCGACATCGTCGGGTACGGAGCGAGCCCGGGCGAGACTCTCGCAGTCGTACGTGACCGGTTCGACACGGTCGTTCGGGGGAACCACGACGCCGCCGTCATCGATGTGGCGGAGAGCTTTCGCTTCAACGAGCATGCACGCGCCGCCATCGAGTGGACACGCACCGAGCTGACATCCGCCGATCAAGAGTACATCAAGGGGCTTCCCCTGACGGAGCACGTCGACGGTGTCCGGCTCGTTCACGCGAGTCCCGAGGACCCGGCGGCGTGGAATTACGTCAAGGACACGATGGGCGCGTCGTACCAGTTCGAGGCGTTCGAGGAGCAGTTCTGTCTGATAGGGCACACGCACATCCCGCTCGTGGTCTCGCTCGCGGGCGGCACGCTCCGCGCGGAGACAGGGTCACTCATCCGGCTGCGCCCGAACATCCGCTACCTCGTCAACGTGGGCAGCGTCGGACAGCCGCGTGACGGCGACCCGCATGCGGCGTACGGGGTTCTCGATCTCGAGGCGGGGAGTCTCGAGCTGAGGCGGGTGAAGTACCGCGTGAAGCGCGCCCGGCGGAAGATCCTCAACGCCGGGCTGCCGGAGTTTCTCGGGGAGAGGCTCCTGGACGGGGTCTGATCAGCGCACGACCAGGCGATTGCTTGGGACGCTGCACCTCGGGTCGCGCCGCGTCCGGCGACCCCACGGAGGTTCGATGATTCGAGTGAGCGCCGGAGTGATGGCGTACAACGAGGAGAAGAACATCGAGCGGCTGCTCGAGGCCCTCTCCGCACAGAACCTCAAGACGGTGGAGATCCGCGAGATCATCGTGGTCTCGAGCGGTTCGACCGACGCGACCGACGGGATCGTGAGACGCTGGTCGTCCCGTGACGGGCGTGTGCGGCTGATCCGCCAGGAGGAGCGTCGCGGGAAATCATCCGCCATCAATCTTTTCCTTGCGGAGGCCCGCAAGGACACCGATGTCTACGTGCTCGAGAGCGGGGACACCGTGCCCCATCCGGACTGCGTCGAGAACATGGTCGCGCCGTTCGCCGATGAGACGGTCGGGATGACCGGAGGACGGCCGACGCCGGTCGATGACGCCGACACGTTCATGGGATTCGTCGTTCACATGCTCTGGCGGCTGCACCACCGGTTGGCTCTGAAGACGCCGAAGCTCGGGGAGATGGTCGCGTTTCGCTCGTTCGTCACGAGGATCCCGCCCGAGAGCGCCGTCGATGAAGCATCTATCGAGGCCATCGTCGTCGAGCGCGGCAAGAGACTGCTCTACGCTCCCGAGGCCATCGTGTACAACAAGGGTGCCGCCACCGTGCGTGACTTCCTCAAGCAGCGCCGCAGGATCTATGCAGGACATCTCTGGCTCGAACGGGAACAGTCGTATGAGGTCTCGACCAAGAAGGTCGGCGGCATCCTCTCGGTACTCGTCGAGGACTTCCGGTTCTCGCCGAGGAATCTCGCATGGACGCTGAGCGGCGTCTGGCTCGAGTTCGTCGGCCGGCTTCTCGGGCTGTTCGATTTCCACGTCCTGGGCAGGAACCCTTTCACGTGGGACGTCTCCGAGACCACGAAGGACCTCAGCGACGTGCCGCCCGCCCACGCTCACACCCGCACATCCGGAGACTCATGATGCTGGGCGTCCTCGCTCGCATACCGCTCTACGGGGCGATGCGCACCTTCGGCCGGCCGCGGATGCTGCCGCTCAACCTTACGGTGAGCGTGACCTACCGGTGCAACTCGCGTTGCCGCACCTGCAATGTCTACGAGCGGGAGGCGGTGGAGTTCACGTCAGAGGAGTTCGCGCGGGTGTTCCGCTCGCTGGGTCGCGCTCCGTACTGGTACACCATGAGCGGCGGAGAGCCGTTCCTCAGAAAGGATCTGCCCGAGATCTGCGCGAGCGCAGCCGAGGCCGGGGCGCCGGGCATCATCAACATCCCGACCAACGGCATCCTCAGCGATCGGATCCCGGACATGGTGCGGGAGATCGCGAGGGCGTGCCCGCGGACTCAGATCATCATCAACCTGTCGATCGACGAGATCGGGGAACGGCACGACGAGATCCGGGGCGTCCCGGGCAACTTCGAGCGCGCGATGCGGACGTACGAGGGGCTCCGGGCGATCGACGCGTCCAACCTGACGGTCGGCGTGCACACGGTCATCTCGGTGCACAATGTCGCCCGCATCCCGGAGATCTACCGTCACGTCATGCGTGACCTCGCGCCGGACTCCCTCATCACCGAAATCGCTGAGGAGCGCGTGGAACTCGGGACGCTGAACAGCGGCGTCACGCCGGCGCCGGGCGACTACGCCGCCGCTGTCGACTTCCTCTCGGCCCGCCTGAAGGAGGAGGAGTTCCACGGGATCAGCCGCATCACGCAGTCGTTCCGCATCCGCTACTACGAGATGGTCAAGCGCTACCTGCGGGAGCGGCGGCAGATCATCCCGTGCTACGCGGGAATCGCCTCGGCGCAGATCGCTCCCGACGGCGACGTCTGGTTCTGCTGCATCGAGGCGACGTCCGTGGGCAACCTGCGAGACAGCGGATACGATTTCGGGGCCGTCTGGTTCGGCGAGGCGGCGGGCGAGCTCCGGCAGCGCGTGCGCGACGGCCTCTGTTCTTGTCCGCTTGCCAACGCCGGATACACCAACATGCTGATGCACCCACCGACGCTGGCGTCCGTCGCCGCGCGGCTGGCGGTCCCGCATCGCGCTCAGCGCGCGGGGGGCAAGCGATGAGGGTCGTGCTCGGCGAGGTCCGCTCGTACGACGTTGCCGCCATCCGGAGTATGGTGGAGCGCGCTCTGGCCGACCTCGACATGTCCTTCGCGGGGGCGCGGACGGCGATCGTCAAGCCGAACATCGTGACGGGACGCCGTCCGGACTCGGGTGTCGTGACACATCCGGCCGTCGTCGAGGCGATCGTGCAGATGCTCCGGGACGCCGGGGTGTCGCGTATCACTCTGGCGGACGGCCCCGGCGTCGGGCTCGACAGCGACTGGGTCTTCGAGAAATCCGGGTACCGGGCGCTGGCCGACAGGCTCGGCGTCGAGCTGGTGACGTTCAACGGGATTGCGCGGCGGAAGCGGGAGTGGAAGTACGGTGAGGTCGGGATCCCCGAGATACTCGAGGACGCCGATCTCTACATCAACGTGCCGAAGATGAAGACGCACGGCTACACGACCGTGACGCTCTCGATGAAGAATCACAAGGGCATGCTCTCGCAGGCCGACAAGAAGCTCGATCATCACCTCGGGCTGCACGAGCCGCTGGCCGAACAGGCCCGTCTGCGTCCGCCCGACCTCATCGTGCTCGACGGGATCGTCGGGATCGAGGGAGACGGCCCTCTCAACGGCAAGCGCGTTCATGCGAACCTCCTGGCGGTCGGGACCAACATGCTCGCGGTCGACGCGACCGTGGCAAGACACATGGGGATCGAACCGACCGAGATCAAGCATCTCGTGTTCGCGGCGGAGAAAGGCCTCGGGACGCTCGACCCGGACGTCACAGGGACGGCTCCGACGCGCCGCTTCGCCAGGGCGAACGAGGAGTATGGACGGGTCGGCAACATCTACTCGTGGCGCGACTGCACGGCGTGCTCGATGTGCATCGACTCGTTCGGCGGGGCGGTCTCACTGGCCCTCAAGGAGCCGCGGTACTGGTTCACGCTGGTTCCGAAGCTGGCATGGTGGGGGCTTATCGGAGGGCTGCACATCGTTCAGGGCCGCGAGGGTCGACTGCCGAACCGGCCGGGCAAGGTGATCTGCTTCGGGAAATGCACCGGCGAACTCGCCGCCCGAGAGGGTCTCACGCACCTGGCGGGATGTCCGCCGACGGCTCGTGAAGTGGCCGAGGCTCTCAGGAAAGGACTCTGACGGATGGCCGTAGTCGACCGCGACACCGGTCTGGGGACCACGTACGAGCGCATCGCAGTGGCCTTGATGCTCGAGCGTTTCGCGGCGCGGCACGACGTGTCGCGCGTGCTCGAGGGGCCGGTGGACGGCATCACGGGCATCGCCGGACTCAACAGCATTCCGCTCGCGCAGCGGGGAGCGCGGGTCGATCTTCTCCTTGGAGACAGCGGTCAGCGCGAACTCGCAGGGCGGATCTGGCACGGTCTGGGGCTCGCGGACCGATCGAGCATCCGGGTGAGCGAGAACGGGATGCTGTCCGTCCCCGAGCGGTCATACGACCTGGTGTGGAACTTCAATGCGTTGCCGCAGTCGAAGGACCCCGCGCGCCTGGTCGCGGAGATGTGTGACGCCAGCAACCGCTACGTGATGATCTTCGTCTCGAACACGTGGAACTACGGATTCCCGGTGCACCGTCTCCATCACCACGCGGCGCATGAGGACTGGACCCACGGCGACATCGCGTCGATGAACGTGCCCAAGATCGAACGGATGCTCCGGGACCGTGGATTCGCATCGCGAGAGCGCCTGGTCGTCGACACACCGTGGTGGCCCGACATCGACTCGCCGATCGAGGAGGTCATAGCGACCTTCCTTCCGTTCCTCAGGCGCCGGGTATCGGGTTCTAAGCGGCTCGAGCACTACACATGGACATGGGATGCCCTCCCGTATTTCGACATGGACAAGCGGAAGCGGCTGATGGACGAGATCGGAAAGCACTTCGTCATCGAACGTTCGGCTCCGGGCGCGCTGAAGATCCTGTTCGCACATCACCGCGGCGTGCTGGCCGAGAGGACGAACGAGTGAGTCGTAGAAACCGCATACTGATCGCCCTCGTGGTCGGCTGCGTCCTGCTGGCCGTCGCCCTGAGGGGGCTTGATCTCAGGAGCATCGGCGCGCGCATCGGGAGCGCCGACCCGCGGTGGCTTGCGCTCGCAGCGTTGGTCTATCTCTCGGCCTACTTCGTGCGGAGCCTCAGGTGGCGTCTCATCCTGCGTCCGATCGAACGCGTCACCGTGCGTGAGAGCTTCGCGATGCTCATGGCCGGGTACTTTCTCAACTACCTCATCCCGATCCGTGCCGGCGAGGTTGCGAAGTCGTTCTTCCTGAAGCGCATGAAGGGCGTGCCGATCGCCACGAGCCTGCCGACCGTCTTCGTCGACAAGCTGCTCGAGCTCTTCTCGATACTGCTCGTCATCGTGATGGTGCCGGTCCTGTCGGTTCGGCTCTCAGGATCACTCGCGTCTCTGATCGTTGCAGTCCTCGTTGTCTTCGTCATGGCTGTCGGGCTGCTGCTTCTCGCGATCCGGAAGCGCGAAGCTACGGTGCGGCTGATCTGCAGGCTCCTCTCGTGGCTTCCCCGCCGGGCGTACGATCGCATCTCTTCATGGCTGGGGTTGTTCATCAACGGACTGTCGATGTCGGCCTCGACGGTGCGTGGTCTGTGGGGACTGCTGGCGCTCACCGGCTGCGCGGTCCTGCTCGACGCCGTCTACTTCCGGCTGATGTTCCTGGCTTTCGACATTCCCGTGAGCTACCCGATCGTGCTCTTCGGCTATACACTGATATCCCTGTCGTATATTCTCCCGACACCGCCCGCGCAGATAGGCTACAACGAGATGATCATGGAGCTGATCTTCGCTGCCGGACTCGGAATGTCCCGTCCCGACGTGATGGTCGTCATGCTCCTCGCGCACCCGCTGACGGGCATTCTCATCACATTGGTCGGGCTCTGGTCGTTCTCATCGATGAGCATTCGCCTGACGGAGAGCTTTCGGCAGATCGAGGAAGAAGGAGCACTCGCGGGAGCGTCCGCGGACGCGTGTCCGTCACCGGGACCACCGCGCATTGACCAGCAGGGGAGGAATCAGTGAAGCGCTATCTCGTGACCGGCGCGGCGGGCTTCATCGGCTCGCACCTGGCGGAACGTCTCATCGGTACCGGGGCCGAGGTCGTCGGGGTCGACTGCTTCACCGACTACTACAGGAGAGAGATCAAGGAGTCGAATCTCGAGAGTCTTCGGGGATCCGACCGCTTCCAAATCATTGAGGCGGACCTGGCGACCGCGGAACTCGAACCACTCCTCGACGGCGTCGACGGGGTGCTTCACATGGCGGCCCAGGCGGGAGTACGCGCGAGCTGGGGCAGCAGCTTCCAGACCTACCTCGACTGCAACGTCCGCTCGACCCAGCGTCTCCTCGAGGCCGTCAAGGACCGGCCGCTGGACCGCTTCGTCTACGCCTCGTCCTCATCGGTCTACGGCCAGACGGACGATCTCCCCATGCGCGAACGCGGTCTGACCTGCCCGGTCTCGCCGTACGGGGTGACGAAGCTGGCCGGCGAACACCTGGCGGTTCTCTACCACCGGAACTACGGGGTCCCCACGGTCTCGCTGCGGTTCTTCACGGTCTACGGACCGCGGCAGCGCCCGGACATGGCGTTCCATCGCTTCCTCAGGGCGGGCATGCTTGGTCAGCCCGTCGAGATATACGGCGACGGCCGCCAGACGCGCGATTTCACGTATGTCGATGATACCGTCAGCGGCATCGTGGCCGCTCTGGAGCAGGGGCCGCCCGGAGAGGTCTTCAATCTCGGAGGCGGGGGAAGCGTCACGCTCAACCATGCCGTCGACCTCATAGAGGGATTGGTCGGTCGAAGCCTCGACAGGAAATACGGCGACCAGCAGATGGGCGACGTCAGCGACACCCGCGCGGACAACTCGAAGGCGCGCGAGATTCTCGGATTCAAGCCAGCCTCGAGTCTCGAAGCGGGTCTTGCGAGAGAGTTCGAGTGGGTTGCCGGGCTTTATCGGAACGAATCGGTCTGACGAAGGAGTGACACACATGACGGTGACGATACTGATCCCGCTCTACAACGAAGAGGGGAGTCTCCGGGAACTCGTGGAGGCCATCTCGGCGGCGATGTCGCCAACGGGCTGGGCCTGGGAGATCCTCTTCATCAATGACGGGAGCACGGACGGGTCCCTCGATATACTTCGTGAGCTGTACGACTCGCGGGACAACATCGAGGTCATCTCTTTCGGACGGAACAGCGGGAAGGCGGCCGGCCTGGCCGTCGGGTTCGCCGAGGCGCGGGGCGACGTGGTCATCACGATGGACGCGGACCTTCAGGACGATCCCGCCGAGATCCCCGGAATGATCCGGATGCTCGATGAGGGATACGACCTCGTCTCCGGCTGGAAGAAGGAGCGGCACGACCCACTGTCGAAGCGCATCCCGTCGAAGCTCTTCAACGGCGTCACACGGATGGTCAGCGGGCTGACGCTTCATGACATGAACTGCGGCCTGAAGGCCTACCGGCGAGACGTCGTCAAGACCATCAGGGTCTACGGCGAGCTCCACCGGTACACGCCGGTCCTCGCACACTTTGCGGGTTTCCGTGTGACCGAGACCGTGGTCCGTCACCACGCAAGGAAGTTCGGTCAGTCGAAGTACGGCATCGAGCGGTTCGCGCGAGGCGGCTTCGATCTTCTCACGGTGCTCTTCCTGCGGCGCTATCTCACACGACCTCTCCACCTGTTCGGGATGCTCGGTTCCATCCTTTTCGCGGGCGGGTTCGGTATCGGCGTCTATCTCACGGTCGTGAAGATCATGGGCGGAGCGATCGGCAGACGCCCGCTCCTGACCCTCGGCATCCTGCTGATGGTCGTCGGTGTCCAGTTCGTGTCGCTCGGGCTCCTCGGCGAGATGATCGCCAATCTCAGGAGCACCGGGATCACGTATCCTATCCTCGAGCACCTCAAGCCGCGCGGAGGGAGTCGTGGTTGATGCGCCGACCTCCGAGACCAGGGGTCTGACGGACGAGGCCGCTCGAATCGCGATCGTCGGGCCGGCCTATCCGCTGCGCGGCGGAAACGCGCTCTTCGTGGCGCATCTGCTCGATGCGCTACGGCAGGACCACGACGTGTACGTCGTCTCCTACAGCCGTCTCTACCCGGGGCTGCTCTTTCCCGGCAAGACGCAGATGAACGTCAGCCGTGACCCGGTGAAGACGACGCCATCGCGGCAGCTGGTTGACTCGATCAATCCCATCAGCTGGTTTCGGACAGCCCGATGGATCTGCGCGCCGAAACGTCGTCCCGACCTCGTCGTGTTCACGTGGTGGAACCCGTTCTTCGGACCGGCTCTCGGCGCGATCGCGCGACTTGTGAAGCGTGGATGCGGAGCCGGAGTGGTGTTCGTCGCTGAGAACGTGGTGTCACACGAGAACCGTTTCGTCGATCGCTTCCTGACTCGGTACGCTCTGGCGTCCGCCGACTACTTCCTCGTTCTCTCCGGGGTCGTGGCCCGGCGGATTCAGTCGCTCTTTCCGGGCGTCCCGGTGCGGCAGGCAGCGCTTCCCATCTATGACTGCTATCGCGCCGATGAGATCGACCGTGATGCGGTCCGGTCCAGACTCGGGCTGACGAAACCGACGATCCTCTTCTTCGGATACGTCCGAGCCTACAAGGGGCTTCAGTATCTGCTCGAAGCCATGCCGGCCGTTCTCGAGAAGCACGATGTCCAGCTTCTGGTCGTCGGCGAGTTCTACGATGAACAGCAGCGCTACGAACGGCTGATCGCCGCGCTTGATATCGGCGAGGCGGTCACCGTCGTCGCGGAGCACGTTCCCGATGAGGCTGTCGGCGAGTACTTCGTGGCGTCGGACGTCGTGGCACTCCCGTATCTCTCCGCGACCCAGAGCGGGATCACCCAGATAGCGTACGCCTTCGGACTTCCCGTCATCAGCACGAACGTCGGCGGTCTTCCCGAGGTAGTCAAGGACGGGAGAACGGGCTATGTTGTAGAGTCGGGCAGCGCTGCGGCGCTCTCGGCCGCCATCGTCCGCTTCTTCGAGGGCGACGAGCAGGCGAAGCTGACACGCGGCGTCGCCGAAGAGGCGCGGGCCGACCAGGCGGGGGAACTCATGCGTCGCTCGATCGAGGACTTCCTCGAACTCAACAGGGGGTAGCATGCCGGACCCGGCGGTCACTGCGGTTGTGATCAACTGGAACGGGATACCCGTGATCGAGGCATGTCTCGCGTCGCTTCTCGACTCGACGTATGAGCGGCTCTCGGTTCTGGTGGTCGACAACGCCTCCGAGGACGATTCGGTCTCCGTCATCCGAGAACGCTACCCGGCCGTCCGCATCGAAAGTACAGGGAGGAATCTCGGCTACGCCGGGGGCGCGAATCACGGCCTCAGGGCCGCGCGCGCTTCCGGGGCGGCGTATGTTCTCCTGATGAATAACGACGTGGAGATCGCGCCGGATGCCGTTGGGGAGCTGGTTCGGGCCGCCGAGGAACACCCGGACGCCATGCTGCTCGGTCCGAAGATCTACTACTTCGACCGGCCGGACGTCATCTGGTCCGCCGGTGGGGTCGTGTCGTTCTGGACCGGCAACATCCGGCACCTGGGGATCCGGGAGCAGGACCACGGGCAGTTCGACGAACTCCGCGAGGTCGACTATCTGACGGGGTGCGCCGTGCTGCTCCCGGCGCGGACGCTCGAGACGGTCGGCGAGCTCGATGAGACGTACTACATGTACAACGAGGACACCGACTGGTCGACCCGCGTCATACGGTCGGGCGGAAAGGTCCTCTACGTGCCGTCGGCCCGGCTCTGGCACAAGGTGTCGTCGAGTTCGGGAGGGGGCCTGACGAGCTACAAGATCTATCACCGGATACGCAGCACGCTGGCGTATTTCAGACGATATGCGGCGTGGTACCAGTGGTTCGGCATCCTGCCCGCGACAGCGGCGCGGACGATCACGTTCGCCTTTGCGCAGATAGCGCACGGCGAGGGGGGGCGCGTCTCAGCGCTCATTCGCGGGATAGCCGACGGCGCCACGGGGAGGCGGAGGGGCTACACGAATGACTAGGCAAACGAGGAAACGTATCAGATGGGCACGACCGTGGACACGCGTGCTTTCGGCGCTGCTGCTCGTCGTCGCGATCGCGGGACCGGGACTGCTCTCCGGATGCGCGAGCGACGGTGGAGGAGACGGACGACCACGAGTCATCATCTTCGGGGTCGACTCCGCGAACTGGAACGTGATGACGCCGATGCTCGAGGCGGGAGAGCTCCCGAATATCGCGCGACTCGTGCGTCGGGGCTCGTACGGCGTGCTCAAGAGCGGAATACCGATCCAGTCACCCCAGATGTGGACCTCGATCGCCACGGGCGTCGTGCCCGAGCGGCACGGGATCACCGGGTTCACGGCGGAGATACCAGGGACTGACAACGAGCTTCCGGTGACCAACAACATGCGTCGGGTCAAGGCCTTCTGGAACATTCTCACCGACGAGGATGTCTCGGTGGGCATTGTGGGGTGGTGGCCCAGCTGGCCGGTCGATGAGGTGAACGGCTTCATGATCGCGCAGCGTGCGTGGCCGATGAACTGGTCCGTGCACGGCGTGCCCTTCGGCGCGGCGCGGGACCGGGACGGACGGTTGATCGTCCAGGATTTCCCCGGCCGGACGTATCCCGAAGGCCTCTACAAGGACTTCGAGCAGTTCGTGATGACCGAGGAGGACGTGACCCTCGATGAACTCAACCGCTTCTTCGCCGACTCGCGTTTCACGGATCACAGGAAGCAGTTCCACGCGCGGTGGGTCTACGCCAAGGACAGGACCTTCGCGGATGCGGGTCTCCACTACTACACACAGGAGAGACCCGAGGTCTTCGCGGTCTATCTCCAGGGAACCGACGTGGTCTCACACTACTACTGGGGCTACCAGACGGCGGAGGGCTTCACCGTGTCGCCGGAGGACGAGCGCATGTACGGCGCCGTCGTACGCAACTACTACGCGTTCATCGACGACGTCATCGGCGCGTTCCTCGACGTGGCGCCGGAAGAGACCGCCGTACTGGTGATCTCGGACCACGGGTTCGAGACGAAGCGTGATCTGAAGGTGCTGTGGGAGCGCGGCGAGGCCATCAGGACCCTTGAGGGCAACAAGGATGTTCCGTGGGACCACGCGATCGACGGCGCCATCATCTTCGCAGGACCGGGCATCAAGCGCGGCGTGCCGACGCCCGATATGTCGGTCGTCGACGTCATGCCGACGCTGATGGCCTACCTCGGTCTGCCTGTGGCGGAGGATCTCGACGGCCGTCCCGCTCTTGCGCTCTTCGAGGACGACTATCTCAGCGCTCACCCGATCCAGTGGGTCGCGTCATACGAGACGGGGGAGGCGCGCGGCGAGGACGGCCCGATAGCCTCGCCGATGGATGAAGGCATCAAGGAGAAGCTGCGGTCGCTGGGCTACATCGAGTGATCGTGTTCCAACCCGGGAGAGACATGGACACGAGCGTACGATTCGATTGCAGGCACTATGTCGGCGACCGCCCCTGCGTGTGGGGCGGACGCTGCGACGGATGCGCGCATTACAGCGGCATGGGGACACGGATCCTCGTCATCAAGCTCGCCGCGGCCGGTGACGTCCTGCGCGCAACAGCCGTGTTGCCACCGCTGAAGCGCAAGCATCCGGAGTCTCACATCACGTGGGTGACGGACTCCGTTGCGATGCCGTTCCTCGAGCACAACCCGTACGTGGACCGCGTCATGCCCTTCGGCTTCGCGTCCCACGTGGAACTCGCGGCACAACGTTTCGATGAGGTCATTTGTCTCGACAAGGAACCCCGCGCCGCAGCGTTCGCCGGAGATGTCGCCGCCGACCGCCGCCTCGGCTACGGACTGACGGAGTGCGGTACTGTCACGCCGATAGACGAAGGGGCGCGGTACGACTTCGATCTGGGTCTCTCGAACGAACGCAAGTTCCGGGAGAACACGCGGAGCGCCCCGGACATCTACTGCGAGGTGGCGGGTGTCGAGTATGAGGGCGAGCCCTACCTGCTCGCGCTTCCGGACGCGTCGCTCTCCCATGCTCGTGACTTTCTCGCCGGGCTAGCGGTCGCGGACCCGCTCGTCGGACTCAATGTCGGCGCCGGCGGTGTGTTCGCCAACAAGGCATGGACGGCCGAGGGATACGCCGAGCTTGCGCAACGAGTCGTCTCCGAACTCGGCGGCGTCTGTGTGGCGCTGGGCGGTCCCGATGATCGCGAGCGGATGACGCGCGTCGTGGAGTTGTCGGACGGGGCGGCGCTCGACGGAGGCATCCACTCTCTTCTGGACTTCGCCGCGATCGTGGCGCACCTGGATGCGCTGGTCACGGGAGACACGATGGCCCTCCACATCGCGGTCGCCGTCGGCGTCCCGGTCGTCGCTCTGTTCGGCCCGACGGTCCCCCAGGAGATCGAGGTCTACGGCAGAGGACGCAAGGTGGTCTCGCCGGCCGATTGCGCGCCCTGCTACCTGCGCAGCTGTGACCGAAGTCCCAGCTGCATGGAACAGCTTCCCACTGACGCCGTAATGGATTCGCTGCGCGAGGTTCTGGCGGAGGACGTCTAGAGCCGCGCTGAGCAGAGAGAGGGCTATGAACCCGACCGCACGATCAACACAGGCTCCCCGGAAGGCCGCCGCACTCGATGTGGCCGTGTTCGCCGCGGCGTACGCGCTTCTCGTGGCCGCCGTGCTGGGAGCGCTCGGACTCCGCACGAGCGGTTTCGCATTCACGCTCGCGCTTCCTCAACTGCTGCCTCTCGTGCTCTCGAGCTTCCTGGCATATCTTCTCGTCGGGTTCGTGGTTCTGGCCCCCTCGCTGCTGAGGCGCACCCGTGGGACGAGCAGGCGGACCGGGTTCCGCCTCGCGTTCGCCATGACGACGGTGACGGTCTGGGTATCTCTCACCGTGAGCTTCCTTCCCGTGAAGGGGTCGGAGACATTCGTGCGCGCTGGAACCCTGACGACGTTCCAGCTCAACATGCTGGGGCTCGCCGCCGTGTTCGCCGCCGGACTCCTGGCAGGATGGATCACATCGTTTCTCCTGCTGAGACTGCTGCGCGCCCTCAACGCTTCGCTGACGCCGAACGGCACGCGGATGATCGGATTCGGGCTTGCCGGATTGGCCCTGGTCGCGCTGCTGGTCGGCCCCTCGGTACGGGCCCGGAGCTTCTCGCATCTGGCGCTGCCCGACGGCGGAACATGGAACGAGCGTCCCAGAGTCGCGGTGGTCGGCGTGGACGGGTGTGATTGGGAGATGCTCGGTCCGCTTGTCGAGGCGGGGGAACTCCCGAACTTCGCGCGTCTGATGGAGCATGGCTCGTACGGCCCGCTGCTCTCGATGGACCCGATGATCTCTCCGAGGATATGGACGACCATTGCGACCGGCGAGACGCCGGAGGAGCACGGCATCATCGGTTTCACCAACGCCGCGGGTGTCCCGGTCAACGCGCGGATGCGACGCTCCCCGGCGGTATGGGAGATCGTCTCTGCATACGGCGGTGTGTCCGCTGTGAACGGCTGGTACGTGACCTGGCCGACCGACGACGTGCGCGGCTACATGGTCTCGGACCGCGTTCACAGCCTTCTGCGAGGCGCCACACAGATCTGGCACTCCATCGAGGGCGAACCGACGAACGAACGTCTCGCCCGGTTCGGGCAATTCACATTCGACAGCGGGTACAAGCGGTTTCAGAGAACGGAGACCGCCTATCAGCAGAACCGCATCGTCGACGAACCGCTCCGCTGGGGATATCTCAGGGATACGATCTACGGTCGCCTTTCCCACGAGCTCCTGCCGCGCTACGAGCCGGATCTCTCGATGGTCTACTTCCGCGGCATCGATTTCGTCCAGCACTTCTTCTGGCAGTACACGGATCGGGCTGATTTTCCCGGGGTCACGGATGCTGAGGCGCGTGAGTACGGGGAGGTCATCGCGAACTACTACCGGTATCAGGACGGGCTTCTCGGGCGTCTGTTGGACGATCTCGGGGATGACGTGAGCGTTCTCCTCGTATCGGACCACGGCTTCACCGCGCGCGTTCTCCTCGACCCGAACATGCCGGAGCTGACGGGCATGCACGATCGCCGCGGAGTCATCATCGCATCGGGTCCGGCCTTCGCCGACGCGGGCTACGTGGAGGGAGCGACGATTCTCGATGTGGCTCCGACGACGCTGGCCGTGCTCGGCCTTCCGATAACCCGGACGATGGATGGTCGGGTCCTGACGGAGCTCCTCGCTCCGGAAGATCTTGAACGCTACCCCGTGCAGCTTGTCGAGAGCTACGGCACGGCTCTGGGCCGCTCGGTCGAGACCGGGACGGGTTCCAGCATGGATGAGTCCATCAAGGAACAGCTCAGGTCGCTCGGCTACATCCAGTGACCGGCCTGATCGGAACCGTGATCCCCCTGGAGGGAAATTGACCTCACGCGTCGCACTGCATCGCGCCGGAATGCATGTCCGGGTCGGCAACGTCTTTGCGGTCATCGTTGTCGGCGCGCTCCTCCAGGTGCTCACGCAAACGGTCCTCGCTCGCGGACTCACGAAAGAGGATGTGGGTCTCATCTCCCTGATTCTGGGAGCCCTGCCGCTCTTCTCCACGCTGACGCTTCTTGGGCAGGACACGTCCATCGTGAGATACCTCTCTCGAGATGGTCGAGCGGAGTACGATCTGACGGGGCACGCGAGGCGTGTTCTGATGATCGTCGTTCCGCTTGGGGCAGCGCTGGGACTGGTCGGCGGCCTCTTCTATGCTCTCCCACGGCTTCCCCTCGCCACCATCATCACCCTCGTCGCGACGCAGAACGTGGTGCTGGTGCTGACCGCATTTCTGCGAGCCAGACACCGCTATGAAGCTGCCATCATGCTGCGGCATCTTCCGGTCATCGGAAGCGCCGCTGCTCTCGCGGTGCTCTTCGCCACCGGAACCCTCAGCCTGACCACCGCGCTCGTGGCGCTTCTCGCCGCGTACGCAGTTTCGGCCGTCGTGACGGTCGCACTCCCGTGGAACCGCTCGCCGGAGAGCGCGCTGTCCACTCCCGCGGCCCGCGTTCCCACGCGGGTGATCAGAGAAGGCCTGCTGTTTCTGGGATTGGGCGTCTCGCTGTCCGTAATGGTGAGCATCGACAGACTCGTCATCAGCCGACTGATGACCCTCTCAGACCTTGCGGTCTACTCAACGATCTTCGCGACCACGAAGGGATTCGACTTCCTGTTCTACGCTGTCGGCTATGTGCTCATGCCCGCGATCGGTCGCGGCGGCAACATGAGCCTGCGGAAACCCGCGCTGGTGGTCGGGGGAGTCACGGCGCTTGCGGTCGTCGGATACCTCCTGCTGGGCGACGAACTCGTGCATCTGCTCTTCTCAGGGCGCTACGACGAGGGCACGTACCTGATCCCCGCTTTCGTGTTGTCCGGCGCGTTGAAGCTGTTCTACTCTATCCCGTCAAGCTATATCAGCGGGGGCGCCCCGACACGGGCCGTCCGCCAGTTCATGGTGACCAATCTCCTGACCATGGCACTGAACGTCGTACTCGACATCGTGTTCGTGCTCAGGATGGGACTCATCGGGGCGGCTCTGGCGACTGCGATCGCCTGGGCGCTGCGCCTGATCGCGGGCCTGATCATCATGCAAATGCACAAGGGACGGGCACGGCCCCGGCACGTGACGCCTATGCCCGACGAACTGACCGAGCCCTGACGGGGCTCGCGCAAACCCAACGACGAGAGAGGAACCCATGGTGACGCCCCGAGTCCGCGCGTCGAAGAGGTCCGCGACCGGACCGCGAACAAACGAGTCCCAGCGCCTTGAGCAGGAGCCGATCCTGGGACGTCATGGAACGGCTTTCTGCGTGACCGTGATCGTTGTTGTGGCGCTCATCTTCTTCTACCGGGTTCTCTTTCTCGGCGAGATCCTGGCCGGGGGAGACGTTCTCGCCGCCGCGGCGATCTTCGATGACTACGCCCGGGAACGGATCGCTGGTGGATCGCTCCCCTTGTGGAACCCGTACATCTTCTCGGGAATGCCGTTCTTCGAGAGCATGACGTGGAACGGCGTGGTCTACCCGAGCTACTGGATCAGACACTTCATCGAGGCCATCCCCGGAGTCGAGCTTCCGCGCCTCACGTTCATCGTCCTGCACTACATGCTCGCCGGGATCGGCACGTTCGCCTATCTCAGGTCGAGGCGTGTGGGACACATCGGCGCGCTCGCGGGGGGACTGGCGTTCATGCTGTCGCCGCACCTCATCGGACTGGCGGGCATCGGTCACGGCGGGAAGGTGCTCACCGGCGCCTACATCCCGCTGGTCCTCATGGCGGCCCATCGGGTCCTGGACACGGGGCAGCGACGCTGGCTGGGCCTGCTCGGACTCTTCGGAGGGCTGCAGTTCCTGGCGCGCCACGTTCAGGTGAGCTACTACACCTGGCTCGCTGTGGGCATCCTCATCGTCTGCTTCGCGGTGTCGGCGGCGAGAGAGAAGCGCGGCTGGGGCTTCATCGGAGGCAGAGCCGCCATGGTCATCGGCGGCGGCGTCCTCGCGGCCGCGGTCGCCGGGATCCTGCTCATTCCGCTCCAGAGCTACTCGCTGCTCTCGACGAGAGTCGCTGAATCGGGTGGCATGGGCTTCGAACAGGCCACGATGTGGTCGTTCCATCCGAAGGAGCTTCTGACGTTCCTCGTCCCGTCGGCGTTCGGGATGGCCAACGAGACATACTGGGGACCGATGCCCTTCAACCAGGTCTCGCACTACGCGGGGTTCGTGGCTCTCGCTCTGGCGGTGGTCGCTCTCGGGACCAGACGGACGCGAACCGTTCGCTATCTCGGGATTCTCGCCGCGGTCTGTCTGGTGCTGAGCTTCGGGAAGTACGTCACGCCGCTCTACCGCGTCCTCTACACGGTGCTCCCCGGATTCAGTCGCTTCCGCGTGCCGGCGCTGTTCCTCCTGTTCGCCCAGTTCGCCATCGCCGCGCTTGCCGGACACGGCGTCTCCGCCATTCTTGGCGAGACCCGCGCGAGGATCGGGAACTGGAAGATATGGGCGGCGGCGGTGGCGGGCGTCGGGATACTGGTCGGCATCATCGTTGCAGCTTCCCGGGCCGGCGTCGAACAGAGCGCGACCGCGGCTCTGCTGTCGAAGCACGCGGGCGTGGCCCCCTCGGTGCTGAGACCGATCGCCGCGCAGGCCGCCCGCATCGCCGTCCGTGACACGGGGATCCTCATTACCTTCGCCGCAGCCACGGGGGTGGCGATCTTCGTGGCGTCGACAAGAAGGCTCGCCGGCTGGATCGGAGCACTGCTCCTCGTCGGTGTTCTCGTCTGGGACATCTGGCTCGTGGACGCGCGCTTCATGAATCCGGAGCGAATGAGGCCGCTCGACAGCTACTACCCGCAGACGACGGCGGTACGATACCTCAAGCAGCAGGAGGGGTACTTCCGCATCGCGCCCCTGGGAGCCGATTTCGGCTCGAATGCGTGGATGTACCACCGGATCCAATCGATGGGCGGATACCATCCCGCGAAGCTCGGCTCGTACAACATGCTTCTCGACATCATCGGCATCGCCGATCTGCGCTTGCTGGCAATCGCGAACGTCCGGTACGTTGTAGGACCCGAGCAGGAGCTCGGCCACCCCGCGTTCCGTATGGTCGCGCCCGGTGTCCACGAGTTCCTCGGGGTTCTCCCGCGGACGTTCCTGATCGGTGAGGCCCGGGAGGTCATGCCCGACGGCCGCGTGCTCGGGGAGATGCGAACGGACGGGTTCAATCCGGGCGCATACGCCATTGTCCAGGGCGAACTCCCGGGGCCGGTCCAATCGGCCGAGGGAGGAACGGCGGAGATCGTCTCCTACGAAGCCGAGAGGATCGTGATCGAGGCGAACGCCCCGCGACCTTGTCTTCTCTATCTCTCGGAGGTATACTATCCGAACGGCTGGAAGGCCTACGTAGATGGTGAGGAGACCGCCATTTACCGCACCAACTTCGCGTTCCGGTCAGTCTATCTCGCGTCCGGCGAGCATACGGTGGAGTTCGTCTATGAGCCGCCCTCGGTACGCGCCGGGCTCATCGTCACGCTGATGGGTCTCGCCGCCGTCACTCTGTTGATCATCCTCCCGAGGCGCAAGGGGAGAGAGCCGCAAGGAGCCGCTGCATGAAGGTGATGGTCGTCGTCCCGACCTACAACGAGCGTGAGAACATCTCGAATCTGGTTCCCAGACTCCTTGGTCACGGTGAGCACATCAACCTGCTCGTCGTCGACGACGGATCGCCCGATGGCACCGGCCGGTATGCCGACGAGCTCGCGGCCGCGAATCCGCGCGTCCGGGTTCTTCACAGGCCGTCGAAGATGGGGCTTGGGTCCGCCTACGTCGCGGGCTTCAAGCTCGCGCTGACCACGGACGTGGACCGCATCGTCCAGATGGACGCCGATTTCTCGCATGACCCCGAGGTCATCCCGGACCTGCTCCACGAATCGGAGAGATACGATGTCGTTCTCGGGTCCCGCTACATCACCGGCGCGAACGTCGTCAACTGGCCGCTGCAGCGACTCTTCCTGAGCTATTTCGCCAACGTATACACACATCTGATCACGGGCCTGCCGCTCAGGGACTCCACGGGCGGGTTCAAATGCTTCCGGCGCGAGGTGCTCGAGGCGATCGACCTCGATACGATCCGCTCCGACGGCTACTCGTTCCAGATCGAGGTCAACTTCAGGTGCTGGAGGCGAGGCTTCTCGATCCACGAGATCCCGATCGTGTTCGTCGACCGCCACTCCGGCACATCCAAGATGTCCCGCCGAATCGTCTGGGAGGCGACGTGGCTGGTGTGGCGACTGAGGCTCGAGCGCATCCTGCGAAGAAGATAGCGGGGGACGGAGCGGAGCTCGATCTCTCGATCATCATCGTCGGGTACAACAGCGCCGAGCCGCTGGCGGCGTGCCTGCGATCGCTCGCGGAGTGCCGGGACATCGTGTCTCGAGAAGTCCTCGTCGTCGACAACGCATCGGCCGACGACACAGGAGAGATGGTCCGGCGCGACTTTCCCTGGGCTGAGTACCACGAGAATGCGGCGAACGTCGGCCTGTCGCGCGCGGTCAACCGCGGCATCAGGGCATCGCGCGGACGGCACATCCTCGTTCTGAACCCGGACATCGAGGCGCGGCCCGGCTCGCTCGACGCACTGGTGGGATTCATGGATGCCACGCCCGGGGCGGGACTCGCGGGTGCGAAACTGATCAACACGGACGGCTCGCTTCAACTCTCGTGCAGGGCGTTCTACACGTTCTGGACGCTGCTGCTGCGGAGGACGTTCCTCGGGAAGCTGTTCCGGAGGAGCGGGGCGATCCGACGACATCTGATGCTCGACTACGACCACGAGTCCCCGCGTGAGGTGGACTGGGTTCTCGGAGCCTGCATGCTCGTTCGGCGGGCGGCCATGGCCGACGTCGGGGCGATGGACGAGCGGTTCTTCCTGTACTTCGAGGACGTGGACTGGTGCTACCGGATGTGGCGCGGAGGTTGGAAGGTCTGGTACGTGCCGGACGCCGTGATGGACCATCGCCACGCGCGCGCCAGCGCTCGGCCGGGCTTGAACAAGCTGCTGATCGCGCACCTCATCTCGCTCCTGCACTTCTATGAGAAGTGGGGAGGGGTCATCTACCGGATGAAGAAACACCGACGCATCCTCTTGACGGCGTTAAGCCTTCTGGCCGACCTCGTGGCTGTCAACGCCGGGTTCATTCTCGCCTATGCGCTGCGTTCGAGTCTGCGCGGCCTGCTTACGAAACCGCTCTTCGGTCTCGGGGTCTACGACACCTTTCTTATCTTCGCGAACATCGTGTTCATCCTCGTGTTCGCATTCTTCGGTCTCTACGGCGGTCGGCGCGACCGCGAGACGGGCGCGGATGTCGCCTTCCGCGTGACACGGGCCGCCGTCGTGGCGGGCGTCGTGCTGATGGCGAGTACGTTCCTGACCTCCACAACGGTCTACTCGCGGCTTCTCGTCGGGGCTTTCTGCGTGATCGTCGTCCTGCTCGACATGGCCCTTCGGGGGGTTATCCGGTGGGTACAGAACCAGGCCCGCGCGGGCAGGTTTGACCTCACGCGCGTGGCTGTCGTCGGCACCGGCCCCACGGCAACGCTCCTCGCCGAGCGTATCGCCGCCGCCCCCGAGCTCGGGTACGATCTGGCGGGTCTGGTCTCCGAGCGTCCACGGGACCCGGGAGCGGGTGACCGGCTGGCGATCCCTGTCATCGGAAGTCTCGATGAACTGCCGGACCTCATCGAGCGACAGAGGATCGAGGAAATCATCTTCGCGGAGCCGGAGCTGTCGAGCACCGAGATCGCCGATTTCCTCATTCGCGCCCGCCGGAGCACGGTCGACGTGAAGATGGTCTCCGACCTCACGAATCTGCTGACGCAACGCGCGCGCGTCGAGGAGTTCCTCGATGTTCCGATCGTCGCCTTCGAGCGCGAGGCGCTCCTCGGAGCGCAAGCGGGTGTCAAGCGGGTCGCCGACCTGGTCGGAGCAGCGGCCCTGCTCGTGGTGTCGAGTCCCGTGCTCGCCGTGGCGGCGCTTGTCGCCGGAGCGGGCTCGCGGCGGAGTCTGTTCTCACGCGGACAGCGTGTCGGACTTGCGGAGCGGTCATTCGCCAAGTGGGGACTTCGGGAACAGGAGCCTCCCGGCGCGCTCCGTCGCTACGTCGAGCGGCACGGCCTCTCCCGGATGCCCGAACTCCTCAACGTCATCACGGGTGAGATGAGTCTCGTCGGCCCTGCACCCCTGACGGCGTCGGAGGCAACCGGGTGTACTGCGCGCGAGCGCGTGCGCTTCGACGCACGCCCCGGCGTCACCGGACTGGCTCAGGTCGCATCAGCGGCCCACGCGGTGGGTGACGGCGGGATGGCGCTTGACGCCTACTACGTACAGAACTGGTCGCTGGGCGGAGATGTGCGGATCATCATGCGGTGGTGGCTTCTGTGTCTGGGTGGCCGCTGCGCTCGGCGACACGAGGATGTGTGAGCCTGACAGGAGGTACTGATATGCACCGAGGGACTATCGCGCTCATCGCCATCATCTTGTGTCTCGCGGGCTCCGCGTCCTCCGCGGACTGGACGTCTGTGAGCTTCCCTAACAATGCCAAGATCTGGGATATGGGGATAGACGGGAGCGTTCTCTGGTTCTCCACGCAGGGACAGGGGCTGGTCGGGTACGATGACGGGAGCTGGGTGACGCACACGCACAGCGACGGAGGGATACGGAGCGACAGCTGGAACTACGGGCTGCTCGTGAGCTCTTCCGGCGACAAATGGGTAACCCGCGACGGGAGCGAGACGGTCGACCGTGTCAGTGACAACGGAACCTTCTCGTACAAGGACGACGACGTCTGGACCTACTACAGCTACCCGGAGCAGCTGGCGAACAGGCGCGTCTTCTCGTCCGCCGAGGACTCCGAGGGACGAGCGTGGTTCGGCATGCGAGATGAGAATCTGAGCCGGACCGGTATCCTCGAGCTGTTCATCGACAATTCGGACACGACCTCGGCCGACGATGAGTGGTTCCACTACGACAACGTGTGGACGCCCGACTCGACGAGCTTCGGCGGCGACGACGTTCGCACGCTCATGGTCGACGATCAGGACCGGCTCTGGATCGGATACTACGGTTCGGGGATCGACCTCTGGGAGTACGGGAACCCGCGCGTCTTCGCGGACGACAGCTGGACGCACTTCGCCGAGGAGGACGGTCTGCCCGAGGACGACATCCACACGTTCTGGCAGGGAAGCGACGGAACGATCTGGGCCGGGACGCTTGGCGGACTGGCAGCATATGATGAGCAGAGCGGCACCTGGACGGTCGTGTCCGGCCTTCCGGGGAGCCAGGCGCGCGCCGTCTCGGAGGACGCCCAGGGCCACATCTGGGTCGGAACGAACGACGGCGTCGCGATGCTCTACGCGAACCGGGCGGTCGCCTTCACCTACACGACCGAGGACGGTCTCGCGGACGAGCAGGTTGACCACATCGCTATCGACGTGTCCTCGGGCAACGTCTGGGCCGTCACGAAGGACAACGTGGCGGATGAAACGACGTTGAACGTGTTCCACTCGGGGATCGTCGAGGGAACGGGAAAGCTGTTCGTCTATCCGAACCCCTGGCGTGAGGGAGTTTCCGAGAATCAGATACAGCTCTACGGCGCGCCCGAGGGATCGCTCGTCGAGGTCTTCGATGTGACCGGTCAGAAGATGGTCGAACTCCCGCCGTCGGAACCGTACATCTGGGATTCGCTGGACGAGTCACTCAACGAGGTTCCGAGTGGTGTCTATCTGATCCGCGTCGAAGTACCGGGAGGCGAGGCGCAGATCGTCAAGCTGGCCATCATCAGATAGGCGCGGTGGAACAAGCGATCGAGCGTTGATACCCTGGACAACACGAGGATGATCCATGAGCAACGAGGCTGGGAAGACACGAACACTGATCGTTGGCGCGGGCTCGGCCGGTGGAATGGTCGCGGAGGAGATGCGCCTCAGGCCCGAGCAGGGCTACGCTGCGGTCGGGTTCCTGGATGACGATACCGCGAAGATCGGGACGCAGGTCGCAGGACTTCCCGTACTCGGCAAGACCTCCGACCTCGTCCGGATCGTCAGGGACTCCGGGATCGATCAGGTCGTCATAGCGATCCCGTCCGCATCGGGATCCTCCATTCGGAGCGTGGTGGAGCTGTGTGAGGAAGCCGGAACGCCGGCGAAGATCGTTCCGGGGGTCTGGGAGATCATCCTCGGCGACGTCACGATCAGCCAGCTTCGGCAGGTGGTTCCCGAGGACCTGCTCGGGCGCGAGACGGTGGTGCTCGACTGCGAGGAGATGACCGGGTACCTGAGCGGTCGCACCGTCCTTATCACGGGAGCGGGGGGATCGATCGGATCGGAACTCGCGCGGCAGGTCGCCTCGTTCGGTCCCGCCAAGCTGATCATGATGGGTCGTGGTGAGAACAGCATCTACGAGATCGACCAGGAGATCGGCCAGGACTACCCGGACGTCGATCGTCACCTCGTCATCAGCAGCATCTCCGACCCGATGGCGGTCGAGGTGCTCTTCCGGGACGAGCATCCGGAGATCGTTCTCCACGCCGCGGCGCACAAGCATGTCCATCTGATGGAGGCCTTCCCGGACGAGGCCGTGAAGAACAACGTGATGGGAACGCGGATCCTCATCGACGCCGCCGTCCGCTACGGCGCCGACCGCGTCGTCATGCTGTCCACGGACAAGGCCGTGCGACCCAGAGGCGTCATGGGCGCTTCGAAGCGTGTCGCGGAGTCGATCATGATCGAACGGGCCTCGCGGGGGAGCGCGACCAAGCTCATCGCCGTCCGGTTCGGCAACGTCCTGGGCAGCCGCGGGAGCGTCGTCCCGCTCTTCCGTCAGCAGATCAGTCACGGAGGTCCGGTGACCGTGACTCACCCGGACGTCACACGGTACTTCATGACGATCCGCGAGGCCGCGATGCTCGTTCTCGAGGCGGGTCTCACGGGCCGGGGTGGGGAAATCTTCGTGCTCGATATGGGCGAACCCATGCGCATCGCGGACCTCGCCACGCACCTGATACGGCTCTCCGGGCTCGAGCCCGGCAGGGATATTGCTATTGAGTTCACGGGCCTGCGGCCGGGGGAGAAGCTCCATGAGGAGCTGTGGTACTCGGACGAGACCCTCCTTGAGACAGGCAGAAAGAAGGTGATGGTCGTCCAGTCTCCGAAGGACGCCGTCGTCCCGGACCTCTGGGACCGCGTCAGGCGGCTCGAGGAGTTCGCAGAGCACTGCGACCGGGTCGGCGTCATCCGGGAGCTTGCCGACATCTTCCCCGACATGAAGGTAAGGACGGGCCATGACGACGAAGACGCCGGCCGCTGAGGGCGGCACGCCGGTCAGAGACAACTTCCTGGCGTTCGCGCGCCCTTGCATCGAGGCGGCGGACATTGAGCTCGTGGTCGAGACGCTGCGGTCCGGGTGGCTCACCGTAGGACCCAGGACACACGACTTCCAGCGCCGAGTAGCCGAGTACGTCGGCGTCGAGTCCGCGGCCGCGCTGAACTCCTGCACCGCAGGGCTGCATCTCGCCATGGTGGCGCTGGGCATCGGTCCCGGTGATGAGGTCATCCTGCCGACGATCGACTTCGTGTCCGGAGCGAACACGGTCTGCCATCTTGGGGCCACACCGGTACTCGTCGACGTTGACGCCGAGACGATCTGCGTCACTCCGAACATATTCGAAGCCGCCATCACGGACCGGACGCGTCTGCTGATGCCGGTCCACTTCGCCGGAAGACCGTGCGACATGGACGGCATCATGGAGCTCGCCCGGACCCGCGGCATCAAAGTGCTCGGAGACGCCGCGCACGCCATCGGCGCCGACATCGGCGGACGACGCATCGGGAGCATGGCCGACGCGACGTCCTTCAGCTTCTACGTCACCAAGGGGATCACGACTGGTGAGGGCGGCGCCGTCACATCGACGGACCCGGACCTCACGGCGCGGATCGCGCTACTCGGGCTCCATGGCATGAGCAGCGACGCCTGGAAGCGCTACAGCGAGAGAGGGCCGTGGTACTACGAAGTGCTCGAAGCAGGGTATAAGTGCAACATGAGCGACATGCAGGCAGCGCTGGGCCTGTCGCAGATCGATCGCGTGGACACGTTCCGTGAGCGTCGTCGCGAGATCGCCGACGCCTACACCGCCGCGTTCGCGCAGGACCCGAGCATCACGCCGCCCGCCGCGTACCTCGACGGACATCACGCGTGGCATCTCTATCCGATCCAGATCGACGTGGACGCTCTCTCGATCGACCGCGACCAGTTCATCAAACAGCTGGTCGAGGAAGGTATCGGGGTCAGCGTTCACTTCATTCCGGTTCACTACCATCCGTACTACCGCAAGCTGCTCGGCCTGGAGCGTGGCAGCTTCCCTGTGGCGGAACACTACTTCGAACGCGCCGTCTCGCTCCCCATCTATCCCTCGATGACTTCGGGCGATGTGGACGACGTGATCGAGGCGGTGCGCAAGCTGACCTCGTATCACAGGAGGTAGCCGTCGTGGAGTACACGGTCACCTCACATGTGGATGCAAGGTCGTGGGACGACCTCGTCGCGGGGGACCGTTCAGCGAGCTTCTTCCAGAGCCGCGTCTGGTCCGAGGTGCTCTCGAGCACACTCCCGGACCACGAGCCGCTCTTCGTCGCGGCGCATCGTGGTGACGAACTCGTCGCCGGGATTCCCGTCATCCGGCGCAGCCGCGGTCCCGTGATGGTCGTCGAATCGATGCCGTTCGGAACCTACGGCGGCGTGCTCACCACCGACAGGGCGCCGTCGCAGGCCGCCGCGGAGCTCGTCCTTGCGTTGCTGGACGCCGTCGACGGGATCACGGTCGGGCAGATCCGCATCGTGGATTTCAACGGACGACTCGCGGACGCTTGCGACGGATTCGAGCCCGTGACAAGCGAGGCGCAGGTGCTCGATCTCGACCGCCCGTACGATGATGTCTGGGCGGGATTCCGCTCGTCGGTGCGCAACAAGGTCCGCAAGGCCGAGAAGGCCGGCGTGACGATTCGCGAGGCGCGCGGGACGGATGACTTTCATGCGTATCATCGGCTCCTCGAGGAATGCTCCGAACGTTGGGGAACGACCAACTCGTTTGATGAGGACTTCTTCGCCGCCCTCGCCGAGAGCGGCAGCGACGCGGTCCAGATGTGGCTCGCGGAGTACGATGGAGAGATCATAGGCGGAGATCTGAACTTCGTCACTGCTACCTCGGTGTTCAACTGGGGCAATGTCTCGCACCGGGAGTCCGCCAGCCTCGGCACGGTCCCGCTCCTTCATGCGAACGCCATCGAGGACGGTTGTCGCCGCGGACTGACGACGTACAATCTCGGCGGAAGCGGCGGGATCGACGCCGTCGCCAGGTTCAAGTCGGCATTTGGAACGAGGTGTGTTCCGTACACCGAGTACGTGCTCGAGAAGGGATGGATGAAGCTCGGGAAGCGTCTCAGGGGACGCATCGAAGGAGACGCAGCGTGAACAGCCGAGCCAGAACGCTCCTCATCATCGCGGTCGCCATCCACGCCGTCATGCTCGCGTCGCTCGTCCACCCTGGACACTTCCTCAACCCGCTCTTCCCGGAGGCCGTGCACACCATCGCGACGGTCTACGATGAAGGAGTGGCGGTCGGCACACTGGAGGGCGGCGGCCTCGGCGCCGATTTCTTCGCGTTCTACCAGGCCGGCAGGTATGTCCTCAATGGTGATGACATCTACCGACGCCCGATGGACGATCCCGAGCGCGTCGTGCCGTATGGCTATTTCTATCGCTACCTCCCCTTCGTCGCGTACACGCTCGGGGTCGCGTCCAACGCGGTTCCCCCGTGGACGGCGTACTGGCTCTGGGTGCTCCTTGTCGAACTCGTGCTCCTCTGGTGCATCCTGCTGACGTATCGCGCCGTGCGGGACGGTTGGCTCTTCGCGATGCTGGCGACGATGTGGCTCGTCTTCACGCCGTTCTACATGGAGCAGTACATGGGTCAGCTCTCGTTCGTAATGGGCGCGCTGATCTTCGCCATGGTACTGGCCCACGGCCGCGGTCGGGTGAAGCGGTTCGACTGGCTCTGGATCGCGAGCGTGGTCATCAAGCACATGACCGTCCTGTTCATCCCGATCATGGTCCGCCTGAGGAGATTCGGGACCGTCGCGCTTGCGGGGCTCCTTCTCGGACTGACCGCCGTGCCGTATCTGCTGCTTCGCGACAGCGGTGTCGGCGACTTCACGCATGACAATTTCAATCTGACACTCTACCCGTACTCCGGGAATCTCGGCGCTCTCGCGCTGGTGATGGTGCTCAAGGCGCGCCTCTTGCCGATGGCGTCGGAGATCGGTTTCCAGCTGGGGCCGATCCGCATGACGATCACGCGGATGGCGATACTCGGGACGATGGCGGTTCCGACACTCGCGGCCCTCTGGGCGACGTTCCGAAGGCGTCCGTTCGATCTCGTGGAGTCGGTCAGCCTCTGGACGATGGTCTACTTCTTCGTGTTCCGGGAGATATGGGAGTACCACTATGTGCTCCTGATACCGATCTTCGTGCTGCTCTACATGAAGACACGCGCGCGCGTCCTCTGGTGGATGTACGCGCTGGCGGCGATGCCGACGCTGTTCATTCTCTACGACGTCCCGGCCGCCAAGAGTCCTGAGGTGTACTGGAGCGCGTGGGAACACATCCTGAACCACGGCATGAAGGTTGCACCGCTGGTCTGGCTGTTCGTCTGGGTCGCGTGGGGCTTCTACCGGCGCCATGTCACACGGACGGAGCGAGGATCGACCAACGATCTGGCGGTCGTTCTCTAGCACGTCGCCGTGAAACGACTGGAGTCGAGTGATGCGGATCGCGTATCTCTCCATCGGGGGACACATTCACACCGAGAGGTGGCTGAGACACTTCGTCAACGCGGGACACGACGTCCACCTGATGACGGTCCAGCCCGCGCCGATCGACGGTGTCACCGTTCACGACATCCGGACCGGTATTCCGATCAAACCGCTCCACTATGCCGTCGCGCTCGCCAGGGTCAAACGGATCCTGCGAACGATCAAGCCCGATCTGCTCCACACGCACTTCCTTACCGGATACGGGTACTGGGGAGCCTTCTCGGGCTTCCATCCGTTCATCATGACCGTCTGGGGCGACGATGTGTACGTCACACCGCACGAGACGAAGCTCAAGGGCTCGCTGGCGAGAGCCGTGCTCGGTCGCGCCGATCTCATCACGGGGGATTCCGAGGACATCCTGACTCACGTCGTGCGGATGGGCGCCGACCCGGATATCTGCCGCGTGGTTCAGTGGGGCGTCGATCTCGACCGCTTCCGGCCCGACGCGGACGGCGGGGTCAGGAGGATGCTGGGCATCCCCGAGGACGCGCCCGTGGTGATCAGTATCAGGAGCTTCACGCAGGCCTACTACAACATCGACACCATCGTTCGCACTGCTCCCGGTGTTCTCGAGAAGCGCCCCGACACGCACTACATCATCGCGGGGAACGAGGGAGACGACTCGGAGCTCCGCGCGCTCGCAGATTCTCTCGGCCTCGATGATCGCATCCACTTCGTAGGACGCATCCCGCACGAGGAGCTTCCCGGATACCTGGCGACATCCGACGTGTTCCTGACGGTTCCATCGGTCGATGCCACACCGGTCTCTCTGCTCGAGGCCATGGCGTGCGGCGTGGCGGTGATCATCTCCAACCTCGAGTCCGCCATGGAGTGGGTGACCGACGGCGAGAACGGTCTCGTCGTCAGGCCCGCCGAACGGCGGGAGCTCGAAGACGCGATTCTGAAGCTCATCGGCGACCCCGCGGCCCGCGAGCGCTTCGCCGCCATCGGCGTCCGGAAGGTGCGCGAGGGCGCCGACCACGCCCGGCACATGGACCGGATGGAGCGGCTCTGCGAGGAACTCATCGCCGGGGGAAAGCCGCGAGCCGGAGGAACATCGTGACGACCGTCAGCGTGGTCATTCCCACGTTTGGCAAGCGTCCGGTCCTCGAACGCACGCTGGAGTCCCTGCGTGTCCAGACGTACCCGACCGAGCTGACAGAGATCGTCGTGGTTGACGACCACTCGGACGACGATACGTCGGAGTACCTCCGGAGCCTCTCGCTTCCGCAGCGCCTTGTCGCGATCCGGCACGATGAGAATCTCGGGCGCGCGGCGGCGCGCAACACGGGCGTCCGCTCGGCCACGGGAGAGCTGATCGTGTTCGTGGATGACGACATGCTCTGCGAGCCCGATCTCATCGAACAGCACGTGGTCTTCCACCAGGATCACCCACGGTCTGTCGCTATCGGCGACGCGGTGCAGGCCCCCGAACTCGGCCACTCGACGGCGCTTTCGTACCTCGATGAGATGGGCGTCCACAAACACGAGTCCGGCTCGCGGGTGCCGGCGCGGTACTTCGTCACGAACAACAGCTCCGTCGAACGCCAATCCATACTCGACGTCGGTCTCTTCGACGAGAGCTTCCGCAACTACGGATTCGAGGATACGGAGCTGGCTTTCCGGCTCGAGGACAACGCGGGTCTCTCGACCTGGTACTGCGGGGAGGCGCGCGCCCTCCACGTGCATCCGCAGTCGTTCGACGACATCCTCGACAAGAGGATCGAGAACGCGCCGCCGCTGCGACACCTCCTCGCGAAGCACCCGGATCGGGCGGGGGAGATGATGGTGGACGTCCTGCTGCCCGTTGCCGCCGGTGACTCGGCCGCGCTCAGGGTTCGGAAGCTCCTGGTGGCCGTCGCCACGAACCGGCTCTTCTACCGGACGGTCCGCGCCGTTGCCAGGACCATCTGGCTTCGTGGACTCTCGCTCAAGGTGATGACCTACCTGATCGCCTGCCAGTACCGCGCGGGGCTCGCGCGGCCCCCACATACTCAGGAACGCCCCTGAAAGCGGCCCCTTCGCGGCGTTTCAACACGTGCGCGACGGTTGGGGCGCGCGATCGACGATTGTAACAACCCCGGTGGCACACTTCCTGCTTCCTACAGGGAACTGCACAGCAGATGACACGCATACGTTCCCTGCAGTGCGCGTGAGCAGTCACCAGGTCGTGGGCTGATCCCCAATACCCAGGTCATGAGTCGTACGCCACCTGTTGCACGCCTCAGCGGGGAACGCTTTTTCTCAGCCGCCCCCGGCTCTCTACGAGAGCCGGGGGCGGCCCTTTCCATTGACAGTCGTCACAAGCCTCTGATAGACTGCCCGGGTTCGCGGCAGGTGCCCATGCCGGTGGTGTTTACGCATACCCCGGGGGGGCGATTCCGGCGCTGTGGAGGCATGTTCGTGAGCGACGTCACACGGATCGCGGATGAGGTGTTGAGGCGGCTTCAGCGGGAGGCGGGCAACCCGCCTCGCGCGCAGGAGCGTCTCGGGGAAGCGGGAGTCTCGATCCCCGTCGCAGTCAGCGCCCGTCACGCCCACGTCTCGCGGACCGTACTCGATCGTCTCTACGGGGAGGGCTACGCGCTCTCGAAGAAGAGCGACCTCGGACAGCCCGGGCAGTTCTCAGCCGAGGAGACGGTCACGGTCGTCGGACGCTCCCTGCGCGCCATCGAGGGCGTCCGCATCCTGGGTCCCGTGAGAACGTACACGCAGGTCGAGATGTCGCGTGCGGACGCCGTCCGTCTGGGCATCGACCCGCCGATCCGCCGCTCCGGTGATCTCGCGGGGAGTGCGCCGTTGACGCTGGTCGGCCCGCACGGCGCCGTCACCCTCAAGGAGGGTGGTATCCGCGCGACGCGCCATCTCCACATGACCCCGCGCGACGCGGAGGTTCATCGCGTAGCCGGCGGCGAGCTGGTCCGCGTCCGGTTCAGCGGCCCCGCGGCGCTCGTCCTCGAGAACGTGATGGTCAACATTTCCGAGGACGGGGCTCTCGAGCTTCATCTTGACACGGACAATGCGGGCGCGGCGGACGTGCGCGGCCCGATGATGGTGAGCATTCTGAAGTAACGAAAGGCGTCACCACCCGCGCGGGTGGAGCGTCCCAGAGACGAGTGGGTCAGGGACGCCGGCAGCGAGACGCAAACGAGAGGCCCGCAACCGGGCCGGACGAGGGGGTGCGCAATTGCCGGGTACGGCACTTGGAATGGTCGAGACCCGAGGTGTGATCGGTCTCATTGAGGCAGCCGACGCGATGGTGAAGACCGCCAACGTGACCCTCACGCGCTATGAGCGGACAGGTGGCGGGTACGTCGCCATCTTCGTTCGGGGTGACGTGGGCGCTGTGAAGGCGGCGGTCGCCGCCGGAGTCGCTGCCGCGACCAAGGTCGGGGAACTGGTGTCACAGCACATCATCCCGGCCCCGCACGAATCGCTCGAGGAGATTCTGCTGTAGTCTGACGGGAAGAACACAACGGCACTGGAAACGTGTGTCGCCATGGGTCCGCAACGGAGCCCGGGGCGACCGAACGCGAGACGCGGGAGGAGAACATGGGCGAGGCCCTCGGAATGATCGAGACCAGAGGTTTCGTCGGGATGGTCGAAGCATCCGACGCCATGGTCAAGGCTGCCAAGGTCAAGCTGGTTGGATACGAGAAGGTCGGAGGCGGCTACGTGACCGCCATGGTGCGCGGTGATGTGGCCGCGGTGCGCGCTGCGGTCGACGCGGGAACCGCGGCGGCCAGCAAGGTCGGGGAACTCATCTCCACGCACGTCATCCCCAGTCCGCACACGAGCCTTGAAGACGTCCTGCCGATCGGCAAGACCGCGAAGTCGAAGTAGCATGAACATCGGCCGCGTGGTCGGGACGGTTGTCTCGACACAGAAGGACGAGAAGCTGGTCGGTACGAAGCTTCAGATCGTCAAGCAGCTGGGGCTCGACTGCGGCGAGACCGGTTCGTTCGTTGTCGCGATCGACGCCGTGGGCGCAGGACAGGGCGAGGTGGTCCTGTACGCAAGCGGCAGCTCGGCGCGGCAGACGCCGATCACCAAGGACCGGCCGGCTGACGCCGTGATCATGGCCATCGTGGACTCGATCGAGGTCGACGGCGCCACCACGTACGAGAAGAAGTAGCGCGCGACGCATCGGGAGCCACCGACGCCTCCTCGGGGAGTTCTTCGCTCATGCCCATCGACAGGATAGGGATCGAGTCAATCGTCGAACGCGTCCTCGGAGAGATTGAGGGGGAACGCGCCGCGAGCCCTCCGCCGAAGGCCTTCGACGGGCGTGGGATACTGCCCGACATCGATGCGGCGACGCTGGCGGCGCTGAGCGCGTTCCGCGAGTTCTCGGAGATACCGCTCGAGGAGCGGCGCGACTTCATCTCCGCAATGAGGGCGACGATCCTCGAGCACATCGACGAGCTCTCACAGCTCGCCGTCCAGGAGACCGGGCTCGGGCGCGTGGAGGACAAGGTACGGAAGAACCGGCTTGCGGCCCGCGCGACCCCCGGGGTCGAGGATCTGAGGGCACACGCCTTCTCCGGCGATCACGGTCTGACGCTCGTCGAGCGGGCGCCCTACGGCGTCATCGGCTCGATCACTCCGTCCACCAATCCGTCCGAGACCATTATCAACAACGCCATCAGCATGGTGGCGGCCGGCAACACGGTCGTCTTCAACCCGCACCCGAGCGCGCGGGTGGTCTCGCTGACCACGATCGACCTGCTCAATCGAGCCATCGCGCAGGCGGGCGGCCCCAGGGCTCTCCTTTTCGCGCCGGTCGATCCATCGGTGACATCGGCGCAGGAGCTCATGGCGCATCCGAGTATCCGACTGCTCGTCGTGACGGGCGGACCGGGCGTGGTGAGGGCCGCCATGCAGTCGGGAAAGCGCGTCGTCGCCGCCGGGCCGGGCAACCCGCCCGTCGTCGTCGATTCGACAGCCGACATCGAGAAGGCCGGCCGCGACATCGTCGCGGGGGCGACTCTCGACAACAACATCGTCTGCATCGCCGAGAAGGAGATCATCGTCGAGCGCGACGTGGCGGCGCTTCTCAAGCAGTCGCTCGCCGGGGCGGGAGGCGTCGAGATCAAGGGACAGTCGCTCGCCCGGCTCATGGACGTTCTCATCGCGGAGGAACACGGTCCGCGACAGCCCGCAACGATGAATCGTGCGTTCATCGGCAAAAACATCGAGATCATCCTCGACGCCGCCGGACTCTCATGCCCGCAGGGCGCCCGGATGGCGTTCTTCGAGGCGGACGAGGATCATCCGCTGGTCTGGACGGAACAGATGCTCCCGGTGCTTCCCCTCGTCACCGCGCCGAGCGCGAAGGCGGCCATCGAGATGGCAAGGCGCTATGAGCGCGATTGTCGCCACACGGCCGTCATGCACTCGAAGAACATCGAGCACATGTCGCTCATGGCGCGGGTGATGGACTGCTCCATCTTCGTGAAGAACGGGCCCTCGTACGCCGGGCTGGGGTTTGGCGGCGAGGGATTCACGACGTTCACGATCGCGAGCCCGACGGGCGAGGGGCTGACGTCGGCACGCACCTTTACGCGCGAGCGCAGGTGCACACTTGTCGACTACTTCAGAATCGTCTAGGGGACATGCGACCGTGAGCGCGAACCTCAGTGATGCGATACGGGCGGCAGGTGTCGTGGGAGCCGGAGGCGGCGGTTTCCCGACCCACGTCAAGGCCGAGGGCAAGGCCGATACGCTCCTCGCCAACGGAGCCGAGTGCGAGCCGCTCCTGAAGGCCGACAGCGCGATGATGAGGGCGGAGCCCGCGCGCGTGCTCGCCGGTCTTACGCTCATGCGGGACGCCGTCGGCGCCGAGCGCGCCGTCCTCGCCGTGAAACGCAAGAACCTCGACGCTCTTTCCGGACTCCGGGAGGCGGCCGAGGCGGCGGAGGGCGTCGAACTCCTCGTCCTGGACAATGTCTATCCCGCGGGCGACGAGTTTCTGCTGGTCTTCGAGGCGACGGGACGCGTTGTCCCCGAGGGCGGGCTCCCGCTCGATGTCGGTGTCGTCGTGAACAACGTCACCACGCTGGCGCAGGTCGCTGACGCTCGCGAGGGACGCCCCGTCACGCACCGGTTCGTCACGGTGCAGGGCGAGGTGAACAGTCCCGTGACCTTGTGGGCGCCCGTCGGAACGCAGCTCTCGGCACTGCTCGATGCTGCCGGGGGACCGAAACTCGACGAGTTCTCGGTCATCGCCGGCGGTCCGATGATGGGACGCCTGGCCGACCTGACCGAACCAACCGACAAGATGCTGGCCGGGATCATCGTGCTCCGAAACTCGCATCATCTCATCACGGTGAGGAAGGAGACCGCCGGTCACGCCCTGAAGATCGCTCGGGCCGCGTGCTGCCAGTGCATGGCGTGCACGGAGCTGTGCCCGAGGGCGCTTCTCGGCCACGACCTCCAGCCGCATCGAACCGTGCGCGCGATCCAGTACTCGATGGAGGCCTCCGAGCACGCGCACGTCACATCGGCGTATCTCTGTTGCGAATGCGGCATGTGCGAGCTCTTCGCGTGCCCGCTCGAGATCAGGCCGAGGAGGATCCTCTCGGAGCTCAAGGCCGAGCTCAAGCGGCGGGGAGTCGAGAACCCGCATCGGAGACGGGAACTCGACGCCGACGCGGTCCGGCAGTACCGACAGATCCCTTCGGCGCGGCTGGTCCAGCGTCTCGGCCTGTCTCAGTATGACGGTCCCGCCGAGGCCATCGGCGACGCGCTCCAGGCGCGGCGAGTGCGCCTGCTGATGCGCCAGCACATCGGCGCGCCGGCGGTGCCCGTCGTCGAACAGGGAGCGAGCGTGCTCGCCGGCGATGTCGTGGGTGAGATTCCTGCAGGAGCCCTTGGCGCACGCGTACACGCCAGTATCAGCGGCGAGGTGACGCGAGTCAGCACAACGGAAGTGGTCGTCGAGCGTCGATAGCGCGCACCGCACGCGTCGACCTCGTAGAGGACACGACGTCATGGATGACGCGACGTCGGAGAGGATGAACGATTGGCGAAGAAGCGTTCTCAAATGGACGCCCCGAAGCGCGGACGACTCGAGGCGATCGCGATCATAGAGACCATCAGCATCGCCGTCGGGATCCAGATCACCGACGCGATGGCCAAGATGGCCAGCGTCGAGATCCTCGAATCGACTCCGATCTGTCCCGGCAAGTACATGGTGCTGGTGGCAGGCGGCGTCTCCGATGTGGAGTCCTCGCTGAAGCGTGGCATCGAGATCGGCGGGGACGTCATCGCCGACACCCTGTCGATACCTCACGTCCATCCGGACATCTTCCCGGCCATCCTCGGCGCCGTCGACGTGGGCGAGCTGGGGGCGCTCGGCGTTGTCGAGACGTTCACGGTCGCCTCCTCGATCCTCGCGGCTGATGCCGCGGCGAAGGCCGCACGCGTTCGTATCCTCGAGATTCGTGTCGCGAAGGGACTCGGCGGCAAGGGCTTCTTCACGATGACGGGCGAGGTGCACGAGGTGGAGGCCGCTATGGAGGCGGCTCTTCAGGTCACGAAGGAATCCGGGACGCTCGTGCGCAGCGTCGTCATCCCACGACCGCACCCGAGTCTAGCGGCGACGGTCCTGTAGCGCGTCGCCACGCCTGCGGCGAAGGAGGAGCGGTGCATTTCGGCAGGGTCATCGGCTCGGTCTGGGCGACTCAGAAGGTCCCGACGCTCAAGGGCGCGCGGATGCTGATCGTCCAGCCTCTGACGCATACGCTCGAGGAGAAAGGGCAACCGCTCGTAGCCGTCGACACCGTCGAGGCTGCGCCCGGACAGATCATCTACTTCGTGATGTCGCGCGAGGCGTGCAAGGCGATGGAGGAGCGCTTCAACCCGGTCGACGCGGCGATCGTCGGCATCGTCGATGAGATATCACTGGCCGATGCAGCGATCGACGGGGGGGACGTCTGACATGTTTCTCGCACGCGTGATAGGGGAACTCGTCTCGACGATCAAGCATGAGTCGCTCCACGCCCAAACGCTGCTGATCATCGACCGGATCGATCTCGAGGACCATCAGACCGGCGCCACCCTGATAGCAGTCGATTCGGTGTCCGCGGGCGTAGGGGACACCGTGCTCGTCGTGGACGAGGGCGGCTCCGCGGCCATCGTCACCGGGCTTGCCGACCCGCCGATCAGAACGGTCATCGTCGGCATCGTCGATCACTTCGACGTGGAGGTGTGACGTCGTGCTGAGCGAGTTCGAAGCGCGCCGCGATATCGTCGAGATCGGCCGTCGGCTCTGGCAACGCGGATACGTTGCCTCGAACGACGGCAACATCAGCGCGCGCCTCGACGGCGAACGGATACTCGTGACGCCCTCGGGCCTTTCGAAAGGCTTTCTCTCCACGACCGATCTCGTCGTTGTCACGCCCGAAGGCAGGAAGCTCTCGGGAGAGCGCGAGCCCACCTCGGAACTCCCGCTTCACCTCTCGGTCTACTCCCGTCGCGCCGACGTCGCCGGTATCGTGCACGCCCATCCACCGGTCGCGACCGGGTACGCCGTTGCTCGTGTCCCACTTGCGCAGTGCATTCTTCCCGAGGTCGTGCTGACGCTCGGGTCGGTTCCGACCGCGGACTACGCGACGCCTTCTACCTCCGCGGTTGCCGAGAGCATCGCGCGCTACGTCGACGACTACAGCGCCATACTGCTGGCGAACCACGGGGCGCTCGCGCTCGGCAAGACTCTCTACGAAGCGTATTTCCGGATGGAGACGATCGAACACTTCGCTCAGATCGCCCTCACCGCGCGTCAGCTGGGAGGAGCATCGCCGCTGACACCGGGTGAGATCGAGGACCTCGCGGTGATCCGGGAGAAACTCGGCGTGCGAGTGCCGGAGGACAGCTGTCTGAGCTGTGGCGCGTGCACCGGCTCCGACGGCGCCGATGCCGGAACAGCGCCGTCCCGGACCGCGTCCGGCCAGGCCAGCCTCGACGAATCGCTGGTTCAGGAGGTCATGGCGGAGATCGCCCGACGTCGTTCCGGCTGAAAAAGGACCCGCTCCGAGCGGGCCCGGGAGGATGACGAATGACAAAGCGCGGATGTCTCTGGGGATGGTTGGCGGGAGCGGTGACGCTGCTCCTGATATTCCTCGTCACGATGATCATGATAGAAGCACTGCTCGGAGGAGACGGTGTGCGTCTGCCCTCGTACGGCGCGCACGTCGGCCTCGTCCGGATCGAAGGCGTCATCAGCGACTCGAGGAGCGTCATCGACGACCTGCGATTCTTTGAGAAGGCCGGCGGGATCAAGGCTCTGGTGATCCGAATCGACAGTCCGGGTGGTGGGGTGGCGGCAACGCAGGAGATCGTCGCCGAGATCGACCGCATCCGAGAGAATGGGATGCCGGTGGTGGCCTCGATGGGATCTGTCGCGGCATCAGGCGGATACTACATCGCGTGCTCGGCCGACAGCATCTTCGCCAACGCAGGGACGCTGACTGGCAGCATCGGTGTCATCATGAGCTTCACGAATCTTGAGAGCCTGTTCGCCAAACTGGGTATGTCTTTTGACGTTGTCAAGAGCGGTGAGTACAAGGACATCGGCTCCTGGAGCCGCGAGATGACCCCGGCGGAACGGGCGCTCCTCCAGGCCACGGTTGACGATATCCACGCGCAGTTCGTCGAGGCGGTCTCCCAGGGACGCGACCTTTCCCTCGAGGAGGTTGCATCCTTCTCCGATGGCCGCATCTTCTCGGGCCGTGAAGCTCTGTCCCGGAAGCTCGTCGACGGGCTCGGAACGCTCGACGACGCTGTGACGGCAGCCGGCAGAATGGGGGGTATCGGGGGAGAACCGCGTATCCTGGAGCCGGTCAAGCGCGAACGGTTGACGTTTTTTGACCTGCTGACGGGGAGCCTGGAGCGCATCCTCCCTGAGACGGCGGTCCCGAGCGGCGCCCTCTACCTGTACAGACCCTCCAAGTGACCTTCAGAAAAGCATTTGACAGCCTCGGGCCGGCTTGCTAGGATGTGTCTTGAGGTTGTCGGCCTCGCGCCGGCAGTGCAGTCTCCGCAGCGACGCTCGAACAGCCGCCGTACCCGGTAAGGTGCGGGCGGCGACCGACTTCGGCCGATGCATCTGCTGGTCGGCACCAGGAGAGGCGATCGCGCGGAAAGACGAGGCAAGATTCTGCAATCCGACAGCTCTCCAGGAGCGAAAGCCGGGGAAACCTGAGCGGCCTCCCGCATGCAGGCGAGGAGGCTCCGTACGGAGAGCAACCGATGACGCGAAGCACCGCGACGATGCACGACGGCGCAGCACACAGCGTTGGAGCGCGATCGCGTGCGGGCTCCACGACGGAGGTTGTGGGTTATGACGAAAGCGGACCTTGTCGATCGCGTTGCCAGCACAACCGGACTGACGAAGCGTGACGTCGCCGTTGTCGTTGAGGCGCTCCTTGACTCGATCAAAGACGCGCTCGCCGATCACCGGCACATCGAGATTCGGGAGTTCGGGACGTTCAAAGTGAAGCAACGCAAAGCCAGCATGAAGTACAACCCGAGAGACCGCTCGCAGAAGGTAGTCGTACCTGCGAAGATGGTCCCGGTGTTCAAGCCGAGCAAGTTCCTGAAGGAGAAGGTTAACTGGCCTGATGAGCGGGGGATCAATCCCCCCGAAGGGGGAGCAGCATCCCCGGAACCGGCCGTCGATAGCAATCCGGCGGCATGAGGAGGAGTATGCCGAGTCTGAAGAAGAAACGCCGCAAGAAGATGGCGAAGCACAAGCTCAAGAAGAGGCGCAGGAAGGACCGTCACAAGAAGCGTGTGCGCTAGTCCCGCCGGCGGGAATCACCGTCTGGAGGTTCCATGACTGACAAGAAGCAAGGCAGCTGGGAGGGGCGGGAACGCAGGCAGTCGGCTCGCGTCAGTGCCCAGGTCGCGCTGCAGCTCGGCGGGCTTGACGATTCGATCCCGGGTGAGTCTCTGACGACCGAGAGCATCAATGTCGGCGCCGAAGGTGTGTACTGTCACGTCAGTCACTTCATCGCACCGCTGACGAAGCTCCAGCTGACGATGGTCCTCCCGATCAGGGACAAGAAGGGACAGTCGCGCAGCGAGGTCCTCAAGACGGATGCAGTGGTGGTCCGTTGCCAGCCTGCCGGGAGCGAGAGCAGTGGCTACCGGATCGCGTGTTTCTTCACGGGCCTCGAGCCCGCGGCACGCGAGGTTCTGCAGGACTACGTGCGGCAGCACGTGGCCCCCGCCTAGGGGCACATACTTCGGCCGCGCGAGCGACCTCTCAAACGAAGAACAAAGAGAAGGCCCGACAGATTTCTGTCGGGCCTTCTTCCGTATGAGCGATGTCAGCGGCGGCACTGCCGATGTCGGCGGCGATCGACGCGACGGGGACCGCGTTAGAAGCGGTAGGCCGCCTCGATGATAAGGGCCGTCTCATCAACGGACTCGGTGAAATCGTAATCCTCTGCCGACCGTTCGTATGCCGCGGAAAGCCAGGCGACGTCTATCGCGAGCACGGTGTCGATCAGAATGCCCGCGCCGACCGTCCAGTACGCCCGGTCCTGATCGACCGTCAACCCGCGATACGAGATCGGCCGCGTCATGAATCCTCCGCGCACACGAATCGGCATTTCCGGTATCGTCACTTCGACGCCCGCGTTGAGATCGTGAGTCGCCTCGTACGCGTCGCGACGGTCAGCCTGGTCACCCAGGTAGACCCTTCCCTCGTACTCCATCTCGGACCAGTTGGTGTAGCGGTAGTCGCAGCCGACGATCACCAGGTCCACCGGCGACCAGCTCGCGCCCACACCGAACGTGAACGGAAGCGTCAGCTTGTCCTCGAAACTCACGACCTCGGTCTCGATGCCCCCCGAAGGACCGGTGAGTTCGTCGGTCCTGCGCTCCGTTCCGGAGAACGTCAGCGTCGTCGGGAGCGTCACCGTCGCACCGGCCGCGAGCTGATCGGTCAGATAGAAGAGCGCGCCAAGCTTGAACCCGAGACCCGCAACATCGGCTTCGCTGTCGATCGCGAGGTTGTACGTCTCGTAGTCGGCCGACACACCGTGGTCATCACGTGCCGTGTAGAGGAAGGTCCGTTCGTACGTCCCTCCAATGATCGAGACCGCCGCGCCGATCGAGACGTTCTCCGAGGCATCGAACGCCGCGGCAAGCGTCCCCGCATACATGTCGCCGTTGCTCAGCAGGTCCTCGGTCTGGCCCCAGGCTGACGTGTAGTAGAGGCTGTCGGACGGCTCGTACCAGGTCAGCGAGTCATCGTACGTCGCGAGGAAATCGGCATCCAGCCCGTACACCCTCTCGAACCCCAACCCGACCACGAGCGAACCGCGGAAAGTGGGGAACGGGTAGGCGAAGCGGAGCGCGGAAAGGCTCGTGCTCGTGATGTCGGTCTCGTATTCGCTCCCGAGCGCGTCGCCGGAACGGCCCCGCCCATCGAAGACGAAGCCGCCGGAGAGCTCCACTCGCCGCAACCGGGCGAGCGCCGCCGGGTTCGTGAGCATCGCCGAGCCGTCGTCCGCCGTTGCCAGCGCCACGCCACCCATCCCGAGCGACCTGGCCCCGGTCATCGTTGCGTTCGCGAACGGTATCTCCGTGAGCGGCGCGACGTATCCGTCGTACGCGGACGCCGGCAGCGATCCGGTCGTGAGAGCGGCCGTGACGATGAGGGCTGCCAGGGCCGTGCGCATCGTGCGGTCCATGAGAGTCATCATCAGAATCCCTTCTTCCGCTCTTTCCAGAGCCCGCTGTCATCGGTGCCGCTGTCGTCATCGTCATCCGTGTCCGGCTTCTTTGGTGTCTCATCCTTGCTGCCGGTCGAAGGCTGGCTCGGCTGCTGCGCGGGAGGCGGAGGTGTTCGTGTCCCGCTCTCCGGTGCGCCAGAGGAACCGAATCCCCATCCCTTCGTCGGCCAACCGCCGGCTCCCCACAGGTGTCGAACGCCGGTCTCGGGCTCGGGTCCCGGCTCGCCGGGGTCGTCGTAGTAGCCGTCGTCGTGCCACCACGAGTCGTTGTCATACCACCACGGAGAACCGTAGTAGTCGTTCCAGCGGTAGTGACTCGACCCGTAGCGATAATACGGATGGTAGTAGGCCGCATCCGAGTGACAGTCGGCGCAGCTCCTGTAGCCCTGGGAATGGTACCCGACGTCCCCGCGCGTATAGTCGGCGCCCGTCGTCAGGTCGTTCCCGGTCGGGTGCCTGAGAACCGTGTAACACCCGGCCAGAGATACCAGGAGCGCGGCTGCCACCGCGATGAGTAGCACTCTTGTTCGATTCATGGTCGTTGCTCCTCCGGGACGCCGGCACCCCGACCCGGCGCGTTCGCCTGAGCGCGAGAGCGTCGTGGCCGCGGGCGATCGTTGTGAGCATCGAACGATTCGACGCCCTGTACGTCCTGTCATTCAAGGTAGCACAGGAAGAGCCCCCGGGCAATCAGGCTTCGCTCCACGCAAGCCTGCGCCGCGGTCGCCCGGCCGGGCCCGCTTGTGAACGCCCGAGGCCCGTGATAGACTGCTGAAGAACCTTTCCCTGGAGCCATAATGATGCGCAGTTCCGAACGCAATACCGCACCACCGAGACCACGCCGGATCCCGGCGGCACGGAGGGCTCACACTCTGACGGCCGTTCTGGCCGTAATCCTGATCGCGATCGCGGTCACCCCGTCTTTCGGTTTCGTCCCATCGACGGTCCGTGAGATCGACGCGGCGGCCGAGGGATACCTCCACTACAGCCTGGGTCGTCTGATGGAGGTGGAGGGACTTCTCGCCGAAGCGCTGGTCCAGTACCGGCGTGCCCACTCCCTCAACCCGGGCGACTGCGAGCTTCCGACGGCGACGGCCCGGGTGCTCCTCGAGATGGGCAGACTTGAGGAGGCTCTCGAGCGAGCGCGCGTGGCGCGCAACGGGTGCCCGGACGCGGAGGAACCGCTCGCGGTCGAGGCCGACGCGCTGCTTCTCCTCGAGCGTCCCGAAGAGGCCGAGGCAATCCTCACGCGCGCATTCGAGGAGGCCGGCGTTGCAATCGACCACGCCGCGGGTCTCTCCACACATCTCGTCGTCCTGCTCGGGCGCTCTCTCGAAGCGCAGGGCAGGATGGAGGAAGCTCGCACGCTCTATGCCGGCGTGGCCGTGGCGGACACGCTCGAACCGGAGATGGCTTTCCTCTACGCGCGCGCGTCCCTGCTGCTCGGCGATACGGATACGGCCCTGCGCGAGCTCTGGCGCTCCCACACGCTCCAGCCGTCCAACAGACAGGCGGCGGCGATGCTCGCTCGTCTGCTCGACTCCCTCGACCGGCACGAGGAGGCTCTGCCGGTCCTTGAGAGACTCGTTGAGCGTGGCGACGCAACGACGGCCGAGTACTTCGCTCTGGCCCGCGCCCACGCGCTCAGCGGCGACCTCGACCGCTCACAGGCGGTGCTCGATGACGCGACGCGGATATGGGGAGAGACGCCTCCGCTTCTCAGGGCTCGCGCGTCCATCTACTTCGCGGCGGGACAAAGCGACAGCGCCGTGGCGGTCCACCGAAGACTCATCGAACAGGACCCCGGCGCGGTGACATCGCTGAACTTCCTCGCGTATGAACTCGCCGACAAGGGAGAGAGCCTCGAAGAGGCGCTCGCTCTGGCCACCCGCGCTCGTGAGCTGTCACCCGAGAGCCCGCTCGTGCGCGACACTCTCGGATGGACCTATTTCAGACTTGCTCGATACGACGAGGCCGTTCAGGAACTTGAGCTGGCCGTCTCGTTGGGCGCTGACAGCGCGGTCGTGCTCGAACATCTTGGCGACGCGTACGATGCCCTCGGTCGAACGGACGACGCCAGAGATGCGTGGACGCGTGCCCTGGAGCTCGACCCGGAGCGGAACACGACCCTGCAGAGGCTCACCGGCGGAGCGCCACATGGCGAACGATAGACCGATGCGCATCTCGATCCGTCTTGCCGTCACGCTCGTCGCGCTCGCACTCGTGGCCGGGTGCGGGGGAATGCGCGTGCCGACGGAATCATTGACCGCGTCGGACCTCGACCGGATCGCGGCCGAGGTCGACGCGACGGCCCGGGATCTCACCGCGCTCCGCGGCACGGGCAGCGGCCTGCTCTCATCGGACGATCACAGGACTCCGTTCGCCTTCGCCGTCGTCTACGATCGCGCGGGCTGGCTTCGAGCCGACATTCGTCCCTCGTCGCCGGCCGCCCCGAGCGGCTTCACGGCCCAGATCCTCGTCGAACAGGAGTGTGCCGACATGCTCTTCCCTTCGAGTCTCGTCATCGTCACAGGGTGTCTCGACACCGTTCCGTTCGCGGACCCCGCGCTCCTGCTGTTCGGCGCTGTCAGGGGTGAAGACATTCTCGGGCTCGAAGATCCCGTCGCCGCCGAAGATCACGAATCGATGCGGCTCACGGGGCGGCGCGGCGAGACGCGGATCGACCTGACGCTCGACCGCGATACACACCGGCTCACGAGCATTGAGGTCCGCAGCGATGATGACGACTGGCTCTCCATCGAGTACGATGGTCACGGGTGGAAGGATTCGCTGCCGCTTCCGCGGACCACGATCATCAGGTTTGGTCGGAAGGGGCGCACGCAGGCCAGACTCCGGTTTGAGTTCGACCGATTGCGGGCCATCGACCCCGTCGACCGAACCGCACTCGATCTTGTCGTTCCACCCGGCACAACGGTTTCCGGTTGGGAAGACCTCGCTCTCTGGAGGTAGCTCATGAGATCAGTAGTCTGCACACTTGTCGCCCTCGCAGCGCTCACGACGGGCTGCACCGGGCCGACGATGCCGGCCTTCGGCGAGACCGACGATCTGGTGATCATCATCGACGCGTCAGCGAGCGCTGCGCTCCGGGACGGGCTGTCCTCCGTCTTCGAGGCGGTGGACACGTGGCTCGTCCGCGAGCCCTGTTTCGACGTTGTGTTCGCAACACCCCGGCAGCTCGGCGACTACACCAGCTGGCGCAACATACTTCTCTGCGGCACGTGGAACGGGGGAGAGACGGCGGACGTCGTGCGGAGCAGGGTTCCGGGCGTCCCGCTCACCGACGATGCGACCCTGACGACGTCGACCGATGTCTGGGCCGGCCGTCAGGTCGTTGCCGCGCTCATGGCGGGCTCTGAGGAGCAGCTCCTGTCCTTCCTCGCAACGGAGGGAGACGCTCTCAGGTCCGAGCTGACGAACGACATCAGGGAGCGCCTCGTCACCGCGCTCTGCCAGGACACCCGAACTTCGGGGCGCCGCGACGCGCTCGAAGAAAGGTTCGGCTGGACGATCTGCGTACCCGAGGACTACGAGCTCGACACCGGCGCGGAGCGCGACGGATTCGTCAGGTTCGACCGACGGCAGCCCGACCGCTACGTGTTCATCTCGTGGCGTCCCGGAACGCCCGGCGACGTCACCCGCGAGTACGCGACATCGGAGCGCGACCGTCTCTGTTCGCTCTACCACAACGGCGACACCCTCCAGGACCGCAGACCGGTCCTCGCGGACACGGTCCAGCTGGCCGACGAGCCGGCGCTGAGGTTGCGCGGCTGGTGGGGGAACAGAGAGCTCTCCGGAGGCGGCCCCTTCATCTCGTACTGCCTCTACGCGCCGGACGACGGGCTCGTCTACTTCATCGACGCCAGTCTCTTTGCGCCGGGACAGGACAAGACACCACTGATGCGGCATCTCGACGGCGTCCTGATGACGTTCCGTCCGTAGCCGATCGCGCCCGACCTCGCGCGCCGCGTTCTCCTCCGCCGCGCACTGCGGCTCCATCAGCGGACTCGGGCGGGGTTGACAGAGGAGGCACGCTCTGATAGCGTTCCCGCGTCGGATAGAGAATGTGATCAGGATCTAACATGGCGTTCTCAGGCGGCAGATGAGGCTTCCACGATGAGAGAGCTGCGACCCCTCGAGGACGCGATATCCAGACTTGAACGCGTGTTCGCCACGCAGCGCAGCGTGCGCGTCGTTGCGCCGCTCGCCGAGGCGTACCGCATCGAGCGCCGGCTTGGTGAGGCCGAGGCGACGGCGCGGGACGGCATCCGCGACTACCCGGACAGCATATCGATTCGTGTCGTGCTGGCCCGGTCGCTCCGCGACCAGGGACGCGACACGGATGCCCGGGAGGCCTTCCGTGAGGTCGTGCGCCTGGACCCCGAGAACATGGAGGCGCTGGTGTTCGTGGGTTCCACGCCGGATCCCAGGTGGGAGAACCCGCTCGAACCCGTGGAACACGCCACCGGGCGGGAGGCGCCGCGGCCGCAGGAGGAGATCGATGCCGCGCCGAAGGCTGAGCTTTCGGCTGAGTCACCGCGTGGCGCGCCCGAAGACGACGGGCTTCCCCGCTCGGAGAAACCAGCCGCCGCGGTGGAACCGACATCAGAGCCCGTCTCCCTGACAAGCGAACTGGCGCATCTCTCGGACCTCTTCGGTCCGTCGCCCCCGAACCCTGCGGACCGCGATGGTGCGGGGGAGTTGAGCGGGATCGCGACGCTCACGCTCGCTGAGATCTACGCGAGGCAGGGCCTGCCCGACAAGGCCGTCGAGGTCTGCCAGCAGATCCTCGCGAAGGACCCGGAGAACGCGAACGCTCTTCGTCGTCTTGAGGAATACGAGCGCGCCCTGGCCGAGTCGCGCTGAACTGCGTCACACGTTTTCGGCCACGCAATACCCCGCATCCCGGCGACGAACTCGCCGGGACGCGCGCACCTGAAGCCCTCGGGCCGACTTCGTGCGGGACACGCGGGCCACGCCGACCGTCCGACGGACGTCCGATCAGACCCCGCAACCGGCGGGCAGGAGCGAAGTTGCGGCCGGGAACATACCGGTTGACGGGTGGTGGTGGCGGATGTATTCTGCATGGGTTCCATCGGGATCAATGCATAATAGCCGACAGGCAGAACGATTCACTCTCTACACAGGTGATGCGATGGCAACGACGAGCAATGATTTCCGCAACGGAATGGTCATCCGGAAGGACGGCAAGCTCTACTCGATCGTCGAGTTTCTGCACGTCAAGCCCGGCAAGGGCGGCGCCTTTGTCAGAAGCAAGCTCAAGGACGTCAAGTCGGGGAAGGTGCTCGATATCACGTGGCGCGCCGGGGAGAAGGTCGAGAGCGTTCGGCTGGAGCGTGTCACCGCACAGTTCCTTTACCGGGACGAGCATCTCAATTTCATGAAGATGGACAACTTCGAGCAGATAGGACTCACGGTCGCGGCCGTGGGGGAGAGCAACGCATTGCTCCTCAAGGATGGCATGGAGGTCGAGATGCTGTTCGATGGAGATGAGGCGGTCTCCGTCGAGCTGCCCACGTTCGTCGAGCTCGAGATCACACAGACAGACCCTGGTGTCAAGGGTGACACGGTCTCCGGCGGCACCAAGCCCGCCACGCTCGAGACCGGGGCGGTCGTGCAGGTGCCTCTCTTCCTGTCGGAAGGCGACGTCGTGAAGGTCGACACCCGCACCGGGCAGTACGTTTCCCGCGTCTGACGGCTGCGCGGCCAGGCGCAACGCACTGTGGAGGCGACGAGATGGACAGAAAAGAACTCGAAGAACTCATCAGACTCGTTGAGGACAGCGATGTCCAGGAGCTGCATATCCGCAATCTCCTGACCTCGGTGAGGATCGTCAAGACCCCGCCCCAGGCTCTCGCGACGCATCTCGTGGCGGCCGAGATCCCGCACACCAAGCCGACGCCCCAGACGCCGGCCGCGGCAAGCGATGACGTCGATGCGGCTCCGGCAGCGCGGGCGGACGCCGGACTCATTCCCATCACGTCGCCGATGGTCGGCACGTTCTACGAGGCGTCATCTCCCGAGTCGTTGCCCTACGTGAAGCAGGGCGACCACATCAGCAAGGGGCAGGTCATCTGCCTCGTCGAGGCCATGAAGCTGATGAACGAGATCGAATCCGATGTCGCCGGCACCATCGTGAGGGTTATCGCTGAGAACGCGAAGCCCGTCGAGTTCGGCGCATCGCTCTTCATGGTGCAGCCCGACTAGGTGCAGACCGACTAGTTCTTCTTCCACGCGGGAGGATCGCCTCCGTGTTCAACAAGATCCTGGTCGCCAACCGCGGTGAGATCGCCCTCCGCGTCATGCGCGCCTGCAAGGAACTCGGGATCCCAACGGTCGCCGTCCACTCGGAGGCCGACGAGGACGCGCTCCACGTCAAGTTCGCCGACGAGAGCGTCTGCATCGGTCCTCCACCTGCGTCGGAGAGCTATCTCAATGTCCGCGCCATTCTCACCGCCGCGGACCTCACGGGCGCCGACGCGCTCCATCCGGGGTACGGCTTCCTCGCGGAGAACGCCGAGTTCGCGGATATCTGCGCGGTCCATGACATAACCTTCATCGGCCCGACCGGCGAGATGATGCGGCTCATGGGCAACAAGGCCACTGCCCGGACGATGATGCAGAAGGCGGGGGTGCCCGTCGTGCCCGGAACGGAGGGCGCGGTCAAGGACGTCGATGAGGCGGGGCGCGAGGCCGCGAGGATTGGCTACCCCGTCATGATCAAGGCATCGGCCGGCGGCGGGGGAAAGGGCATGCGGATTGCGCTCGACCCTGAGAGCCTTGTGTCGAATTTCGCGGTCGCCAGCGGCGAGGCGGAGGCGGCATTCGGAAACGGTGAGATCTACATCGAGAAGCTCCTGATCGAGCCACGGCACATCGAATTTCAGATCCTCGGAGACAGCCACGGAAACGTCGTGCATCTCGGTGAGCGCGACTGCTCGATCCAACGGCGCCATCAGAAGCTCATCGAGGAGTCACCGTCGCCCGCGGTCACGGACGAGCTGCGAGCCCGTATGGGAAAGGCCGCCGTTGCAGGCGCACGGGGCATCGGATACGCAAGCGCGGGTACCGTCGAGTTCCTGCTCGACGCGCGCGGCGAGTTCTACTTCATGGAGATGAACACGCGGATTCAGGTTGAGCACCCCGTGACCGAACTCGTAACCGGGATCGACCTGGTCAAGGAGCAGATTCGTGTGGCCGCCGGAGAGCGACTTGGACTCACGCAGGAGAGGCTCCACCTCCGCGGCCACGCAATAGAGTGTCGCATCAACGCTGAGGACCCATCGCATGGCTTCGCGCCGTGCCCGGGCACGGTGACCGAGCTCTACGTTCCGGGCGGACCGGGAGTGCGGGTCGATACGCACGTCTTCAGCGGGTACGTGATCCCACCGTACTACGACTCGATGATCGCGAAGCTTCTCACGCACGGCCGGACACGCGAGGAGGCGCTGGCCCGCATGCGCAGAGCGCTGAGCGAGTTCGTCATCGAGGGTGTCGCGACGACGATCCCGTTCCACATCGAGATGATGAACGACCCCGATTTCGTCTCGGGCAATTTCGACACGGGGACGCTCGAGCGCCACCGTGCGGCATCCCAGGCGCGCGCTGAGAGCTGAGACGCTCGCTGCCAGACACCACGACGAGACACCCGGGGGGGCAGTCACCATCATGGACCTGAATCTCTACGCCGCACCGAGGGACTTCACCGAAGCGCTCGCTAAGGGGGCGCACGTCATCGTCATCGACGTGCTCCGTGCCTCGAGTACGATCGTCCAGTGCTGTGAGAACGGCGTCGAGAGGATCATCCCCGTAGCCGATGTCGAGGACGCCACGAAGCTCATCCCGACGCTGGATCGCGCCGAGTCGCTTCTCGGCGGTGAGCAGGACGGTCACACGATCGATGGCTTCAATCTCGGGAACTCGCCGATTGAGTACACGAGGCGCGTTGTCGAAGGCAAGACGATAATCTTCTGCACGACCAACGGAACGGTCGCCATCACGAAGAGCGCAGCCGCGGCAGACATCGCCGTCGGGTGCTTCCTCAATCTCTCGGCCGTGGTTGCGCGCCTCATCGAGGCGGCGCCCAGGCGCGCCGCGATACTCTGCGCGGGCAACTCGGGTGTGCTGTCGCTGGAGGACTTCATCTGTGGAGGACACATGGCGGCGCGGATCCAGGCGGAGCTCGGCACACGGGTGACCATGAATGACGGTGCGGCGGCTGCTCAGGCTCTCGCCGACAGCATGCCGGACCCGGAAGCAGTCATCCGGTCGTCCGTGCACGGACGACGGCTCGCCGAACTCGGATTCGAACAGGACCTCGAGTTCTGCTCACGCATCGACAAGTACTCCAGCGTTCCCGTCGTCATCGACGGCAGGATCTCCGGTCACGGTCACGGCTCTCGCTGACGCCCGGCTCGCCGGCCGCGCGAGAGGACGCACACACGACACGCTTCCGGGAGGCATTCGGAATGGGGCTCTTTGATCACATGGACGATGACAGGCGCCGCCAGTTCATCGGCGTGCTCCTTCTGTTCCTCGGTCTGCTTCTCACGACAAGCCTCGGGATCCACCTCTACCTGAGCATCCGGGGCACGCTTGGCCCGGACGTTCCGAACGCGAGCCGCGCCGTGTCCCTCTATCTCTTCACCACGCTGGGTGTCATGGCGTGGGTGCTTCCCGTGCTGCTGATCGCGTGGGGATGGAACCGTCTGGTCGACGCGGAGCCGGAAACGCTGGCGCTGCGGAGCGTCTTCCTTTCCGCCGCCGGCATCCTCGTTGTCACGCTCATCCGTGTCGTCGGTGGAGCCCCGATGGACAACATCGGTGGTATCGTCGGCGCTTTCCTCGCCAACCTCGGGGCCGAGAGCATCGGCCGGGTATGGACGTTCATCGCAGGCCTCGGAGGCATCGTCCTCATCGCGCTCTTGACCACCGAATTCGATATCGACGCGCTCACCTACCCGTTCGTGTGGCTCGGTGAGACGCTCGGCGAATGGGCGAGCTCCTTTGCGGAGTGGGCCCGCTCGTTCATCGCAAACCTCTTCGATCGCGAGGAGCGTCCCCCGGCACGTCCAAAGCGTGCGCGCGGCGCTGACGCGACACGCAAGCGAGCCGCCAGGTCGGCCCGCCAGGACAAGGAGTCGACGCGGGCTGCTCGGGCGCGACGCAAGCGCGATGAGTTCGACGACGATGACGAAGAGGAGGTGGAGGTCGCCGCCGCTCCTGTCCGCGAGCGCCCCGCTCCTGCCCGGAAACCCAAGTCGCCCACGATCGTCCAGCACTCGAACGCGAGACGCGCGGCGCCCGCCCCGAAGGTCAGAAAGACCGCCAGCTACAAGCTGCCGTCTATCTCGCTGCTCGACGATCCGCCCGCGAACGCCCACAACGAGGTCTCGCGCGACGAGCTTCTGATGCGCTCGAAGATGCTCGAGGAGAAGCTTGCCGACTTCGGCGTCACGGCGACGGTCGCTCAGGTCCAGCCCGGTCCCATCATCACGCGGTTCGAGGTCGAACCTGCACGCGGGGTCAAGGTCAGCCAGATCGCGAATCTCCAGGACGACCTCGCGCTCGCGATGCGCGCCACGGCGATCCGGATCATCGCGCCCATTCCGGGAAAGGGCGCCGTGGGAATCGAGATCCCAAATGCGAACCCCGCTGTCGTCTACCTCAAGGACACGCTCGCGGCCGACGCATTCCAGAACCTCACGACCGAGATCCCGCTCGCACTGGGCAAGGACACGACGGGGAAGGTCTACTGCTCCGACATCTCCAAGATGCCGCATCTCCTCGTGGCCGGCGCCACGGGGTCAGGCAAGAGCATCTGTCTCAATACGCTCATCGCCGGCATCCTCTTCCGCTCAACGCCGGATGAGGTCCGCTTCCTGATGATCGACCCGAAGCGGCTCGAACTGACGCGCTACGCCGACATCCCGCACTTGCTCGCGCCCGTCGTCACCGAAGCCAAGTCCGCGGCCATGGCGCTTCAGTGGCTCGTCGGTGAGATGGATCGCCGGTACGATACGCTCTCGCTGCTCGGTGTCCGCGACATCTACGGATTCAACAAGCGGATCACGGACAGGGACGACATCGACGCGCTGAGGGAAGACGACCGCCACCGGCTGCCGCACGTCATTGTGGTCGTCGACGAATTCGCCGATCTGATGGTGCGCGCCCCGCGCGAGGTCGAAGCGCCCGTGCAGCGGCTTGCACAGATGGCGCGCGCGGTCGGTATCCATCTCGTGTTCGCCACGCAGCGACCATCAGTCGACGTCATCACGGGCGTCATCAAGGCGAACTTCGCGTCGAGGATCTCGTTCCGCGTGATCTCGATGACCGACTCGCGGACGGTTCTGGATCGAAACGGCGCGGAGACACTGCTGGGCAACGGCGACATGCTCTTCCTGCCGACCGGCAAGCCCGAGCCGATTCGTCTTCATGGCGCATTCATGTCGACCGCGGAGACGGCGCGGATCGTTGCGTACTGGAGGACGCAGGGCAAACCGGACTATCTCTTCGACTTCGAGGACGCCAGAAGCGTCGCTCGGATGTCGGCGGTGAAGTCCGACGAGTATTATGAAAAGGCTCTCCAGGTCGTCGTCGGCACGCAGATGGGATCGACGTCGCTTCTCCAGCGGCGGCTGTCCGTCGGCTACGCCCGCGCCGGGAGACTAATGGACCTCCTCGAGGCGAACGGCATTGTCGGTCCGTTCCAGGGGAGCAAGGCACGTGATGTCCTCGTGGGACCGGAGTATCTTGAGCACGGTCCGGGGGTGGCGGTCGCAACCGCCGATGAACCGTTTGAGGAGACTACCTTGGGAGAACCCGTATACGCGGCAGTCGATGAGACCGAGATCGAAGACGGTGAATTCGAAAAGGGCCCGGACGACGAAGAAGAAGAGGAAGAAGAGGAAGAGGTAGCAGAGGAGGAAGACGAGGAAGAGGAGGAAGAAGAAGAAGAAGAGGCGGAGGAAGAAGAGGAGGATGACGACGAGGAAGTGGAGAATGACGAGGACTATGACGAAGAGGAGGATGACGACGAAGACGAGGAAGAGGAGAACTAGCAATCGGATAGCAGGCGCACTGATCACGTGCGTGCTCCTCTTCGTGTTCGCGGTCGCCTTCACGGCGGAGACCGTGTGCGCCGAAGAGCCGAGCCTTGTCGACATCGAGCGGGAGATCGACCAGGCAGCCGCTGCGTATCTCGACGAGGCGAGCTACCGTCTGACGTTCTCGCAGGAGAACTACTGGGCCCTCGCGGACTCGGTCTTCGTCACACGCGCCGTCCTGACGGCGAGGCGTCCTCACGCGATCTCCATCCGCTACGATGATGGCGGGCGGATCGTCGCATCCGGCGGCACCCTTCGCGTGTACATCCCTCAGACGAATCAGTTCTTCGTCTCGCAGATCGATTCCACGGGGCTCACGATCGACCCGGCGTCCATCCTCCGGAGCTACACTCTTCACCCGTCCGAACCGATCGTTTCGTGCAGCGCGACACGCCTGGCCGTCCGTCTGGTTCCCGACAACAGGTTCATGGATCCATCCCGGGTCGACGTGACCATTGACCGCATCCGACACCTTGTCGTTCGTCTCGCGGCGTATGCGTCATCCGGGGACCGTTCCATCTATGTCATCGAGAGCACGGAGATCGGTCCCGTCATTCCCGACGGCGAATTCCAGCTTGCGCCGCCTCCGGGCGCCAGCGTCCAGAGCGGATCGCCGTACGACCACGGCGATCTCGGCTCGTGACCGACTCGTCCCGAAACCGCATGAAGATCGCCCTCATAACGCTCGGATGCCCTAAAAACCTGGTTGACGCCGAGATCATGCTCGGCCTGCTCGATGAGGCAGGCCACACGCTCGTCGCCAGTCCCGACGGCGCCGAACTCGCCATCGTCAACACATGCTCCTTCATCGCTTCGGCGGTGCAGGAGTCGGCCGACGTCGTCCGGGGCTGCCTCGAACTCAAGCGTCAGGGGCGCCTTGGCTCCGTTCTTGTGACCGGCTGCCTGCCGCAGCGTTACGGTGACGGTGTGTTCAGGATGTTGCCCGGTGTCGACGGAGTTGTCGGATGCTCCGACATAGCAGAGATCGCCGGCGCCGTCGCGGCGGTCCAGGCAGGCGCGTCCGTCACCGCCGTGCACGAGCCTGTCTTCCTCTACGACCACACAACGCCGCG
>CAZEXP010000001.1:195535-218797 GCA_964516845.1 uncultured bacterium
GCGGAACTCCTCGCGGAGCTTGACGAGACCGGCATCGACTGGATCCGTATCCTCTATACGCATCCGGCCCACCTGACGGATGACGTTGTCGACGCCGTGGCATCGCTCAACTCGGTCGTTCCGTACCTGGACATCCCGATCCAGCACATTGCCGGTCACATCCTGAGTTCGATGGGGCGGTGTACGGACGGCGAGCAGATCCGCGCGCTCGTGGGACACGTTCGTGACCGCATACCGGACATCTGGATCCGGAGCTCCGTTATCGTCGGGTTTCCCGGCGAGACGGACCGGGACTTCGAGGAGCTGACCGAGTTCATTGCCACGGGAGCGATAGAGCATCTCGGAGTCTTCGAGTTCTCTCCGGAGGACGGTACACGGGCAGCGCTCATGGACGATCAAGTGCCGCAGGAAACCGCTTCCGCACGCGCACGCGAACTCATCGAGCTCACGGAGTCTCTCGCAGTGACGCGCGGCACGCGACTCGCCGGCCGGCAACTGACGGTGCTCGTTGACGAGGTCGGTGAACGGCGGATCACGGGACGGCACGCGGGGCAGGCCTGGGAGCTCGACGGCGTCGTCTCCGCTCCCGCGACGACCGGCGTGAACCGGGGAGACATGGTCGAGGTCGAGATCGCTGGACCGCTCGGTTTCGACCTGGAGGGGGCCATCAGGCGCCCCCCGGGAGAAACCGCTTGATGATGCAACAGGCGCTGTGCTAGCGTATCCGGGATTCGGGGGTGGAGGTGTGGGGATGAGGAATGAGAGGTTCGGGGGGATACCGCCAGTGCAGCCCACCGACGCCGAGCTTCTGGCGCTTCTCGCGTCGGGGGCCACGGGTTCGGTGCCGGCGGATGTGGTGTCGGACAGTCTGCTGGCGGAGTTCGGCTCGTTGTCGGCTGTTCTCAGGGAACCGTCATCGAGCCTCGCGAGAGTGCGCGGCGTTGGTCGATCGCTCACCGCGAAGATCCGGGCCGCCCGCGAGATCGGACAGCGGTTCGCAAGGACCGAGAGCACAGCACCGCGGCTCCATGTCTCGGGACCGGAGGATGTTGCGGACCTTCTGCTCGACGAGATGCGCGCACTGGACCGAGAGCACTTCCGGGCGATCCTCCTCAACACCAAGAACAGGATCCTCGGTGTCCGGACGATCTCTATCGGTTCACTCAACGCGTCGGTCGTCCACGCCCGCGAGGTCTTCAAGGCGGCCGTCACGGAGAGCGCTCAGGCGATCGTGCTGGTGCACAACCATCCATCCGGACAGCCTGAACCAAGCCCGGAGGATCTCGCCGTGACGGATCGTCTTGTCCGCGCGGGGCGCATCCTCGGTATTGAGATACTGGATCATGTCATACTCGGCAATCGCGAGTACGTAAGCCTCAAGGAACTCGGGCACATCTGATACGCGGCGGTCTGGTGTCACGAAGGTGGCGCTCCGTCGCCTCCCGGGTCGCTCAGGCGCCAAGTCAACGGCTCCCAGCCGCGGCCTCGACAGGAAACCGCCATGTTTTGGGACTCCATTCTCGGAATCGTCAACGACGTCGCAATCGACCTCGGAACGGCGAACACGCTTGTCTATGTCAAGGGCCGCGGGGTCGTGCTCAACGAACCGTCCGTCATCGCGGTCGAGAAAGCCACGGGGAGAGTCGTCGCGGTCGGCCACAAGGCGAAGGAGATGCTCGGGCGCACACCCGACGGGATCAAGGCGCTCCGACCACTCAAGGACGGTGTGATCGCCGACTTTGAGGGAACGGAGGACCTGCTCCGGGAGTTCATCCTCCAGGTGCAGCGCCGCCGTCTCCTCGTCAGACCGCGGATGGTCATCTGCGTGCCCTCCGGCATCACCGAGGTCGAGCGGAGAGCCGTACAGGATTCCGCAGAACACGCCGGCGCACGCGAGGTGTTCCTCGTTGCCGAGCCCGTCGCGGCGGCCATCGGGGTCGGTCTTCCGGTCGAGAAGCCGGCCGGCAATATGGTCGTCGACATCGGAGGCGGGACGACGGAGATCGCGGTCATAGCGCTCTCGGGCATCGTGAATCACACGTCGGTGCGCGTGGGTGGAGACGAGATGGACGAGGCGATCATGAACCACCTCCGACGCAGTTACAACCTGCTCATCGGCGAGCAGACGGCCGAGAAGATCAAGATCCAGATCGGATCGGCCTATCCTCTTGAGGAGGAAATGGAGGCGGAGGTGAAGGGTCGGGACCTCGTCGGAGGCGTCCCGCGCACGCTCAAGATCACCTCGGAAGAGATTCGTGAAGCGCTTCAGGAGCCGATCTCCGCGATCGTCGAGGGACTCAAGCTCTCACTCGAGGAGACTCCGCCCGAGTTGGCCGCGGACCTGGTCGATCGAGGCATTGTAATGACCGGAGGCGGATCGCTCCTCAGAGGACTGGACGTGCTGCTCCGCGAGGAAACGAAGCTACCGATCAACGTCGTCGAGAACCCGCTGATCTGCGTCGTGCTGGGCACCGGTAAGATCCTCGAGAACCTATCGCACTACGAACCTGTCCTCATGCGCTCCGCCAAGAGGTAGGAGAGCGGATGGTCTCGCTGCTTGCGCGGTTTGTACGTGAGAACCGCGAGATGTCTACGCTCATCATCTGCGCCCTTATCTCACTGACGCTCCTGGCGCTGCCCCCGGCCGTCAAGAACGCCGTGTCGCTCGTCGTGTCGACACCCATACTCGGCCCGGTCAAGCAACTCACCAGCGGAACCACCGAACTCGTGCGCGTCCGCCGGGAGAACACGGACCTCCGCCGCCTCACGATAGAGCTGATGGAGGAGCGATCGAGCCTCCTGTCGGCCCGCCACGAAAACGACCGCCTTCGCGAACTCACGAGCTTCCTCATCTCCTTCGAGGAGGAGGAACGCTTCGAGATGATCCCGGCAAGCGTCATCGGCATGCCGGGCGGACGTGTCCTCGAGGGGATCGAGATCGACCGCGGCCTCGAACACGGCATCGCCCCGGGAATGCCCGTCATCGTCTCGGACGGACTGGTCGGAAAGATCTCGCGCGCGTTCCCCGGCAGGTCGCTGATAGAACCTCTCACAAGCGCCTCGTCGGCGGTCGCAGTGACGGTCGAACGAAGCCGCATCCGCGGCATCGTGCGCCCGCGCTATCGCTCCGCCGCGCAGCTGCTCAGTTGGGAGATGGAATACGTTCCGGCCCGCTCGGACATTCGGGCGGGCGACCGCGTTGTCACCTCGGGACTTGGCGGCGTCTATCCGCCGGGTCTGGTCGTTGGAGAGGTGACGGTGGCATCCGAGGGACCGCTGACGATGTCGGTCGTCGTCAAGCTCGCGGTCGAATTCGCGACGACGGAACAGGTGTTCGTAGTGACGGGACGCGCAGCCGCCGAACCCGGCCGCGGTGACCGGCTCGAGGAACTCGCGCGGACCCTTCTTGGAATCACGCCCGGAAGCGAGACCGACTCGCTCGCCGGCGCCGCCGACCCGAACGCGCCGACAGCGGCGGCGGAGGGCAATCGATGAGGATGGGACCCTACATCGCCTTCTGCGCGATCGCCGTCGTCCTCGACGCCACGCTGGCTCCCGAGATCGAGATCCTCGGCGCGCGGCCGGACTTCGCCGTGCTCGTCCTCGTCTATGGCGCTCTGCTGATGGGGGGACGGACCCCGATCGTTTCCGGTTTCTTCATGGGACTCATCGCGGACTCCGAGCTGCCCGAGTACCTGGGCCTCAATGCGCTGGCCCTTGCGATCACCGGGTACCTGGTCTCCAGACTTCTCGACCACCTCGTCAAGGCGAACGTCTTCGTTCAGTGCACGGTCATCGCGGGAGCGACGCTCCTGCACGACCTTATCTACTACGTCGTCTACTACCGGAACCACCTCGACCTGTTCGGCCGGTTCTTCGTTCACCAGGCGCTTGTTGGAGCCGTGTACACGGCCGTGCTCGGCGCCGTCGTCTATGCGGTGGCACGGGCTGGGAACTGGAGGGGTGTGACCAGTGCCTCTCACCGGTAGAGACACCGCCACGCTCGATGAACGAAAACTGCGTTCCCGCGCGCTCCGACTTGCCGCGGTCGTCGTCTGCATGATCATCGTGGGACGCCTCGGCTGGCTCCAGCTCATCCGTGGCGAGTTCTACCGCAATCTCTCCGAGGACAACTACGTTCAGGGCTTCGAGGTCCGCGCGCCACGCGGACTCATTCTGGACCGCCATGGCGAGATCCTGGCCGACAACCGGGCATCGCTCTCGGTCACGATCTCGCGCCTGAATCGCCGCGATGATCTGTCCGTCGCCGTGCTGCTTTCCCGGCTTCTCGACGTGGATGAGGCCTACGTCGCCGAGAAACTGGAAGAGGCCTCGGGCCGATTCTACGGCAATGTCGTGCTCGTCGCCGACGCAGACTTCGAACAGATAGCGCGCGTCGAGGAACACAGATCTGAACTGCCCGGCGTCAAGGTCGAGGTGGCGGCCGTGCGACGCTATCTCTACGACGCCTTGGCCACGCACGGTATCGGATACGTCGGCGAGGTCTCCGACGCGGAGCTCCCCTCGATGGGTCCGCTCGGCTACGGCGCCGGCGACGTCGTCGGGAGAACGGGGGCGGAGCAACGCTACGAACTCGTGCTCAGGGGCAGGGATGGAGCCGAGTACTGGGTCTGTGACGCCGTCGGACACGAGCTCTATCCGTTCGAGGGCGGTCCCTCGCGCGAGGTCCGTCCCGGACACAGCCTCATGCTGACGCTCGACCTCGACGCGCAGCGAGCCGCCGAGGAGGCGCTGACGCGGCACGATGGCGGATCGGTCGTGGCCATCGAGCCCTCCACGGGCGAGATACTCGTTCTGGCGTCTCAGCCCGCTCCGAACCCGAACGAGATCGTCGACGGCATCACGGAGGTGGAGTGGCAGGCGCTGACGGGGTCGGACGGACACCCGCTGCTGAACCGCTCCATCCAGGCCACCTACCCGCCGGGGAGTCCGTTCAAACTCATCACGGTCGGAGCCGGCCTGGAGACGGGTCTCGCCAATCACCACGACACCATCACGTGCACGGGCGCGTACAAGTACGGCATTCGGACGTTCCGATGCTGGAAGCGAGAAGGCCACGGGGTCGTCGACGTCATGAAGGGCGTTGTCGAGTCGTGCGACGTCTACTTCTACCAACTCGGTGCGAGGCTCGGCGTGGCGCAGCTCATGGACTGGGCCGAGCGCGCCGGGATCGGACGTCGGACCGGCATCGACATCGCCGGCGAGGTCAGCGGCAATGTTCCGACGCCCTCGTGGTACGACCGGATATACGGTGCGCGCCGCTGGAGCCGGGGCGTCGTCCTCAACCTCGCCATCGGTCAGGGAGAGCTCCTCGTCACGCCGCTCCAGATGGCCTGCATCGTCTGCGGGATCGCCAACGAGGGACCCGTCCATGCCCCGCACATTCTCAAGCGCGTGGAAACGTACTCCGGACGCGTCCTCGGAACCGCGAGAACGACGACGGCGTATGAGATCCCGTTCTCGCGCAGCACGTTCTCGTTCATCAAGGAATCGATGGTCAACGTCGTCGAGGCGTCGAACGGTACGGGGAAGCTGGCGCGCGTGCCGGGGATCAAGGTCGCGGGCAAGACGGGGACGGCGCAGAATCCACACGGTGAGGACCACGCCTGGTTCGTCTCGTACGCCCCGGCGGACGATCCTCAGATCGTCGTCGCGGTGCTCATCGAACACGGCGGCGGCGGCGGAGCCATAGCGGCGCCGATAGCGGCGGAGGTCATCCGCGCGTATCTCGGGATCAAACCCCCGGAGCCAAAGCCCGCCCGTCCGGTAGCGGCGGCTGTCGGAGATAACCCGCTGACAGCGGCAGGCTCCGAAGCCGGCATGATGACACCCGTCGACCCGGACGACAGGAACCACGGGACCGCCGAGGACACGGGACCCGGTGACGGGAGGGCCGACGAGTGATAGACCGCCGCCAGCTTCGCGATTTCGACATCGGACTCTTCGTGACGATGGTCCTCATCGTCGTCATCGGCGTCGTGATGATCCACAGCGCGACACACGCCGTGGACGGCGGCGCATCCTCTCTCGTCAAGCGGCAGTTTCTCTGGGCTGGTCTGGGCATCATCCTGCTCACCGCGGCCATGTTCGTGCCCCAGGACACACTCGACGCGCTGGCGCCGTTCTTCTACGCCCTGGCGCTGCTGCTGCTCATCGCGGTGCTCTTCGTCGGTGTCGGGAAGACGGGGGAGAAGCGATGGTTCGACCTTGGACCGATGAGGCTCCAGCCAAGTGAGCTGGCGAAGTACGCGACGATCTTCGTACTCGCGAAGTACCTTGCGAGGAAGAAGACCCGCCTGGACCGTCCGGTCCACCTGGCGTTCCCACTCGCGATCGTGCTCGTACCAACCCTGCTGGTGCTCCGCGAACCGGACCTCGGGACATCCATCATATTCCTGCTCATGCTCCCGCCGATGCTCTACTGGGCCGGGTTGCGCCCCGTGCTCCTGCTCATTATGCTGGCGCCCGTCGTCAGCATGATCATCGCGTTCAATCTCGTCGCGTGGCTCGTGTTCGTGGCGGTACTGGCGTGGCTTCTCTACGTGTCGCGGCTCTTCGTCGTCGACAAGCTGATCGTCTTCGTCATCACCGTCGTCATGGGACGATTGAGCCCGTTCCTGTGGAATCACCTCAAGGACTACCAGCGTCACAGAGTCCTTGCCTTCCTCAATCCCGAGAAGTACCGTTTCAGTACCGGTTACCAGCTGATCCAGTCGAAGATCGCCATCGGGTCGGGATCGGTGTTCGGGAAGGGCTTCCTCCAGGGAACACAGAAGAACTTCGCGTTCCTGCCCGAGCAACATACCGACTTCATCTTCTCGGTGCTGGCCGAGGAATTCGGATTCGTCGGGTGCGCCGTCGTCATCGCGCTCTATCTCTACCTGGTCATCCGCATGCTCAGGCTGGCGTCGCAGGTACGCAATCGGTTTGCGGGGCTGGCGATCGTCGGCATAGCGAGCGCGCTCTTCGTCCAGTCGGCGATCAACATCGGCGTGACGCTGGGGCTCTCGCCCGTCACGGGCATGACACTGCCGCTTCTGAGCTACGGAGGGTCCTCGCTGCTCGTGACGATGACTTCGATCGGCATCGTGCTCGGCATGGGGCTTCGGAGAATGGAGTACTAGGATGCATCCCGTCCTCTTCCACATCGGGTCACTGCCCATACGCAGCTACGGTCTGATGGTCGCCCTCGCGTTCGCGGGCGCCATCCTCCTGGCGCGCCGCCGCGCCACGGCACGGAACGTCGAGCCCGACGCCATCATCGACCTCGCCTTCTTCGTCATCATCGCGTCGATCATCGGCGCCAGGATCACATATGTCATCGTTCACTGGGAGTACTACGCGGGTGACATGCTCCGCGCATTCAAGCTATGGGACGGTGGGCTGGCACTCTACGGCGGGATGATACTCGGCGTGATCTGTGGTCTCTGGTTCTTCAAGCGTCGCGGCATCAACCCGTGGGCAGGCGCGGACATCACGGCGCCGTCGCTCGCCCTCGGTATCGGGATAGGAAGGATCGGGTGTTTCCTCAATGGATGCTGCTTCGGGAAGCACTGTGAGCTCCCCTGGGCGGTCACGTTCCCGACCGGATCGGGCGCGGGGACGTACTTCCCCGGCGTGTCGCTCCACCCGACGCAGCTCTATGAGTCCGCCGCCGCCTTCGCGGTCATGGCCATCCTTCTGCTGCTCGACAGGAAGCGGCGCTTCCCGGGCTTCCTGCTCTGGTCCTTCATGCTCCTGCTGTCGGTCTATCGCTTCCTGATCGATCCGCTCCGCTTCTACGAATCGACTTCGATGGTGGTCGAAAGCCCAACCTTCAACCTCTCGAGCAACCAGTTCATCGGCGTGTTCCTCGCGGCGATCTCGATCGCCTTTCTGGTCGTGCTCTCGAAGCGCTCGGAGCGGCACCGCACCCCCTGAGATCCGCAACCTATGTCGAACGACGATCGCCCGGGGAGAACCCGGGAGTTCCCGATGGTCATCCGGCGAGCGCTCCTGAACTTCGCGCTCCCGGACTCCTGCCTGCACTGTCACGCACCGCTTCTGAGCGGGGAGCCGTGTCTCTGTCCGCCCTGCCGAAGCGGTCTTCGGCTGGACCCGGGACTCCTCACGCTCACGTCGCTCGAGGATCACCCGCGCACGCGACTTCCGATGTCCGCGGACGGCCCGGACGCCCCGGCGACGGCCGTCTATGCGGCGCCGTACGACGGGGCCGCGGCCACGCTCATCCGTGCTCTCAAGTTCGCCGACCGACCGGACGCCGCCGCACTCCTCGGGAGTCTCACGGCCAAGCTGCTGGGAATGTTGCTGACGCGGCCGGAGCGGGAGCGCGCCCTGCTGGTTCCTCTGCCGCTCCATCGGACGAGACGGCGCGAGCGGGGATACGATCAGACCCGCCTGCTGGCGGAGGAGATGGCGGGGACTGACGGCTACCGGGTCGCTCGTCACCTCCTCAGACGCATCCGGCCGACCCGCCCGCAGACACGTCTCACCCGGCCCCAGCGTCTCTCCAACGTCCGGAATGTCTTCCGGGTCATCGGAGTACCTCATCCTGACGCTCTATGCATCCTCGTCGATGACGTCGTCACGACCGGCGCGACGCTCGCCGCCGCGCGCGCGGCGCTGGAACAGGCCGGCGCCGTCGTGCGGCTCGCCGTGGCCGCGACCGGCCCAAAGGGACACGACCGGAGTTCCGAAGCGCCGCGGTAGGGGGGGGCGGAGGCCAGTGCGGGGCGGAAGAGCCCACGGTTAGGGCGTTTCCAACGCGAATCGGGTTGACACCCATATGGCCCGCGCGTAGTATGTGGAGCTCGGAAAGAAGATAGAGGCAACTTACCGACAATTCCTACGGAGGCACTCATGAAAGTCGGCATCCTCACTGGTGGGGGCGACTGCCCCGGGCTCAATGCGGTCATCCGCGCCGTGGTCCGCCGGACCATCGGCAAATACGGCGGCGAGGTCATCGGGTTCAAATACGGCTGGGCCGGGATCCTCGAAGGGAACTACGAGACACTCGGCATCAATGAGGTCTCGGGCATCCTGCCGAGAGGCGGCACGATCCTCGGCACATCGCGGACCAACGTCGGGCGCGAGGATCGCGGCGTCGAGCGCGTCAAGGAGACCTTCGCGAAGCTCGAGCTCGACGGTCTCGTGGCCATCGGCGGCGAGGACACGCTTGGCGTCGGGGCCATGCTCCACACCGAGGGGGTCCGGATCGTAGGCGTCCCGAAGACGATCGACAACGACATCAACGGCACCGATTTCACATTCGGGTTCGACACGGCCGTCCACATCGCGACCGAGGCGATCGACCGTCTGCACACGACGGCGGAGTCGCACAACCGCGTTGTGGTCGTCGAGGTCATGGGACGTCACACGGGCTGGATCGCGGTCAAGTCGGGCATCGCCGGCGGCGCGGACCTCATTCTGATCCCCGAGGTGCCCTTCACGATCAAGGAGGTCTGCGAGGTCATCCGGAAGCGACACTCCCGCGGCAAGAACTTCAGTATCGTCGTGGTCGCCGAGGGCGCCGAGTACCCGATGGAGCAGAACGAGGATACCGGCGAACTGGTGCTCGCGGAGCAGGAGACCGACGCCTTCGGTCACGTCAGGCTCGGCGGGATCGGCAACAAGCTCGCACACGCGATCGAGCAGGGCACAGGCTTCGAGACCCGTGTCACAGTGCTCGGCTACACACAGCGCGGAGGGACACCGACGGCGTTCGACCGCGTTCTCGGAACGCGGTTCGGCGTAATGGCGGCCGACCTTGTCCACGCCGGGCAGTTCGGCAAGATGGTGAGTCTTCAGGGCGACCGGATCGTGCCAGTGGAGATATCCCACGCGACCGAATGCCTCAAGCGCGTCGACTCGGAGCTCTATGAGGTCGCAAGGACCTTCTTCGGCTAGGAGATACCATGGCACTGGTCACGAACAACGATCTGATGGTCCCGGCGCGCCGCGACGGGTACGCGGTCGGGGGCTTCAACACGAGCAATCTGGAGATCACGGCAGCCATCTTCCAGGCGGCGGCCGAGAAGCGCTCGCCGGTCATTGTGGCGACGTCGCAGTCGGCGATCGCGTACGCCGGGTACGACAACATCCGCGCGATGGTCGACAACATGTCCCGCGACGCGGACATCCCCGCGTCGCTCCATCTCGACCACGGGACGGACATGGACATCATCAAGGGCTGCATCGAACACGGCTGGACGTCGCTGATGATCGACGGCTCGCACTTCCCGTTCGAGGAGAACATCGCGGCGACGAAGGCGGTCGTCGATCTCGCGCACCCGCGCGGCATCAGCGTCGAGGCCGAACTGGGACGGCTCGAGGGCGTCGAGGACGAGATCTCGGTCGACTCCGAGGACGCCTCGATGACCAACCCAGAGGAGGCGGCGCAGTTCGTCGAACGCACCGGCGTCGACTCGCTGGCGGTCGCCATCGGAACGTCGCACGGCGCGTACAAGTTCAAGGGCGAGCCGCGGCTGGACATTGAGCGGCTCGAGAAGATCGCCGCGCTCGTGAGCATCCCGCTCGTGCTCCACGGCGCCTCTGCGGTCCCACGCGAGGTGCTGGAGCTGGCGCAGCGCTACGGCGCCGATCTCCCGGGGGCGAAGGGGGTACCCTCGGACAGCATCCGGCAAGCGCTTCAGCACGGCGTCGCCAAGGTCAATATCGACACGGATATCAGACTCGCGTTCACGGGACACGTCAGGCAGATCCTGACGGACAGCCCGAAGGTGTTCGATCCGAGAAAGATCCTTGCAGCTGCTCGTGATGGAATGGCCGAAGTCATCAAGGCGAAGATGGACCTGTTCGGGTCCGCCGGCAGAGTGTAGGAGGAAGACATGGCGCTCAAGTACGCGATCAACGGCTTCGGCCGTATCGGCAGACTCGTCCTCAGGTTCGCCCGTCTCGACTCGGACTTCGAGATCATGGCGATCAACGACCTCACGGACGCCGCCACACTGGCGCATCTGCTCAAGTACGACTCGGTCCACGGCCGCTTCGACGGCGAGATCTCGCACGATGACGAGTCGATCACGGTGGACGGCAAGCGCATCAAGGTATTCTCGGAGAAGGACCCGGCCGGGCTGCCCTGGGGCAAGCTCGGCGTGGACGTCGTCATCGAGGCGACCGGACACTTCAGGACTCGCGAAGGCGCATCCAAGCACCTCACCGCGGGCGCCCGGAAGGTTATGATCTCGGCGCCGGGCAAGGACGTCGATATCTCGATCGTCATGGGCGTCAACGACGGCGACTACGTCCAGGCGGACCACCACATCATCTCGACGGCGTCCTGCACGACGAACTGCGCCGCCCCGATGATCAAGGTCATCGACGACAACTTCGGGGTCGTCAACGGCGTAATGACGACGATCCACGCATACACGAACGACCAGAACATCCTCGACCTGCCACACAAGGATCTCCGGCGCGCCAGGGCGGCCGCCGTCAGCATGATCCCGACGACGACGGGCGCGGCGAAGGCCATCACCGGCGTCATGCCGCATCTCAAGGGCAAGCTCGACGGCATGGCCGTCCGCGTTCCGACGCCGGACGGTTCGCTGGTCGACTTCGTTCTGAACGTCAAGAAGGAGACGACGGCCGAGGGCGTCAACGCGGCCATGCTCCGGGCCGCGAACGAGGGCCCCCTCAGCCCGTACCTCGAGTACACGGACGAGCCTCTCGTATCCATCGATATCGTGGGCAATCGCCACAGCTGTATCTTCGACAGCGCGCTGACGACCGTCATGCACGGCACGCTCGTGAAGATCCTCGGCTGGTACGACAACGAGGCCGGGTACGCGTCGCGGATGGTCGACATGATGGACCTCGTCGCAAACAAGTAAAGGAGCCCGGTATGGGCAAGCTGAGCTTGAGAAATCTCGACGTCGCCGGGAAACGTGTTCTCATTCGCGTCGACTTCAATGTTCCGCTCGCAGCGGACGGACGCGTCGCGGATGATACGCGGATCCGCAGGGCGATCCCGACGATCGAGTACGTCATCGAACGCGGAGGCAAGGCGGTGCTCATGTCGCACCTCGGGCGCCCGAAGGGACAGCGCGTTCCAGAGATGACGCTGCGACCCGTCGCCGAACGGCTCTCGCAGCTTCTGGGACGCGGCGTCACGATGGCGCCCGACTGCGTCGGTGACTCCACCGAGGGCATCGTCGCGCGAATGCGGGATGGAGACATCGTCCTCCTCGAGAATCTTCGTTTCCACGAAGGGGAGACGAAGAACGAACCGGACTTCGCAAGACGGCTCGCACGGATGGGCGACGTGTACGTCAACGACGCCTTCGGCACGGCGCACCGCGCGCACGCCTCGACGGTCGGCGTGACGGAATCGGTCGAACTCTGCGCGATGGGGTTCCTGATCGAGAACGAGCTCGCCAACCTCAGCCGAGCGACCGATTCACCGGAGTCACCGTATGTCGCGATCCTCGGCGGCGCGAAGGTCTCCGACAAGATCGGCGTCATCCAGAACCTGATGCCGACGGTCGACGTCTTTCTCATTGGGGGCGGCATGGCCTTCACGTTCCTGAAGGCCCAGGGCGCAGAGATCGGGGATTCGCTGGTCGAGAACGATCGGATCGAGATGGCTCTCGCCATCCTCCAATCGGCGGCGGAGACATCGACCTCGCTGCTCTTGCCGACCGACGTGGTCGTGACGGAGGAGATCGCGGCGGACGCGGTCAGTCGAACGGTCGACGCGCACGCGATCGACCCGGGATGGCGCGGCGTCGACATCGGTCCGAAAACCGTGAAGGCGTTCTCCGAACAGATCGCAACCGCGCGGACGATCGTCTGGAATGGACCGCTCGGGGTGTTCGAAACCAAGCCGTTTGACGTGGGAACCGTGGCCGTCGCTCACGCGGTGGCTGACGCAACCGACTCGGGCGCCGTCAGTATCGTCGGCGGCGGGGACTCGGCGGCAGCGCTCGTCCAGTCCGGCCTGGTCGGCCGCGTATCCCACGTTTCGACCGGCGGCGGCGCATCGCTCGCGTTCCTCGAGGGCAAGCAGCTGCCGGCCGTTGAAGCTCTGACCGAAGCTCCGGCAGGAGAGGAGACCGCGTGACACGGAAGCCGATCGTCGCAGGGAACTGGAAGCTCAACAAGACGCCGGCGGAGGCGCGACAGTTCCTCATTGCGCTCAGGAACAAGGTCGCCGGCATCGACACGCGGGCGGAGATCCTGGTCTGCCCACCGCATGTGGCACTCGATGCCGCAGTCGACGCGACGCGCGACACGAAGATCGCCGTGGGCTCGCAGAACACGTACTGGGAGGACAGCGGGGCGTTCACGGGTGAGACCTCGACCGGAATGCTCGAGTCGCTCGGCGTGACTCATACGCTGATCGGCCACTCGGAACGTCGGGCGCTCTTCTGCGAGACCGATGAGATGGTCGCGCGGAAGCTGCAGAAGGTGCTCAAGAGCACGCTCACGCCGGTGGTCTGCGTGGGTGAGACGCTCGACGAGCGCGAGGCGGGACGCACCGACGAGGTCATCACACGTCAGGTGACGGCCGCACTCCGGGATCTGGCCCCTGAACATGCGGGGCGCCTGGTCCTGGCCTATGAGCCCGTCTGGGCCATCGGGACGGGGCGCACAGCGTCCCCGGAGATGGCGAATGACGTTCATGGCTTGATTCGGCGGATTCTGCGTGGTATATTCGGAGACTCTGCCGCCGATGGGATCAGGATCCTGTACGGCGGCAGCGTCAAGCCAGACAACGCTTCTACGCTCATGGCGGAGAGCGACATCGACGGTGTGCTCGTCGGCGGGGCCAGCCTGGACCCCGGGAGCTTCGCCGAGATCATCCGCGCCGCGCCCTGAGCGCACCAGCGGAGCAGCCTTGGGAGGATTCATGTACGGAGCAATACTCGCGATCCACATTGTTGTATGTCTGGGGCTGGTCGTCACCGTGCTTCTGCAGTCCGGGAAGGGCGGCGGCCTGGCGGGCGCGTTCGGCGGCGGTGGCGGTGCCGGGGCGGTGTTCGGCGGCCAGACGGCCGCGGGCTTCCTGACCAAGGCAACACGGTATCTGGCGGTCGTCTTCATGGTGACCTCGCTGACACTGGCTTTCGTGGTCCGCTCGCGGTCCACGGGCGCCGTCCTCGAGGGGCTCCAGGGCCAGCAAGCGGCGCCGGCAAGTGCGGCCGGTGAGGTCGTACCGGGCGAGGGACTGCCGCAGGGACTGCCGCAGCCCGCGACGACCGGTGGCGCTGCTGAGACGGTCGCGCCGGGAGACACGCCGACCGAGAATCCGGTTGCGACGGAAGCGACCGGCGAGTAGAATATTGCCTGCGGAGCGCGGTACGGGCTCCGCGACGAGCATATACGAAGTGCCCGGATGGTGGAACTGGTAGACACGCCATCTTGAGGGGGTGGTGGGCGCAGCCTGTGCGAGTTCGAGTCTCGCTCCGGGCACCAGAGCAGCGAGGAAGGCAGGACCACGTGTGGTCCTGCCTTTTTTTGCGTTCGATTCGTCCAAAAGGCGCACCCACAGTGTGTTACGGGTGCACCCACCAGGACGATCGGGGCGGTTTCGTCTCTGCTGACCCCTTGACACTGAGGTCATCGAAGTCCATGCTGGAGTCGATGATCGGTGCCCCCGGGAGGAGTTCGCTCTGATGAAAGCCACCAGAAGATTTCGCTTCGCCGTACTCATCGCCGCGCTGTCCCTCAGCGCTTCGGCTCAGGCAGCGACCCTCGAACACACGCTGGTATTCTCCGAGCAGAATCTCGTCATCGACTCGAGAGACGGGTACGATCACGTTCGACTCGGCGCATACCTTCTGACGGATGAGATCGGCGCTCCCGAACTCCCCGTCGTCCCGGTCCAGCTGGCGCTCCCGCCGGGATCGGTGATCACCGGGGTACTGGTGACAAACACGGAGAGCACCGAGATCATCGGGACGTTTCACCCTTATCCGGCCCAGCCACCGCGACTCCTTCCGGTCCCGGGGATCGCATTCCCGGCAAGGCCCTTCGCGAGACCCAGCGTCGCCCGCTATGAGACCGCTGAGGCGTACCCCGCGGAGATCGTCCGCCTGAATTCAACGGTGTCGTTCCCCGGCAATACGGTCGCCGGACTCCTCGTCCATCCGATGCAGTACCTTCCTGAGCGCGAGCGGCTTCGCTTCTTCAGGAGCATCACCTTCACCATTGAATACGAGACCGGCGAGGCCCCGACCTCGCGGACGGACCGAGCGCCCCGCGTGGCCGCCGCTCTCTCGTCGGTGCTCTCGAATCCCGAGGCAGCGGGCTCACGGCGTCGCTTCGTCGCGCAGCGAATGTCACTGCTTGAGACCGACGACATCGAGTACGTGGTGATAACATCGTCCGCCCTCGAACCGGACTTCCTGCCCCTCGTGGAGTGGAAGACACGGAAGGGCGTGCCGGCGACCGTCGTCACAACGGAGTGGATCGACGCGACCTACACGGGCGCGGACGGACCGGCGCGGGTGCGAGCCTTCATCATGGACGCGCATGACACGTGGGGCGCCTCCTGGATCCTTCTCGGCGGCGACACGGGCATCGTACCGGTCCGGCACTGCTTCGCCATGGACTGTGAGGCGAACTACCAGCCTGACGACAATGACATCCCGTGCGACCTGTACTACGCGGATCTCGATGGAGACTGGAATGCCGACGGCGACGATGTCTACGGTGAGGTCGAGGATGCCGTGGACCTCATTCCCGACGTGTTCGTCGGACGCGCTTCGGTGCAGTACGCGGGAGACGCGCAGGCGTTCGTCGCGAAGACGCTCGCCTGGGAACGCGGAGTCACGACGGACTACCAGCTCGACATGCTCCTTGCCGGGGAGATCCTCTGGTCGGACCCGTACACCGATTCGGGACTCGGTCTCGACATGATCGATCGCGATTCCGTGCCGCCGCGCTACGACCCCATCGAGAAGCAGTATCAGTCGCAGGGCAACGAATCGCGCGAGAGCGTCATCGCCTCGCTCAACGACGGCAAGTGCCACTTTCTTCACGACGGTCATGCGTGGTTCACGGTTCTCGGGTGCGGAGACGGCTATCTCGACCGCGCGGACGCCTCGGGGCTGACCAACCTCGACCGTCAGCCGCTCGTCTACTCCATTGGATGCTGGCCCGCCGCGTTCGACAAGGACGCCGTAGCCGAGCGCCTCGTCGAGAACCCGGCCGGCGGAGCCACGGCCTTCATCGGCAACAGCCGCTACGGCTGGGGATCGCCCGGCAATCCCGGATACGGCTACTCCGACCGCTTCATGGCGGCCTTCTATCGGCAGCTCTTCCTCAAGGGCCGACGCCATGCCGCGAGCGCCCTCGCCGCCGCCAAGGCCGAGTTCGTGCCGCTCTCGCAGGCGGAGAACGTCTACCGATGGCACCAGTACGAGGTCAACCTGCTCGGTGACCCCGAGCTTCCCCTGTGGGCGGATGAGCCCGCGATCCTGAGCGTGTCGCATCCTGACTCGATCCCGGCGGCCGGGGCACAGGTGAATGTCGTCGTCTGGACGACACAGGGAACGAGACCCGGCGCGCTCGTCTGCATCACGAACGGATCTGATGTGTACGCGCGCGGCGTGACGGGCGACAACGGCACGGCGACCTTCAGCATCTCGACCGCCCAACCGAACGACCTGTTTGTCACGGTCACCGCGGCAGACTGTCTGCCGTACGAATCGGCGATCCCGGTCCGGATGGCCGGGGCCTACCTCGGAGCGGATGCGATCTCCTTCGACGACACATCCGGCGGCAACGGCGACGGACTCCCCGGACCCGGCGAGACGGTCGACTTCGCCTTCACTGTAAGCAACCTCGGCGGTGACGCCGCGCTCGGCGTGACCACGCTTCTGACCACCGACGATCCGTGGATTACGCTCCTGGACGACAGCAGCGACTACGGCGACGTGCCGGGCGGGGCGCAGGTCGCGGCAGCCACACCGTTCGCGCTGGAGATCCTCCACGGGTGTCCCGACGGTCACGTGGCTCTGCTGGATGCCACGATCACAGCCGCCGGAGCCGGGCAGACCTGGAACGTGGCGCTTCCCATCACCGTCGCGGCTCCCGTGCTCGTCATCTCGTCCTACTCGGTCGACGACTCCCAGGGCGGCAACGGGAACGGAATCCCCGAGCCGGGCGAGTACTTCAGTCTGATGGTCGAGCTCATCAACGAGGGAGCGGCCGCCGCGGACGCGCCGGACGCCTTGCTGTGGACAACGGACACATGGACCGACATCACCGAGGACGCTGCCTCGCTCCGGACCATCCCGGCGGGGGAGACCGCGCAGGCGGTCTTCGAGGTCACACTGGCGGGCGCCTGTCCCATCCCGCATTTCCCTGAGCTGACGCTTGATACCGTGACGCGGAACGGACTCGCCGATACCGACGTGTTCGTCATCTCGATCGGAACGACCGGCTTCGCCACGGACTTCGAAGGCCCCGCGATCGGCTGGTCCGATGGCGGGACGAACAGCATGTGGAAAGCCACCGAGCATCGCTCGCACTCGGGCAGCACGAGCTGGTACTGCGGGCAGGAGATCAGCTGGGTCTACGGCAACAACATGAACGCCTACCTCGACTCGCCCGAGTTCGTCCTCGGAGCGGAGACGGAGCTCTCCTTCTGGTGCTGGTATGACGTGACGATCTACGGTGTCGATGGTCTCTATGTCCAGCTGATGTCCGACGGGACCGCGGTCGATACGCTCGATTTCATCGGAAGCGGAGGCGCTCTCGAGACACTCGGGTCGATCGGCAACGACTGGCTCGAGTACACCTATCCTCTGACGGGAGAACCCGGCGATACCGTCCACGTCAGATTCCTGTTCGTCAGCGACGCTGCTGACGCCGCCGAGGGGATGTACATCGATGACGTCAGCATCTCGTCGCTGATCGCGTCCAGCGGCACCGATGTCCCGGACGACGCCGAGCCGCTCTCGCTCATCCAGCTCCACCAGAACAGCCCAAATCCGTTCACACCGTCAACGACTATCCGATTCGCCCTGTCAGTCCCGGTACCGGTGAACCTGTCCGTCTACAGCATTCAGGGACGCCTCATCCGGACCCTCGTCGACGACGTGAGGACACCCGGCGATCACATCGTCGAGTGGGATGGTCGCGATGCCGCCGGCACCGACGTGGCGGCGGGCGTGTATCTGTACCGCCTCTCGACCGGCGAGCTGGAAGAGACCAGAAAGATGATCCTCATCAGGTAGGGCCGGGGAGGTGCGGTGGTGAGCATCCTGAGGAGGGCCCCACACGCCGAGGTTCGGCTGGCGCAGGAAGAGCGACGGCACGCGCGGATCTCGACGGCCACGCTCGAGTACATGCTCGATTACGGCATATCCCACGAATCATGGCTTCGCTGGCAGCACGGCTTCCTCCTCTGGGCGGCGGACGAGGAAGCGGACCTGTATGAAGCGATGCGACTCTCCGAGCGTCTCAACAGGGTAGACACGAATGTCCGGAAGGTCTCCTCGGAGAACGAGCGACTCCGCGCGGAACTGGTCGGCCGAGCTCTCGAGGGTGGCTGACGTTCGCAAAGGCGCGTAGGATTTCGCTTTACAAGCAGGAGGCGGCATGCTAAAAGTGAATCGAACGGTCTCGGACGCGCTCCCCGGACAGTCGACCGGCGGGCCAGTCGGATACGTCTATCCGCATGGGAGGGACATGCTCCGCAATGTGACTCCGGCACTCGCGATCCTTGTCATCGCGCTTCTGTGCATCGTACCGGCTGACAGGACGTACGCTGCGGATAAGTACGCCGGTGAGTTTCTCACGCATGGCGTGGGCGCGCGCGCACTCGGGATGGGCAGCGCGTTCGTCGCGGTCGCGGACGGTGTGACGGCCGGGTACTGGAACCCGGCGGGCGTCGCCGATATCGAGACCCGGGCCATTCAGTTCATGCACTCCGAGACCTTCGGGGACGTCGTCAACTACGATACGGGCGCGTATGTGCATCCGCTCGAAGATGGAGCCGGCGTCGCCCTGACATACGTGCGGCTCGCCGTCGACGACATCCCGTTCACGGACTTCGAAGAGGACGAGGACCGGATATACTACGACCTGGCGCGGATATCCTGGGAGAGCGACTCCGAGTCGGCGCTCTTCATGACATACGGCAGGGCGGTGTCCCCCGAGCTGCGACTCGGCGCGAGTCTCAAGCTGATCCGGAAGAGCATCGGCGAGCACTCGTGCTACGGCCTCGGGTTCGATCTTGGCGCCAAGTACGAACTCTGGAGCGGCCTCACGTTCGGAGCTAACATCCAGGACGCCACGACGACCTATCTTGCATGGGACACGAAGGAGAAGGAGCGCATCTGGCCGACCGCGAAGCTCGGCGTCGCCTGGACCCGGGACGTGGCCTCTCTCGGCGGCCGTGTCGTGGCAGCGGCGGATGCCGATGTCCGCTTCGAGAAACGCTGGATGGCCGACGAGTATCACATCGGAGACGTGACATGTGACACGCACTACGGGCTCGAGTTCGTCTATCGCGACGCCGTCGCGGTGCGGGCCGGGCTCGCGATGGGAGAGTTGACGGCCGGAGCCGGCATCGGCCTCGGCGGGTTTGTCATAGATTACGCATACGGAAGGCATGAGTATCTGGACTCGAGCCATCGGGTCTCCGCGTCCTACTCTTTCTGACGACGCGAGGCCCCTGGACCGGGACGATGAGCCGCTGCCTGGCGTGCCGGACCGATCACACGGCGGCGGCCGATCGAGGAAGCCCCTCGGAAAGGAGAAGCGACAGATGCTGAGAACGGGCAGACGGGCATGGCCCATTGCTCTGGCGGCTCTCGCACTGCTGACTCTCGGACTTGGAACCGGCTGCGACAGCGGTGAGCTTGTGGGGACGGATCTCCTTCCGCCCACGGGCACGACCGTATTGAACCCCACGGACGGTTCCGCCGTGAACAGCGACGTGATCAACATCCGTGGACGTGCGGAGGTTGGCGCAGAGATCAGGGTCTACGTCAACGATGTGCTGTCGGGGACCGCCGTGGCCGCACCTGCCGTGCCGTACGACGGTCGGCAGGGACGCTACACGGTCAAGGCTGTCAGTCTCGGTCTTGAGGGTCCGAAGACTATCCGTGTCGTCGCGACGGACCTCTACGGGAACGTCGCGCTGACTCCGGTCATCGTGAACATCCAGCTGGACATGACACCACCGCCGGTGGCCTTCGAGACCATCAACCCACCTGATGATGTCATCTACAATCCTGACGAGCTGCGCTGGGAGACGGGTGTGCCCCGGGTACGGCTGGTGGGTCGGACCGATACGCTGGCGGCGGGGGCGCGCGTTCGCTACAACGGCATCAACACGTTCCAGCCGGACTCTACGTTCACGTTCCCGGCCGGTGCGGGACTTCCTGATTCGCTGCGATTCTGGGTTCCGATGACAGCTCCCTCGCTGACCTCGGCGAACCCGGACAGCCAGATCACGTACCTCGTCGAGGCGTACGACCATGCCGGCAACACATCCACGGTTCCGGTGGAGCTCTACTGGAACGCGGTGGGCAAGGACACGGTCATGACTCAGGTCGTCGTCGACCAGCCGATCTCGTACGACGACTACGTGTCGTGGCAGGCGGGCATGGCCCTCGCTGTAGGGTATCAGGCGCCTGTCTGGGCCAACTACGTCATAGGCATCCGCTACTTCATCGGAAACGATGGACTGACGGACCCGATCAATCCGCAGACGCCAACGACGAAGCCGTTCACAGCCTTCGTGTGGCGCCCGAACAACGACTCCACCCCGAAGCCGGGAGTCAAGGCCAACACCGGAATGAACTCGGGCGAGCACTACCCGGAGATGCAGTGGCTCGAGCTGATACTTCCGAACGCCGTGGACATCAGCAGCAACGAGCAGTTCCCGAACAAGGTGTTCTTCGTCGGCATAGAGTGGGACAACCGGAACAATCCGCCGATCGGTCTCGACACCACTGTGAGCGAGCTTGACTACAACTCCTGGAGGTTCGACTGGTACGACCCCTGGGAGATGCTCGAAGGGGCGGACGGGATGATCGAGGCCATCGTCTCCGATCTCCCGACCTCCGGTGAGAAAGCTCGGACCATGACCATCCGTGTGGGCAGGACCACGCACAGCTCCGAGTAGCTCCGTTCAGTGCACGATGCAGGGAACAGAGAACAAGCCCCCCGACCTGCAAGGGTCGGGGGGCTTTCGTTTGTCGTGGAAGCCTGTGACAGAAGTTCGAACGCAACCGATGATGCCCAATCGAACGCAGAAGAGACGCTACATCGGAATCTTGATCGTGTCACCGGGATATATCCGGGAGTGCCACCCGAGACCGTTGGCGCGAAGAACCGACCGCGTGCTCCTGCCGTGCCGGCGCGCGATCGAAGAGACGGTGTCGCCACGCCGCACCTTGTAGTACGTGAAGTTCTCGGAGGAGGCGTAGCCACTGTCACCGATCGCATCCTCCGGGCCGATGGGAATGATGACATAGTCCCCGGGGTAGATGCGGTGCACATTCGTGATGTCGTTGACGCCCATCACGGCGCTCACACTTGTCCCGTAAGCGCGCGCGATGCCCGAGAGTGTCTCGCCACGGGTCACCTTGTGGCGCGTCCAGGTCACACGCTCATCGGGAGGAATGCTCTCGATGGCGGTGACGCACAAGGAAGCCGTCCCCACGGGAACCCGCACCGTGGTGGCGGCCGCCGAGGGCGGCGTGCACCAACGTCGAATGGCCGGATTCATCTCCCGAAGCGTCTCCGTGCTTACACCGGCGGCCTCCGCGATCACACCGAGATCCGTCGCATCAGTCACCTCGATGCTGTCGTACGCAAGCTGCTCGCCGGAGCAGCGCTCGAACCCGTACGCCTTGGGATCGCGCACGATGAGCACGGCGGCCATGAACTTCGGAACGAAGTTCTCGGTCTCGCGCGGGAGGTCAAGGCACCAGTAGTCGGGACAGGAGGGAGCCTTCCGCTGCGCCCTGGAGACGCGTCCCTCGCCAGCGTTGTAGCCCGCGAGCGCCAACTCCCACGACCCGAACATCTCATGAAGCATGCTGAGGTAGTCCGCGGCCGCATGTGTGGCCTTCTCAGGATCGCGCCGCTCGTCGACCCACCAGTCGACGCGGAGATCGTGCATCCTCGCCCTGCTCGAGATGAACTGCCACATCCCCACTGCGTGCGCTCGGGAATACGCCGTCGGATTGAGACCGCTCTCGATCATGGCGAGACAGAACAGCTCACTCGGAAGCCCCTTCTCGGCCAGGATGCGTTCCACCATCGGACGGTACTTCGGCTCGCGCGAAAGCCAGCGCGCCATCACCGGACGGCCGCGCCCCTGGAAGTAGTCGAGCCACTGCTGAACGCGACTGTTGACCTCGACCGGGATCTCCGCCATGGCTTCCGGCTCACGCGACTCGCTCAGGGTTCTTCTGACCACCATCGTATCGCGGTGCGCGTTCGACGTGGAAGCCGGTGGATCGATCTCGACGACCGGCTCGCTGACGTAGCCGCCCTGACGGAGTATCTCGATGAAGTGGTCGGCCCGGGATGCGAGCGAGGAGCGCCAGGACTCGACTTCGTCCGACTCTGCCCTCGTACCGTTGTCCAGGACAGCCGCCGTACGCTCGAGCAGCGCACCGGCCTCGTTCCATTCGTCCTCGACGTAATGGGAGAGAGCCTCACGATAGAGGCGCTCGGCGGTGGCCAGCGAATCGGCGGAAAACGGTTCGGAGGAGGCGGACCGACGCGGGTCGGCCTCAACGTCCGGTGAGGTGAAGGCACACCCGGACGTGAGAAGCAGAAAGCCTGTGAAGAACAACGCTAGTAGTCTCATAACCGGACAGAGTATCCTCAGCGCCCCGATTCACGCAAGCGAAAACCGACTCAACACATCCTCCGATGGTCTCCAATGGGCATTGACTGTTCCTTGACTATAGTTTACTATTTTGATGTTCGGGATCTGTTAGCGCACACTCCGGGACTGCGATGATGCGACGGGCAAGGCTATCCTATGATGAACTCGTGCATCGTCTGATACCCGTGCGGTATCTCGACGAGGCGGGCCTCACACTCTACCGGCGGCTCGCCGCCAGCCGGGGCGACACGGAACGCCGCCGGGCGGCGGCAGCGCTGCTGGACCGTCTCTGCGAACTCGGATACATGAAGCTGATGCAACGCGAGGAGATCGACGGCGAGATCCGCTCGACGTACCGCAACCTCGTGTCGCTTGATACACTCGCCCTCTCCAGTTCTGCAATTGCCGGGCCGAAC
>CAZEXP010000001.1:218897-234346 GCA_964516845.1 uncultured bacterium
TGGTCGATCCTCAATGCGATCGCCGCATCCAGCCGCCGGATCGATCTCGCCGGCCCGCTCCTCTATCTTCACGAGTTTCTCGACCAGACGCTTCGTTGCGAACACGTCAGACTGCACCTCTCGGACAACCTCATGGCGTCGCAGGCGAACAGCCTCACGGACATCGAGGACATCATGGCGTCATCTGATGACGATCTGGTCTGTCCGGCGTGGCTGCGCGAGCAGGTGGAGAACAACGCGACACCTCTCTCGGTCCGAGACATCTCGACCGACGAACGTTTCGTCAGGCAGCGGGGCGTACCCCCCTTCGGATCCTGCATCGTCGCGCCGCTGGTGGCGGAAGCATATGTCTACGGAACGCTCGAGGTCTGGAGCAGCCGGAAGGACGCGTTCTCGGCCGGCGATGTCTCGATCGTCTCCTTTGTCGCGGAGTTCGCCAGTGGACTCATCAGACGGCGTCTGGAGATCGAGGAACTCATCTTTGTGGACCCGACCACGCAGATCCACAACCGGCGCTATTTCGAGGAGCAGCTGATACGCGAACTCGAGCGGAGCAAGCGCACCGCTCACCCGATGGCGCTCCTGATCATCGACATCGATGACTTCAAGCAGGTCAACGACACGTACGGGCACACCGCCGGAGACAGCGTTCTCCGCCAGATGGGCCGCGTGCTTCTCGAGAACGCTCGCACGGTTGACATCGTGGCGCGATTCGGGGGAGAGGAGTTCGCCGTGATCCTTCCCAGGATCACGCGCGACAGCGCACTGACAGTCGCCGAACGTATGCGCGAGAGCGTTGCCGGCCACGAGTTCATCACGGGGGTCACGGCGGAGCCGCTGCGCGGGATGACCATCAGCATCGGCGGCGCCCTCTATCCGCTCGATGCCAGCACGAAGAGCGAACTGCTGGACCGGGCGGACCGCGTCAGTCTCTACGAGGCCAAGCGCGGCGGCAAGAACCGCGTCATCTTCTGGCAGGATACTCACCGAACATGATCGAGACGGATAGCCTCCTCGATGCGCTCGCAGCGACGGACGTGCGGATGGTGACATTCGTCGGTGCCGGCGGGAAGACCAGCGCGATCGTCCGCGCCGCCCGTGAGATGTCGGCGCGCGGACGCACCGTCATCGCAACGACGACCACGCTCGTCGGCGAACGACTGGCCTCGTGTGGAGCGTCGGTTCTTGCCGACTCCGGCATCGACGCCGTGCGCACGGCGCTCTCCGAATCCGGATCGGTCTTCCTCCACGCCGGCCTCCGGAGCGACGGCAAGTACGCCGGCGTGGCCGTCGAGCTGCTCGATGCGCTGGTCATGCTCGGCGCCGCCGACTGTATCCTCGTCGAAGGGGACGGCGCTCGCGGTCTCCCTATCAAGATGCCCGACGCGCACGAGCCCGTAATCCCCGCGGCCACCGGCCTTGTCGTTCCCGTCGTAGGTATGGACGCGCTCGACCGTCCGATCGCGGAAGGCGCCGTGCACCGACCCGACCTGTTCAAGCACCTTGACACGGGCGACACCGTGACACCCGCCAACGTGACACCCGCCACCATCGTGGCGCTGTTGACCTCGGGGAGCGGTGGGATGAAGATGGTGCCCGCAGCGGCATCCGTCCGGCCGCTGCTCAACAAGGCCGGTATTCCCGGCGGCGACCGCGCCGAGATCATCGCGCGCGCGCTTCTCCGCTCGGCGCCCGGGGCGCTGGACCGTGTCGTCACCGGGGACGTCAGGGACGGAGGCTTCCGCGTCTTCGTCAGAGACGGGATACCCTCCGGCGGCGCTCGGCGTTCGGAGCCCGTCCGGAGTTGACAACGGGAGCCGTATCCGTCATCCTATCTTTGAAATGAACTGCGCAGGAGGCGTGGCCCCTCAGGCGGTCCCGCCGTCAGGTACGAACCCCATCAAGGAGGGCTCATCGTGGCTCGAGCCTATGTCAAGATCAATGCCGCGGCAGGGAAGGAGCGCGCCGTCAGAGATGCGCTCATGAAGCGGCCCGAGGTCCAGTCGGCTGACCTGACGAGCGGTGATCAGGACATTATCGCTCTGGTCTGCTCCGAGAGCTTCGACGAGCTTCTCGACCTTACACTGAACCAGCTGCGCACCATCGACGGCGTGACCGGTACCGTGACCAACCTCATCATTGACAAGGACGACGAGTAGCCACCTCGGTCGGTGGCGCCTGTCATGCGGGTCATGTGCGTGCGCCCTTCATACGGGTGCCCCCTCATGCGGGTGCGCCCTTCGTGCGCGCGGAGGAGGTACACGCGACGCCGGGGAGCGAGTCGGGAAGGGAAGGTGCGTCATGGCGGTCGTTGAGGTATCGATCGTTCCCGTGGGGCCGGCGGGAGCGAGCATCAGCAAGCATGTCGCGCACTGCCTGGACATCCTCGAGAAGAGCGGACTGACGTACGAACTCTGTCCGATGGGTACTGTGATCGAGGGCGACCTCCCGAGTATCCTCGATGCCATTCACGCCATGCATGAAGGCACATTCGGCGGCGAGGTCGTTCGCGTCCTGACGAGCGTCAAGATCGACGACCGGCACGACAAAGAGCTCACGATGCACGGCAAGTTGGCCGCCGTCAGGAGACATCGAGGGAGATAGCGGCCGGTCCGGAATGCGCAGAGCCCCCCGTCGGTCGCTCCGAGGGGGGCTTCGTACTGATGGAGACCTCTGACGGATCAGTCTCTCTCGCTGTCGCAGAAGGTCTCAGACGGCCTTCACGATGTGGCGAGAGGGGACGAGACTCGTAGCGCGAGCCCTCCGACGCTCCGCGAAGTAGAGAAGCAGCGTCGCGGTCAGCACCGCGGTATCCGCGAGGAGGATGATGAAGGGAACTGAGAGGCAGAATGCGCTGCTCACGAACACTGGAATGATGATCCCGAGCAGCTTGGCGATGGGGTTCACGATGGCTCCTTAACAGTCGCTATCAGTCGCTCGCTTGACTCTCCTCATGCGCCCGGGAGCGGATCTCGAAGTGTCGGGCGAAGAATGGTTCCCCGGCAGCCTCCACGCCCGGCCGCCGCGTCTCTCTCATCTACTCTCAGACTATCATAATAGTCATTACGGTGTCAAGGGCATGAACGACGAAAAGAAAGCGGCTCCGATGTGTAATAATGAGGAATCTTCAGCCTCTGTTGACCACGTGCTCCTGGGCGAGCACCGTGCCATCATCGAGGCTCTCAGGACGATCGCGTCGACGCTCAGCGTCGAGACGGTCCTGCAGCGCCTGCTCTACCTGACGAACCGGATGCTCGGATTCGAGTACTGCACGATCCTCCTGATCGATGATGATGGGCATAAGATGAGCGTGGCAGCCCGCTACGGGTACCCGCAGAGCATCGTCCAGCAGGTGGAACTCGCCGTCGGCCGTGGCGTCACGGGTCGCGTGGCGCAGACGGGACTCCCTCTCAACGTACCCGATGTCGGCCGGGAGGAACGCTATCTGGCGGGCCTCAAGGGCGCGCGCTCCGAGCTCGTGGTGCCGCTGAAGGCCGAGGGTCGCGTCATCGGCGTCTTCGACGTCCAGAGCCCGAAGATCGGCGCGTTCAACGACAGGGACACGGAGCTTCTGCAGGTGCTCGCGGACATCGCCGGCGTCGCCATCTCCAACGCGCGCGCTCACAGGGCGGCGCTTCGAGCCCGTGAAGAGGCGTTGATGCGACGGGCTCTCGAGCGCGAGATCTCGCTCGGCCGCACGTTCCAGGAGCGCCTTCTGCCCGGGTCCGACCCGGTCGTGGTCGGCTACGACATCGCCGGGACCAATCTCCCGGGCCGCAGGCTGAGCGGTGACTACTTCGATTACATCCAGATCCCGAACGGTCATCTCGGGATCGCCGTCGCGGACGTCTCGGGCAAGGGAGTCCCAGCCGCGCTTCTCGCGGCCTCGCTCCAGGCAACGCTTCGTTCGCACGTGGAGAATCTCTATTCGATCGCCACGATCATGGAGCGCGCGAACAACTCGTTCTGCCGTACTACGGCACCCGAGAGCTTCGCGACGCTGTTCTATGGAGTCTTCGACCCGGCGGGTGAGCTGACATATGTCAACGCCGGTCACAATCCGCCGCTGCTCGTTCGCGCCTCCGGCGCGGTCGAGTCCCTGAAGGAAGGCGGGACCGTCCTCGGAATGTTCCCCGGGACGCGCTACACCGAGGGACGCGCCAATCTCCAGCCGGGCGACACGCTGGTCATCTACTCGGACGGTCTGTCCGAGGCCGAGTGCGACGGCGAGCTCTTCGGCGAGAGCCGGATCGTCGACGTGGTGCGCGGACTGACCGGCGCTCTCGCTCGCGTTGTGGCTTCCGCGCTCATCACGGAGGCGGACTCCTTCTCCGGGGCGGGCGCATCACCCGATGACATGACGGTCGTCGTGGTCAAGCGGTCCGACGGCGGCCGCTGACCGCGGCACGACTTCTGCACCGTCTGACCCGGCTCGCCTCTCCGAATCCCCCTGCGGTACCAGACGATCACACCACCGGTACGCCATGGCGTCGGGCGTATGCCCTGCGCCTTCACTGCGGCCGCGTGCGCTCTCGGGATATGGACGATGTCTCTCGTCCATGCTTCGCCCGAGATCCTCGCGCCGACCGCGTCGTGGCTCTCCCTGTCCCTCCTCGTCGGAACGGTGCTCTTCGGCGTATCGAGAAAGGGTCGACGGCCCATCTCGCCGGCTCTCCGTGACGTCGTCCTGCTGGTCGCGCTGGCGCTTGCGAGCGGTGGGCTTCTGGCATGCCGCCACCCGCCCGCGACACCAGGAGATGCCGGCCTCACATCCAACGCGAGATCAGAGGTTGTCGGCACCGTGACGCGTGTGAAGCACGTCGCCGGCCGCTCCACGCTCGAGGTCTCGATGCCACACCGGGGCGGCGTCCTCTGGGTGACCGCGCGCGACGCGGCCGGAGTTCGCCGGGGCGACGTCGTTCGTGTCGACGGTGCGATCAGCGCTCCGCGAGGGCGGAGGAATCCCGACGCGTTCGACTTCGCCGACTATCTCCGTTGGCGCGGCATCCGTTACACGATGCGCGCGTCCTCGGTGACCGTGGTCCGCCGCGGCGTCGGCCCGGAGGTGGTGGCGTCGCACGTCGAGCGCGCCATCGCGTCGCACCTTCGCGGCGCCAGCGGAGCGCTGATGCGGGCGCTGCTGCTCGGGCGGACCGACGAGCTCGCTCCGGAGCTCCTCGAGGACTTCCGTTCGACGGGAACGGTTCACATCCTCGCGGTCTCCGGACTGCACGTCGGGTTCGTGGTCCTCATCGTGGTAGCTCTCGCGCGCGCCCTCGGGGCGCCCCCGCGCGGCGCCATGCTCGTCGCGATCCCGACCATGCTTGCGTTCGCGGCGGTCGTGGGACCACGTCCATCGGTCGTGCGCGCGGTGACGATGGCCACGGCGCTCTGCGGCGCGCGTCTGCTGCGACGTCGAACGGCGACCGGCAACGCCCTCGGACTCGCCGCGACGCTGCTCCTGCTCGCGCGCCCGGGCGCGCTGTTCGATATCGGGTTCCAGCTCTCATTCGGAGCCGTCGCCGGCATCCTCATCATCGGACAACCGCTGGTGACCAGGTTTCGCGGCGGCTCGGCGGGACCCGAAAAGCAGTGGGGTCCGCCCGCGTGGGCACGGACTCTCGGCTCAACGGTCGCCGTCAGCCTCGGAGCCCAGCTCGGAACGCTGCCGGTGCTCGTGTCGATGGGAACCCCCATCGCGCCGCTGGCGACGCTCACCAACGTCGTCGTGGTACCGCTCGCGGCGTTCGCGGTCTCCACCGGCGCAGCTCTCTGCTCGCTCCATCCGTGCTGTCCCTCCGGAGCGCGCGTCATGGCGGCCGCGTCCGCCGGGGCGCTCCGATTGATGATGCTCTGTGTAGAGACCGCCTCGCGCGTCACCGCCGGCGGGCTCGATGTCCCGTCCGCGCTCTGGCCATCGTGCGCTCTTGCGGTGGCGGCGGTAGCCACGGCCCTGCGGTGGCCGTCCCGCCGCGCTCGCCGCTTCACGGCGGTGCTCCTCATCGTCACGCTCCTCACGGCGTATCTCGCACTGGCCACCGGACCCGGTCGGTCGTTCTCCCGCGTCGTGCTCTTCGACGTCGGGCAGGGAGACTCCCTGCTCTTCGAGATCGCGGGAGGAAGAACAGTCCTCATCGACACGGGGCCCGCCTCGGCCACCTGGAACGCGGGGAGCGGGATCGTGCTTCCGCACCTCCGGCGCGCCGGCATCCGGAAGCTCGACCTGGTCGTCCTGACGCACGGACACGCCGATCACATCGGCGGCTTTCCGTCGCTGCTCGCCGCGGGCGCCGTCGGGACCATCGTGGCGCCCACGGCGTCCGCGCGCGGACCCGAGGTCTCCGATCTGATACGCGGGGCCACGGCCGCAGGCGCAGCGGTTCGCGAGGTCGCGGCCGGGGAGACCCTCCTCGCAGAACCCGCGTGCACGCTGATCGTCCTCTGGCCACCGGCAGCGGTTCCCGCGGACGCAGATGACGAGAACGGCCGCTCCGTCGTCATCGAGGCACGAATCGATGGTGTCCGTATCCTCGCCGGTGGCGACATCGAGAGCCCGACGGAGAGACGGCTCTGCGCCCGGGGCGCGATCACGCGCGTCGACATCCTGAAGGTCTCACACCACGGCTCCTCAACATCGAGTACGCCGCCGTTCCTCTCGGCCGCGCGCCCGGAACTCGCGATGATCCCGGTGGGCGAGGGCAACAGGTTCGGCCACCCGGATCCGGACGTCCTCCGGCGGCTGGAACGGACGGCGCCCCATGTCCTGCGAACCGATCGGGACGGTGCGCTCATCGTGGACATCGCGCCGCGTCCGGCCGCGACGATCTCCGGCTCGCACGATCGCGCGGAGCACGCGTGGAGACCGCGTTTCGTGGCAAGGTCGGTGCTCAGTGGAAAGCGCTGGATGGTCTATGCGCGGGGACCGACGACCACGAGCGTGAGGTCGTCCGGCCTGATGATCTCGGCGGCCGCGCGACGAACATCGGCGGCCTCGATGGATGAGATGATGTCCGCGTACCTTGAGTCATAGTCGAGACCCAGACCGTACCGCTCGATGGCGGCAAGGCGCATGGCGTACGACTCGACCGATTCGCGGTCCAGAAGGTGGTGCCCCAGAAGGAATGAGATCGCGGTGTCACGCTCCTCGTCGGTCGGAGGGACGGTACGTATCCTCTCGAGCTCGTCGAGGATGATACTCACGACCCGGTCGACCTGCCCCGGCGCCGTGGCCACGTATGACCAGAAGAGCCCCGGATCGAGACCTGCGGTCGATGACGAGTCACACTCGACGATGTATGCCAGTCCCTCCGTCTCGCGAAGCCGTGTCGGGAGACGCGACGCGAACCCGGCGCCGTCCCCGAGAATGACGTCAAGCGCCCTCAGAGCGTAGAGCCTGGGGTCTGAGCGCGAGACGCTCAGGTGTCCGAGCGCGACGTGCGACTGCTCGCGGTCCATCGTGATGCGGTGTCGGCTTGGTGCAACCACGCGCACGGGCCCCGGAGCCGCGAGGGCGGTTGAGGTGGCGCCGGGCCAGTCAGAGAAGAGCTCGCTGACATGCCGAGCCACGTCGTCCGGTTCGCAGTCGCCCGCGACGGCGAGCACGGCTCGCTCCGGTCGGTAGGCGGCGGCGTGAAACCGCACGAGGTCGTCACGAACGAGCGTGCGAAGACTCTCCGGCGTTCCGTTTGACGGACGGTGACGCGGGTGTCCCTGGTAGAGCGCGTCAAAGAGCACACGGCGGCAGACCAGACCGGGGTCGTCCTCGTCCTCCACGAGTTCCGCCAGCTGCGCGCGTCGGGATTCCTCGAACTCCTCGGGGTCAAAGAGCGGCGTGATCACGATCTCGCGGAGGAGCGCGAGCGATTCCTCGAGCGTCTCCGAGAGTCCGGTCACCGTGAACGCAACCGTCTCGTAGCCCGCCGAGACGTCAAGCACCGCTCCCGTGGAGTCAATGGCGCGCGCGAGTTCCGCCCCGGCGCGAGCCGTGGACCCCTCGATCACGGTCGCGGCCGTCAGTGCTGCAAGACCTGCCTCGGCGTCCGTCTCGAATCTCGACCCGGCCTCGAACGACAGTGCGATCGAGATCAGCGGCCCCTGCCCGTGCCTCGTCGAGAGCACGCGCATCCCGTTCGCAAGCACGTCGCGGCTCGGAGGCCCTCCCGGATAGTCGATCTGACTCACGAGCCGTCCTCCGATTCGGGATTCTCATCGCTCATGCTGGGATGGAGCGTCATCGACGTCACGAACGCGCTGTCGAGATAGGTCGCGGCCACGCGTCGCAGGTCGTCGGCTTCCACGAGTTCGAGCCGCTCCTCGAAGCGGAGACCCTCACGCCACGTATCGATCGCCTCCCAGAGCCCGAATGTCGCGGCCGCGCCCAGCGCCGTGTCGTGCGCAGCCGCCAGGTCCGCGCGGGCCAGTCGCCTGGCTTTCTCGAACTCGTCGTGGCCGACCGTCCCGCCCGCGACATCCGAAACCACCTCGAGCATGGCGTCCACTGCCGATTCCGGAGAGCTTTCCGGGTGCAGGGAGGCCGACAGCGTGAAGATACCCGGTTCCCGCTGCAGCAGACGCGAGCACAGGACCTCCGTGGCGAGACGCCCTCTTCTGACGAGGTGATCGTAGAGCCTGGAACTTCTCCCCGAGGCGATGAGGGACACGAGCAGCTCGAGGGCCGGGCTGTCCGGGTGGGTCGCCTCCGGCGTGGGAAAGCCGAGCGCGACACGCGGCGTGCTCCGATCCACCGTCATGCGCTCACGTCGAGCCTCCCGTCGGGGGAGAGGCCGCATGGTCACGGGCATCTGTTCCGGACCGCCGGGAATCATCCCGAAGAGCCTCCTGCACGTTTCGAACACATCGTTCGCGGCTACGCCGCCGACGACGATGATCGAGACGTTTCCCGGAACGTAGCGCGCGCGATAGAAAGCCCGCAGGTCGTCCGCCGTCAGCCGGGCGATGTCCTCCATCAGCCCCAGCACCGGACGCCCGTAGGCGTGCTCCCCGAACATGGAAGCGTCAAGAGCCTCGTCCAGCATCGACTCCGGATCGTCGGCCGCCATGCGGCGCTCCTCAAGAGCGATCCTGCGCTCGATCTCCAGGACGTCACGGTCAATATGGCAATGCTGCATCCGGTCCGCCTCGACCTCGAGCGCGGTCCGCCATCCAGCCCCGGGAAGCGCGAAGTAATACGCAGCGTAGTCCGTGGTCGTCACGGCGTTGTTGACGCCGCCAAGCCGGGCCGTCAGATCATCGATCGTTCCGCCGGGAAATCGCTCGGTCCCGCGAAACATCATGTGCTCCATCAGGTGCGCGATGCCCGCGCAGCCGGCCGGTTCCTGGAGCGAACCCGCCCGATAGCTCACGAGCGTCGCCGCGACCGGCCAGTCGAGGAAGGGGAGAACGACGACCCGCAGACCGTTCTCGAGAACGGTCTCCTCGGCAGCCGCCATCGCGTTCGTATTCCACGACCCTTGCATCATCGGTGCTCCATACGGTCCGGCTCGGATACGCCGCGGGCTCCGGTCCCGTCCGGGAATGCGCCTGGGTGCCGCCCCTATCCGGAGCCGCCCCTCTATCCGGAGCCGCCCGCGGAGCGCATCCCGCGGGCGTGCTTGACTCGTCACAGGGGACGAGACTATGCTCCCCGGGAGCCACCCGTCAAGACGCCTCTGTGATATGGGGCTGATACGGCGCATATTGAAGGCTGAGCCATCGCGCAACCGACAGGTGGGGAGGGCCACGTGAGCAGACTCAAGGTCGGTGTACTGGTGTCCGGACGCGGCTCCAACCTGGGCGCCATCCTCGACAGGTCCATCGCCGGCGACATCGAGGTCGAGGTGGCAGCCGTCATCAGCGATGTCGCGGACGCCGCCGCGCTCGACCGGGCGCGGTCCGCGGGCGTCCCCGCGCTCCACATACCGCCGGGGCGCTTCCGGACCAGGCTCGAGCCCGAGGCGGAACGCAGCTATATCGATGCGCTCAAGGAGCACGGCGTCGAGGTCGTCGCACTGGCAGGCTTCATGAGGATCCTCCACGACGACTTCCTCGAGTCCTTCCCGGGTGCCGTCGTCAACATCCATCCATCGCTGCTTCCATCGTTCCCGGGTCTCGACGTTCAGAAGAAAGCGATCGACCACGGTGTCAAGTGGTCCGGAGCGACGGTCCACTTCGTCGACATCGGGGTCGATTCGGGTCCGATCATCCTCCAGGCTGTGGTTCCCGTCCTTGACGACGACACGCCGGGCACACTGACCGCGCGCATCCTCAAGGAGGAGCACCGCATCTACCCCGAGGCGCTCCAGCTCATCGCGGCGGGGAAGATCAGGATCAGCGGTCGACGTGTTCTCGTCGCCCCGGACCCCGGGAGCGGCTCGTGAGAGCCGGTCGGCGCCGAACGAGCGCTCCGGCCGCACCGCGCGCGGGAGCCGCCGCCGCGCTCCGTACGATACCGGTCATTCTCCTGATCGTCCTCGCATCGACGGCGCACGGCGGTGAGACGACGCTCGTCTATCCGCCGTTCGGACACTGCCTCGGCATCCACCGGGCCACACCGGTCCATCTGTTCCTCTATCTGGGAACGCAGACGAGCTTCGATGAGCCGACCGGACTCGCGGTGGTCAAGCTGCGTTCGAAGGACGATCCCGACACCGCGAGCGACGACGACGAACTCACGGTGTTCGGGCTGAACACGGGCAGAAGCGAGATCATCTACAACACGTCGCTGACGAACGTCGAGATTTTCGGCGGGCGGGGAAGCGGCGACGGGCGGTTCGACCATCCGCTGGGAATCGCGGCCGACGAATGGGGCGGTGTCGTGGTCGCGGACACGGGGAACGACCGCGTGGTCCGGCTGCGCTACGTCGACGGCGCGCTGCGCTTCGCCGGTTCCGTGGAGACGGTCGCGGCAGAGCCCCCCCGGCTCTCCTCGCCATCGCAGGTGGCTCTCGGCGCCTCCGGAACCGTCTACGTCACCGACACGGGAAACGACCGTCTGCTCGCCTTCGACACGACCGGATCCGTCACGCTGGAGCTCACGGGAGATGCGTCGGCGGGAGTGCGTCTCGAGTCGCCCGTGGGACTGGCGGTCGTCGAGGAGGATGACCCGTGGCTCGCTCGACGGGCCGGGCGGATCGTCATCGCCGACCGCGGCGGGTCCCGGCTGCTGAGCTTCGGCATCGACGGTTCGCTCCGCAATGTCACCGAGGCGGGAGAGGGAACGGCCGAGACCGCGCACTTCGACTATGTCGCCATCGACTACCACGGAAGCGTCTACGCGACGGACACACGGGCATCCACCATCCACAAGTTCGACCGCCACCTCAGACACGTCACATCCTTCGGCCACTACGGCATGGGGCCCGGTGAGCTTGACAAGCCTCGAGGCATCGCCATCTGGCGCCGGTTCGGCCAGGTCTTCATCACCGAGCAGCAGGGCGCACAGTACTTCTGGATGGGGACCGAGATCCGGGATCTCACGGCGGAGCCGGAACCGTTCACGCCGGGCCGTGATCCGCTTCGCGTGTCGTACTACCTCACCGATGTCTCCCGGGTGAGCGTCGTTGTCAGGGACTCGGCCGGAACGCCGGTCCACACGATAGCGGACGAACGGCGGCGCGCTATCGGACCGAACGTCGAGCGCTGGAACGGACTGCTCGAGGACGGCCGCGCGCTCCCGGAAGGCGACTACACGCTCGCGGTCACGGCCCGACCAGTCTACTCGGCGAGGGCCTATTTCCACGATATTGCAGAATGCCCGATCAAAGTGGTGCGGTAGCGCGGCGAGTGCGCGCTCTTGCGTCGCTCGGAGCGGTCTGCTAAGTTGTCTGTTCGACCTGTTCGCCTGAACGAGCGTCGCTTCAGCATCGGAGACACCACGTGTTCTCGAAGTTCATCACACGATTCATAGGTACCAGACAGGAGCGGGACGTCAAACGCCTCCTGCCCGAGGTCACCCGCATCAATGAGTGCTACGAGGGTCTCCGCGACCTCTCGGATGAGGAACTGGCCGAACGGACGACGGCGTTCCGACAGCGGCTCGCGGCCGGTGAAACCGTCGACGATATCATGTACGAGGCCTTCGCGACCGTGAAGGAAGCCTGCCGACGCCTCGTCGGGAAGAGCTGGCCCCTCGTCGGGCACGAGACGACGTGGGAGATGGTGCCGTTCGACACCCAGCTGATGGGCGCTATTGAGCTCCACCGTGGCGGGATTGCCGAGATGGCGACCGGCGAGGGCAAGACCCTCGTCGCCACGCTTCCGCTCTACCTCAACGCGCTCCCGGGCAAAGGCGCACACCTCGTCACCGTCAACGACTACCTCGCGCTTCGTGACGCTCAATGGATGGGCAAGGTCTATGAGACGCTGGGGCTCTCCATCGGCTGCATCCAGACCGGGATGACGCCGGCGGAGCGTCGGGAGCAGTACGCGGCCGACATCACATACGGCACCAACAACGAATTCGGTTTCGACTACCTCCGTGACAACATGGCCGGCAGGATCGAGGACCGTGTCCAGCGCGGACATCACTACGCGATCGTCGATGAGGTCGACAGCGTGCTCGTCGACGAAGCCCGGACGCCGCTGATCATCTCCGGTCAGGTCGAACACTCGACGCACATGTTCGACACGCTCAAATCTCCGGTCGAGCGACTCGTCAGGAAGCAGTCAAAGCTTCTCAACGAGCTTCTCGATGACGTCGAACGCCTGCTCGCTGACGACCAGACACGGTACGAGGGCATCGTCAAACTGGTCCAGGCTACCCGCGGCGCCCCGAAGCACCGACGTGTCATGAAGATCTTCGAGGACCCGTCGCTCAAGGCTGAGCTCCAGAGGGTCGAGGGTGAGCTCTCGCGCGACAAGGTGCTCCCTGAACTCGACGAGGACCTGTACTACGCTATGGACGAGCGCGGACGCAGCGTATCGCTCACGGAACGCGGGCGTGACGCCCTGCTGCCGGAGGAGCGGAGTCTGCTCGTCCTGCCCGACCTGTCCGAGCAGCTGGTCGGCGTCGACGGGGACGAGAACCTCGCGGAGACGACGAAGACCGAACAGAAGAACGCGCTCCATCTCGACTACGCGAAGACGAGCGAGCGCATCCACAACGTTCACGCCCTTCTCAAGGCGTACGCGCTCTTCGAGAAGAACGTCGACTACGTCGTCCAGGACGGCAAGGTCGTCATCGTCGACGAGTTCACGGGACGGCTGATGGCCGGCCGGCGCTGGTCCGACGGGCTCCATCAGGCGGTCGAGGCGAAGGAGGGCGTCAAGATCGAGCGTGAGACGCAGACGCTCGCCACGATCACGCTGCAGAACTACTTCCGGATGTACGCGAAGCTCGCCGGCATGACCGGTACCGCCGAGACCGAGGAGGACGAGTTCCAGCAGATCTACAAGCTCCACGTCCACGTCATGCCAACGAATGAACCGATTCAGCGACAGGACTACGACGACCGCATCTACAAGACGCGGAGAGAGAAGTTCAACGCGGTCATCGGCGAGATCGAACGCCTCTACGAACGGAAGCAGCCGGTGCTCGTCGGCACGGTCACCGTCGAGGTCTCCGAGGTCATATCGCGACTGCTCAAGGCGAGGAAGGTTCCTCACAACGTTCTCAACGCCAAGCACCATCAGAGCGAGGCGGAGATCGTGCGTGGAGCCGGCCAGCTCGGCGCGGTCACGATCGCGACGAACATGGCGGGGCGCGGCACCGACATCAAGCTCGGCGCGGGAGTCCTCCATTGCAGGAAGTGCTGCCTCAAGTGCACGAACAAGGACTGCGGGGCCTGCGAGAACGACCACGACATGACCGAGGAATGCCTGGCGGACGTCCCGTGCGGGCTGCGCATCATCGGGACCGAACGGCACGAGTCGCGCCGCATCGACCGGCAGCTCCGGGGCAGGAGCGGTCGTCAGGGCGACCCGGGCGCATCGGAGTTCTTCATCTCGCTCGAGGATGACCTGATGCGGCTCTTCGCTCCGGAACGGATCGCGAAAGTCATGACGACGCTCGGCGTCCCGGAGGGCGAGGTCATTCAGCATCCACTCGTCACCCGCGCGATCGGACGCGCCCAGACACGGGTCGAGGGACACAACTTCGACATCCGAAAGCACCTGCTCGACTACGACGACGTGATGAACCAGCAGCGCGAGGTCATCTACGCGCAGCGTCTCAATATCCTCGAGGGCGGCGATCTTCGCGAAGAGATGACGGAGATCTTCGCGGACATCATCGAGCGACTCGTGGACCGGCACATCGACACGGGTGACATCCAGGAGAAGTGGGATCTCGGCGGGCTCAGGCAGACGATACTTCGCATCTTCCTCGTCGACGTCGACTTTTCGAAGACGGACATCATCACGCTCACCCGCGAGGGACTCATCGAGAACCTCGGGCGCGCCGCCTGGAGTTCGTACGAGCGCCGTGAGGAGCAGCTCACACCGGAGGTCATGCGGAAGATCGAGAGGCTCGTGTTCCTTCAGGTCCTCGACAAGGGATGGCGTGACCATCTCTACGAGCTGGACCGTCTGCGCGAGGGTATCGGTCTGCGCGCCTACGGCCAGAAGGAACCGCTCCTCGAATACAAGCGTGAAGCCTTCGACCTCTTCATGGGCGCGATCGAGACCATCCAGGAGGAGTCGATCCAGCTCCTCTTCAGGGCTCACTTCCAGACGCCGCCTCAGCCTACGCAGCGCGTCAGCGGTCAGCAGGCCACACATGCGTCCGCCCCGACAGCGGCACAGACGGCTCCGAGACCGGCGCCCGACGACGGTACGTCTTCGTCCACGCCGGTCCCCGAGTTCGGCGCCCCGGCATCGCCGGGCGGCGGGCGCGCTGGCGCCACGCCCGGACTCGCGGGCCGGACGCGCGCGGCCGAGTCGGGAGAGCGCCAGAGACGGGAGCCGGTCAAGCACGCCGAGGAGAAGGTCGGACGCAACGATCCGTGCCCTTGCGGGAGCGGCAAGAAGTACAAGAAGTGCTGCGGGAAGGATCAGTAATGGGCAAGTCGCTCGTCATCGTCGAGTCGAAGGCGAAAGCCGAGACCATCAACAAGTACCTTGGACGCGGCTACACGGTCAAGGCGTCCATGGGGCACGTCCGCGACCTTCCGAAGAAGGACCTGGCCATCGACGTCGAGCACGACTTCGAGCCAACGTATGTCACGATCCGCGGCAAGAGCAAGGTGCTCAAGGAGCTTCGGGCGGCCGCGAAGAATGCGGACATGATCTACCTCGCGTCCGACCTCGACCGTGAGGGCGAGGCGATCGCGTGGCACATCGCGGAGCTCCTGAAGGTCCCACCCGACAAGACCAGGCGCGTGGTCTTCAACGAGATCACGAAGAACGCCATCCTCGAGGCGATGGAGCATCCACGCGACATCGATATGCGCAAGGTCAACGCGCAGCAGGCGCGCCGGATACTCGACCGTCTCGTCGGCTACGAGGTCAGCCCG
>CAZEXP010000002.1:0-127465 GCA_964516845.1 uncultured bacterium
ATGATCTTCGTGATCGTGCCGGCGCCGACGGTCCTGCCACCCTCACGGATCGCGAAACGGAGACCATCCTCCATCGCGATCGGGGTCACAAGCTCCACCGAAAGCTCGACGTTGTCGCCCGGCATCACCATCTCGGTGCCTTCAGGCAGCGTTGCGTTGCCGGTCACATCCGTCGTACGGAAGTAGAACTGAGGACGGTAGCCGTTGAAGAACGCCGTGTGACGGCCTCCCTCAGCCTGCGTCAGAATGTACGCCTTGCCCATGAACTTCGTGTGAGGCGTCACACTCTTCGGAGCACAGATCACCATCCCGCGCTCCAGGTCATCCTTGCCGATACCGCGCAGAAGAAGACCAACGTTGTCGCCGGCCTGGCCGTCGTCCAGGATCTTCCTGAACATCTCAACACCCGTCACGACCGTGTTCTGCGTCGGACGGATGCCGACGATCTCGACCTTATCCCCCGTGTGGATCTTGCCACGCTCGATACGACCCGTACCCACCGTGCCGCGACCCGTGATCGAGAACACGTCCTCGATCGGCATCAGGAACGGCTTGTCGATCTCGCGAACAGGCTCCGGAATGTACTCGTCCAGTGCCTTCAGAAGCTCGTTGATCGAGTTGCACGACTCACACGTCGCCTCGCCGCACCCGCAACCCAGCGCCTTCAGCGCCGAACCCTTGATCACAGGAATATCGTCGCCAGGGAACTCGTACTCTGTAAGAAGCTCCCGAACCTCGAGCTCCACCAGCTCCAGAAGCTCAGGGTCGTCCACCTGGTCGATCTTGTTCATGTAGATGACGATGTACGGGACGCCCACCTGCCGCGCAAGAAGGATGTGCTCGCGCGTCTGAGGCATCGGACCGTCAGCCGCGCTCACCACGACGATCGCTCCGTCCATCTGCGCCGCGCCCGTGATCATGTTCTTCACGTAGTCGGCGTGACCGGGACAGTCGACGTGCGCGTAGTGACGCGTCAGGCTCTGGTACTCAACGTGGCACGTCGCGATCGTGATCCCGCGCTCGCGCTCTTCCGGTGCCTTGTCGATCTGGTCGAACGGCACGTAGTCGGCGAGACCCTGCTTCGAAAGACACAGCGTCATCGCGGCCGTCAGTGTCGACTTGCCATGATCGACGTGACCGATCGTGCCCACGTTCACGTGGGGCTTCGTCCTCTCGAATTTCTTCTTGGCCATCGTTCTCCCCTCCAGAAACGGAGTGCTGCCTTATGCGCCTGTCATCCTCGGTTGAGTCCCGGTGCGAAGCTACTCGTTGTCGCTCGCTCCGGCTGTCCGTCTTATGGAGCCCACGACCGGGATTGAACCGGTGACCTCATCCTTACCAAGGATGCGCTCTACCGACTGAGCTACGTGGGCGCCCCAACAGGACACACAGGCCCCCACACGCCTCGCGGCAGATGTGAAGCCGAACGAGGAGCATATCACGGAATGCCTGAGTCCGTCAAGTCTATCTCCTGCCACCAGACATGCCTAATCGCGGCAGGATCTCACGCCCCTCTCGAGGCGGCTTTGCGCTGGAGCGGGAAACGGGACTCGAACCCGCGACCCTCAGCTTGGAAGGCTGATGCTCTAGCCAACTGAGCTATTCCCGCACATATTCTCTCCAGTCTGTCACGGACCGGAAGCCCTTGTGGTGGTGGCGGGGGGAGGATTCGAACCTCCGAAGGCGTCGCCGACAGATTTACAGTCTGTTCCCTTTGGCCACTCGGGAACCCCGCCGCACTTCCGATCCTGACACCCGATGCCCGGAAGATGCGCCTTGCCGCCGCATCCCGGATACTGGAGCTGGCGAGAGGACTCGAACCCCCAACCTCCTCATTACAAGTGAGGAGCTCTACCATTGAGCTACGCCAGCACGGGTGTCCCGGACAGCCCTGGCGCGTAGGGTTCCCTCTGATAGTGCGTCCAGCTACAAACGCTATATTCTATTGGAAGAACGGTGAGGTGTCAACTAAAAAAGACCGCTTGCGACAGGTTTCGGCGCGTTTCTTGCGTTTGGGTCGCGGCTCCCGTGAACCTCTCCCCTGCCCCGCAGCAGGAAACGCCTACGCCTTGCGGACCACAGGCCCCTCGGGGGTGTCCTCGACGGCGTATCCCGCCCCGGTGATGGCGGCCCGGAGTTCGTCCGCCCTGGCCCAGTCCTTCGCAGTTCGCGCTGCGGCCCGGTCCTCGGCCATCCTCAGGACCCCTGCAGGGATCTCGTCACGCTTCCCGACACCTGTCAGAAGCCCGAGGATCCCCGTAACTTCGCGCAGGACCTCACGATCGGCGCGCAGCTGCTCGGCCGGCGCACCGGCGTCGACCGACTGATTGATGACCCGCACCATCTCAAAGAGGAAGCCCGTTGCCTGAGCGGTATTCAGGTCGTCGTCCATGGCCTCGATGTACTTCCCCTTCAGATCGGCCACGGCCGCAGACGGTTCGGGCGCGACCCCCAGCGAGGCAGCCTCCTCCTCCGGTCCGGCCACGCGCTCCAGCGTCCGGAACAGGTTCTCGAAGCGCTCCACCGACGCGGCGGCCTCGTCCAGCCGCTCGTCGGCGAAGTCGATGACCGACCGGTAGTGCGTGGAAAGAAGGAAGAACCGCACCACGTCCGGCGGGTACTTCTCCGCGAGACCGGCCATCGTACGGTAGTGACCCGTCGACTTCGACATCTTCTCGCCCTCGAGCCGCACGTGCCCGTGGTGCACCCAGTGGTTCACATACGATTCGCCCGTCGCCGCCTCGGACTGGGCGATCTCGTTCTCATGGTGCGGGAAGATCAGGTCGGTCCCGCCACCGTGGATATCGTAGTGGTTGCCCAGGTACTTCGTCGACATCGCCGAACACTCGATGTGCCATCCCGGACGTCCCATTCCCCAGGGACTCTCCCAGGCAGGCTCGCCCTCCTTCGCGGCCTTCCAGAGCGCGAAATCCTCCGGATTCCGCTTCCGTTCGTCGATATCCACGCGTTCGCTCGCGCCAGCCACGAGGTCCTCGACCCGCTTCTTCGAAAGCTTGCCGTAGGACGGCCACTTGCCGACCTCGAAGTAGACGTCTCCTCCCGACTCGTAGGCGTAGCCCTTGTCGACGAGTGTCTTAACAGTCTCCACAATATCGGTGATATGATCGGTCGCCCGGGGGTAGTGGTCCGCGGGTTCGGCGCCGAGGAACTCGAGGAACTCCATGAACTTGTCGATGTTCCGCTGGGCGACCTCCTGGTAGGTCACGCCCTCCTCGCCCGCCTTGGCGATGATCTTGTCGTCGATGTCGGTGAAGTTGATGATCAGCGTTACATCGTACCCGCGGTACCTGAGGTAGCGTTTGAACACGTCGGAGACGACGGCCACGCGCATGTGGCCGACGTGCGGCTCGGACTGCACCGTCATCCCGCAGAAGTACATCCCGACCTTGCCCTCCTGAACCGGGACGAACTCCTTCTTCTTCGCATCGAGGGTGTCGAAGATCCTGAGCATGCAGACTGCCTCCGGCCTGAAAGCCTGGGGGAACGTATCCGTTGAATGTGAGCGTAATCCGAACAGATGGGACTGTCAAGGCGCGCCCCGGGGGGCGCGTAGGCAGAACGGAGCGCGCCTCGAGAGACACGCTCCGTTCTGCAGAGCCACAGAATCAATATGGGCTAGCCGCGGGCCTTCGCGCGCGTGACGATGCCCTCGACGACGCGAAGACCGTCCGCGATCGCCGAGATGGCGTCCGCTACCGGATTGACGAGGTCGCCGCCGGCGAAGATACCGTCCACGGCGGTGGCGCCGTGCTCGTCCGTCGCGATCCATCCGCGCTTGTCGCCGACGGCGTGCGCGGTCTCGTCCCCCATCCACGAGAGGTCGGGGCCCTGCCCGATGGCGACGATGACGCGGTCGACGTCGAGCCGGTGCTCAACACCCTCTATGAGCTGCGGGCGCGGACGCTTCCCGGGACCCTCGGCGGGGAGCATCTCCGCCGGACCCCATACGTATGTCAGTCCGCCGCCTTCGCGGGTCTCGACCCGAAGCGGGATGCTCTGCGTGAAGATCTCCACACCCTCGGCTCTCGCGTCCTCGATCTCCTCCTCGTCGGCGGGCATGTCGACCTCGCGGCGCCGGTACGAGATGGTCACGTCGGCGCCGAGCCTTCGGGCCAGCCTCGATGCGTCGATGGCGACGTTGCCGCCCCCCACGACGACGACCTTCTCACCGACCTCGACCGGCTTGTCGATGTGGTAGTCGCGCAGGAACTCGAGCGCGAAGATCACGCCGTCGAGGTCCTCGCCGTGTGTTCCGAGCCGGTACGGCTTCATCAGCCCCGTTCCGACGAAGACGGCCAGGCACTCCTCGCGGAGACCGGCGAACTCCTCGGCCTCGACGCGATGGTCCGTGATGATGCGGACGCCCGCGTCCTCGAGCAGCTGGACCTGCTTGTCGAGCGACGGGAGCGGGAAGCGGTACTTCGGGATGCCGAAGTACGTTGCGCCACCGAGACGCGGAAGCTCGTCGTAGACCGTCACGGAGAATCCGCGGAGCGCGAGATAGTACGCGGCCGTGAATCCCGACGGACCGCCGCCGACGATGGCCACCGAGTGACCCATGCCGACGTCGGAGCGCGTCACATCGATGACGCTCTTCAGATCGTCGAACCGCTCGGTCGCATAACGCTTGAGCCAGCGGATCGCGATCGCCTCACCCTTCACGCCGATGCTGCAGACCTTCTCGCAGTTGCGCGTGCAGACCTTGCCGCACATCTCCGGCATCGGGTTGTTGTCGTAGATGATGCGAACGGCCTCGGCGTCGTCGCCGTCCCGGATCGCCGCGATGTAGTCCGGTATGTGCATGTGCGCCGGACAGGCCGCGATACACAGGCCGCACTGCACGCATCTGGAGGCTTCCCTGCGTGCCTCCTCCTCGGCGTAGCCGATGACGACCTCCGCCCACGTCTTGACGCGCTCGACCGGGTCGAGCATCGGCATCGGGACGCGGTCAGGATCGAACAGATGGAACCCTTCCTCCTTGCGCCAGCCCTTGACGCTTCCGTCCCACGCCCTCTCGTCCACGCCCGGCGTGTAGCGGAAGACGTCCGCGTCGCTGTCGACCCAGACGTACTCGTTCGACATCCCGAGCGACGCCGAGGGACACACGTCCACACAGAGTGCGCACCAGCAGCAGCGCCCGTAGTCGACTCTGGGTCTCAGACCTGAGTCGCCGTTGACAGGATCGTCCACGATGACCATGTCGATCGCCTCGTTCTGACAGATGTCGGCGCACGTGCCGCACCCGACGCACCGGTCGGTGTCGTTGATGTGCCAGCCGCGGTAGCGCGGAGCGCCCGGGCGCATCGTCTTGGCCTCGGGGACCGTGTAGGGCTTCGTAAATGCCCGGACCCAGGCGGAGAACGGCGTGATGACGTGCTTGAGGCTCATCTGCTACCTTTCGATCTCGGGCGGACAGGTCTGGAGCGACACCATGAGCGATGAGAGATCCGAGATGTTCGTCCCCGGGAGCAGCCGTTCGAGAAGACTCACACCGTGCACGTACGACGGTCCGCGGACATTGACGCGACGGACCTTGTCGGAACCATCCGTGACAACGAAGTACCCCATCTCACCGCGACTCGCCTCGGCGCGGACGTAGGTCTGACCCTTCGGGATGCGCCAGTGCATCAGGCTCGGGAGCTTCAGGCAGAACGGACCGTCCGCAGGCATCCGCGCGAGCATCTGTCTGATGAGGTTGATCGACTGTTCGATCTCGCGCCGTCTGACGCGCGCGCGGGCGAACATGTCGGAGCCCTCTTCGGTGATGACGTCGAAGTCGAGCTCCGGATAGACCTCGTATGGATAGTCCTTCCTCACGTCGCGCGGGATCCCCATCGCCCGGACGATCGGACCCGAGAGCGACATCTCGTCGACCCACTCGGGAGGCACGTAGCCGATGCCGATGGCCCGCTTCCTGAAGACGGCGTTCTCGAACATCAGACGGTCGATCCACGGGAGCCGCTCCTCGATGGTTCGAAGCGTCTTCTCGAGTCGCGCCCCGAACCCGTCCGGCAGGTCGCGCCTCACGCCGCCGTAGACGATGTACATGTGGTAGATGCGGTGACCGGAGAGCTCCTCGAAGCTGTCGAGCACGTAGTCGCGGAGCGTCATCATCCACTGCGGCACGGGACCGAGCCCCATCGAACCGACCTGGCCTCCGAGCACCATCAGGGTGGCCGCGAGCCTCGACATCTCGAGCGTGAGCGTGCGGATCCATCGCGCCTTGTCGGGCACCTCTCCGTCGATGCCGCCGAGTATCTCGAGTCCCTTCGCGAGCAGATACTCGTTGGTGTCCGGCTCGGGAACGCAGATGCGGCAGACGATCGGGAACGACTGGATGAACGTGCGCCGCTCCATGAGCTTCTCGAACCCGCGGTGGAGATAGCCGACGTGCGTGATCCCGCGCTGGATCGTGTCGCCCTCAAGCCAGAGTTCGACGGACATGTTGCCCGTCACGCCCGGATGCTGAGGACCGAACCAGAGGTGGGTCTCCTTGGTGACGTCGTGTCCGCTACTCATCGGTCGTCTCTCCGCTGTCGGAGTCCGTCGCTCCGTCGGAGTCCGTCGCTCTATCGTCCATGTCGTCCAGCTTCCGCTCCCGCCCGTCGTCCTCACCCGGCTCCCAGGCGTCGGCGTAGCTCTTCTCGTTCGCAACGCGTCCGACATACCGTCTCGCGTCGATACTCCTGCGGCCCGGACGATCCTCGTAGTGCTCGACCGAGTACTTGAGCGTGTCGAAGTCGCGCCGCATCGGGGGGATATCCTTCCAGCCCTCGAGGATGAACGGCACGCCCTGCCTTGGGCTTCCCTCGAACCGGATGCCGAACATCTCGTTGAGCTCCTGTTCGTAGGTCACGGCCTGCGGCCAGATGTCCGAGACGGTCGGAAGTCCGGGCGCCTTCCGTGGGATACGGACGCCGAGGATGACGGAGCGATGCTGCTCCGGGTCCGTCAGAACATAGGAGACCTCGAACTCGCCATCTTCGAGCCAGTCGGTCACCGTCAGCAGCGTCAGCTGGACGTGCCCGTCGCTCCTGAGCTCATCGAGGCGCCTCCTCAGCTTCGGAAGAGCGACCGTCTCCTGTGAAAGCCATCCGTCAGACCGCATGGTCTCTCCGTCCATTCCCGCTACCAGTTGTAGTCCGGCATCCGCCAGTCGCCGATGACGCGCTTCTGATTCGTCTTGTACCTGTCGATGTTCTCGAGATACTCGTTCCAGCCGTTCGCCTCGCCCTTCTTGATCTTCTTCATCAGCTCCTGGAAGCCTGCGATGAGCGCCTCGGGGCGCGGCATGCATCCGGAGATGTAGATGTCGACCGGCAGATAGAGGTCGAGCTTGTTGATCGTGTAGTACGAATCCCAGTACATGCCGCCGTTGATCGTGCACGAGCCCAAGCCCACGACCCACTTCGGCGCCGGCATCTGCTCGTACGCGCGGACGACTCGCTTGAGGGTCTTGAGCGACAGGTATCCGCCGATGATGAGTACGTTCGACTGCCGCGGCGTCGGTCGTGGCGCCATCCCGAACCGGGCCATGTCGAACCGGCTCGTCATCAAAGGTCGGAGCTCGATCGCTCCGCAGCCGGTCCCGTACGCCATCACCCAGAGGGAGTTGGCGCGGCACCAGTTCTTGATCGTCGCGAACGCCTCGCGGTAGGCCAGCGGCTGCTGGACCTCCGTGGCGCCGAGGTAGCAGTACGGATCGACCTCGCGCCGCGGGGACGGCGGGAGCGGCTCGTACGGACGGTCCTTCAGAACATCCGGCGGCGCCGGCTCGATCCGTTCGGGGACCCTTCTGATCTTCTCATCCTTCAACTGCGTCTCTCCCACCGCGCGGTGCCCGCGCGAGTCCTGCGGCTTGCGTCGCGCTACGACGCGAGGTACTTCATCACCATGGCGAGCGCGATGCCCGCGAGTCCGAACCACGTCGGCCACCCCAGGAAGAACCGGATCGACTGCTCGACGCGGAACCTCGGGAAGACCGCGCCGACGAAGACGGCCCACATGTAGACCACGAAGATCTTGATCATGGCCTCCGGGATGCTCGTCGCGCCGCCGAGGAACAGGTTCATGAAGAGCGCCGACTTCGCGACCCCGAAGATGGCCCGGCCCGACATCATCAGACCGAGGAACGTGCTGTTGTACTCAGTCGGCGGGCCGATCGGGATCTCCTGCGGCGCCAGCACGATGTTGAACGGCGAGTACATCTGCATCCCGAGGAACGAGAGCAGACCCGCGACCGCAGCGAGCGGGTTCATGAAGAGATACCAGTTCCCGATGCCGCCCGCCTGCGCCTCGATGATGCCTCCGATCGAGAACGTCCCGACCTGCGCGACAAGCGCGATGAGCGCGAGCGAGAACGGAAGCTCGTACGCCGACATCTGCGAGAGACCGCGCGAGACCGCGATGATCGCGTGCGGATGGCCGCTCTCGCCGGCGCCGAGCGCCATCCCGAGGCAGCCGAAGAACATGAAGTAGATGACGAGCAGCACGTCGCCGTTGAACGAGAAGCCGGCAAGACCGGGCATCCCGGCGACGATGGGGATCAGCAGATAGATCCCGATCCCGCCGACGGTCCGGAACACCGGCGCGAGATAGAACATCATGCCGTGCCGGATGGACGTCCTCTGGAAGAACAGCTTCGCGACGTCGATGTACGGCTGCCAGACCGGCGGACCGATCCGGCTCTGGATCCGCGCCATCACCTTGCGGATGATGCCGCCGATGAGAAGACCGTACGCGATGGCTCCGATGACGGAGAGCGCGCAGAGCCCCAGATAGCCGATGTCGAGATTCATGATCGCCTGCATCGTCGTTCTTCCCTGTCCCCTGCCTGCAGGGGCCTTGTCCCGCCGAGTCGTTGTCCCGCCGAGTCGTTAGCCTGCGAGCCGCGAGAGCACGAGGGCGGCCACGATACCGAGGAACACGACCGCGTAGAGCAGATATGTCTGCGCATCACCCGTGTAGAACCGCCGGCCGTGCTCAGCGACCGACGAGAGCGCAACCGCGAACCGGCTCCAGCCCCGCTCCACCGATACGCGGAGGACCGGCGCGAACGCCCGCTTGTACGGACGGTAGAAATCGTACGAGTAGTTGATCTCCTCGGGCGGTGGGGGCTCCTCGGCCGCCATCACGATGTCGAGCTGTCCGACCTTCGTGGTCTTCGGTCCGAGGAAGAGCACCCACGCGAAGAAGATCGCGAAGAGCCCCATCACCATCAACATCACGCCGAAGGCGTTGAAATACCCGAGACTGCCGAGGACGCTCCCGTCGGCCGCGAACTGCACACCCTGCGCGCCGAAGAACGGGACGGTCATCGCGGTCGTCACCTTGAGCAACGCCTCCGGGAACATCGAGAGCCCCATGATCGCGAACACCAGGAGCGCCTGCGCGGCGACGAACACGACCGGCGCCTCCCGGACCTCGCGGTGCTGAGGCTTGAGCTGCCCGAGGAAGATCGCATTGATGAGACGGAAGAGGTAGAGGAACGCCACGACCGACGCGAACATGAGCACGCCCGCGATGAAGTACCACTCCTTCTCGAGCAGCGCGTTGTAGATGAGCCACTTCCCCGCGAAGCCCGACAGCGGCGGCACGCCCGAGAGCGCGATGATGCCGATGAGAACCGCAATGTACTGGGCCGGCATCTTCTTGATCAGTCCGCCCATCTCGTGCATGCGGCGCGTCCCGGTCCTGTGGATGACGGCCGCGACGGCGAGGAAGAGCAGGAGCTTGATGAGCATGTGATTGACCGAGTGATAGAGCGCCGCCGACCATCCGAGCGGTGTCATGAGCGCGAACCCGACCACGGCATAGCCGATCTGACCAACCGACGAGTACGCAAGAAGCCGCTTGGCGTCCTCCTGAAGCGCGGCGAACAGCGTCATGGAGATCGCCGTGATCGCGCCCAGCCACCCCAGCGCGTATCCAGGCCCGTAGGTCCCGCCGATCAGGAGCGGGTCGGCGCCCGCGATGAACCGCGTCCCAAAGAGCACGATGCCGAACAGCGGCATCTTCGAGAGCACGCCCGAAAGGAACGCGGAGAACAGGTCGGGGGATTCGGTGTAGGCATCCGGCGCCCAGACGTGAGCTCCGGCCGACGCGACCTTCACCGCGAAGCCGGCGCCGAGAAGGCTCGCGGTCCAGAGAGCCGCCGGGCCGGCGAGACGCGTGAAGTCACCGATCGACTCGGCGCCCGCGCCCGTGGCGACCAGAAGTCCGCCGAACACCAGGAACCCGGCCGCGCCCGAGAAGAGCATGTAGCGGAACGCCGGGCGCCCGCCCCTCTCCCCCTGTGCGACGAGAAGATACGACGTCCACGTCATCAGTTCCCACCCGGCGAAAAACCCGAGCGGGCTTCTCGCGTCGACGAGAAGAACGAGAGACGCGACGAGCAGAAGGAAGAGCCCGTGGTATCGCCTCCGGTCGGGCGGCGTGCCGATGCCCGCCAGAATGACCGTGAACGCTCCGAAGAGAACGATGAGCATGAAGAAGCCGGTGATCGATGTCGGCGCCAGACTCCCTGTCTGATGGAGCATCCAGCCGGAGGCCGCGAGGGCGGCCAGCGAGAGGAACTGAAGGAGCCGCGCCGGAAGGTTCCCGGCGACGAGCAACACGAGCCCCGCGCCGGCGAGAACGAGCACGGCGTCGGTCGATGACGTTGCGAGTCGCGTCGAGAGCGCCAGTCCCGCGACGAGAGCGACGATGCCGGACGCGTGCGCGGGCAGAAGTGACCCCGCCACCGCGGGCTTTGCCGCGGCGACCCCGGCGGGCGCGTGCGCCAGCCTGAGCCAGCGGAAGTAGTAGATGAACTCGAGGAGCGAGCCCGCGAGCACCGGAATGATCCACCAGGCGTGCGGCCCGCGCGCGAGCGCGACGAGCGCGTCCCACTTTCCCCAGAACCCGGGGAACGGCGGCATTCCGACAATGGCGAGCACGAGCGCCGCAAGCGTCAGCCGGGCTCCCGGAGATCCCGCGAGCGCGCCCTTCCACTCCACGAGCTGCTGTCTCCCGATCGAGCCCGCGAACCAGAGCAGCCCGGCCTTCGCCAGCGTATGGTTGACCAGCAGCAGCCCAACGGCCGTCGCGGAAACCTCACCCGAGTGCGCCAGCGGCATCAGCATCACGATGAGACCGAGCTGCGCCGAGGTCGAGTACCCGAGCATCCGGCGAACGCGCGTCTGCCTGAGCGCGAAGAGGTTGGCGAGAACGAACGTTGCGCCACCGATGGCCATGAGAACGAGCGTGAAGTCGACGACCTGCAGAATCGGCATCAGCTTCCAGAAGGCGTAGACCGACGCGTTCAGCGCCGTCCCGACCGTGAGCGCCATCACCGCCGGCGACACGCCGTCGTAGAGGTCGATGGCCGGGCCGTTGAGCGGAAACACCTTGAGCTCGACCAGGAACCCGGCGAAGAGGAACAGGAGCACGACCCCGAGTCCAAACATCGGCATCGCTCCCGAGCCGCCTGACGTGAGCGCGGCCCCTGCCTGCGCGGCTCCCGTGCCGGCAAGAGCTTGGGCGATCCCGTCGATGGAGAGCGTTCCGGTCAGACGGTAGAGCATCGCGATCCCGATGAGGATGAAGGCCGAGGCGACCGCCCCGAGGAACATGTACTTGAATCCCGCTTCGAGTCCGCGCGATTCATCCCCCGTCGCGGCCAGCGCGTAGGTGGCGATCGAAACGATCTCGAGGAAGACGAACGTGTTGAAGAGGTCGCGCGTCATGATCAGGCCATTGGCGCCGACGACCATGAGGAGCACAAGAACGAGTGCCCGGGCGCCGCCGGACGCGGCGTCACGTCCCGCGCGCGACGAGACCGCGCCGAACGATCCCAGCGCCGCCGCCGCCGCGAGCGCGACAAGGACGGCCTCGGTGAGACCGAACCTGAGCGCGATGCCGAATGGAGCCGGCCACCCGCCCGTCGTCACGACGAGCGTCGCTCCGCTGCGGAGCGCGGGAATCCATGCGACCACGGCCGCGAGCACGAAGGCCAACGTCAGAACGGTCAGGCCGCGCGCCGCGCGGTCGCCCATTCGCCGGACGACGGGAAGCAGGAAGGCCGCACCGAGAGGCACGGCAATGAGCAGGATAGGGCTCACCACTTGAGATTCCTCAATTCACGGACGTCGAGCGTCCCCTGGCGGTCGTGGAGCCGCACGACGTACGTGAGCATGAGCGCCGTCACACCGACGCCGATGACGATGGCCGTGAGTACGAGCGCCTGCGGCACAGGATCGACCACACGCGCGGCATCGACAGTGAGCGCCGTGGCATTGGACAGAAGCGCCGGGTCATCGATGATCGGCGCGGTCCGACCCGCGAGCGCACCGATGCTCGCAATGATGAGATGGACACCCGTATCGACGATCGAGAATCCGAGCACCATTCTCAGGAGGTTCCGCCTGAGGAGCGCGCATGCGAGTCCGGTGAGAACGAGCGCGAACCCGGTGCCGAGGTAGAGCGTTCCGGCGTTCATCGGCGCCCTCCCTTCGTCCGGTTCTTCCCCGCGACCGCCTCCCCGCGCATCATGACGTCGAGCAGCGCGGCGAGCTCGGAGCCGACCTTCAGACCAATCAGAACGTAGATCACAGGGATGATCCCCGCGGAGAAGAGCCTGTTCCATTCGCCGAGCGGGAGCACGTCCCGGTTGGCGAGGAACGAGCCGGCGACCCAGAGACCGGCGAGACCCGTGACGACGAACGCGAAGCCGGAGAGCGACTCCAGCCAGGCCATCAGCCCGTGCGGCAGTTCGCGCTCCCGGTCCGCCAGCAGCAGAAGCAGCACACCCGACGCGACCACGGCTCCACCCTGGAAGCCGCCGCCCGGCGTCAGGTGGCCGTGGACGAAGATGTAGGCGCCGAACATCATGATCGGGGCGACGAGAACGCGCGCACCGGTCTGAACGATCTCACTGGCCTTCGCCGCCGTTGCGCTGAAGGGCTTCCTCTCACGTCTTCGAAGCACGAAGGCGGCACCCGTGACCGACAGGAAGAGGACGGTCACCTCGCCGAGCGTATCAAGACCCCGGTAGTTGACCACGATCGACGTCACGAGGTTCGCGGCGCGGTTCTCAGCAATGCCCCGCTCAACGTAACGCCGACTCACGTCTCCGAGATCGTCCGGCGTCCCGAGGCCCAGCAGCACGAAGAAGAGTCCTGCCACGGCGAGAAGCGCGATCAGGGTCACGACCGTCCGTATCATCGGTCATCCCCCGTTCGTCTGAGCGCGATCAGGAAGATCACGGTCGTCAGCGCCGCTCCGATGGAGGCCTCGGTCATCGCCACGTCGGGCGCGCCCATGCGAAGGAACAGATACGAGACGAGAAGACTCACAACGCCGACGAGAATCACGGCCGATACAAGATTGCGCACGACGGTCGCCGTCACGGCGACAACGACCATCAGAAGGCAGACGAGTGCGTCGAGCCAGATCACGATCGCTCCTCTTCGTCCCGCCGATGCGAAGCATCGGCCGAGCGGCGCGAAGCGCCGCCAACGTCGCCCGAGCCGCTCGAAGAACGGCCAGCATCGCCCGAGCGTCGCGTGTTCGGCCTGTCTGTCGCCAGCGCGTCCTTGACGGACCCCGGCGCCAGCGGAATGCCCGCGCCGTGAGCCGCCCGCGCCAGCGCGTGCGACGATATGGGATTCGTCACGAGAACGAAGACGGCTATCAGGAGGATCTTCGGGAGCCACGAGGGAACCAGGATGCCAAGCCCGATCAGCGTAAGAAGGTTGCCGAGCGTGGTCGCCTTCGTGCCGGCCTGCATCCGGTTGTAGAGATCGGGCATCCGTACGACACCCAGGGCGCCAAGAAGCAGGAACGCGCTCCCGGCCAGTGTGACGAAGGCACCGATGATTTCCCGTGCAACCATTCCGGACTCCCCGTGGCAGTGGCCCCGCCTCTCGCTATCTGCGGCGGGCCTGCTGCCGAGTGCGGACTATATCCCGCGGTCGAAGTACCGCGCCAACGACATCACGCCGAGGAACGAGAGCACCCCGTAGACCAGCGCCACGTCGAGGTAGATCTTTCTGCCACTGAAGACCGCGAGCGCCACCATCCCCGGGACGAACACGAGCGTCATGACGTCGAGCGCCACGGCCCGGTCAGCCGCCGTCGGCCCACGGAGGAGCCTCAGAACGGCGAGAAGGACGGCGCAGGCGGCCAGCACCAGCGCAATGATAAGGAGAATGTCAGCCAAAGATCCTCTCCAGGTAGCGCTCGAAACCGCGCACGATGCGTTCGGAGGCCTCTTCGATCCCGTCGGCCTCCACGTCGATCCAGTGGATATAGAGGTCGCGCCCGGAGGTCTCAACAGTGAGCGTCCCCGGTGTGAGCGTGATGGAACTGGTCAGGAAGAGCCTTCCCAACGGGCTCTCGAGGGTGGTGCGGACCTTCACGATACCCGGACGGATTGGAAGCGCCGGGTTGATGACGCGTCGCGCGACGTCGACGTTGGCCGCGATGATCGCCTTGAGAAGATAGGGAATGTATGCAAGAAGCCACACCGCCCGCCGAATGACGGACCCCGGGCACCCGGTGACCGAGCGCACGGCGCTCCTCGCCACGGAGGCGACCACGAGCGAAACCAGGAGGCCGGTGGCGACCTCCTGCGGATCGAGACTCCAGGTCAGAATGAGCCAGAGCGCCAGAAGCCCCGCGCTCAGGCAGATGAAGGGTCTCAGCGTTCTCTCCCCGTCAGGTCTAGCGTCCGGCTGCTCGAAGGATCGCGGCCACACGCTCGGGATCTACAGGACGAGCGGCCTCGCCGCCGACCATCACCGCACTCCCGATTATGATGCCCGATGCCACCCTCAGGATTCCGGGAATCGTATCGACGGTCACTCCGCTGCCGACAAGCACCGGGGTCTCGGGAAGCACCGCGCGGACGCGCCTCACATCGTCGAGGGACGCCGGCGAGCCGGTCCCCTCCCCGGTCACGATGAGGGCCGCTGCGCCGCCCCTCTGGACGGCATCCAGTGCCTCCCGCTCGAGCGTCGTGTTGCCCAGGGGAGCCGCGTGTTTGACGAAGACATCGGCGAATACGACCAGATCGGGCGCCGACTCGCGGATCGAGCGCAGCGTCTCCCTCGCCTCGCTTTGTACGATGCCCTGGTCGGTCACGGCCGCGCCGGTGTGGACGTTCACCCTGATGAACCGAGCGCCCACCGTCGCCGCGATGGCCACGGCGGACAACGCGTCGTTTCTGAGCACATTGATACCGAGCGGCAGATCGACGCGGTCCGCTATGCGTGCCGCGACGGCGGCGAGCCCCGCGACGGCCCCGCGGCCGGCGAAGTCCCGCGCGAACGGAACGTCGCAGTAGTTCTCTATGATGAGAGCGTCGAATCCGCCTCGCTCGTATGCCTCGGCGTCCGCCACGGCGCGCTCGACTACCGGGCCCATGTCACCGCCCCACCCGGGACTTCCGGGCAGAGGGAGGACGTGGGTCACGCCGATGAGCGCGGGCTCCCGCCCCAGGAGCTGTTTCATGCTGGCCATTGTTCCTCCAGACCACCTGTCGGCCTCGGCCGACGCGCTGCGCGAAGCACAAGACGAACGCGGGCAGCCTCTCGGCCACCCGCGTCGCTTGATGCTCACATCTCCATGTCTCTCGTCACGGGCGGCGCTGTCTATCGCGTCAGCGACGCGACCGTCTTCTTGTCGAGTCGCTTGACGACCGCGACGAGCAGCTTCACCATCGCGTCGTAGTCCTTCCTGTGCAGCACGCCCACGTGCCCGTGGATGTACCGCGTGGGAACGACGAACGTCAGACACGGCACGCCTTCCCTGTTGAACTGGATCGTGCCGCTGTCGGTGCCGCCCCGCGTCAGCGCGGTCAGCACGTAAGGGATCTTGTTCTTCTCGGCGGTGTCGATGACGAGATCGCGAAGCTTGCGGCTCGGGATGGCGCTGCCGTCGTAGATCATGATCCCGACGCCGTCACCCAGGTTCTCACCCGCGCCGTCGGAGCCCGGCGTGTCGGTCGCGATGGTCACGTCGATGGCGAACGCGACGTCCGGATCAACTCTGTTCGCGCTCGTCCTGGCGCCGCGGAGCCCGACCTCTTCCTGAACGGTACCGACACCGTAGACCGTGTTCGGGTGCGTCTTGCCGATCTTGTGGAGAACGTCGATCACGGCGGCCACACCGATGCGGTCGTCCCACGCCTTCGCCGCGTACGTCTGCTTGTTGCCGAGGATGGCGAACTCCGAGATCGGGACGATCGGATCGCCGGGGCGGACGCCGAGCGTCTTCTGGACATCGAACTTCCCGGCCGCGCCCACGTCGATGTACATGTCCTTGATATCCATGACCTTCTTGCGCTCATCGGGCTCGAGCACGTGCGGCGCCTTCGAGCCGATGATGCCGACGTGATCGCCCTTGCTCGTGCGGACAAGAACCCGCTGCGAGAGCGCGACGTGACCCCACCACCCACCGATCGGCAGGAACTTGATGAAGCCTTCCTTCGTGACGTTCTTCACCATGAAGCCGATCTCGTCCATGTGCCCCGCGATCATCACCCGCGGACCGTCGGACTTGCCACGCTTCTCCGCGACCAGGCTCCCGAGCTTGTCGTACGAAACGGTCGCCACGTCCTCGACGTAGCGAGCCATGAGGTCGGCGATCTCGTCCTCGAAACCGGAGATGCCGTTCGCCTCGGTGAGCTCCTTGAACATCATTTCGGTCTTGTCCACAGGTCCTCTCCTTGGGAAGTCCGTGCACGATGCGGTCGCCGGGGTCGTTCCGGCCGTCGCGGGAATGAATGACTTATCCTGAGTCTAGGGCGTGGAAGCCTCCACCGTCAAGCACGCGCCCGAAGACCGGACATGATGCGCCGATGGGTGGGAGTCCGCTCCATATTCATGACAGAAAGCGAGAACGATGATCCATTCCGCCGTCCGGACCGCGCAGGCCTCTTCTCTGGAACACATATTGCATTTCTTTCAAGAGCGTTGCCCGTACGGGGAAAAGGCGATAGAGTCTCACAATTGTGAATCGGCATCATCGCCTCGTTGTCATGTGAGCCGACCCGTCGGGAACAGCGATACCGCAACCTGCAAGAAGGACGGGGGACCACTCGTGATCAGAACAGCCATCATAGGAACCGGCGCCTGGGGGAAGAACCTCTTCCGGAACTTCCTCACCATGAACGAGAGCGAGCTGCACACGTGCTGTGATGTCGACGGGAAGAGGTGCAGCGGCCTTCTGACCGGGATCCCCGAGGTCAAGAGCACGACCGACCCTGAGGATATCTTCACCGATCCCAACATCGACGCCGTCGTCATCGCGACGCCGGCTCCGACGCACTTCGAGCTCGCGAAACGCGCGATGATGGCGGGCAAGGACGTCTTCGTTGAAAAGCCGATGACGCTCAAGCTCGAGGACGCTGAGGAACTCGTGAGAATATCCGACGACCTGAACCGCGTCCTCATGGTCGGACATCTTCTCGAGTATCACCCGGGCGTGCTGAAGATGAAGGAGCTCCTCGACTCCGGTGATCTCGGCGATCCGTACTATCTCTACTCGGAACGCGTCAATCTCGGCAAGATCCGCAAGGACGAGAACGCGCTGTGGAGCTTCGCGCCCCACGACATCTCGATCATCCTCTACCTCCTCGGCGAGGAGCCTGTCGAGGTCGCCGCGCGCGGCGCCGCGTACATCCAGCCGGGGATCGAGGACGTGGTCTTCCTGTGGATGCGCTTCAGCAACGACCGTCTCGCGCAGATCCACGTCTCGTGGCTCGACCCGCACAAGGTCCGCCGGACAACGCTCGTCGGCAGCAAGAAGATGGTCGTCTTTGACGACATGCAGGCCGGTGAGAAGATCCGCATCTACGACAAGGGCGTGAACGGAAACGGGAACGGCAAGAACGGGAAGTTCGTCGGGTTCGACGAGTCGCTCTCGCTGAGGTTCGGCGAGGTGACGATCCCGGCCCTCCCGGCGTCCGAGCCGCTCCGGCTCGAGTGCCAGCACTTCATCCAGTGCGTGGAGAATCGCACGAAGCCCCGCTCCGACGCCCGCGACGGACTGCGCGTGGTGCGGGTCCTCGATGCGGCGCAGCGCTCGCTGGAGGCCGGCGGCAACGCCATCAAGCTGCCCTGAATTCTGAAGACACTCTGAAGGAAAGGACCCTATGGAGAGGTTCGTGCATGAGTCCGCCTCGATCGGCGAGGGGACGACGCTCGGGTACTTCACGGTCGTGGAGGCCGACGTCACCGTCGGTGCCGGCTGTGAGATCGGCTGCAATGTGGTCATCCACCGGGGCACCGTCATAGGCGACCACGTCCGGATCGACGACAACACCGTCATAGGCAAGCTGCCGATGAAGGCGGCCCTCTCCGCGACGACCGACGGAAGCACCGTCCCACCGGCCGTCATCGCGGACGAGAGCCTCATCGGAGCCTGCGTCATCATCTACGCCGGGTGCGAACTCGGACGCCGGGTTCTCGTCGCGGACCTCGCATCCGTCAGAGAGAACGTCACCATCGGTGAGTACACGATCGTCGGTCGAGGCGTCACTGTGGAGAACCACTGCAAGGTCGGACGGCGCTGCAAGCTCGAGAGCGAGTGCTACATCACGGCGTACTCCGAACTCGCCGACCGCGTGTTCGTGGCACCGGGGGTTGTCACATCGAACGACAACTTCATCGGGCGCACCGAGGAGCGTTTCAAGCACTTCAAGGGCGTCACCGTGGAGAAGGGCGGAAGGATCGCCGCGGGCTCCGTCATCCTGCCCGGCAGGACCATCGGGGCTGACGCCGTCGTCGGCGCGGGTTCCGTCGTCACACACGACGCTCCCCCGCGCAAGGTCGTCCTTGGTTCCCCCGCGAAGCCGCTGCGCGACGTCCCCGAGGACCAGCTCCTCGAGAACCAGGGTTGGGACGACTGAGCCGCCGCAAGGCCGTCGGCTTGAGCCCCGGGAACATCCGGCGCCGGAAGCCGCTCACGCTGAATCGAACAGACATGCGAAACGGGGCAGGGAGATATCCCTGCCCCGTTCTTCTGGCTCTCGAGTTGCCTCTCTGACTACTTCCTGCGACGCCTGACGACACCGGCCATACCAAGCAGACCGCTGCCAAGAAGGAGAATCGTGCTCGGCTCCGGAACGACGGTGTCGTCGTCGAAGTCGCCATTGAGCGTGATCACGTCGTTCCGACACCCCATCGTCCACTCGAGCGCGATCTGCTCGGTGAGCGCGGGATTGGACAGGAGGCTGCGATCGATGGTGATCTCGAAGACGTACGTGCCGTATCCACGTTCCGAGAGGCCGTAGTCATAGATGTCAAGTCCCGCGTAGCCGAGCGTCGTGCCGCCGCTGAAGTTCGTCGGTCCGGTCTCGGCGATGTAGTGGGTGTTGCTCTGGTACCAGTCACCCATGGTGGTCTCGGCCACCCTGCCGGTCGAACCATCGATATCGACGCCAAGCGAGTGTGAGCCAAGCCCCATGTCCATCGCGAGGTCGCCCGCGGCGATGTGCTCACCAAGGAAGTTCACGCCGCCAGGCAGGTTGAACGATGTCACGACAGCAATGTACGCGTTGGTCGCATCGTTGTCGAAGTACATCGCCTCGATGTCGAACAGCTCCCCCCCATGCGCCGGCCGCGCGTGATACGCGCTCCAGTTGTCGTCGATGGTGTAGTCCGCGGTCGCCGTGCTCGGCGTCCAGTCGTGATCGAACACACCAGCCGTCGTGGTGAGATCGACCCCGAACCAGTCGCTCAGAAGGCTCGCGCCCGCGGTGCCGGTGAGGGTCAGGATCAGGACCAGACTCAGAGCAAGCATGAGAGTTCTCATGATGTCACCTCCGCTTGATGTGGCTACAGGTTGTTTTTCGCCCACAAGCTAATACTATCACGATTCCCAAATCTAGACAAGCACAATCTTTTGTGTTCCGGAGGCACGCACAAGAAAAGGGCCGGTCACTCGGACCGGCCCTTGGAATGGATGTGTTTCATGAACTGCTGTTCATGCTATGCCGCGGACGCCACCCTCTACGTGCGTCGTCTCCTCAGACCGAGAGACCCGAACGCCGCAAGCCCCGCCCCCAGCAGCAGGATGGTCGAGGGCTCGGGGACCGGGCACTCGGCGTCGGCGAGCAAGAGCACCTGGCCGCGGTACGCGATATCGTAGGACTGTCCATCCCACATCTCGAAGAACGGCGCGATCTTGTTCAGCCCGAACTCAAGCCCGTCGAGCGGAAGGCCACCGAAGAACGAGGAGACCCATCCGGTCGCCATCGTTCCCACGGGCATCGTCGAGAGCCACGTCATGGAACGCATCCGCTCCGTGAACGCCCGGTACTCATAGTCCGGTGAGGGGCTCAGGGCGACCGCGGCGGTGAGATCATCGCCTCCGCCATCGAGATCCCAGGCATAGTTGCCGATGAGATTGTACGGATCGTCCGACCGCGTCCCGGAGATCTGGTGGTATCCGAGATGCACGCCTCGCTCCGGGTTCCACGTGTAGCCGAGGTCCGTCCACTCCACCACCTGCTCGTCCGCCCAGATCCCCGCGTCATCCATGCGGATGACGTGCGACGCGCCGAGTCCCGGCACGCGCTCGGTGAAGGTGAACGCGAGATCCGTCTTGAGATACCAGTGGCAGGCCTCCACGGGTGCCCGCACCGTCAGGTTGAAGTCGGTCACCGACGAACCGAACGCACCGTAGCCCATCGGATCCTTCGGGTTGGCGTCGTGGTCGTACCACCCCTCGCCGACGAAGAGAAGTTCCGATACATAGCTCGCGCCGGAGACCGTCGCGACGGCGGCGAGGATGCAGACGGCCACGATCGCTGTGAGATGTCTCCTCATGATGTCCCCCTTGATCGAACACGACCGGCGCAGCAAGTGCTGCGCTCTCGGGTCTTGCTGCATGTCCGGAACCGCTCCGGAGTACGCGCGGGGGTATTGAACCACGCTCGGTCACGCATGTCAACGCAAAACAGGACGGTCCGGTCGGCGCAAATCCACACCGGATGACGAGTTGCGAGACATGTGATAAGGTGGCATGAACTGCAGTGAGGAACTATCGAAGAAGCGTCATCTTCCGGCGGACGACCGACTCACCCACTCTGAGTTCACAAACGTAGACGCCGCTGGCCGCGATCTCCCCGGTCCGCTCGTACCCGTCCCAGAATGTCATGTGCTCTCCCGGCGGGTACTCACCGTCGGCAATACGGCACACGACACGACCGTCGATCGAGAGGATCCTCAGCTCGACATCGGCCGGCCCCGGACCGGGAACAGCGAACGCCATCGTGGCGTCTCCCCGGCACGGATTCGGATACTGGGCGAACGCCACGGCCGCAGGCGGCAGAGGAGGAAGCGCGATCGACGCCGCTGCGGAGTATGCGCTCTCGTTGCCCGCGCTGTCCACGGCCGAGGCCTGATAGGCATACGTCATGCCCGCTTCGACGTCGCTGTCGAAGAAGAGGGACTCCGCGATCAGCGCCTCGTTGAGCCTCTCCGTGCGATCGGGCTCTGCCGGATTCTCGCTCATGCGAACCCGGTAGACGTTGTATCCGGCGAGATCCGACTCGGCAGACGCGCTCCAGGTCAGTTCGACCCGGCCACTGTCGAGCCTGCACGCAAGAGCGGACGGCGACGCGGGCGGGCAGAGGTCCGGAGAAACCAGTGTGTAGAACGACTCGTCCTCGCTCGAGACCATGACGCCAACCTCGTCCACCGCATGAATCCGGAAGTGGTACTCCGTGTCCGGCTCCAGACCGGTGATGAAGCTCTCGTACCCGCACTCGCCCGTACTCACCGCCGGAATGATCGCTCCGTACTCGGCGTTCCGCCCGATCTCGACCCACGTGGTGCACGCGCGGTCGGTCGACCAACGCACGACCGCGTCGCGCTCACCCACGATCCAGATGTCCGGTCGGATGATCAGCGGCTCCTTGTCGTGCACGGCGGAGCCGCTCGATGGCCCCGTCCTGAAGCTGCATGGGGCGCTCGTCGCCACGCCGCCCGGACAGCAGCTCTCGACCGTGTACTGATACTCCACGTACGGCAAGACCGGCGAGATAGGGACCTCATGGAACAGCGCGAGCATCGCGCCTTCGATGGTGAGCGTGTCGCCGCCGGCCACGCTGTACCGGATGGTCGTGGTCGCGGGCACGTCCGTTGTCCACGTCACGACGACCGACATCGCGTTCACCACCCTTGCGGATGGTGTGCTGAGTTCCGGCGGCACCATCGGAATCCCCTGCATCGTCTCGAACGTTCCGTTCGGGGACATCGAGACGGCGCCCTGAGTGTTGCGGGCGCCGATCGAGTAGAGATACTCCGTGGCCTCCAGAAGACCGGTCAGCGTGCATGCGTGAGCCGTCGAGAGGCTGACCGGGCTCGTCGCGGAGTCGCCGAACGACGGCGTTGTCCCGAAGACCACCCAACCGTCGGTGGACTGGTCGGTCGTCCACTCGAGAACGGCCCAGGTCACTCCGCGTGACGTGACGGCCACGTCGGCGATCCCCGGCGGCGCCATCAGCGTCTCGAACGTCGCATCATCGGACCACTCGATGTTCCCGAACCCGTCCTCGCTGCGAACGCGGAAATGATACGCGCTCCCCGACGCGAGGTCGTCAAGTTCCACCTCGTGTCCGAGAACCAGCTGCCCGGCCAGCGGTGTCGTCTGACCGTACGCTGACGTCGGTCCATACTCCACCTGCGAGTCCGCCACCCGGTCGGTCACCCACGAGATCGTTGCGGTCGACACCTGCGCGTCGACATTCACGTCACTGACGACCAGCGGACCCAGCTCGGTCTCGAACACGGCGTCGCTCGAGTATACCGCTCCACCGGACGTCTCTTCGCTTCTCGCGCGGAAATGATAGGTCTCCCCGGGCGTCAGACCCCTGAGAGTATCGCTGTGCATCGCGACGAGCGCCGTCTTCAAAGGCGTCTGGAATCCGTACGCATCCGTCAGACCGTACTCCACTCTCGTATCCGCCGGTCTGTTCGTCCTCCATGTGACGACCGCGGAGTCAACCCCCGCGGTCACTGCAACATCAAGAATGGCCAATGGAATCACCGCCGTCGTGAACGTGGCATCCGTGGACTGGGTCGAGTTTTGGTTGGCGTCCACGCTCACGACGACGTAATGGTATTCGGTGTCATCGGTAAGCTCGGCGATAACAGCATCGTGCGAGGTCACGAGGGTCGCGTCGATACCGCTGTCCTCGCCGTGCGCGGCGGTCTCTCCGTACAGGACCCGCGATGAAGCCGGGCGGTCGGTGGTCCAACGGATCCGCGCCGCCGACGACGAGATGTTCGTCACGGCGATGTTGCTGATGATGAGGTCGGCTGGGTCCGTCTCGAACGAGTGCCCGCCCGACTCCGCACTCTCCCCTCCGCTCGCCTCTGAGGCAACGCGGAAGTAGTAAGGGGTCCCGGCGCTGAGTCCGGCCAGGGTCACGCTGTGGCTCGTGACGAGCGCCGGGTTCTCCGGACTCGATGATCCGTACGCGAGGGTCGTTCCATAGTCCACACGGGATGATGCGGGCTGGTTGGTGCTCCATGTGATCACGGCGCTCGAGGAGGTGACCTGGCCGGCCGCGACGCCGCCGATAATGAGGTCGCCGTTCTGAGAGATGATCACGGCGTTGGCGCCGGGGGGCAGACCGGCGTCATCGACTTCGAACGAGAGCAGTCCGATCGAGCTCGAGGCGACCGGACTTCCCGGCACGGCATCGCCCCCGACCGTGACATCGAACGAGGTGACCGGCTCGACGCCGACGACCACGTGTGTCCCTGTGGCCCTCTCGCCGCCGGCCTGCGCCCCGGCCTCCGTCGCCCCGCAAAGCAGCACGACCAGCATGACCGCGGTCGCGCATGTGCGAGCCCACACTCGTCTCGATTCGTTCACGCTCAGAGCATCTCCTGTTCTCATATCCGGGACCCGCGGAGCCGGAGGCGGGTGCATGGGGGTAGCCAGTACGGTGAGGTACTGTGGCCGGCCCGTTGTGGGGGTCAGTAGACCGGCCTGTGCGACCGAGGCTTCTCGAGTGCCTGCTCGGCTCCCACGGATCCCAAGTTGCTGCTCCTGTGCGCAAGGACGAGGAGAGAGTGAAGTAGATGCGCGCGGACTTGGAATGCACAACCTGTGCCATATGTAAAGTAACAGCCGGATGTATCACTGCTCCGGAGCAAGTGACCGTTCCTCAATACGCGTGTTCTGTCTAAGATGTTGCCACGCAGTCTCTTACGGACAGCCCAAGGGGGGAGTTTCAGGAGGTCGCAGCGAGAGCGGGGGCCGGGGAATCCGCGCCTGCCCCCTGATACAAACAGACCCGCCCGTCACATGGACGGGCGGGCCGTTCTGCTCTTGCGGGGCTCCCGAGTGCGTCGGCCGGACCCCGCTCTCTGTATTCGTGCGTCAGGGCCTCGGTCTGGGCGAACCCGACACGGTGTTCGACACGGTGCTGGCGCCGAACGAGTCGACAACCGCGACATGGTACCAGTAGATGATCGTGTCGATGAGCGACTCATGTGTGTAGAACGTCTCTCCGATGGTCGTGATCCGGGCGACCAGGCGCTTGTCGCCGACAGCCGGCGGATCCGGCGGGATCTCCTCCCACGCGAAGAGCTCGTACGCCGCGAAGTCCTCGGCGTCGGACTGCGTCCACGACAGCATGATCGACGTCGTATCGGGCGCCCACGGCGCGAAGAGCTCGACGGCGTCCGGCGGCTCGTTCGCGAGCGTGATTCCCGTCACCTCGTTGCTCATGGCCATCAGGCCGATATCGTCCACGACGTAGATCGCATAGTAGTAGGTCGTGGCCTCCTCGAGGCCGTAGTCGATATACGTCGTCTGGCTCTGACTTGAGATGTCGGCGGCCAGTTCCCGGTCCGGCGCCGTGTCCACGCCCGGTGTCTCGGACCGGTACAACCGATAGCGATCGAAGCCGTAGTCGTTGCACCGCGACCACGAGAGCGCGATCGCGCGCTCCGTCAGAGCGACGGGCGTGCCCATCACGACCGCGGTCGGCGGCTCCTGGATGGTTATCGTCCCGATCGCCTGCAGAGGCTCCGCGTCGTTGCCGAGTTCGTCGGCGAAACGTCCGATCACGGTCGCCCCGACAATCTCTGATCCGGCCTCAATGGCGAAGTCGCGTTCGTAGAAGCCGTCGTCAGCCGTGGCATCGCCTCCGGTCCCGTCATCCTTGAGTACGATGCCGAGCGCGACGGTACCGATGTCAACGGTCGCGTACCCGTCGGTCTCGTCCGCATCAAGGGTGAAGTGCACGATGTCGCCGACAAACATCGTCGCGCCGCCCGTGTCCTCGCTGACCGACAGGATGACGGCTGTCTGATCGAGCTCGATGGCGTCGCTGACGACGAGCGATTCGTTGTCCTCAACATCACGGAAGCGGGCGTAGACCGTCTTCTCGCCGTCGCCCGTCGTGAGTTCCCAGTTCACGGTCGTCTGGAACGGCTGCCACTGAGCGCCCGACATGTCGGATGCGTTCGAAAGCATCATCAGTTCGGTGACGCCCGACGCGGACATCGTAACAACGACGTTCCGGTTGGAGGTTCGAGCCTGCCCTCCGTTGATGGCGACGCTGAAGATGCGCGGCGTCGCCGACATAGGGTAGGACATCGGCCCCTCGAGGCCGTGGCGGTTGACCGCGGAGACCTTGTACGAGTACTCCACACCGTTTCTCACGTGCGCGTCGTCGTACTCCATCTCCTCGACCGCGGCGATCTCATCGTACTCCTCCGCCTCTCCGCTCTGGACCTCCCACCGATAGACAATGTACTCGGCGAGGCCCGTCGTGTCGCTGATACCCCAGGTCATCGCGACGAGACGGTCGGAAACGACGGCCGCCAGCCCGCTCGGTCTCGCGGGTTCGACGGAATTCGTGCCCGGGTTGGCCGGGTCCATGGGATTGGAATGCGTGGGCTCGTCAATGTCTCCAAGGCATCCGAACATGAACGCCGCGGTGACGCCAACGAGCACCGTAAGGAGTGTGATCCTGGTCTTCATCATGGCACCTCCGGTATCACGGCTCTCAGAACGGGACGTTGACGCCGAATGTGACGGCGTCCGGTTCAACACTTGCGAAGAAGCCGGGTCGCTCGGTCATCGTCGCGGCCGCGAAGTAGCCATCTCCCGACTCCGGGAACAGGAAGACCACGTCGGCGATGTTCGCGAGATAGATGATCCCGGCAATGTAGATGAATCTCCTTCGAAGAAGATGATCATCCTCGAACTTGTCATATGCCTCGAGCATTTGCGCATAGCTGGTCTCGATCTCGTCTACCTGGTCGGCGGCGAGGTAGGCCGCGAGCGCCTCGTCGTACTTCTCCTCCGACTCGTTGCGATTCGCATCGGCCCAGAACACCGCGCCGAGCGCGGCTATCTCCGCTGAGAGGAACGCAGCGCCTTTGAGGTTCTGCTCGGTGTGGAACTGCCCCCACCCCGGGATGACGGCCGACCGCCAGCCCGCGCCGAGGCGCGTCTTCCGGACAAGACGAACGGATATGGAGTCCTGACGCGTGCTCGACAGCATCACCAGCCCTTCCCAGTCGTTGTAGCCGAGCTTGTACGCGCGCACGCGGAACGGACCCGACAGCCCGCGGTCGAGTCGCCACGGCGTGACGCCTCGCAGAACGTGCTCGCCCTCGAGCTCCACGATCGCTCCGGACGGCACGGACGTGATCACCACACCCGCCGTCTGCGCCCGAGCTGGAACGCTCGAGACTACGAGCATCACGAGAACGACGAGCAGCATGAGCATTCGGACATGTCTCATTTCTCGCTCCTTCGGAAAACGCCTCTCATTGCGTCGCGATTCTATGGGCGCTCCCCCCGGGTGTCAACAGACCCGACGGCCGCGCTACGCAACATCCTTGTATTCAGCCGGATCGACGCCGAACTTCCGCAGGAGATCGTACATCGTGGGCCGGCTGACGCCGATGGCCCGCGCTGCGAGACTGACATTGCCGGCGCTCCTGCGGATGGCCTCCGTGACCATGTCGCGCTCCAGTTCGCTTCGAGCCTCCCCGAGCGTCCGCTCGGAGAGCGCCGCAGCCGAGAGCCCGAGGTCATCAGGTGTCACCCTCGCGCCTCGATGGGTCGCCAGCGCGCGACGCACGCGATTGATGAGCTCGGGGATGTTCCCCGGCCAGTCATAGGCCATGAGCACCCGTACTGCTGCTCGTGTGAACGCCGGCGCCACGGTCCTCTGACCGCCGGTGATTCCGGACGCACGGCGCTCGCCGGCGATTCGCCGCGCGAACTCTCCTGCCAGAAGCACGACGTCGCGCTCGCGGTCGCGCAGGGGTGGAAGTGTGATGACGTGACAATCGACGGCCTCGCAGAGTCGCTCCGCCCGGCTGCGACCACACCGCACCCCGCCGCTTCCGGCTGCCGGAGCAACATCGGCGCACATGATGACGCGCACGTCGGGACGGGGCAGGATGTCTTCGCCGCGTACGCCCCCCGTCAGATACTGCATGAGTTCATCGTCGGCATCGTGGAACCCTGACACGTCGGGGAGCAACAGCGTGCCGCCGTCGGCACGGGCGAGCGCCTCGGTCAGCGTTCCACCGACGGCAACCTCGAACGGTCCGGCGGCGCGAGTGCCGATGTGATGGATGACGCCCGCGAGAGTCTCTCTGCCGGTGCCCGGCTCGCCTACGATGAGCACCGGGTCGGTCGTCTCGGCCGCCCGGCGGGCCCTCCCGAACACGGCCCTCATGGCTGCGCACTCTCCGACCATCCCGTCCAGCACGGTGGGCTCCCCATCGCCCATCGATCCTCCGTACCGCTCGATTTCCTGCACCTTGAACGCTCTCGCAATGAGGGCGCGGAGTTCGTCGAGATCGACCGGCTTCACGTAGTAGTCGAAGGCCCCGAGCGCGAGCGCCCGCGATGCGCGGCTCATGTCATCGCTGGCCGTGACGATGACGACCTTCAGAAACGGGTCCATCACCTTGAGCGCGGGGAGTATCTCCAGGCCTTCCTCCCCTTCACCCGGATGTCCGAGAAGCGAGAGATCGAGCGTCACGAGACCCGGTCGCTCGCGCTCGGCGACCTCCAGGGCCTCGGCCGGCGACGCGGCGAGCGACACGTCGTACTCCCCGGACAGCGCCCAGCGGAGCTGCGTGCGGATCGCGGCGTCGTCGTCGACGATGAGGATACGCTTGACCTCGCTCGACCGTCTCTGCATCAGATCATCTCCGCGGGTACCCAGAATTCGAAGCTGGCGCCGGAACCGCCCGGGACGAGGGCTATTCCGCCTCCGAGCTCCTCGAGCATGACCCGACACTGGTAGAGCCCGACGCCAAGCCCCGACGCGGTTCCGCTGCGGAACGGCGCGAAGAGTTCACCCGACTCAAGCATGTCGGCAGGGACTCCTGGACCCGCATCCGTTACGCGAACGACGAGGCGTCCGTCGGATGAGTTCCCGGCCCGGACCTCGACCTGACCCGCTCCGGACATCGCGTCGGCCGCGTTCCTCAACAGGTTCTCCAGGACGGTGCTGACCGCGCCGGCGCTCTCTCCCAGCTCTCCGACGCCGTCCGTCTGCAGGTCAACGCGCACATCCGAACCGGAGGCGCCGACGCCGGCCCGCCGCATCGCCTCGGCGACGACGGTCGCCAGCGGCGTCCTCCGAGCGGCATGGAGCAGTCCGGACGGAGCGGTCTTCGCGCCGACGGGGTCGGCGGCCCGCCACGTCGTATCACCGGACGCCGCGCCAGAACCGCCCGCGTGTCCCGAGACGCGTTCGATGACCCGCTCGATACCTCGCGCGGTCTCCGCCACGGATTCGATCAGATCGCGCTGGAACGCCGGGTCGTCGATCGATCTCTCGGCGTTGCGCACCATGAGAGACAGCCCGGACAGCGAGTTCTTGAGGTCGTGCACGACGAACGACGAGACGCGGTGAAGAGACTCCATCTCCCGCGTCGCCGACAGATCGGCGGCAAGTCGCGAGGCCAGCAGCGTGCTCCCCGCCTGCCGCCCGACCATCTCAAGCAACAGCACGTCCTCGTGGGTGTACCTGCCGGGTCTCAGGCTGCCGCTCCGACTGACGAGCACGACGCCGATGAGACCGCCGTTCGCGCCGAGCGGGACCGCGACCTCATAGCCGCCGGCCCCGAGGGCGCCGGCATGCCGGTCTCCCCAGTCGCGCAGAAGAGGGTCCAGCGTCGTTCCCGCGATCCTCAGGGGTCCGGACCCCGACTCGAACGCGTCGATGAGATCCGCATCCGACACGGCCTCGACGAGCGCGGGCGTGAGGCCGCGCCGCGCCCGGACGCGCGCGCCGGCGCCTGAACGCTCCAGCGTCGCCCCGACCACCGGATCCGCGTCGAACGTCTCCCGCATCAGGCCGAGCACGCGTTCGAGGATGTCGACCTCGCGCGTGACGCCGGCGAGCGCGAGAGATGTCCTGCTCCACTCCCGCCGGTAGTCGTAGCGACTCACGTAGAAATTCGTGTCGATGAACCGCCTGATCGCACGCCGCGTGCGTATCGAGAACATGAAGACAGCGAGAATGAGCACCGCGGCGAAGATGAGCGAGACGGTGGTGGCAAGCGACGGCCCCCACCCCTGCTCCCGGGCCACCCACCCGGCGGCGCCGAGCACGAGCAGATAGGCGCCGGCGATGAATGCGGTAAGCGACGTGTAGAACACCGGTCGACCCACGGACACGCGCGAATCGTCAAACCTGCGACGCGCGACCGACCAGCTCACGAGCGCGAGCGCCGCCAGGACGGGAACCGCCCCGGCCGTCAGATGAGGGAGGCGCACACTCGAGTAGAGCAGCGCCATGGAGAGTACGAACACGTGATAGACGATGGCCGCCGCTATCCCGATGAGCGAGTGCTTGATCCCGGCGAGCACGGCAGGCGCCGAGGAGCGCGCTGTCACTTCGAGATTGAACAGACTCATCACACACACGCCGATCATGATGAGGGCCGCGTAGTGCCCGTAAGATGTCAGCGTGATGACATACCCGTCGACCGACCGGTCAACACCCCCGACAAGCAGGCCGTAGGCCCCGGCCCAACTCGCGGCGGCGGACAGGACGATGGTCGCGACGATCAGCCCGCGGTGACTCCTCAGGAGCCCGGACCCGCGCCCGCGCGCCAGCAGGAGCGTAACGAACAACCAGGGGACCGGAACAAGCGGCGCAATCGTGGCGGCCACGTTCACACGACCGAACGCCACGAACGTCGTTGGACTCACACGCACAGACCCGGCCGCGAAGAGCCAGGCCGCCGTGAGCGCGGCGGCCGCCGCGAACCACATCCGGTCGGCGCGCCTCCTCCCCCTGACGAGGGCGAAGCCGGCCGCCGCCAGGCACGCGGCGCACGTGGTGAGTATCAATACCGAGAACCCGTCCATCTCTTCCTGCTCCGCCTGTGATCTTCTGCTCCGCCTGTGACTCCCTACTCCGCCAACGACTCCAGGATATCCCTCGCTCGCCCGACCCCGGCGTGTTCCGGATAGCGCTCGATCACGGCCCGAAGCAGTTCCGCTGCGCGGTCGGGTTGGTCGAGTTTCCCTCTGTAGATGTCGGCCGCCTGCAACAGCATCCCGGGGGCCGCCTGTGTGTCCGGGAACTTCGCCGCCGTCTCAGACAGAAGCGAAGCGGCGTCACCCCAGGACTCCTGCCGCAGCCTGGTCTCTATCATGTAGTTCCGGGCGGCCATCTCCGCCGGCGTGCCGCCGTAGTCCCGAGTGACACGCGCGTAGATCTGCGCCGCCTCGTCGAGCGCCGTCACAGCGGCCGCGGTTTCGCCCATCTCTTCGTACAGATCGACGATCTTCAATGGCGCCGCGAGCCCGTACATCGTGGTCGGGAACTCCGCCCCCAACGCCGAGTACTCCGCGACAGCCGCGTCCCTGCGCCCCTCGAGCTCGAAGCTTGCCGCCCGGTGCTGCTTCGCCGTCGCGGCGATCGCTTCTTCGTCCCCGAATCGATCGATGACCGTAGTGAGCCGCTCTCTCGCTTCCTCATAACGACCCTCGGCGATATCCATGAGCGCGAGCGCAACATCGGCCGTCGCCCCCGCGGTCGTCTCACCGTACGAGTCGGAAACGCGCTCGTAGAACATGCGGGATGTCCGCTTGTCGCCGAGCCGCGCGCCGTGGATCTCCGCCAGCGAGAGCCAGACATTGGCCCTGTTCTCGTCGCTGCCGTAGTCGGCGTCGAGTCTTTCGTGGACGGCGACAGCGTCACGCCAACGCCCCTGAGCGGAGTACGCATCGGCGCTCATGCGAAGCGCGGCCTCACCGGTCCGGCTGCCGCTCCACGTTTCAGCCCACGACGCGTAGGTCTCGTTCGCCTCCTCGAAAACGCGCGTCGCCTGGTCTCCCATGCCGCGGACCGCGTACGACGTCGCCCGCCGGAGCGGAAGACGCAGGATCCTGAGGTCGGGCGCATCGCCCTTGTCGTCCATCGCCGGTCCCCATCGGTCGAGCAGATCGCCCATCTCGTCGACGGCGCCGCCGAAATCGCCCGTCGCCTCGCGGACCGACGCCAGCCGGAGCCCTGCTTCGACAGCGAGGTTCCGCTCGAACGAATAGCGGTCGCGGACCGACTCGAGAAGCTCGACCGCTTCGCCGATCGACTCGTCGGCGGTCTCGGCTGTCGCGCGTCCCATGAGCATCGATGACAGCGCCAGACGGCTCGCCGCGGAGATCATCGCGACGTCCACGACCTCGGGCGGCGTCGCTTCATCGATCGTCTCCGGCGGCGGGAATCGGTCGACGATCTCACGATGGCCGTCCATGACCCGCGCGATCATCTCGTCGGTGGCGATCTCCGCATTCTCCGACATCGCCCGCTCCAGCGTCCTGACCTGCCACGACATCCGTTCCGCGCGATATCGCTCGGTGAGTTCCGCGTTGCCGCATCCTGTGAGCCCGACAGCGAGCGCGGCGAACAGGAGGATGGCCGCGACCTGCCGCGGCAGTATGAGTCGCGTACTCAGCATGTCACTCACCCCCTTTCTCAACCTGGCTCGGGCGCGCCGACCAGCTGACCGGACCTTCGTTCTGCGTGGCGTACAGGAAGAACCGCGTTGCCGCGCCGAGCGTGAAGAAGGTCGAATACAGGATCACGATGACCCACACGACGAGCACGACAGTCAGCCCCTCGGGCGCGAACCGGTAGGCGATCGTCGTCCCGTTCCTCGCCAGCCACGCGGGCAGGAGTTCGAGGACCGTCGGCACCGCAACGATGAGGTATGTGGTGACCGGGTTCTTCAGGGCGAGCGCAATGCTCCCTCCGATCGCGCCGCCGATCCTTCTTCTTGCGAGCATGACGTAGGGAATGACGTAGATGAACAGCGCCTGGACCGCCAGCACCGCCGCGATGGATGCCATCCTGATGATTCGGAACCTGGCCGGCCGCGCGTCCGCGAGATGCCCCCAGAACGTCGTGGGGATCCTCGATACCAGCTGGACGAGTACGGTCGTGACAAGCACGGCGATTGCGACCGGCACGTACCGCCGGAACGCCTCCCGCCAGCCATCCCCGGCCCCGTCGTCGCCGCCCGTGTAGTACGATGCGAACAGCCACACAGCCGCCGCCGTTGCAGCGCCGCCCAGGAGCACCGAGAGCACGACGTCGGCCTGCCCGAACGACGCGCGGAGCGCCAGGAAGCAGGTCGGATAGTGGAGCGCCGCCTCACCAAGCCGCCACTGGATGAGCGGGGCGACGGTCGATGCGAACGGCGGGTACGCGAAGAATGCGAGGATCGCGAGCACCGCGAGCTGCGCCGCTGCATAGATGAGGAGCGGCCCGAGAGCGACGCGACGCCTCAGCGCCGACAGCATCTCCGACCAGCTCCAGATGAGCGCGTTGAACTGCTGGACCAGGTCCATCTCGTCCCCTTTCGGTCAGTACTGGGACCGGCTGTCGTCGAAGAGTTCTGACAGTCTCGGTTGAGCCTCTTCTGAGAATTCCTTGACGAGCGCGAGAGCCGCGTCGACGTCCCCGTTCTCGATGGGCGTCGATACGCGCACGAACGCTCCGAACGTCACGTTCTCCCGGATCCCCGCCGAGGCCATCCTCGCGAGGAACCTATCTCTGTCGGCCGTCGCCAGGTCCCCGGCCGTGTACCACCAGTAGGCGGCCAGTCGCTCCCTGCCCGCCTCCCGCACGAGAGCCCAGTTCGCGTCGAAGCTCCCGTCCGGGCGGTCGAGCGTGAAGAGTCCGGTCTGGCCAACGTCCCAGCCCTGCGCGCGGTAGCAGACCATCGGGTCGTGCGCTCCGTATCGCTCGTTCTCGTGGTAGATGATGACGAACCAGACGAGCGCGCCATCCGCGCGCCGGTACTCCCTGACCAGGGTGTCGTCCGCGTCCAACTCGTCGTAGACGACGTCGTCGAACCTCAGATCGCTGCTCCGCCACTCCCCGACCTCGGTCGGGAACGCCGCGAGCCCCGCCTCTTCGAGAACGATGGCGCGCTGAGGCGCGAACTGAACGTACACGGCCGTCGCCGCGAGGAGCACGGCGGTGATGACGAGCGCGACCCGGGCGCGGCGACTGAGAGTCCGAGCGACCGCCATCCCGATCTTCGCTCCCCCGTTGTCGGTCTCCGCGCCGATATCACGGCCGCACCGCAGAAGCCCGCGGAGAATGAAGAGCCCGCCGAGCGCGATGAAGAACAGGAGGAACCCGGAGAAATCGTGGAAGAAACCGAGCGCCACATCGATGCCCCAGACGTTCGCAACGGCGCAGAGCACGGCGATGCGCACGGTGTTCGCGACAACTGCGAGCGGTATGGCCGCCAGCAGAAGCACAATCCGCTTCCATGTCTTCGCGCGCGTGAAGTACGCGAACAGCGCGCCGAGCGCGACGAGCGCGATGAGCGACCGGAGCCCGCTGCAGGGATCGGCGATCCTCAGCGACCCGGCCGGAATGTGGATAGTCATTCCGGATCTGGCGAGCGGGATGCCCATCTTCACGGCGATGGCGCTTCCGACCCGCGCCGATATGAGCTTGAGCTTGAAGCTGACAACGTTCATCAGGAACGGGGGCATCGGCAGCATGAAGGCGAGATATCCGAGCGGAAACCAGAGAACGCGCATCGCGCGCCCGCCAAGCAGCGCGAGCGCGAGCCCGAAGAGCAGCAGCACGAACGAGTATCCCTGCGCCATGAAGACGCCGGAGCGTATCGAAACGAGGTGACCCGCGAGCGCAAGCGCTGCGAGAACAAGCCCAACTACCGCACCGGACGCCCCGGGCCCGGCGGGGATACGCGCGCCGGCTGGACCGACGGGCGCGCCTGGACGGTCGTCCTCAGCATCCATCGCCTCGGCGACGCTCTTTCGGACGTACCAGAGCAGAAAGATGACGATCGGCGGGATGAGAGCTCCGTGCGAGTAGTTCGGATTCGTCTCCCACGTCCGCCAGAGAGTGGCGAACGTGTGACGATAGACGAGCGCGACGAGGACCGTGATGACGATCCCCCCCGCAATGGCAGCCGGGCGTATCACGGTTCCGGTGGCCGCCTTCGAGTCTCTCCTGCCGGTCATATCGCCTCTCCTCCGCCGCAACGCGGCAGCTACTCTGTGTCCGACAACACCGCCGCTGTGTTGATGAGGATCCGGACATCGAGCATGAACGAGCAGTTGCGGACGTAGAACGCGTCGAGACGCACCTTCTCGTCCAGCGTGATCGAGTCACGCCCGTTTATCTGCGCCCAGCCCGTCAGACCCGGGCGGACCTGATCCCCAAGCGTCTGCCGCCTGAGATCGATGAGTTCATACTGGTTGTAGAGCGCCGGCCTCGGCCCGACGAGGCTCATGTCCCCATGGAGCACGTTCAGGAGATTCGGAAGCTCGTCGATACCGGTACGTCTCAGAAGCCGGCCGATTCGCGTGGTGTAGTCGGTCTGCATCGGAGCGATGAGGTCGGTCGCAAGGTCGGGCGTATCCTGTCGCATCGTCCGAAACTTGTAGATCGTGAACTCGTGCGAGAGCGCGCCGATGCGCTGCTGTGTAAAGACCGAACGCCCGGGCGAGTCGATGCGGATCAGCAGCCCTACGAGCAGGAAGATCGGAGAGCAGACCACGAGCGTGATCAGAGCGCCGACAAAGTCGAGCGTGTACTTCACACCCAGATACCGACGGAACGGGAGCCATGACGCGCCCAGCTCGCCTTCGACGGCGTTCACGGACGCCAGGGTCTTCTCCATCCTCTCCGCCAGCACACGCCTCGAGCAGCGTTCACGCACGAAGGAGCAGCCCCGTTCGCCGAGCAAGCGCCGCTGCTCCGGGTCATCCGCGAGTCGCACGAGCGCGTCCGCGAGCGCCCTTCCGTCCTCCGGGGCCACGACGATGCCGCCACCGGAGTCCTCGACCACGCTGCGACCGTCGCCGTCGAGCGCCGCGACGACCGGCCGGGAACAGGCCATGTAGTCGAATATCTTCACGGGAATCGTTCCGCGGCTGAAATCGGACGCGTCGGTGGTCGCGACGCAGACATCCGCGCCGCGCATCGTCTCGGCGAGCGTCTCCGGCGTCTGGCTCGGCAGGAACCTGATGTTCCGGATGTTGCGCCGCTCCGCCTCACCGACGAGCCTCTCCTTGTCGGATCCATCGCCGACGAGCAGGAAGCGGAACCGGTGATCGGCGTCCAGAAGCTCCGCCGCGTCGAGGATCACATCCATGCCGTGGACGAGCCCGTGTGTCCCGCTGTACAGCACCGTGATACCGCTCCACTCCTCACCGCCGCCTGAGTCCCCGTTGCCCGGCGCGGCTTCGCCGCCGTCGCCGCCGAACGTGTCGGTGTCGGCGCCGTTCGGGATGTAGACGATCTGGTTGTCGGGGATGCCACGCTCACGCATGAGCTTCATCATCCCCGGGGTCACCGCGACGATCTTCGCGGCGCGCCTGTAGAGGAGTCCCTCGAGCCGCTCGGCCAGCGCGACGGCGCGACGGCTCCTGAGCTGCCCGAGCGCGACCGCCGCGTGCGGCCAGTAGTCGCGAACATCCAGGACGTACGGCGCACCGCGCAGAAACGCAACGAGCCACCCGGAGAACCCGAGGAAGAGCGGCGGCGAGCTGACGAGAACGATGTCCGGACGCCCGATCGCAGGACCGCAGAGCGCGGCGCACAGAGCGAATGAGAGCTGGTTGAGCATGCGGGTCGCGAACGTTTTCCTCGGACTCGCAAAGAGGTACGCCCGCAGCACGCGCACGCCGTCGGAGTCCTCACGCATGAACAGCCGGCGCGCATACCCCGTGGCCTTCACTCCCGAAGGGTGGTTCGGCATACCGGTGAGCACGGTGACGTCATGCCCCGCCCGCTTGAGCCCGCGCGCGAAGTGGTGCGCGCGGAGCGGGGCAGCGCCCGTCTCCGGAGGGTAGTACTGGGTGAGGAACAGAACTCTCACGCTCGCTCCCGGGCCAGGCCCGGCCTCCTCTGCTCCGCGGGCGTTCCGCCCGCAATCAGTTCTTCGAACACTTGCTCCGCGTGCTCAACGACGAGGTCGATGTCGTGCTCCCCGCGGACCACGTTCCGCGCGAGCCTGCCCATGAGTCCTGCGCGGGTCTCATCGTTGAGGATGTCGAGCACGGCGTCCGCCAGCGCCTCGTGGTCGCCCGGTTCTACGAGCCTCCCCGTCTCGCCGTCGCGAACGATGTCCGGGACGCCTCCCACGTTCGAGGCGACGACCGGCAAGCCCGCCGCCATCGCCTCCAGGATCACATTCGGGGCTCCCTCCGACAGAGACGAGAGCACGAAGACGTCCATCAGCCCGAGGACCTCGGGAATGTCCTTCCGAACACCGACGAACCGGACCGCGTCCGCAAGTCCCAGCTCCTCGGTCAGCGACTCGAGTTGCGGGCGGAGCGGGCCGTCACCGACGACGAGAAATATCACGTCGCTCCGCCGCTCCCGCACGCGCGCCGCCGCGCGGAGGAAGTGCTCGTGTCCCTTGACCGCGCTCAGCTTCGCCACGATGCCGACGACCCGCGACGTTCCAACTCCCATCTCCTCGCGCGCCGCGTCAGACGACACCGGACGCGCGAACCGCGACAGGTCAATGCCGGGGGCCAACCGTACGATCTTCCCCGGAGGCGTCCCGAATCGTGTTTCGAGTTCCGAGGCGGCCGCCGCCGAGTTCACGATCACCGCGTCCACCAGGTGCCGGTTCGCGAACCGATAGGCCGCTTCCTTCTTTCCTCCGGCGATCCAGTAACTCAGGTTCCGCTGATTGTTCACGATGACCGGCACGCCCGCCATCCGGCCCACGTACGGGCCGATGAGCGTAACGAGACCGAGCATGCAGCTCAGGATGTCGATCCGCTCGCGTCTGAGAAAACGCGCCGCGCCGAGAATCTGCCTCGCGGTCGCGGGGCTCGCCAGACTCGCGCCGGTCCCGAACTCGTGAACGGCGATCCCGAGCGACTCGATCTCCGGGAGCAGTTCCCCCACCTTGAGCGTTGAGAGGACCACGGGCGCGAACCGCGACCGGTCGATCCTCCTGAGGAACTCCAGCAGGAACTGCTGTGTTCCAGCCCGCTCGAACGATCCGGCCCACAGCGCGATGCGCAGCGGTCCGTCCTTCGAGCGTCTGAGACTCCTCTGTCGGCCCGCGTCCGTCACGTCCGGACTCCCCCGTTGCCGCGCCGCTCGTCCAGCGCGACGTCAACGACCGACCGCCCCTGCGCGCGACCGAGTCGCGCGTACTGCATGTGCGCCTCAAAAAGCCGCGGATCTCCGTCGCGGGACGCCACTCCGAGCCGCGGGATGGCGAATACCGAGTATCTCGGCGAGGCCGGACCCGTGACCGATGTGACGGCGGAGGAGAACCCGGCTTCCCGAACGAGACGCGCCGTCCTCGGGTCGCAGTGCGCGTCCGTCCTGCCGTTCGGGTAGGCGAAGTGGATCTCGTCGAGACCCAGTTCGCGTTCGAGCGCCGCCTTCGACCCATCGAGTTCGCTCGCCAGGTCCTCATCCGTGATGCTCGTCGAGTTGTAATGGTGGACGGTGTGCGACCCGATGGCCATACCGCCGTCTCGCATCTCCCGGAGCTCGTCCCATGTCGCCATGACGCGAAGCTCCGTGCGGTCGGGCGCACCCAGCGCCTCGAAGACGCTACCCAGGAGCGCATCGGCCTCGTCCCGCGAGCAGCGCTTCACCAGACCGGTCACGAGCCGGATGGCGCAGTCCCGCGAACCTGCGTTCGATATGTCGAGCCTCGTCATCCCGAGCGCGTCGCAAACGAGTTCGGCCTTGTCCGTCCTGCGCATCGCGTATCGAAGCCGCACGGTCCAGAGCAGCTCTTCATCCGCGACACACGCTGTCGTCACATAGAATGTCGCCGCCACGCCGTACTTCCTGAGAATGGGAAACGCGCAGCGGTAGTTGTCCTCGTATCCGTCGTCGAATGTGATCGCGACCGATCTGGGATCCGGACGGTTCCCCGCGGCGATGGCCGAGGCGATCTCCGCGACCGAAACGACCCGGTGGCTTTCCGCCAGATGCGCTACCTGTCTCTCGAAGACATCGGGCGAGAGCGCAAGACTCGGCTGCATGTAGTCGCCGGCCCACCTCGGATCGTCGTTGACCGAGTGATAGCGCAGGATGACGGCGCCACCCCACGGCACCGCGGCGAGCGCTGAGATGACCGGCCCGGAGTTCCGGACCCTCACGCCGATGCGCCAGAATGCGTTGCTCGCGCCGCTGTCGATGCCGTTTCCCATGCCGTTCCCTCAAGCCCCCGCAGTCGCTGCTGCGTCCGTCGTCCGATCCGATCCCGATGTCTCGCCGGCGTCGGCGACCCGCGGCTCGCTATGGTGCGCCTGTCGCGCCGCTACTGTTTTCGCCCAGGTGATGAGTCCCGGGATCCGCTGTCCGAGTTCTTCCTCGTAGAATCTCTCCGTCTGCTCGACAAGGCGCTCCGCGGTGAACCCGTCGAGGACGCGCTGTCGTCCCCTCACACCCATGCTGTGACGCAGGCGCTCGTCGCCGAGAAGCTCGAGCACGCGCCGTGCGATCCCCGCAGCGTCGCGCGGCGCGACCAGAAACCCGGTCTCGCCGTCGATGACCAGTTCCCCGTTGCCGCCTACGTTCGTTGCAACGACCGGCTTGCACGCGGCCATCGACTCCAGAATGACGTTCGAACATCCCTCTTTGAGCGATGTGAGAACCGAAACGTCGACGCCGCTGAGGAATCCGCCGACGTCGGCGGTCTCACCGATGAACTCCACAAGTCCGTCAATACCGAGCCGGCGTGCGTACTCGATCAGGTTCCCCGCGAGCGGCCCGTCACCGACAATGAGGAACCTGGTGTCCGGACGTTTCGCGGCGATGATGCGCGCCGCATCCAGGAACGTCTCGTGATCCTTCTTCACGGTGAGACTCGCGATCATCGCGACTGCCGGTGGACGAGCAGACGCAGCAACCGCATCCACCCGCGTTGCCTGAGCGTTCGGGTCGCCGGGTCCACACGCAAAGACCGGCTCGTTCGCGGCGCATTCGGCGGAGACGTTGGCGGAATCGCCACCGATCCTCCCCAACGAGATCCCGTTGTGGATCACTCGCACCTTATCTGCGACGGTGCCGTGGTGCTCCACGATGTAGTCGCGAACGGCGAACGCATTCACGAGGACGCGGTCGGACAGGCAGCCGATCATCCGCTCAGCCACGCGGAGGTGCCTGACCGCGTGAACATCGACATTCCTCACTGAAGTGATGATGAGCGGCACCCGAGCCAATCGACCGACGATGGCCGTCCGCCAGTTGGCCGGGAAGAGATACGAGTGCAGGACGGCCGGTCGCTCGTGGATCACGAGCTTGAGAAGACCGAACGACGACCTCGAGAAGATCCCGGACCGGGTTCCGAGCGCAACCACGCGGATACCCGCGCGCCTGAGCTCGTCGGATAGAGGACCATCCGACGACAGCGTGCAGACCACAGCTTCGTAGCGCTCGCTCGACAAACGGGTCGCCAGCTCGACGAGCTGCCGTTCCGCGCCGCCGTAGCCGAGCTGCCTGATGACGAACAACACCTTGATGCGCCCGTCCGTCGCCCTGGAGACATTCCCTGTGCGGGCCATGTCGTAGAGCGACTCCGTCTGCCTGACCATCGACTCGGCGCTGAACCCGTTCTCGTACACGGCGCGCGCCGCCCGGGCCATGCGCTGCCTGAGCCCGACGTCCGCCGCGAGATGAACAACGCGGTCGGCGAGCGCCCGGGGATCGTGCGGCGGCACGACGAAGCCGTTGTGCCCATCCGCGAGGACTTCCGCCACGCCACCGACGTCGGTGGCCACACACGGCACCGATGCCGCCATCACCTCGAGGATCGTGATGGGAAGGCCCTCCCAGGCCGATGGCAGAACGAACATGTCGGACGCCACGAGCAGCCTCGGAACGTCAAGTCTCTCTCCGAGAAGGATCACACGCTCATCGAGCCCCATCTCGCTGACGCGTCTCCTGATGTCGCTCTCCAGCGGACCGCCGCCAACGACGAAGAAGCGAACCTCCGGATTCTCCTCCAGCACAAGCTTTGCTGTCGCGAGCAGATTGCCATGGTCCTTCTGTTCGGTCAGGCTGCCGACCGTGATGCACATGACCTGTCCCGGCTCGAGCCCGAGTTCAGCGCGAACGGAGTCGCGATCCGCCGTCGTCCGAAGCCGCGCGTCATCGATCCCGTTCCACACCGTGACGAATCGACCGGCGGGGATGCGCCCGTTGGCGCGGTGCGAGGCTGTCACGGCGCGGGAGACGCCGATCTGTGCGTCCTCCCGAAGAGCCGCGATGCGGCTGACGAGCTTGCGGACCCAGTGATGCGAGAAGACAACATTGTGCTCTGTTCTCACCACGCAGCGCGCTCCACCGAGCACGGCGGCCGGCACGCCGACCGCCAGCGCCGTGAAATTGTGATTGTGGACGATCTCGTACCGGCGGCGCCGGATGAGCCTCGCGAGACGCAACCCCGCCGCCACGTTGTAGCGCCGGCCTCTTTCCAGGATATGCACGGGAACACCGGCCGCCTTCAGCGACTCCTCGAGCGGTCCGCCCTTGACGACACAGCAGACCTCCGGCTGATAGCGGGACCGGTCATGCGCCAGCGCGTACTCGACGACGACGCGCTCAGCGCCACCCGCCTCGAGCGACTGCACTATGTGGAGCACTCGTGCCATCAGCCCCTGCCTGTCTCAGCGATCAGCCGTCCGTACCGTGACTCGATCGTCTTCATGTTCACACTCAGATCGGCGCGAGCCTCCGCGGTGGCTCGGTTCGCAGCCCGCGCCCGCGTCCGGAGGTCCGCATCCCTCCATGCGCCCACGATGGCCGAGGCGTACGCCTCGGGCGTTGGGCTCTCAAGAAGCCGTCCGGTCTCGCCATCGGCGATCCAGTTCCGGTTCGCCGCGTTGTCCGCGACGACTGGAAACAGACCGCACGCCATCGCTTCGAGCAGCGAGGCCGAGACGCCGTCGGTCCGAACGGCGGACGCGTAGAACGTGTGCTCTCCGAGCAGCTCCGGGAGGTCGGCGTTGTCGACGGCGCCCACGAAACGAATTCGGTCCGCGGCGCCGAGGTCCCGTGCCAGCGCCTCAAGTTCCCTGCGGGCTTCACCCTCCCCCGCGATCGTTGCCCTGATATCCGGGATCTCCCGCGAGGCCAGGACCACGCCCCTCACGATATGATCGATGCCGTAATGCCGGTGAAGCGCGCGCGTCGATACCACGGCCGGAGCCCGGCTCTCGCCCTCGGGCGGCGCGAACGCGGTGAGATCGATGCCCCTCGGGCAGACGAACACGCGGTCCTCGACGGCGCCGAGCTCGACGAGCCGTCGCCCGCTGTGCGGAGCCCAGGCGTGCGCGAGATCCGCGGCGGCGATAGCCCGTCTCGCGAAGAAGAAAGTGGCCCGCGGCGCGTCGGCAGCGACAATATGCTGACCCTGCGCGACGACGACGAACGGGTGTATCCCGACCATCGCCGCGAGATAGCCGTAGCTCGCGACGCGATAACCGACGACGACATCCGGAACAAGCGAGCGCACGAGGTGTCGGATCCGCGGCACCTGCGCGAGGTAGGCCAGCTTCGCCGCGCCCCGCATTCCGTCGCGGTGCGCGCCGAGCTGATGGAGCGAGACGGACGGGCTCAACTCCCCGCCGCGGCAGACGGACACGACGTGCACGTCGTGTCCGAGCCTGTCGGCGAAGTAGTCGACCCACGTTCGCGTGTTGATCGACCCCGCGTCAGCGAGGAAGCAGATCCTCATTCCGAAGCCTCGGTCCTCTGACCCCCGTCAGTTCCTCTGGTTCCTCCGGTTCCTCTAGTTCCCCTCGTACTCGTACGTCACGGAGCCGATGCTCTCTCCGGTCTTGCTGAACACGACCACGTGACCACCGACCTCGGCTCCGATGACGTCGTCCGTATCGATGAGATCGACCGCCGGCATCGAACCCGTCGACGAGCTGGTGACGTACATCACGTGCAGGAACAGATGCTCCTGCGCGCTGGATGTCGGCTTGACCTCGATCCGCCACGCGCCGTGGTCGTAGTCACCCCCGCCGCTCGGCGGATAGTTGACGCCGCGCACGTCGAACTCATGCCCTGACCCGCCGACCTTCGTGATCTGGAAGGGCGTCGGCATCAGGGTCTTGATGAACAGCTTCGAGCCGCCCTCCTGGATGACCGTGAGGTCGCCGGAGACCTGGGGCTCATTGAGCGAGTGGAGCAGCCACGTCTTCTGGTAGGAGGACGATGTCGCATCGACTCGATCGAGGATGACGAAGATGTCGGGCTTCACCCAGACGATCTCGCGCGTGAACGAATCGAGCTTGTACGAGGCGTAGGCCTTCGTGGCGTCGCCCTTCGCATAGGTGAAGTTCTCACTGTCCTCGTACGCCGTGATGATCCCTCGATCGCGTGACGGGACCGACGCATCGCCGCAGCGGACGCCGTGAACGTGCACGGACGGAGGGATCTGGCCGCCGTCGTTCGAGTAGGAGCCGAACGTGGATTCACCCGGGTCATAGACGGTGACCGTGTTGTGCGCGATCGTCCGCTCAAAGTAGTTGAAGTGATGCGATGAGACGCTCGTGTCGTACGAACCGGAGTCCATCGCCAGCAGGTCGTTGCCGCGCGCGATGAAGAGGTGGTTCTGGTGCGCGTGCGTGTGCCCCGCGGGATACTTCTCGCAGCGGAAGACCGCGTAGACGTCGGTGCTCCCCTCGGAGTAGTCCCACCCGGAACGCATGTAGACGGTGCCCATCGTCTGGAACCACCAAGACAGCGGCATGTTCGTCGGAGCCAGCGCCGACACGGTCGGGTCGTACTCGACGATGAGCTTCCACAGGTCGTACGAGAGGATGTACCCGAGTCCCTGCGCCTCGATCTCCTGCGCGAGCCACTGGGCGGTGCCGTCACGGTAGCGCTTGGCCATCGCGTACATGGCAAGCCGGATGGTCGCCGCCGGCATCGTGTGATTGTGCGAGTCACCCTGTCTCGAGCCGCTCATCGACGCCCCTGCTCCCGGCCCGTTCTTCGCGAAGACCTCGTACAGGTAGTAGGTCGACATGTTCTGGAAGTTACCCGACACGTCGAACGGGTTGGCGTCCGTCGCCGAGGCCCACATCTCGCAGTGCTCGCGGTACTTCGTCGTAAGCACGGTGCTGGTGTAGTCGCCCTCGAAGTACGACCCGTCCCCGGCGACCTCATCGATCGCGCAGAGTGTGTGGTCACCGCCGAACGTGTGCTCGTACGCGGCGTCGGCCAGTTCACGCGCGTCGCTGTCGTTGATCCCCTCGCCATAGACGGCGAGCCCCGGAGCCGTGAGCGTCCGCAGAAGCCGCGGCTTCGAGTGATAGTTGATCATGTCGTCCCAGTTGTTCGAATCCAGGTGGTACTGGCCGCACTGGACGATGGCGGTCCCGAACGTCTGCCGCTCGGACGGTGTGAGATAGCCGTAGCACCAGTCAAAGAAGTACGACCCGCCTCGAGCGAACTGCTCGATGTTCGTCTGGCCGCTCGAGATGACGTAGTACGCGATCGTCTTGGCGCGCGCCGCGTACTTCGTGTCCTGACTCATCAGGTACGTGAAGCTGTACGCGGCCAGGTAGGTCTCGTAGAAATCGGGTGACGCCAGCGGGAGTGAGTCGTTGAGATGGCTATCGCACCAGGACTTCATCGTCGAATAGTCGGATGAGAGCGCGCCCGAGCACTTCGACCTGAGCGTCGAGAGCTCGCTCGCGGTGAAGTACAGCCGCGGATGCGACGGCGTCACCTGATAGGCGTTCGCCACGACGGACGCGAGAAGGATGATGGCGACGCAGAGCGTCGCAAGCGAGTTGCGGATCATGATGCTTCCACCCCTTTCCCGGCTGCAGCCGGCAGACGGTCGCGCTCGATGAACGTCATGCGATCAACGAGGGCCGCCGCGTAGAAATACGTTCCTGCGATTGATATGTGGGTGAATCTCTGCCCGAAGACGTTCGCGATGATCAGCGCCGCGGTCGCCGACAGGAATCCGATGGCGAGTCCCCTTCCAAAACGGTCGACGGAGGTTCTGAGGAGCCTGGTCCCGCTCCTGACGCACGCCGCCAGAAGCCACATGAGCACGATGAAACCGATGAGCCCCGACTCGCCGATGACCTCCACGTAGAGGCTGTGCGACGACCACGGGCGGTCGAACTCGTCCATTGTCAGGTAGGGCACCGTCCCGTACCCGTGCCCGATGATGGGGCTTCGGAGCGACTTGAGCAGCACGACCCCCCAGATCTCGAGCCGCACGGCCGCCGACGGATCGAGCTGGTCGGTGGCGTCCCCGTAGAGTCCGGCCTGGAACGACTCGACCCGCGTCTCCGCCACGCGCTCCTTGACGAACTCGGGCGCCCAGAGCGGACTCGACGCCGCGATGATGAGGAAGATGATGACCGCGCGCTTGTTGATGAGATACGTCAGCATGCCGAGCGCCAGCCCGAAACCCAGGAACGCGCCCCGGGACTTGGGCAGGAACACGGCAACGGTTGAGAACCCCGCGCCGGCCAGAAGTGTCATGCGCTTCGCGAACGCCATTCCGCCCGACGCGTAGAACGCGCCGATGAGGAAGGCCGCGATCATGGCGAAGTAGGCGCCAAGGTCGTTGACATCGCCAAGCGCGCCCGCGATCCGCTGCACGTCGAGAGCGCTCGCGAACTGCCGGAGCGCGATGAGAGCGCCAATGCTGCAGCCGACGCTCATCGTGATGAGCAGCTGTTTGACCTGCTTCTCGGTCTGCACCGTGTTGATGACGACGAAGTAGATGGCAAGACCCAGGACGCTTTGCCACACGGCCTTGAGCATCATGAGTCCGTCGTACGGCATTCCTCCCGGCGGGAAGAGCGTGGCACGGAGCAGCGAGACGAACAGCACGATGATGAACAACCCCAGCGGTCTGCCGAGATCGGTCTGCACCGCCGGGCGGCCGCCGTGCATGACCCTCGGGACGACCCACGAGCCAAGCATGACCATGAACAGCAGGTTCGGCCCGTTGAGACCCGGCACGCCGCTCGCGGGGAGCCACTCCCCGATCGGCATCGCCAGCAGCCACGCGTGGAGCGCAAGCCGGGGCTTGAACACGGCGAACATCACGACGACGGCTCCGACGAACATCTTGAGGATGCGGTGAGGAGCCTGCCCGTACGTGTAGTGGAGCTTGTAGATCGCGAACGCGAGCATGAGCGCGACGAGCGCGCCGACAACGGGCAGGAGCCACCCGTAGCTGTACTGCGGCACGTCCGCGGGCGGAGCTATCTGCCGGTTGGGCGGCGGGCTTGTGTGTCGCGCGTCGCTCATGCGTCTGACTCCTCTGCCGGACCCGTCGTCGTGCCGCCGGCCGGGCCGGCGCTGCGACGAACGACTCGATACACGTGGATCGCCGGGTTGTGGAAGCTCCGGCCGCGGCCACGGTCGATCACGGGCATCCCGGTCTCATCCGCGAAGATGGTCACCGGTACGCAGTACTCGCCGAGCCAGTCGAGAAACTCCTTGTCCGCCGGATTCCTCGGTGGCGCAGCGCCCACCATCGGGCGCCACGGCGCGGCCTTGCTGCTCAGGATGAGATACTCGATCCCGAGGCTGTCGATGGCCGCCGCGAGGCGTCGCGGCTCGAGCGTACTCGGGAGCATGAATGCGTCTGTTCCCCAGTCGATCCGGTGGATCTCGTACTGAGGAGATCTCTCAGCGCCGACGGCCATCCGGATACGGTTGAGGTCCCGCTTCGGGCCGTCCCAGGAGCCGACGGCCGTCGCTCCGAGCTCGAGCTCCGTTTCGAGCTGGCGCACGGTCGGGTTGACAACGGGTCCGTAGTCCTCGACCCCGATCCTCGTTCCCGGCGGGACCTCGCGCGCGACCCACTCGAGCGCGCGCGTCCTCGTGTCGGACGTGCCGAGCGCCGCGACGAACCGGACGGACGGATATGCGGCCGCGGCAACGACGAGCACGGTCGCCGCCAGCGCGCGATACGGCCGCGTCGTGAGCCGCTCGAAGACGGCGCGCACTCCGACCGCCGCGAGCAGCGCGATCATCGGGAGCGCGGGTGTCAGATACGTGGCGCGCTTCACCGTCAGAAGACACATGAAGACGACGACGGCCGCCGTGTAGCTGATCGCGATCGCCCGCCCTCCCGCGGCGCTGGTGATCGTCGGCCTGTCACCCTTCCCCGTCGAGCGTCGCTTGAGCGCGCCGCCCCAGAGCGACAGCGGGAGCAACGCCCCGAGAGCAGCGAAGACGGTCACCGGCCAGCCCACGCCGCGCCCGAACGTCTTGAGAACGATCTCGCCGACGCCCGCCGCGAACGACGTTGGCTCCTGCGCGACTCCGGACGTCGATACCATCGTGAACTGCCGGACGACGTCACGCATGAACTCGTCCCTGGCGAACAGCGCGTACGGAGTCCCGATGAGGAACCCGACGGGCACCGCCACGAGAATGGCGAGCATCTGGACGAAGTTCACCCTGCCGCGGCGCCAGAGGAGCGCGAGGCCGACGAGCGTGCCGACCGCCGCGATACCGGCCGGGTACTTTGCCGAGGCGGCGAGCCCGGCCAGGAGTGCTGCGAGAATGAGCCTGCCCGCACGACCCCGTGAGACGGCGGTGAGCGCGGCGAGCAGGCTCAGGGTTGCCAGAAGCGTGCTGACGACGTCCGGTGTCGCGTAGTGCGAGTCCCGGACGTGAAGGTATGTCACGGCGAGAATGGCGGCCGCCGTCAGACCGACGGCCTTCCCGTAGGAGCGCCGCCCGAATGCGTACGTCACCCACACCGTGGCGACGCCGGCGGCGGCGGAGAGCGCGCGACCCATGTACCAGAACCAGGAGAGGTCGGACACGTAGTGCCGAACGAGATCGGCCGGCGCGGAGTAGAACCCGACCAGCTTGCCGATAACGTAGAGCGCACCGTAGGACCCGAACATCACGTACATCATCAGCGACGGCCACCGGAACCAGTGCGGATTGAGATCCCCGGTCCCGAATCCGAGCGAGTGAAAGAGGATCGAACCCTCGTCCGGGTGATACGGGAACGGCAGCCCCCAATCCAGACCCCACAGGCGGATGACTGCAGCGCCGGCGAGTATGGCGATGAGCGTGATGGTCGCGCCTCGTGTCGAGTCCTGCTTCACGGCATCCGGCTCCCTGCGATGATCGAATACACCGCCAGCTGCGGACGGCGAACAGCTCTTAGCTTCGTGATATGACGAGAACGCCGGCGACAATAATGACAAGCCCGAGGACCCTGGTCGCGGAGATGCTCTCACCCAGCAACAGCCACGACGCAAGGAACACGATGACGTACGCGAGACTCACCATGGGATACGCAAGCGAGAGGTCCACGTTCGAGACAACGGCGATCCAGAGAATGGCGCTGATCCCGTAGCAGATGAACCCGATGAAGACCTGCGGGACCTTGAGGATGGGAATGAGCTGCGACCACACCGAGCCGGCCGACACCTCCCCGTAGAGCATCATCCCCTTCTTCATGATGATCTGACCCGTCGCGCCGAGCATAACGGCGAGCAGGATCAGCGGGATCCCCTTCATGCCGCCACCCCTTTCCTCTGTCGTCGGATCGCCCGCCTCCCGGCGGCGATCATGGTGATGTAGCGCCCGATCGTATCCGTGATGTTCATCTTGCTCGCGCCGCCCTTGAGGTCGTACCGGAGCACGAGAGGGACCTCGCCGACCCTCGCGGGAAGGTAGGCGCACTTAATGAGGATCTCGGCCGAGGAGACGAATCCGGCCTCCGTGATGAAGTCGTCACCGTAGATCTCGAACGCGCGGGCGATTGTCTCGCCGGTGTACGCGCGGTAGCCACACGAGTAGTCGCGCGCTCCCTGGACGGGCAGAAAGACCGAGAGCACGAAGCTCGCACCGCGACTGAGCAGCGCGCGGAACGGCGACAGACCGACCTCCTCACCGCCGGGCGCATAGCGCGAGGCGATGACAACATCGTGACCCTCCTCGAGCTTGTCGAGCATGCTCGGGATGGCGGCCGGGTCGTGCGTGTTGTCGGTGTCCATGACAACCAGCACGTCCCCGGATGCGAGATTGTCCCGGGCCCAGGCGAAGCCGGATTTCAGCGCCTCACCGAGCCCACGGTTCACTCCGTGCTCGACAACCGTCAGGAGAACGGCGAGCCGCTCGCACTCGCGACGAGTGATCGCGATCGTGTCGTCCACGCTCCCGTCGTCGACGAGGAGCACGCGCCCCTCGACGGGAAGCGCCTCGAGCACGGGCGCGATGCGCGCCAGAAGCGGCGTGACCGCCTCGGACTCGTTGTATGCGGGCAGCATCACCACGAGCATGGTCTGTCTCCCTTGCGCCGCCGGACTGTCGTTCGACGGCCGGCCGGTCAGTTCCCGGCCTCCGGAGTGAACGGTTCGAAAGCCCGGGCGCCCGGGACCTCGAACCACTGTGCAATGGCGTCCGCCGTTCTCCGCGCGGCCTGTCCGTCACCGTACGGGTTCGCGGCCTCGGCCATCGTCTCGTACGCGGTCGCGTCGGTCAGCAGTCTCTCGATCTCACGGCGGACGTTCGCGGTGTCCGTCCCGACGATTCGCACGGTCCCAGCATCGACAGCCTCGGGTCGCTCGGTCTCGTTGCGAAGCACCAGGACCGGTTTGCCGAGCGACGGCGCCTCCTCCTGAATCCCGCCGGAGTCGGTGACGACGACATATGCGTCCTTCATCAGTCGCACGAGCACCGGGTATGGGACCGGCTCCAGAAGATGAATACGGTCATGCCCGCCGAGCACCTCGTGCGCCACCCGCTGGACGTTCGGATTGAGATGCACCGGGTAGACGATCCGCACATCGTCGTACGCGTCGACGATCTCCCTGAGCGCCCGACATGCGTTGGCCAGGGGCTCCCCGAAGTTCTCCCTGCGGTGCGCGGTCACGAGGATGAGCCTCCCGCCCCCCGGCACCGGCGAGTCCGGCAGCCGCGAGTCACTCGCAACGGCGATGAGCGCGTCGATCACGGTGTTGCCTGTGACGAAGACGGAATCACGGGCGACCCCGGCAGCCAGAAGATTCGCAAGCGACGTCCCCGTCGGCGCGAAGTGCAGCGTGGAGATGGCGTCAGCGAGAACGCGGTTCATCTCCTCCGGGAACGGGTAGTACATGTCGTTGGTCCGCAACCCCGCCTCCACGTGACCCACCGCAATCCGGCGGTAGAAGGCGGCGAGCGCCGCGGCCATCGTCGTCGTCGTGTCGCCGTGGACGAGCACGAGATCGGGCGCCATCTCCTCAAGGATCGGGTCGAGTCCGCCGAGCACGTCCGACGTGATCTGTCCGAGAGTCTGGCTCTCGCGCATGATGTTCAGATCCGCGTCCGGCCGGATGTCGAAGAACTCGAGCACCTGGTCGAGCATCTCACGATGCTGCGCCGTGACGCATACGCGCGCGTCGAATACGTCGGCCCGGCGGTTGAGCTCCGCCACGACCGGCGCCATCTTGATGGCCTCGGGACGCGTCCCGAACACTGAGAGGACACGGATCATCCGTCGCGCTCTCCCCTCGCCTCTTCGGTACTCGATCTGCTGTAGCCGTAGTACTTGTAGTCGTAGTAGTACGGGAGCACGTGCTCGAAATTGTTGACGACGACTCCAATGACGTTGTCCTTCTCGTCGCGCTGGAGCTCGAGTCCGCGTATCACGACCTCGCGCGGCGTCGCGCCCGCCTTGACGACGAGCACGACCGCGTCGGCGCGCGCGCCGATGAAGAGCGCGTCGGGCACGGCGACGTTCGGCGCCGAATCGATGATGACGTGGTCGAACCTCGAGAGAAGCTCCGACATCAACCTCGAGTCGGGGAACGTCTCGACGAGGCGTGTCGGTTCCTCGCGCTCCGACCCGGCCGGCAGCACGAAGAGGTTCGGGAGCGCCGTCGCCTTCACGTCGCTCTCCTCGAGGTTGCCTCGAAGCAGCGCGTTGGAAAGACCGGTCGAGTTGTCGACCTCCATGACGCGGTGGATCCTGGGCTTCCTCAGATCGCAGTCGATGAGCACCGTCGTGCCGGCGTGGTGCCTGGCCAGCGTGATGGCGAGACTCGCCGCGGTCGTGGTCTTGCCCTCCCCGCGATTCGTGCTTGTCACGAGAATCGACTTCGGGGCGCCGTGACCGCTCCTGGCGATCTTCCGGGTCAGGCGGCGGAATTCGAAAGAGATCGGCGTCTCGCGGAGAAGATGTCTGAGGAGCTTCGGGTTCCCGGCGATCGGCCTGTTGCCGGACTGCCGGTTCTTCTTCTCCTCCTTCGCGATCTCCGCGAATATGTCCGCGTTCGGCACGGTCGCCAGCGCGGTCAGCCCGAGTGTGGCTTCCACGTCCTCGATGCTCTTGAACGACGAGTCGCTCTGTTCGGTCGCGAGGATGAGTCCCATCCCGATGACGAGACCACCGAGCAGCGACAGCCCAATGATCATGACCTTGTCCGGCGCAACCGGCGAGAGCGGCCGCGTCGGCGGCTCGATGACCTCGAACCTGCCGCCGGCTCTCGCGGCCTCGAGCGCCTCGTTGATCTGACCGGCCGCCGACTGCTCGAGGAACGCCTCGTAGAGCGCCCGGTTGCTCTCCACTTCCTGCGACAGGCGCGTCAGCTCGAGCTCCTGTTCGGGAGCGTTTACGACACCCTGCGTGTAGTTCCACATGAGCCGCGAGAATGTCCGACGCCGCTGTTCGATCATCTCGACCTCGGCGGCGACAACGCGCATCTCCGCGAATTCGTCGATGATGTCCTGCGAAGCGCCGGGCACAGCGCGGGCGGCGGCCGACCTGGCGCTGGAGCGCAGCTGGTCCTTCTTCTCCGCAATGCTGACCGTGAGCGAACTGATCTCGGGGCCGTCGTTGACCGCGGTCACGAGCGCCGGCGCCACCTCGCTCTCGAGACCCACCAGCTGTTCGACGAGCTGGTCAAGCTCCGGGAAGTCCTGCTGCATAAGCGTCTGATAGGCGCTCTCACTCGCGGACCGCAGCGAGGCCCGGCGGTTGACCAGGCGCTGCTGCGCGCCGTCGCCCTCGACCATCGCCTGGCTGATGAGCACGTCGACGCGCCCGACGTTCGCGGCGCCGACCGGGTTCTCCATCCGCCTACCCGTGACCTGCGACGACTGGTACTCCTGCAGACGCCCCTCGGCCTCATCGAGCTTCTGTTTGTAGATGACGAGCTGCCGCACGCTGAAGTCGTGAACGGAGCGGATCTGCTCGAGCTGCTCGCGGTTCGACGCTCCGACGAACGCGTTGGTGATGTGCTGCGCGAGGAGCACCGCCCGGTCCGGGTCGAGATCTCTCACGATGATCTGGAACGCGTTGACCGATATCCGGACGACCGCGATCCGGGTCTCGAGGAAGCCCACCATCCGCATCTCGGCGTAGTCATCCACCGAAACGGCGGGGTCCTTCTCGTGCATGCTCTCGGCCCACTCCTGCACACCCGGGTCCTCCGCCATGTTGAGCGCGCGAACGAGCTCGACAAGGAACGTCGTGCTCTTCGCCTTCTCCTGAAGGCGCGAGAGCTGTTCCTCGTGCGGCGACCGCCCTACGAGACGCGCGAGCGGCTCGGAAAGCTGCTCCTGCGTCCGCATCACCACCGTGCTGCTTGCCTCGTAGACCGGGCTCAGCGAGATCGAGATGAGGTATCCCGCCACGCCGCCGACGACGACCGGTATGAGAAGGAGCCACTTCCTTCTCAGCATGGCCCTCATGTAGGTTCTGAGGTCTACACCTCTCGCTTCCTGCTCGTGCATGTGACCCCCTGTGCTCGCCCGCGCCGCACTCATCGCGGCCCTTGCAGCTCGACTGATGGTGCTCAGGTCATTCCCGCTACTGGTTCTGGAGCTCTTCGAGTTCCTTCTGGAGCCTCCGGTCCTCAAGCGTGCTGTCCACAGACAGGTACAGCAGGTACGACTGCAGCACGTCGCGCGCCGCGCCGAGGATGGAGCCCGCGCCGGTGAGGATGACCTCACTGATGCTCGAGCCCCGCGGAGGAACCACGATCCGGTCACCGGCGGAGACGTAGAACGGCGACGCCGTTCCATGCTGCGTGATGGCGGCGAGATCGATATTGGCCGCGACCTGGGACTCCCCCGCGTCCATGATGACGACAACATCGGACAGCGCGGCCTCGCGAGTCGGTCCCCCCGCCAGCGCCAACACCTGGAGCAGGTCCATCTTCTCGCTCGCCGAGTACGCGCCCGGCATGTTCACCTCGCCGATGACGTAGACGAGACCAGGGCCTCCGGCACTCCCACCGTAGGTGGCAGGGAACTCGATCGTGTCGCCGGGCAGAAGCTCCGGCAGTGCTCCCCCGGGCTCGCCGCGCAGGTACGAACCCAGGTCGACCGGGATGACCTGCGGCCCGGCCGCCGTCGCGCGGATGATCGAGACCGACGTGAGGTCGGCTGACGGCAGCGGACCACCGGCCTGGCCCATCACCTGGACAATATCCGGGATCTGCTCGAAGCTGTATCGCCCCGGCATCGCGACCTGACCTGTCAGGAAGATCGCTCTGCTGTTGAACTGCTCCATCGTCACCGTGACCTGGTTCGTCTCGCGTGTGTAGTCGCGGAGACGCTGGGTCAGCTGCTGTCCGAGCGACAGCGGGGTCAGACCCTGCGCCATGATCTCGCCCACGGGCGGGAACGTGATCAGCCCGTTGGACCGGACCGTGACCTGCCGGTCCAGCTCCGGATGACGCCAGACTGAGATCGTCAGAAGATCTCCGCCGCCGATGATGTAGTTCGTCGACTGCGCCACCGCCACACCCGACCACGCCAGAACGCCACAGACCAGAATCACCCAGATGATCGCTCTCGCACGCATGGACCGATCCCCCTTGCCGCGGCGCGTCCGCGCCCGCTGCACGTGTATGTATCGATGTGCCCTCGCCGTTCCCGGTCGTGGCGCCCCCCTTGAGGGCTTTCTGCACGACAGAACACCCCCATCAGCAGCGCCGCGTACGCACAAAGCTACCAGCACGGCGAATGGCAGTCAACGGAGATAGCGCGATAGTGTAAGGATTTCCGACAGTCCGAGATACATAGCTGCCCGCATGGCCTGCCTAACCCGTTACAGCCAGGCCGCTTACAGCGTGTAATGGTGTCGGTACGTGGTGTCGGACAGACTAACAGTCGTTGTCCGATGCCGCGCTCATCGCCGTCTCGGGGGTCTGCATATGCATCGGATGTGCCACGAACGGCCGTATTGCGGAGGGAATCACAGCGTGGGGTCAGCGAAGCGCCAGCCTGACGATTCGATCGGTCAATTCGGAGAACGACATCCCGGCGGCCGCCGCCGCCATCGGAACAAGGCTGGTCGCCGTCATCCCGGGGACGGTATTGACCTCGAGGCATGAGGGGGCGCGCCCCTCGTCCAGCCGGAAGTCGACACGTGCGTAACCGGCGCATCCGAGGGATGCGTAGGCGCGAAGCGCGAGCTCGCCGAGCATCGCCGAGAGATCCTCCGGGAGCCGCGCCGGACAGGTGTACTCGCTCCTCCCCGCCGTGTACTTGCTCTCGTAGTCGTAGAGACCGCCGTGCGGCTCGATCTCGACAGCGGGGAGCGGCTCCCCGTCGAAGACCGCTACCGTCAGCTCCCTCCCCGGAATGAAGGTCTCGATGAGAACGTGTCGCGAGAACCGGGCGGCCAACGCAACCGCCTCGGAAAGGCGGGTCTCGTCCTGAACCACGGTGAGCCCCACGGTCGAGCCCTGATCGTTCGGCTTCACAATGAGAGGATAACCTCCGAGGGCCGCCGCGGCAGTGACCGCCACGTCGGCCGAGAGGTCGCCGGGGAATGACGGAACACCGGGCACGATGGATACTGCCGGGGATGGTGCCTCCGACAGACCGTCGGAAGATCTACCAACGACGACACGCCAGTCGGGTGTCGGGACGCCGGCCTCGCGGAACATCAGCTTCGACGCGCGTTTGTCCATGGCGATGGCGCACGCGAGAACGCCCGACCCCGTGTAGCGCTTCCCCGCCAGTTCGAGAAGCCCCTGGATCGTCCCATCCTCGCCGGTCCCGCCGTGAAGCGCAACGAACACGACGTCGGCCTCTGAAACGGCCGCGCCTGCGACGGCCTCGAGCGCGCTTCCCGTCTCGTCGACCGGCGCAGGCGGCACGCCACCGATAGCCGCGGCAGCGATGGCCTCCTTCGCGCCGACCGGACGGTCGCCCAAGACGGGATCGACGAGCAGAACGTCATGACCGACCTCGTCCAGTGCACCCGCCACGGCGCGTCCCGTCACGAGAGAGACGTTCCGTTCGGTCGAGCTACCGCCGTAGAGAACCACGATCTTCATGCGTCCCCCATGTGTTCGCATCCGCCGATCTCTAGTCGCTCTGCGGGCCCGGTTGCTTCGCGCCCGCGGCGCGAAGCAACCGGGCCACGACGCGTTCGAGCCCCAGAACCTCCGCGATCTTTCCGAGCGCGGGCCCATGCGTCCTGCCCGTCAGCGCGGCACGCACCGGCATGAAGAGCTCCTTGCCCTTGACGCCGCGATCCTTTCCGACCGCCTTGATCGCAACCTTGAACGCGGCCTCGTCGAGAGGTCCCTCCAGCGCATCGGCCAGCGCCGTCAGGAGCCCCGTGCTCTCGGGGATCGCGAGCCAGTCCGCCGCTTCCGCCTCGATGTCGTACTCGACGTCATAGAGCGGCCTGATCTCGTCAGGCAGGTCGACCAGCCGTTCGACGCCCTCGCGGACGAGTTCGATCATCGACCCGAGACGCGGATCGTCCGTGTCGAGGCCTGCCGCCGCGACGAACGGCCTGGCGCTCGCTATCAAAGCGCCAAGATCGTCTTCGCGGATGTGGTGTCCGTTGACCCACATCAGCTTCTTCTCGTCGAACGCGGCCGGATGCGAGCACACGCGTTCAAGCTCGAACGACCCGGCCATCTCCTCACGCGAGAGGATCTCCTTCGCGTCCGGGTGCGACCATCCGAGCATCGCGAGGTAGTTGACGACCGCCGCCGGGAGGTAGCCGTCCCGCCGCGTGTCACCGACCGAAGCCGCCCCGTGCCGCTTGGACAGCTTGCTGCCGTCCGAAGCGATGACCATCGAAACGTGCGCGAACGCCGGAGGCGTTGCCCCGAGCGCCTCGTAGAGCAGAATCTGCCGAAGCGTGTTCGAGAGATGGTCCTCGGCGCGGATGACGTGCGTGATGTCCATCAACACATCGTCGACGACGACTGCAAAGTTGTATGTCGGCCGACCGTCGCTCCTCAGGATGATGAAGTCACCGAGCATTCCGCGATCGAACGAGACGTGGCCGCGCACGAGATCCTCGATCTCGACGTCGCGCTCCGGCCCCCGGACACGCAGGACCGGCGAACGACCCTCGGCCTCGCGCTCCTTGCGTTCATCGTCGGTCAGATTTCGACAACGCCCATCGTAATGCGGCTCCACGCCACGCGCGCGGGCCGCCTCACGGCGTTCATCGAGTTCGTCGTCAGAGCAGTAGCACGGGTAGGCTCGTCCCTCCGCGAGCAGCCGGGCGGCCTCACGCCGGTAGAACTCGCCGCGCTCGGATTGGCGATACGGTCCGAACCCGCCGCCGATGTCCGGACCCTCGTCCCAGTCGAGCCCCAGCCACCGGAGATCGTCGAGGATCGCCACCTCCGACTCGGTCGTCGAGCGCGCGGTGTCCGTGTCCTCGATCCTGAGGACGAAGTCGCCGCCGGCGTGTCTGGCGAAGAGCCAGTTGAAGAGCGCCGTCCGCGCGTTCCCGAGATGGAGCTGCCCCGTCGGACTGGGCGCGAACCGAACCCTGACACGATCACCCACACGATCCTCCTTCGCCACAAACACAGCCACAGCCGCTATCGCCGGCTCCCTTCGATATCGCCACCGCGACGGCCGTCGCGGAGATTGCCTTCCCCTCGCCCTCCGGACCAAGTCCCTCGGTCGTCGTCGCCTTGACCGAGACGGCGTCGACCGAAAGCCCCACGGCGCGGGCCAGCGCCTCGCGCATCGCGGGAATGTGCGGCGCGAGCTTCGGTGCCTCCGCCACGACGACCGCATCAACCGAGGTCGGGACAAGTCCCTCCGCCGCGACGATCTCGACCACACGTTCCAGAAGCGCGATGCTCGACGCGTCCTTGTACGCCGGGTCATCCGGCGGGAAGTGGGTGCCGATGTCGCCGGCGGCCGCCGTCCCGAGAAGCGCGTCGCAGACAGCGTGCGTCAGAACGTCGGCGTCCGAGTGACCGAGTAGCCCTCTCTCGAACGGAATCTCAACGCCCCCGAGAATCAGTCTTCTCCCGACGACGAGTTCGTGCCAGTCGGTCCCGAATCCGACCCGCGCGCGGCTGAGGCCGGACGCGGTGCCCGCGAGCAGACGGGCCTCTGTGAGGTCGGCCGCGCACGTGATCTTGCGATTCGCGGGACTTCCGTCGACGACCGCGACCGGCTTCCCGGAGAGTTCGACGATGCCGGCGTCATCGGTGACCGCCCGGTCACCGAGCGCCTCGTACGCCTCCTCTATGAGCGCCCGACGGAACCCCTGGGGCGTCTGGACCAGCCTGAGCACCGAGCGGTCGAGCGTGGCAACGACCTCTCCGTTCTCCTCGCGCTTGATGGTGTCTGGGACGACAACGGCGGGGACGGCGGCCCCGGTCCCGGCCGCCGCCGCGAGTACGCGCCCGGCCAGCTCGCGTGTCGCGAACGGGCGGGCGGCATCGTGGATCAGAACGAGTTCGATCTCGGGCGAGAGCGCTGCGAGCCCCGCGCGGACCGAATCCTGCCGGCGCGCGCCGCCATCGACCACGCGCATGACGGGTTTCCCGTCACCGGGCACAAGTCCCGCAGCACGGAGCTGCCTCTCGGCGAGCGCGCGGTGCGCGGGCGGTATGACGACCGCGATCTCATCAACGAGTTCGAGTAGTGGGTCCATCGAGACGATGAAGAGCGGGCGTACGCCCAATAGCTGGAACTGCTTCGGCGTGGAACCGCCGACGCGAGTCGACGACCCGGCGGCCACGAGCACGGCGCCGACTCTGCTCACGGCAGCACCTCCCTCGCGCCGACCGCATCGGACCCGGATTCATCCGCGAAGAGCTCTCCGCCGTCCGCGTCGGGCGGACGGTCGCTTTCATCACGGCCGCGGTCGGTTCCACCGTCGTGTCCCGCTCCGCCGCCGTCGTGCCCCGTTCCGCCACCGTCGTGTCCCGCTCCGCCGCCGGTGCTCCGACGTCTGCGTGGCGACAGGAGTTCGTCGATCGCCTGTCGGATGTGGCCCACCTCGAGAAGCTCGATTCCGGCGGGCCGTTCCGCCTTCGAGAGAGCTCCACGCGGGAGCACGATGCGCTTGTACCCGAGACGCCTGGCCTCCTGCGCGCGCCTCCCGGAGAGTGCGACCGCCCGCACCTCGCCTCCGAGACCAATCTCGCCGAAGACACACGTCGTCGGATCGATCACCACATCCCAGTAGCTCGAGGCGACCGCGAGCGCGATGCCCAGGTCCGCCGCGGGCTCTTCGATCCGAACGCCCCCGGCTATGTTGACGAACACGTCGCGGTTCCCCAGGCTCAGCCCGGCTCTCCGCTCGAGTACGGCGAGTACGAGCGGGAGCCTCTTGCGATCAATCCCCGCGCTCGAACGCTGCGGAGTGGCATAGCTCGTCAGTCCGGTCAGCGACTGGATCTCGAGCATCAGCGCGCGTGTCCCCTCGATGCTCGCGATGACGGCCGAGCCGGAGACGGGATCGCGATCATGCGCCACGAACAGGCTGGATGGATCGGTCACCTCGCCGAGCCCGACGCCCGTCATCTCGAAAACGCCGATCTCGTCGGTCGATCCGAAGCGGTTCTTCACTGCGCGGAGGATGCGATATGGAAGACGCTTGTCGCCCTCGAAGTAGAGCACGGTATCGACCATATGCTCGAGAATGCGGGGACCGGCGATAGCGCCCTGCTTCGTGACGTGACCGACGATGAAGACCGGCACGCCGGTCTCCTTCGCGAAACGAACGAGCGCCGCGGCCGACTCGCGAATCTGCGAGACGCTCCCCGGTGAACCGGTGACGTCGCTCGTAAACGCCGTCTGAATGGAATCGAGGATGAGCACGCCGGGCGGAGTCGCTGATGCGGTGTCGATGATGCGATGGACGTCGGTCTCGGTGAAGACCGAGACGAGCGGCGACTCGACCCCGAGCCTCCGCGCACGCATCCGGATCTGCGCGGCTGACTCTTCGCCGCTCACGTAGAGCACGGCCTCGCCCGAACGCGCGATGGCATCGCTCATCTGAAGGAGAATGGTCGATTTGCCGATGCCCGGGTCGCCGCCGACGAGAACGACCGCGCCCGCGACGATGCCGCCGCCGAGGGTCCGGTCGAGTTCGCCGATGCCGGTAGGCAGACGCTCCTCGCGCGCCTCTCCGATGTCCGTGATCCGAACCGGGGGGGCCGAGACCGCTCGCGTCCTGGCCGCCGCCTGCTTCGTGCGCGGTCCCGTGGCGACCTCGGACTCGACCATCGTGTTCCAGGCCCCACAGCCCGGACACTTGCCATGCCACTTCGCCGACTCGTGACCGCAATCGCCGCAGAAGAACACCGTCTTCTTCTTCACGCGCCACCTCCCCGCCTCATCACCCCGCCACCTAGAAGATAGAGAAAGCCACGAAGCTCTTCGGGTTCTCGCTGATGCGGGCTACGAGTGCGCGCAGCTCCTTGACCGTTGCCAGGAACTCGTCGTGCGCCTCGTCCTCATTGATCAGCTTGCCGAGCGTACCCTCGCCGCTCTCGACGCGTGTGATGATCGTGTCGAGCGACGCGGAGATCGTCTCCAGCCGACCCGCCACGGCCACGAACGACTCCGACGCCTGGGCCATCGAGTCGATCGCCTCGGACGCCGGGTCGCGCTTCATCTCGACGAAGCTCCGCACGTCGGCGGTCATGGCCTTCAGGTCGACGAGCGCCTCGTTGAGACTGACCGTCGCCCTCTCGGCGTTGGACATCGTCCGCCGCACCTGTTCCTTGCCCGCGGTGTCGTTGAGGATCTCGTCGGCCGCGTGGAGAACGCTGCGAATCTCCGTGAGCGCATCGCCCATCTCGCTGACGACGTCGTTCATGCTCTTCTCGTTCGTGCCCACGACGGTGCTGCCGGGTTCGATGTGGACGGAGCTCGTCCCAGGTCTGACGCCAACGTGCTTCGCCCCGAGGAAGCCATAGCTCCCTATCGCGATCCGTGAATCGTTCGGAATGAGAACAGTCGGCTCCACGCTGAGCGCCGCCCTCACATACCCGTCTTCAGCGAACGTCAGACTGGCGACCTCCCCCGCCTCCAACCCCGCCACCGTCACCTTGTCTCCGGAATTGAGCCCGCCAACCTCGCGGAACATCACGTCGAACGTGTAGCGGTCATCGCTGAACGTCGCTCCGCTCAACCAGAGGATGCCGACGACCAGCAGCACGATACAGATCGTGAGCATGATGCCGACGCGTATCTCGTTGCCTCGCTGTGCCATTCGCTGCCTCCGCGCCTAGAAACCAGCTGTGAAATCGGGCTCGGGGCGATCGCGGTTCGCGTGGCCCCTGGCGATGAAGTTCCTCACCGCTTCCTGGTCTGTGTTCATAAGTTCGTCGGTCGTGCCGACGAATTCAATCCGGCCTGTATCGACGAGCGCAACGCGGTCGCCTATGAAGGTCGCGCTGTGAAGATCGTGTGTCACGACGATCGAAGTCGCGCCCAGCTGCTTCTGTGTGTCCCGGATGAGTTCGTTGATCTGCTCGGCCATGATAGGGTCGAGTCCTGTCGTCGGTTCGTCGTAGAGGATCACGTCCGGATCGAGCGCGATCGCGCGAGCGAGTGCTACGCGCTTCTTCATTCCACCCGAGATCTCGGAGGGCTTCAGATGCGCAATCCCTCCGAGTCCCACGAGAACGAGCTTCTCCTCAACGAGTTTCGAGAGTTCCTCGCCCCGCATCCCCCGGTGCTCGAACGCGGGCAGACCGACGTTCTCGCCAACGGTCATCGAATCAAAGAGAGCGGCCCCCTGAAAGACCATCCCGAAGTGCTTTCGGACCTCGTTGAGCTGTGGCGCGCGCATCTCGAAGATGTTCTCGCCGCGGAACTCGACATAACCGCTGTCGGGATACATCAGAGCGATGATGTGTTTGAGCAGAACGCTCTTCCCGCACCCGGATGCGCCGAGGATCACGAGCGTCTCTCCCTCCACGACGTCGAATGTGATGCCGCGGAGCACCTCCTTGTCGCCGAACGACTTGTGAAGGTCTTCGACGTGAATGAACGAACCGTTTCCCGTGGACGCTGCGTTCATCATGTGAAGATGATCCCGTAGATGAGAGTCGTCAGAATATAGTCGCCTATGAGGATCAGGACACAGCTGGAGACGACCGCGCGCGTCGCGGCCTGCCCTACGCCGACGGCGCCACCCATGGCCCTCAACCCCGCGGTGCAGCCCATCAGCGCGATGATCCCGCCGAACACGCACGCCTTGATCAGACCGCCGAGCACGTCACCCGCGTAGAACATCATCTTCATGCCGTCAATGAACACCTTCGCCGAGACGTCGAGCGCCACGCCGGCGACCACGAATCCGCCGCCGATGGCGAGGATGTCCGCGATGACCGTCAGCGCCGGCAGCATGATGAGTCCGGAGAGGAGCCTCGGCATCACGAGGTAGCGATGCGGATCGATGGCCATCGCCTCCATCGCATCGATCTGCTCGGTGACGCGCATCGTGCCGAGTTCGGCGGCGATCGAGGCGCCGACGCGCCCGCCGACGACGAGCGCCGTGAGCACGGGGCCGAGTTCGATCACGACTGACTTGAAGATGGCCGTGCCGAGGTAGGCCTTCGGGAGATACTCTTTGAGCTGGTAGGAGACCTGAACCGCAGCGACCGCGCCGGTGAAGACCGAAGTGATGACGACCAGCGGCAGCGACTCGACGCCGAACCGCTGCATCTGCTCGAAGATGAGCCCGAGCGAACGCCCGACCCGCCTGAGCGAGAGAGTGGCACGCCACAGGACGACGCCCGCACTGCCGACGACACGGAACATGTTCAGCGCTGCTTCACCCAGCTTCGCGAAGAGGTCCATCGCTCCCCTGCCACAGGTTGCTGTTCGGATCGTATGCGATCGTCGAAATCGACGGCCGGCGCAGCCGGTGCGACCCGACGCTAGAGATCCTCGAACGGCTCGTCCGGACGCGTCGCCAGGTTCTCGAACCGGGTGCACTCGGAACGGAACGCCAGCTTCACGGTCCCGGTCGGACCGTTCCGCTGCTTCCCGATGATGATTTCCGCCATCCCCTGATTCTCGGGCGTCCGCTCGTACTGCTCGCCCCGGTAGACGAACATGACGACGTCCGCGTCCTGCTCGATCGCGCCCGACTCGCGAAGATCCGAGAGGATCGGGCGCCGGTCGCCTCCGCGCTGCTCCACCGCTCGCGAGAGCTGCGAGAGCGCGAGTACCGGAACGTTGAGTTCCTTGGCGAGCGCCTTGAGCGATCGCGAGATCTCGGAGATCTCCTGCTGGCGGTTCTCGACGCGGCCCGTGCCGCGCATGAGCTGCATATAATCCACGATAAGGACGCCCACGTCCACCTCGGCCTTGAGCCGCCGCGCCTTCGAGCGCATCTCGAGGACCGTCATCGCCGGCGTATCGTCGATGTAGATGGCGGCCTCGGAGAGCTGCCCCGCGGCCGTCGTAAGACTCGACCAGTGCCGATCGGCCAGATACCCGGTGCGGAGCTTGTGCGCGTCAACCCGCGCCTCGCTGCAGAGCATACGCTGGACGAGCTGTTCCTTGCCCATCTCGAGGCTGAAGATGGCCACCGGCGTGTTGTGTTTGACCGCGGCGTTCGCGGTGATGTTGAGCGCGAACGCCGTCTTCCCCATCGAGGGACGGCCCGCGATGATGACGAGGTCGGAACGCTGGAAGCCGGACGTCAGTTTGTCGAGGTCGTCGAACCCGGAACCGATACCGGTGATGTGTTCCTTCTTGTCGTAGAGCTCCTGGATGACCTCGAAGCTGTGCTTGAGGATCTCGCGCATCGGCATGAAGTCACGGCGGACCCGTGATTGCGCTATGTCGAAGATCATGTTCTCGGCGCGGTCGAGGATCTCCGCGGCGTCGCCACTCGCGTCGTACGCCTCCTGAACGACCTCGGTCGCTGTGGTGATGAGCCTGCGAAGCACGGCCTTCTCGAGGACGATCTTCGCGTGGTAGCGGACGTTCGCCGCGGTCGGAACGCTGCCCAGGATCGTCGAGAGATACGCGGCGCCGCCGACGGCGTCGAGCTCCTTCTTTCGCTTGAGCTCCTGCGTCAGCGTCACGAGGTCGACGGCCTCGCTCTTCGAGAACAGATCCATGATGGCGCGGAAGATCTTCCGGTGGCTGTCGCGATAGAAGGACTCCGGATTGAGCAGCTCCGCGCCCGCCCCGATCGCCTCTATGTCGAGCATCATCGCGCCGAGCACCGCGACCTCAGCCTCGTGCGCCTGCGGCGGCACACGATCTCCGGCGACCATCGTCCCCGTCCGCCGCACGCCTTCTTTCACTGTCGCCATGCTGCCTCCGTGACGGCCGTCTTCGCGGCCGCGGCCACTATCCCCGGTCGTACTCCCTCCGAATACGGAGGAAGTCCTCCCACATCGGCCGCTTGTACTTCGGATCCCTCAGCGCGGCGGCCGGGTGGTAGGTCGGTATGACCTTGATGTCTCGATGCCGATACACCTTGCCCCGCATGCTCCCCATCGACCCCCGGATCCCGAGAAGGGTCTGCGTCGCCGGGAGCCCCAGGGTGCAGATGATGCGTGGCGCTATCAGCGCGATCTGCCGAGCCAGGAACGGCACACACGACTCGATCTCGTTCGTCAGCGGTGTGCGGTTGTTCGGAGGTCGGCACTTGATGATGTTGGCGATGTAGACCTCGTCCCGCTCGAACTCGGCGGCATCCAGGATCTTGTCGAGAAGCTCACCGGCGCGACCGACGAACGGCACGCCCTGAAGGTCCTCGTTCTTCCCGGGGCCCTCACCGATGAACATCAGATCGGCCGTGGGACTGCCGGCGCCGAACACGACGTTCGTCCGCGTCGCCGCCAGCTCGCATGCCTCGCAGGCCGTCACGAGCTTCGAGACGCACTCGAGGTCGCCGCAGCGATCGACGGGCGACCTGTCAACGAACATGTCGCGCTCGCCCTCGCCCGCGCCCAGCGCCAGCCGAACATCGATGAACTCGACCTCCGGCAGCGCCGCCGCCTTCGCCCGGACCGAGTCCGGATCCGCGGTGGCCGTTGTGGTCTGCGACCGGCTCTTCGCCACATCATCCGCCGGCGTCGGCGAGGTCACGTCCCCCCCGCCGCTTGTCGCCGTCGCGATTACCGTGGGGGCCTTCTCCGGTGCGGCAGCTGCGTGAATGACGCGCTTGCCCTTGATGAGCGCAACGGTCTCGCGGGAGAGGATGAGTTCCTCTTCTCCGGCCTCCCTCATCTGGCGAAGGTACCGCGTCACCTGCTCGTCCGGCGAGTCCTGTCTCAAATCACGCGCCATCGTCCGGCTCCCAGCCAAGCTCGTGGATCGCGGCCGACAGGACGATGTCGGCCAGTTCGACCTTCGTCACGAGGCCGGGCGCCGTTTCGGCGCCTGAACGCGTGATGATGGTCGCCACATTGGTCTCGACGTCGAACCCCGCGCCCACGTGCCGCGGGTTGTTGATCACGACGACATCAAGGCCCTTCGACTCGAGCTTCCGCCGTCCTTCCGCGAGCTCGTCCTGCGTCTCGAGCGCGAAGCCTACCACGCCCTGCCCCTCGCGTCTTGTTTCGGCGAAGGTCGAGAGGATGTCCGGTGTTCTCTCGAGCGTGAGTGTGAGCGTCTCCGCGGACTTCTTGATCTTCTCGCTCGCCGTTTCCGCCGGAGCGTAGTCGGCCGGGGCGGCCGCCATGACGAGCAGGTCGGCGTCCCGGACAGCTTCCAGCACCGCGTCTCGCATCTCGAGCGTCGTCTCGACTCTCACGAAGGTCGCGCCGTCAGGTGTCTCGAGCGACGTCGGGCCGGACACGAGCGTCACGGTCGCGCCGCGCGCCACAGCCCGCTCCGCCAACGCATACCCCATCCGTCCGCTCGAGCGGTTGCCGATGAAACGCACCGGGTCTATGGCTTCGCGCGTCGGTCCCGCCGTGACTACGATGGACCTCCCTGCGAGGTCCTGTGGCGGAGCCAGCATCTCGAGGACGAGATCGACGATGGCGTCGGGGTCGGCGAGCCGCCCCTTCCCCACGGCGCCGCTCGCCAGTCGTCCGGTCTCGGCCTCCACGATGATGACACCGCGGGATCGAAGCGTCTCCACGTTCTCCGTTACCGCGTCCGATTCCATCATGTGGACGTTCATCGCGGGAGCGACGATGACCGGGCACGTCATCGCCATGAGTTCGGTCGAGAGGAAATCGTCGGCCACGCCGGTGGCCATCTTCCCGATGATGTTCGCCGAGGCCGGAGCGATGACAGCGAGGTCGGCCGCCTCGGCGAGATGGATGTGACGAAGCCGCGCGCGGCCCGACACCGCCTCTTCGACGGGTCTGACGCCGTGCTTCGTCTCCGGGAACATTTCGACGATGACCTGATTGCCCGAGAGAGTCTCGAAGGTCAGCGGGGTGATGAACCGCGTGGCGTTCGCGGTCATGGCGACGACCACGTTTGCGCCGGCCGCCACCAGTCTGGTGACGATGTGCGGGGCCTTGAACGCGGCGATGCTGCCGGTGACCCCGAGTACGATCGTCTTTCCGCTGAGTGGAACTCCCATGATCTCTGAGCGCTACTTCGCGCCGTCCTCCTTCTTCGTCTCGACCACCATGTGCTCCTTGGCGATCGTGTACTCCACGTTGCCGTCGGTGACCATCTTGATAGCGAGCGACGTCACCTTGGCGGTCGGATCCTGCCGGTCTTCCGGCGCCATCGCATGCAGACGCCTGGCGACCTTGGCCGCCAGAATGGCGGCGAGGTACTCGTTCTTCACGGTCTTGAGCATCTCTCGCTTCTTGAGAGGTTCCATCAGCTTCTCCTGTTCTCTGTTTCGCCGCAATCCGCGGCGCTTCCGCCACAATCCGCGGCGCTTCCGCCACACTCGGTGGCGCATTTGCCATCACGGGCGGCGCGTTCGGCATCGATGACGCCGCGCACCTCCTCGATGGCCTGGTTCAGATCATCATTGGTCACACCGTGGTCGTACCGCTCGGCCACCTCGAGCTCACCGTGCGCGTTCCTGAGCCTCGTCTCGATGACCTCCGCGCTGTCTGTCGCGCGCCCCCGGAGTCTGTCCTCGAGCTCGCCGTGAGACGGCGGGTGGATGAAGATCAGAAGCGACTCCGGGAAAGCCCCGCGCATCTGCATTCCACCCTGGACATCGAGATCCATGATGACGTCCAGCCCCTTCCCCGTCGTCTCGCGGATGACGCTCTTCCTCGTGCCGTAGCTGTACCCGTGCACGCATGCGTGCTCCGCAAGGTCACCGGCCGCGACGAGGTCCGCGAACTCGCTCTCCGAGACGAACTCGTAGTGCTCTCCGTCGGTCTCGCCACGGCGTGGCGGCCGCGTTGTCACCGACACGGAGTAGGACAAGAGCGGATCGCTTGCCAGAAGCTCCCTGGTGATTGTCGTCTTGCCGACACCGGACGGGCCGGAGATCACGATCGGAAATGCCTGTCGCACGTCACGTCTCCCACCTGCGATGTCCGCCACCTGCGGCGTCCGCGCCCGGAAGCGCTAGTTGTCATCCTGCGAGTCGAGACCTTCGAGCCGCTGTGTGATCGTCTCGACCGCGATCGCTGAGAGGATGACGTGGTCGCTGTCCGTCACGATGACGGCGCGTGTGCGGCGGCCCTGCGTCGCATCGACGAGCTTGCCGGTTTCCCGCGCGTGATCCTTCATGCGCTTGACCGGCGCCGAGCCCGGCGTCACGATGGCAACCACACGGTCGCGCGCAACGACGTTCCCGAATCCAATGTTGAGCAGTGCGCTCACCGAGGCCGTCCTCCATCGCGAGGTCGCCGGGCCGTCAGCTGCGACTCCCGCAACTTCCCGCCGGGCGCCGCGCTACTCCACGTTCTGGACCTGTTCCCTGAGCTTCTCGATCTCCTCCTTGAGAGAGAGGTCGAGCGCCGCAAGATCGAGATCGATGTTCTTGGAGCCGATCGTGTTCGCCTCGCGGTGCATCTCCTGAACGAGGAAGTTCAACCGCTTGCCGGTCGCCCCGTCCTCGGCGATCGTGGCCTTCGTGTGCTCGATATGAGCTCTGAGCCGGACGATCTCTTCGGTGAAGTCCGCCCGTTCGGCGGCCGAGGCGAGTTCCTGCGCGAGCCGCGCCTGGTCGACCTCGATCTCGTCTCCCATGAAGGCGTTGACGCGCTCGGTCATCTTCTCCTTGAGAGCGGCCGCGGCGCGCGGAGCCGCCTCCTCGATACCGGCGACAAGCGTACCGACGAGTCCCAGACGCTCCTCGAACTCCGCAACGAGCTGGCGTCCTTCCTCCTCGCGCATGGCGACGAGTCCGCTCACGGCCTCCTCGAGAACCGGCGAGACGACGTCCCAGAGGCGGTCCGCCTCGAGATCATCATCGGCCTGCTCGAAGAGCTGCGGGAATCGCGTCAGCACCGCCAGGTCGATATCCTCGGGGATGCCGAGTTCGCCGGCCAGTTCCCTCAGCTCACTCACGAGCGTCGCCGCCGCCGCGCGGTTGATCCCGGGCGCCGCCGACTCCCCCTCCTCACGCCACTCCATGTACACGGTCACGCGACCGCGATTGAGATGTGACTCGAGGTAGCGCCGGATCCTGTCCTCGATCCGAAGGAAAAGACGCGGCGCCTTGACCTGAATGTCCAGAAAACGTTGGTTCACGGAACGCACTTCGGCACGGACGCACCGTCCGTCCATCGTCCGCTCCGCGCTGCCGTAGCCAGTCATGCTCCTCAGCACGGGCGCGAACCTCCTTGTGGCTGGGGTGACCTAACATGATAACGATTCACACGGCAAGAGTCAACGATTCGCCTGTTTTCGGGCGTTTCCTGCGATATGACGACGGCGTTGCGGCCGGGCCGGCGCTGCGATAGACTCCCGAGTACCGACACACGCATCCGGCGCATGGAGGCAGACCCTGGACACGACCCTTACCACCCATCTGGTGCACGAGATCGCCCCAAAGATCATCGGGAACAGAGTCCACCGGGTCACGTCCACCGGACCCGGTGTCCTGGTCCTGGAACTCGACGGCGCCCGCCTCATCGTGGCGGTGGACCGGGCCCTTCCTCTCATCGCGCTCACCAGCCGCCCGATCAACGAGTCTGTCGGCGCCGGAGCGGACCACCGGCTCAGCCGGGAACTCACGGGGGCGCGGATCGACAGCCTGTGGGCCATCCCGGAGACCGCCGTGATCGAACTCGGGTTCGAACGCACGAACCCTGCCGGGATCGCTTCGACGAAGACCGCCACAATCGATCTCGGCCGCCATCCCGGTCTGACCATCGGTCCCACCGGAGACAGGGACCGCTCGGACGCATCCCCACCCCCCGCCGACGGCTTCGTCGTGACCGAGTGGACGGATGACGCGGGCCGCCCCCACGCCCGCCTCGGGATCTCGGGCACCGAGCGTCACCCGCAGCGGGAACACACGCGGTTCGACTCGGCCAACGAGGCGGCACTCCACGCGTTCGACTCCATCTTCGCCGATCTCGGCCCCTCCCGTCGGCGCGACATCGTCCTGAAGGCCATCGCCACACAGCTGCGCCGCAAGCGGCGGGGCGTCACGAAGGTCCGGGCGGAGATCGACGACGCCGAGCGCGCCGGCGAGTACCGATCGCTGGGGCAGCTCATCCTCGCAAGGAAGGACTCCATCAAGCGCGGCGATGACCGCGCGACCCTCGTGGACTATGACGGCGCCACGCGTGTGGAGGTCGAACTCGACCCGAAGCTGACGCCGCAGGACAACGCCGAGACCTACTTCCGGCGCGCGAAGAAGGCCGAGAAGAGAGCGCAGCGCGCGCCCGAGCGATTGGCATCGCTGGAGGCGGAGGTCGAAGAACTCATCCGGGCCGTCTCGACCGCCGAAGAGGCCGACGAGACCCGGCTCGAGCAGCTCGAGGAGACGTTCACGCGCCCGGTGTCGGCGCGCGGCCGGAAGGAAAAGCAGGAAGAGCGCGTGCACTACCGCACCTATCACATCAGCGGCGGATGGGACGTGCTCGTCGGGAAGACGAACCGCGACAACGATGTGCTCACACACAGAATCGCGCGCCCGGGCGACCTCTGGTTCCACGCACGGCAGGTCGCCGGGTCGCACGTCGTCCTTCGCATCCCGGCCGGCGACCGCCGCCCGGACCGCCAGGCGATCCTCGAGGCCGCGGCTATTGCGGCCTTCCACAGCAAGGCGGGCCGCTCGTCGAAGGTCTCAGTAAGCTACACGGAGAAGCGACATGTGCGAAAACCGCGAGGAGCCAAGGCGGGCCTCGCGGTCATCAGCAGAGAGAAGTCTGTCATGGTGCGTCCGGCCATCCCGGAGACCGGGATCTGAAACGCGTGCACCGGGTCACCACCATCACGCCCCGCTAGCGCCTCCGCGCCACGTACCACAGCCACGAACACGTCGTGTCTGGAACCGTCGGATCGAGCACGTTTCCCTGCAGAGCGTACACCTCCTGAAACTCGAGCCCCGCGTCCGCGAGCTGCTCGATCTGGCCCTGCACGGAGATGTAGTACGTCAGGAGCCCGTAATGATGCGCGGGGTCGTTGATGATGCGATACTTCTCACCGGTGTATTCGTACTTCCTGTTCAGCCACCGGTTCCGGCTGCACCGCCAGAACCTGACGAATCGCTTCACGGCCGCGCACGGGTCGAGCGTGAAGTCGTAGCCGGGCTGACGGTCGGCCAGCGGGTAGTCGCGGTTGTGCGTGGAGAAGACGAACAGACCGCCCGGCCGGAGCACCCGGCTCATCTCCGAGAGACCCTTGAGCCGGTCCTCGTGGGTAAGCGAGTCGAACCCGTTGTTGGCGAAGACGACCGTGTCGAACGAAGCATCCTTGAAGCGGCGGAGGTCACGCACGTCGCCTGCGGAGACGTCCACACCGGGACAACGCAGCCGGCAGAGCCTCACCATCCCCTCGGCGTAGTCGACGGCCTTGTACTCGCCGGCCCACCGGCTGAGAAAGACCGCGGTCCGACCGGCGCCACAGCCGATGTCCAGGATCTTCGTCCCCCAGAGATCACCATGGTACTTCATGAAGATCATGACCTCCGGCATCTGCAGATTGCTCTGCAGATAGCTGGACGCGACCTTCTCGGCGCTGTAGCAGCTCTGGTTGACCTGGTCCTGACGGCTCATCACATGCCTCACTCTCGCGGTTCGCTTCCGACTGCACCAGAGCGTGCATGAGAAGTGCCGAAACGGTCAGACCACGCTGAAAAACAGCACCATCGTGACCAAACGGCATAGATTATTGCATACGGCACAGCATTTGTCAGAGGAACCGCTCGAAGCGGTCGCTGGATGCCCCACAGATTGGACATTTGCCGGGTGGCTGCTCGCGGGCACAGAGGTAACCGCAGACGCGGCACCGGAGGACGGGAAGCGATGGCGCCGGCCCACCTGCCGGCCTGGATGCGTCCGCGGCTCCGATGGAGGCCGATCGCCGCGACGACGACGCGCGCTCCTCCTCCGACGGGCGCCGCTCGGGGATCGAGTGCGGTGCCTGCCGCCCCTCGAGCACCTCATCGCCGACATAGAGCGAGCAGTAGCAGCAGCCGTACTCGGCCAGATCGGGATCACGGTAGTCGCACGGACAGACAATGTCGAGGTCGTCGGCGCGCTCACCCGACGCGAGCCGGCAGGGACACGCCGCGTACCCCAACCGCTTCGCATTGCACGCAAGCCCCTCGATCAGCTCACGAGTGAACTCGCGATCGGGGTTGAGATGGTATCCATGCGCCTCGGCATCGTGCTCGAGCTTCGCATGGAGCTCGTCGATCTCTTCCGACGTGCAGCGCGTTTCGTCGTTCACTGTCTTCCTGCTCCTCGCGGCCTCAGACTCCCCGCGATCCTGGACTCACTACAGCCCCAGAAGCTCTCTGAGTTCGTCCGGCTGGAAACCTGTGACGCACGTCTCTCCATCGATGACGGTGGTTGGAAACGTCCCCGCAGGGTTCCACTGCTTCACGACGCCAAGCGCCTCGGCGCGCTCATCACCCTGAAGCAGATCCAGATAGGTGAACTCGAACTCAACGCCGGCCTCCTCGAGATAGCGCCGGGTCTTCTTGCACCACACGCACGTCGAGAGCCCGTAGAACTTCACGTCGTGTTCGGCATGGGCTCCCTCCACCCGTCCTCTCACATCAGACATCCGGTGCTCCTCCCGGTGGATTGAGCGAATCCTCGATCGAGCGAAGTCTTCTCCCAAGCTCGTTGAGCCTGAACTCGATCGAATTGAGGATCCAGAACTGAAAGTGCTCGACCTTGGTCTGTTTGTGGATCATCCAGATGATCTTGACGGAGACAAGAAGAACCCCGAGTTCGAGAGAGAACAGAGGCGGCAGCGGCACGTCGATGTGAAACACGTGCCTCAACACATCCACGACGAACATGGCGAAGATCAGCGCCATGAAGATGACGTTGAACACCTCGTCGCGGCGGTTCGATTTCGCTCCACCGATCTGCCCGACAAGCCGCTTGATCTGTTCCTTCTCCTTGCGGAACTGCTCGAGTTCGTCCTGGAGCGCCTGTGTATCGGGCGCCATCTCGATCTCAGCCATCAAGCCTCCAGTATATCGCTTTCCTTCATTTTGATGCATTCCACAGGGCCAGGGTCCACAGCGGCTACGGCGTCTTGTCCTCACTCTCGTCGATGGGAGCCGGCCACATCGGCGCGTAGTCGCTCTTGGGGTCGCGGCGCCGCTCGAACCTGAGGCCGGACCAGTACTGGCCGAGCGAGCAGATGCGGGAGTCGACCATCCCCAACTTGATCCCTATCTGCTGTACGACGTCGAACGTGAGATCGGTCTCGAGTTCGGAGGCGCGCTTCGGCCACGCCACCCAGAGATGTCCCGACTCCGCCAGCCGACCGGACACATGGGGCATGTCGAACCGGAGGTCGGCGGCGCGCTTCGAGAAGATGATGGCCATGTCCAGGTTCCGCGCGCGCTCCGGCACCACGTCCACGCCCTCCGGAAGCTCCCCGAGCGTCGACCTGAAGTCCTTGGGCTCATCGCACAGCTGGATCCGATCACCCTCAACGATACCGAGCTTCCTCGCGAGCGCCATCGTTGGATCGCTGCTCAAACACCACCCTCCTCTGCCCCGGTGGATGACTCGGGGCGTTCGCCGTCAACCGGCAGAGCCGCGTCTCCGCGGTGGCTGTGCGGAGAGCATCCCACGGGAGTGACCGTTCGGCAAGGTTTTCCTGTGCCGCGCCGGGCGCGCGCGGTGGCCACCGGCTCCTTGCCGTGGGTCACGCGCTGTGGTATAATGAATTGGTGACCGTGTTCACGGTCTTCCCGCACAAAGCGAACATACGCCGCACGCGCGGCGCGAATCGTGTGATTCTATCCAGGGACAGTCTCCATCATGGACAAGGAGCGCAGAATGGCACGCAGAGCTCTCGTGCTGAGCACGCTGGTCGTCATCATCGTGCTCGCAACGACCGCGGCGGCCGACCCACCGGCGACCTACGATCTCCGGAACGTCGGCGGCGAGAACTACGTCACCTCGGTCAAGAGCCAGACCGGCGGGACCTGCTGGACGCACGGCGCGATGGCCGCCATGGAGGGCAACCTCCTGATGACGGGCGCCTGGGCGACAGCCGGCGAAAGCGGCGAGCCAAACCTCGCCGAGTACCATCTCGACTGGTGGAACGGCTTCAACATGGACTACAACCAGGACATCTTCCCGGACGCAGGCGGGCTCGAGGTGCATCAGGGCGGTGACTACCGCGTGACGACCGCGTACCTCGCACGTCTCGAGGGAGCCGTCCGCGACGTGGACGGCCAGTCGTACACCTCTCCCCCGCTCCGTCACGACCCGAGCTTCCACTACTACTACCCGCGCGACGTCGAGTGGCATGTCGCCGGCGAGAACCTTGAGCACATCGACGAGATCAAGCAGGCAGTGATCGACTACGGGGTCGTCGGCACATGCCTCTGCTACGACTCCCAGTTCATCTCCAACTACATCCACTACCAGCCGCCCTCCCACAGCTGGGAGCCGAACCACGCCGTCGCCATCGTGGGATGGGACGACGGGAAGAGCACGCAGGCGACCGAGGGGCCGGGAGCGTGGCTCTGCAAGAACAGCTGGGGCTCAGGCTGGGGGCTGAGTGGTTACTTCTGGATTTCCTACTACGACAAGCACTGCGGTCAGAATGAGGAGATGGGCGCGATCGTCTTTCGTGGCGTCGAGCCGCTCGAGTACGAACACGTCTACTACCACGACTACCACGGCTGGCGTGACACGCTCACCGTCGCAAACGAGGCTTTCAACGCCTACGTTGCCGAGGGCGATGAGCTCCTCAAGGCGGTCAACTTCTTCACGGCCGTCGACAGCGTCGACTACACGGTCCGCGTCTATGACACGTTCTCGGGCGGCGCGCTCTCCGATCTCATGGCCGAAGAGACCGGCACGTACGACCACGCCGGCCTCCACACGGTTGACCTCGACCCGACCGCGAACCTCTACGCCGGGAACGATTTCTACGTCTACCTCGAACTCTCACAGGGCGGCCATCCGTATGACCGCACGTCGGACGTTCCGGTCCTGCTCGGCGCGAGCTACCGCACGATCGTCGCGTCGGTGGCACACGCCGGCGAGAGCTACTACAAGAGCGGCAGCACGTGGCTCGACTTCTACGATTTCGATGACGGGCAGTGGAGCCAGACCGGCAACTTCTGCATGAAGGCGCTCACGATTGACGCGGGGCTCTCGGTCGACCCGAACACACACTTCAAGTCCGAGGGACCGAGCGGCGGCCCGTTCACCCCGGTCAGCCAGGACTATGTCATGGAGTATCGCGGGGACGCGCCGGCCAACTACCAGGTCGAGGTGCTTCCCCCGTCCACGGCGTGGATCTCGCTCTCGGGCGACACGGGGGGCTGGTTGACACCCGGCGTGCCGGCCACGGTCACCGTCACGATCAATTCGAACGCGGAGACCCTCCCCGACGGGGCGCAAGTCGCGTCGATCTCGTTCCGCAACCTCTCCAACGGTCTGGGTGACACGACGCGCGACGTCGTCGTCGCCATCGGAACGAGCGAAAAGCACTACGAGTGGACGCTCGATACCGACCCGGGCTGGACGACCGAGGGCGACTGGGCGTACGGACAGCCCACGGGCGGCGGCGGGCAGTACGGCAACCCCGACCCGACGTCCGGCCACACGGGTGACAACGTCTACGGGTACAACCTCGGTGGTGACTACCCGAACGACCTCGACGAGTCGCATCTGACGACGGCGGTCATCGACTGCAGCAACCTCTACAACACGAACCTCAAGTTCTGGCGATGGCTGGGCGTCGAGACACCCGACTACGACCACGCATACGTTCGCGCGAGTACCGACGGCGCTTCGTGGGTCACGGTCTGGGAGAACACTGAGGAGATCACCGATTCCGCATGGACGCAGATAGGCGTCGACATCTCATCGGTCGCCGACGACCAGGAGACCGTCTACCTCCGGTGGACCATGGGCATCACGGACGGCGGATGGCAGTACTGCGGCTGGAACATCGACGACATCGAGCTCTGGGGCATCAGCGGTGAGGGTTCGGATGTCGCTGAGCCGGAACTCATCCGCGACGTGAGGCTCTACCCCGTGCGGCCGAACCCGTTCAACCCGACCGCGAACATCGCGTTCTCGCTCCCGCATCATGCGGAGGTCGAACTTGCGGTCTACGACGTGCGCGGCAGACTCGTGACCGTTCTCGAGAGCGGCCCGCGCGACGCCGGTCCGCACGAAGCGGTCTGGCACGGCACGGATTCGCATGGGAACGCGGTCGGCTCGGGCGTCTACTTCGTCCGGCTCGTGGCCGGCGAGACGATTGCGACGCGGAAAATGGTGTTGGTGAAATAGCAGGCAAGGGGATCAGCCTGCATTGGAGAGCACGTACAGAGAAGGCCCCGTGGATTCACGGGGCCTTCGTCGTTCGTACGCAGCGGGCGGACAGCATCAACGGTCACCGGTCCCAGCTGCGCTACCGCACGAGGACGACCTTTCGCACGTCGGTGCCCTGAGGGGCCACGACCCTAACGAAGTAGACACCGGCCGCGACCGCGTTGCCTCGGTCATCCTTCCCGCTCCACGCGATCTCATAGGTTCCGGGTGGGAGTTCCTCAGAACCGAGGTCGCTGACGACCCTCCCGGCAAGATTGTAGACCTTGACTCCAGTGAGGCCACCTGGATGTGGAACGGTGAACCGCAGCGTCGCCTGCGAGCTGACCGGATTCGGGTACGCGGCAATACTCACCTTGGAGGGATATGCTGCATCCCCTCCCAGTGCTGGAGGGGCATCAACGTGCACGTATCGGCCAGTTCCTTGGACGACATAGAAGCGGCTGGTGCGGGGCGCCTGTTCAGTTGGCAGAAACGCGAGGTCAATGCTCTCATCCTTCGAAAGCGTCGCATACGTGCCATCGACAACACTCAGAAGATCTCCGATGTCCCCGTCGGAGGAGTGGCTCGCACTCCGGAGTTCGCACGTCGATAGATGCGCGCTCACCGGCGAGTGGGTCGCGAAGAACAGCCGATCGAGATGGAAGTCCACGGGTGTCCACAGCCTCACGGTGATCATCCCATCCTCCTGGATGGCATCCGCTGGCACATCCAGGAAGCGAGTGCAGGGGTTTTCACGATAGCAGAGCGTTGTGATGTCGATGAGGCCCTGCAACGAGGGCAATGCGAAGCCGGACCCCGGTGTCTCGATCTTGTGTCCGGGGCTTCCGTCGGTGCCGACTCCCCCACCAGCCCGCCCGGGAGGCTCAAAACTAGCGGCTATCCAACCTCCTGCAGGGATGGTGGCCACTTCGCCATCGTTCTGGGTGACCAGGCCAAGGATGTCGTTGCCGTCCTCGTCAGTACAGGCTACGGGTACCACGGGTGAGTCATAGGCAACAGGATCTCCGGCCGTCGTCATCGCAACGGTCTGCGTGGGTGCGACATCTGCGACGTGAAGCTGGACGGCGTCCAAGTACGAGAGATCACTCTGGGCTTCGCTGATCCGAAGTCGGCAGAGACCATCGCCACTTGATGGGACAGTACTGAGGACGCAGAGGTCGGTCCTGTCTTCCCCCAGCACCGCGCCAGCAAGAAGATTATTGTCCGCGATGTACTGGTCCTCTGCCAGAACAGAAAGGAACGGGCAGCTGCCACCGGGATCGATGTCCTGGAGGACCGCGAAGGAGTAGCGAAAGCTCAAGTCTTGCCGCGCCTCTGTGTTGTCGCCGAGGACGAGCCGCGGCATGCAGTTGAACCTGACTCGATCCAGTGCGCTACAGACGACCGGAAATGTATCGAAGACCGTCGGCACCAAAGAGAGTGCAAGCGTCACGGCTTCGTTCCCTCCCCTACAGAAATCACGAATCTCGGCAACGACGCTGTCGCCCGCGGCAAACTGCAAGGTTGCAGCCTGTGTTAGGGAGTCACCGATCTCATAGACATTGGTATCGGCCACGCTGTACTTGAGAAGGCTCACCCAGAGCTCGGTGCTGTCGCTCATCGCCTGCTCATCCCAGTTCAGCTTGACGCGAAGATAGCTATTGTCCATTGACGCAGTGTAGTATGTCGTGTCGGCCACGAAGCTGATGTAGTAGGAGCCCCATAGCCGGACCTTGACGGGATCGCAGTACTCGTTGTCGCAGTAGGTCACATCCCGAGGGTCGTTCCAGCCATCTGTGCATCCTGCCGCTGAGTCGCTACCATTCCCCGGCACATACACCCACGTGCTGTCGTTGTCGCCGTCCAGGACGAACATTGGAGGAACGGCGATCTCGTAGCAGTTGTGCGTGGCGTATTGATCGTGAACCGTGTCGTTCTTGGTGAACAAGCCGAGAGACAGCGCAGGCGAGATATCGCTGCCAAACGAATACGCGGTGTTGTATGCGTCGCTGTCGACCCACTTGGCAATCGAGTAGTCGTGAAACACCTTCTGAAGTCGGTAGCCGCCAAGATAGCCCAGTGTGTCGCCGCCGAGACCAGCGTACTCCTCTCCATCCAGCGCCGAGGCGAGTCCGCACATGTCACGCATGTACTTGCCGTCGGAATCGCGGCGCTCGCGTAGCCACTTATACAGTAGATCATCCTCGTAGGACGACTCGGCGAATCGATGTATCAGATAGGCCGACCAGGCGGCCCAGTTCACGTACCCCGTCCGGCAGTCCTGCTCATCCGTCCAGATCTCATCTACGCACGGTTCCACCCTGAGCACGTTGACCTTGTTGTCGCAACCGCCGGACCCCGTGGTCTGTATGAGTCCGATCAGCGACTGAGCAAAGGGCGTGTCGTCGGAGATGGTCCCTCCTCCTCTTGGAATCGCTGCCATTGCTGCAGCGCTCGCAAAGAACTCGTTGAAGTTGCCGTGGTCTGGCGTCATCCCGAATTCACTTCTGTCGGAGTTCCACTGAACGTGCTGCATTTCATGCGCGGCACCTACGGCTGCGTCGATCGGCCAGAACGTCGTGTCGCCGCTCGCGTTCAGGCCTCCGACCAGAACGTGGAACGAGTTCTCATGGTACTCGCCGTACGACGTGCCAGAGCGCGGAAGATCCTCTTCAGCACTGGTGAACGCCGAAGGACATTGCCCGTTCTGCGCATCCGTATCGGCAAGGGCAAGGTAGAAATCGATGTGGTCGCGGTTATCAACACTCACTGTGGACGCAGGGCAGGACGGGAAGAACTCGAAGTGAGGTGATGCCGTTGGGCTGTACGAGGCTGTGGCGCAGAAGTAGTTGACGATCAGCTCAAGATCTGTCTCATCGTGCCCTAGGAGGTTCGCTCCGCTGTTCCTATCGAGCATCCGGGCGATGCGCTTCAGTTCGATGTCGCTCACCTCGTTGGCACCGGACAGAGATGCACTGACGAGAAAATCGACATCGTCCTCGGGGCGATCGTATCCATCGGGAAGTTCGCGATACTCGAACGCCGGTGAGACTGTATGCGTCGAGTCCCACAGGCACCAGTTCCTTGGTGGGGAGGAACCGGGCAGCGTATCCGGAGGGTCACCTGCGAGACCCACCATCACGATACCTTCGATGGCTGCCGGCGAATTCTCGCAAGTGGCGATGCAGATCAAAGCGATGGCAAACACCATGAAGAGTGCAGATACGATCCTGACGAACACGGGGCGCCTCCAGCCTGGATCGGGATAGACGTCACGTAGTGCGAGATCATCACGGGGCTATCTCAGTATCGTCACCTCCCGTCTCTGACCCTGCACCGGGGTCCCGTTCATTCTGAGTTCAACAAGATAGACGCCACTCGCAACGCGCGCTCCTGTCGAATCCACGCCATCCCAGCACAGCGCCGTGTTGGACGTTGTGTATGTGCCAGGTGCCCGGTACGGAGCAGGAATCACTGCAACACGCTGTCCAGTAACGTTGTACACGACGGCCGAGACTGCTCCCTCGATTGACTGCTCGTACCCGATGCATGCACCGCCGCTCGATGGGTTGGGGGAAACGAACGCGAGGCGCGCTGGCGTGGATGTGTCCAGAGCGAATGTCCGGACGGAGACCGGGCCCGCGTAGAGCGAGCGACCCGGACGTGCCCACTCGATCCAGAACAGAAGGTCAGTCCCGGCAGGTGCCGTGGAGTCGTTCCATCTGTACGGAGCAGCGGCTACGGGATCGTCATTCAGGCAGATCGCTGATCCTGGCGGCTCATCCGGAAGACCGCCGAGTTCACCGGCAAAGGCGCGCCAGACGTGGAAAGGTCCGTTCGTCGCCTCTCCTGCGGCATACCAGCGAAGCTGAACGCTGGAACCAAACGGCGCACCCTCCAGCACACCGAAGTCGACCGGCGTCGTGGTCAACGAGCAGGTCGTCCCACGGATGTCCTCGTCCCAAGGCGGCGCAATCTCCTCATAGCATACCCATGCGGACCAGAGATTCCCATCAGGACCGACGCCGGCAGTTGAGTACGCCGCCCTCTTGTTGTCTCCACTCCCACCAATGACCTGCTCCGGCGCCCAACTGGTGCCCGTCCAGTAAGAGGCGAGTGTCGACTTGCTGAAGAAGTCGTGGTAGTTCCCTGCGCTCCACGTCACGAAGATCTCGCCGCGCGGTCCGGCCGTGCACTCAGTGATGTAGTCGTAGTCGGCGCCCGTTGAGTCGGGGAGGTTGACAAGCTGAGACGGCGTCCAAGCACCGTCCTCCAAACGGCTGTACTCGACTTCGACACTGGCCGCCATATTGCCGGTCCACACGATCATTGGCACATCGCCATCGAAGACGATCTCCGTCCCTTCGCAGTTGTTCAAGTCAGCATTGGCTGTGTCGGCTGCCGCCCAACCGAATTCAGTCAGATGAGTGAAGATGATGGGGGGACTGTGACCAAGGTCAGGAACGAGCGAGAAGACGACCCACGGAGCCCCTGACGGATCTACCGCAACATCGGGAAACATGCAGCTGTGGCCGGGCATATCGAATCCGTAGCGCCAGGCCTCGCTCCACTCGACCCCGTCCCAGTGGTACACGAGAACCCCTTGCCCCGACACGCCCTCCGCCGACCCATCCGTAGCGACCCACACATCGTTCGTGTTCACTGCACAGATGTCGTAATCGTCATACCGATCGGCGCCAGTCCGGACAGTGTCGGGCTCTGTCCAGCCACCACGCGCCCAGTGCGAACACAAGAGCCGCTCGCCACCACTCCCCGCGCAGTACCAGATGACCCAAGGGACTCCGTCAGCCCCAATGGAGATCTCCGGGTACCGATCTGCGCTCGCGTTCGCGGCGTGAAGCGCTTCCTGGGTTGTCCACCCGGACCCGTCGTTCCTAGAGCAGAAGATGTCCTCGTCCCCCTCATCCGAATCGTATCCTGTCCACACAAGCCATGCCGTTCCAGATGGATCCACATCAATCGAAGGCCCCTTGTCATTGTACTCATCGTCGCCCGCGATGAAGACCTCGGGGCCGCAGTCCAGGCCACGGGCGCACAGCGGCAACAGAGCACAGAGACCTATCGCGAGCAACGCGACCGCGCTGGACGACCGCCCGGCGTAGCTCCGCTGGATTTCGTGTCGCATGACGCCGCTCCTTCTGAAGACCTGGCCGTCGGACGAAAAGGCGTGTGTACTGCAAGCGACTGACCGGGGCAGCATCGCCCGCTGTTGGATAGAGTATACCATACTGCGGACGGTAATTCCATAACATCTCCCATGCAGAGCCGCTCCCGTGTACCGCGTGGCGAACGAGCCGAAACTGACTCACGACCCGCTCCGGACGTAGAGTAACGCGTTCCCGGCCTTCCCCACGATCTCGATCGCTCCGGTCTCGCGGAGGCAGTACGCCATCTTCTGCGCGACCCAGCGGGGGCGGTCGACGGCGTGTCCCAGGGCGGCGGTGTCGAACGGTTCCTCGAGATCGTCAGGGACATACGCGAGCGCATCCGCGACGGTCGCGATCCGCTCGCGCCCCACGACTTCGATCAGACGCCGCTCGTCGGTGACCCACCCCTTCTTCCTCCACCCCCGCGTCCCGTCGTAGCTGCGCACCTCCTCCTCGTGCGTCAGCAGAAGCTCAAACTCGAAGTTCGGATGCTTGAGAAGTCTCGGGAGCCGGACGAGCTCGACGAACGCGTCGATCGGCGTGCAGTGTTTCGGTGAGCGGCGGCGTGTCTCCTTGCCGCGCTTCTTCCGTGGACGCTTGACGATCCACTTCTCCACGGGGAGCGGATGGACGAGCCGCACGGGGTGCGTCTCCACGAGACGCTCGAGCTTGCGCCGGATCGAGGAGAAGTTGCCGGTCTGGATCTCGATAAGAAGCTCGCCCCTGACGATGTCGATGGCGAAACCGTCGACCGGGACCTCGAACCTGTCGCCGGGCTCCGCGTACCATTCCTTAAGTGAGGCGTGGAGCGCCTGCTCGTTGAGCGTCCCGATATGGGGCGACGCTATCGGCTCGGCACGCTTCGCTGCCTTCTTCGGCTTGTCCGTCGCAGATTTCGCGTGGCCCGCCGACTTCGCCTTCGTCGTCTTCGCCTCTGTCGCTGCCTCGCCCACGCTCACTTCCTCTCGAAATCGATCTCGACCGTCGCGATCCCGTGCGCTCCCAGCGTCAGCGCGATCTGGTAGCCGCTGCCGACCGGAAGCTCACCCTCGCGCTCCTCGAGCAGGTTCGTTCTCCACGCAGCACGTACGCGCCTGCCGAGCGTCAGCGTCTCCTCGACAGGTTCGCCGGCGAGATTGCAGAGTCGGACAACGAGCGTGTCCCGTGTCGCGTGCCGCTTGACCGCGGAGACCCGGACCCGGTCGCACGAGTTCGAGAGAAGGCTCGCTCCGCCCTCGCGCATCCCATCCTCCACGCCCTGCCGGGTCAGCGGCTGGACGCGCCAGCGCTTCGAGAGTGCAGGAAGCCCGGCCTCGAGCGCGTCGCCGGCGAGCGGAGCCACGGCGTATCGAAAGACGTGCCGTCCAAGACACTGCGCCTCGGACGTGTACAGCGTCGGTCCGGCGTTCTGGCTGCATCGCGTCGGGAAGTCGTCACGCGACAGCCACCCGACAGACCTCAGGAGGGTCAGCGAGAGAACGGCTCGACCGGCGGCATCCCGCGATGCCTCGATCTCGGGGAGCCCACGATTGAGGACGGCGAGACTGGCGGTGCCATCGCTGACCAGCGAGAACTCCTGCTGGGGTACGGTGGCGGGCGGCGGCTGGACCCAGTCGTCGTGTGGTTCCGTATCGATCGGCCGCTCGCTGAGCATGAAGTGGCCGTCCGACGTGATCGTGTCCGCCATGATCCCCGTCGGGAAGACTGCCCTGAGCCGGTGGTCCTCCGCGGCATTGTCGAACTCGAGCGTGACGTCGACCAGCGGCCGCCCCTTCGTGAGCGCCACGGTCACACGAACCCCGCAATCGACCATCTCATCGCTTCTCGCGGACCGATCGTCCGTTATGCGCGCGGGCAGCCGCAGCGTGAACGATGTCTCGAGCGCGCCCCGGAGTCCAGTGTCGTCGACGATGCGAACCTCGGCGGTGTCGACAACGCCGGTACAGGGGGCCGCGCTCGCTCCCTCGTCACCTGACGCAATCGTCATCGTGTTCGTGGCCGGCGAGTAGTCGTACTCGTCACCGATGTCCTCGGTGTCCTCGATAAGGTTCAAACCGGGGCGAACGGTTCCGGTAGCCAGGTCGGTGAGATCGAACGTTCCGTTCGGATGGAGCCGCACCTCGACGAGCTCATTCCGCAGGGTGCCGCCTTCCACGGTCACGGTCCTCGCGATCACATCCCCCTCGGGTGTGGCGTGCCTGGCGACCCCGGCCCCATCGTCTCCGGCCGCAGCACCACCCACGGAACCGTGGGCCACCGCCGGTCCATCGTCCGTCAGAAAGTAGACCGCGTGGCCGAGCGCGGGAAGCTCCGCCTCGAACTCGATGGTCAGGAAGCAGTCGGCCGTCTCCCTCTCGCTCTCGGGACGCACGATGCGGTCTCCAAACCGCTCCCGGTAGACGTCGAACCACCGTCGCTGCGCCTCCTCCGAGAGGAGACCGCGATAGTCGATGCCCCAGAACCGCTCGACGTAGACCTTCTCGACGATCGTGAACGGGACTCCGCGCCGGTCCTCATTGAACAGCCGAAGCCGGTCCGGATCGATCCCGAGCGGCTGGAGAACGACCATCCTCCGGACGACCTCGGTCCGCCGCATCGGAAGCGGGTTGACCACGCAGATGGCCGTCGCCCGGTCGTCCGCCTCGTCCCGCGCGAACATCGGCACCATCCCGTCGAGCGTGTTCGACAGCAGCCGGTCCCCGGTCTCGAGAACGCCGCGGAACCTCGGGATCATGTCGCGGTGAACATCGTCGGTGCTGCACCCGCAGATGGAGTCGTGCGGGTGATTCTTGAGCAGGAGCTTCCATGCGTACTCGATCTGTCCGTCGGGATACTCGGCCCCGAGCGCGAAGTGGGCGTAGGCGCTGACGGGTTCGAGCGCATCGGCAAGCATGGTCTGCGCGGCGTCGTTCATCTGCTTGAGCGGCATCCGTGCCGACCATACGCCCGAGAGAATGTGCGAGTAGCGCCCGCCGAGAAGCTCGCCCGTGTGCCGACTCGTCGCGTATCCGCCGACCTTGATGGCCTCCACGAACTCCGCGAACCCCGTGTGCGCGAACTCCGTCTCCGGAAACTCCGCCCGAAGCGCCGCAAGCACCTCACCGAACCGCCGCTGCGCCGGGAAGTGGTCGCACCCGTTCGAGAGCAGATAGACGTCGCCGTTCGACCGCCCGTCCATCTTCTCGAAGAGCTCGCGCACCTTCGCGACCGCCAGTTCGACGTCGACCTCGCGCTTCGTGTGCGCGTGCCAGATCTCCGACAGGCCGAGTCCGGCCGCGTTGCAGTAGCCGCCGAACTGGTTGATGGCGGTCACCTCGCTCCCGTCGGGAGCGACCCACAGGTACTCGAGCCCGAGGTCGTCGAGCTCATCGCCGTTGCCTCTCCAATAGACGAACGAGTCGATCCCAGCGCCGCGAAGCAGCTGCGGCATCTGCGCGATGTGCCCGAACGAATCGGGGACATATCCGACCTTCTGGACCGGCCCGAACCGCTCGCACACGCGGTGGCCGAGCTGCAGATTTCGGACGTGCGACTCGGCGCTGACGAGGAATTCGTCGGGGAGCTCGTACCACGGTCCGATCACGAGAGAACCGTCGCCGACGAGCCGCCTGATGCGCTCCTCGTCCCCCGGGCGCACCTCGAGGTAGTCCTCGAGCACGACAGCCTGCCCGTCGAGCACGAAGCAGTGGAAAGCCTCATCCGACTCGAGCGCGTCGAGTACGCCGCCAACGACCCGCACGAGGTTCACGCGGAACTCGTGGAACGTCAGATACCACTCACGGTCCCAGTGAGTGTGCGAGACGATGAAAGCCTTGCGTGGCAGCATCGGTGGTCCTTTCAGATACGGCAGGCTTCGAGGAGCCTACCGACCGTCGCGGTCGCGAGCCCGACGCACGAGTCGGCCGCGCCGTAGTACAGACGGAGCTCACTGTCGGCTCCGGCGAACCCGTCCGCGTCGACGTCGACGGTGAGCCCGGAGGGGAAGACGACATTCGGCACCTGCCCCATCATCTCCCAGGTCTCGCGCGGCTCGAGCACGTTGTCGCGTCCCCGCGCGATGACGCGGGTCGGATCATTGAGATCGAGCAGTACGACGCCCGCCTGGTAGATCCACGAGCTCACGAGGTGCGTGGCGATCCCGTGATAGATGAGCAGCCAGCCCTCGCGCGTCTTGACCGGCGGCGGCCCCGGACCGATGAGCTCATCCCAGTAGTGCAGGCGGCCCGACATCACATTGCCGTCGTAGCGCCAGTTCGCGAGATCGTCCGAGGTCGCGAGTACGATCGTCTCTCCACTCATGGGTCCGTCGCCGACGCGGACACGGTTCGGCCGCAGGAGCATCGCGTATCGTCCGCCGATGCGCCCGGGGAACAGAACACCGTTACGGACGTCGTCCCAGGCGCCCGCTGCGCTGCCGGGCCCCGACGTGGCGGTGCCCGATGCGGACGCGCCATCCGCCTGCCCCTCGCCGACCGGACCGACAAGCTCGAGCCGTCTGAAGTCGTCGGTCCGCGCCACGGCGAGCCGGCACGTTGAGTCCACATCGACCGCGAGCACGACGTACCAGGTCCCGGCGATCCTCGTGATCCTGGCATCGTAGACGTGATGGACCGTCTCGCCCATTCTCTCGAATCCGACGAGTTCGACGAGCTCCGGCCGCACCTCGAACACGCCGTCGCCCGGACTCTCGGCCACCATCAGGTGCGTCCTCCGTCCGCGCGTCTGCACGCGGAGGAGCAGCAGATGCCGTCCGTCGACAAGCGCGGCGCCGGGATTGAAGACCGACGTGGCGTCGATGACGTCAGGCGGCACGTCGGGAATGTCGCCTCGTGAGAGGATCGGATTCGACGCGCTCCGTGTGAAGACCATGGGAAACCTCCGCGGGAAACTGCGCTCGGCGGGCCAATCCGCCTCCGGCACGGCCTACTCGCCGCTCCCGGCATCATCGTGCGACACCGTGCCGTCATCGGCCTCGTCACGCTGCATGACGCGGAGCCGTTTGAGCATCATCCCGATGTCGCGGAACCCGCCGATCGAGAACCAGAGCAGCACGAAGATCGAGAACACGACCTGGATGAAGAAGTAGATGCGCCAGAAGTTCGCCCACGCCTCGTCGGCGACGTCGTGGTGCATGTTGTAGATGGTGCCGACGATGAAGATGAGGATCCATATGCCCGTGTGCGCGTAGGTCGCGATGTAGATGATGCGGTCGCCACGGGTGAACTCCCTGCCCATCCCAAGCATGCGCCATCCGCGCGAGGGCTGCACGCCAACGACCTCGGTCTCCCCCGTCACCGCGTATTTCCCGCGGTGGAGCACGCGGTCAAGATCGGTCGGCGGCGTCCGCCCCAGCAGAGAGATCGTCACGTACATGAGAGCCGACGCGCCCATCGCGATCGCCCAGTACTGCTGGCCGTTGATGTTGTAGAGCCAGTGCGTAAGCACCCACCAGAGCTGTCCGACTCTCGAGACGATCAGCGGCGCCGACTCGAACATCTCCGCGGGCAGCTGATGCATGAGGATGCCGCCGACGGCGATGCCCGACCCCGTGATCAGGGCGCCCCACGCCGCGGGAGCGGTTCCTCGGCGCCAGTAGAGCCCGCCGATGATGACGGCGCCCGAGCCGCCCGCGAAGATGGCGCCCGTGATCGCGAAGAAGAGGAAGATGTACTGGCTCTGCTGGAAGAGCAGGCTGAACATGAAGATGAAGATGGCCACGCCGAGAATGGAGAGTCTCAGCGCCCGAAGATGCTGGTCGCGGGTGAACGGCTTCTTCCGGAACGGCATCACGACGTCCTGTATGAAGATGCTCCCCCACGAGTGCAGATACGTGTCGTGCGTGCTGATGAACGCCGCGAGCATCACCGCCGCGAACGCGCCCATCAGCCCGACCGGCAGCAGCATCGTCAGAACGACCGGCCCGCGCAGCTGGTTCTGGAGCGCCTCGCTCCCGAGGCCCGAGAGCACGCCCTGGACGTTGGTCGCGATCGCACTGAAGTCCGGATGGTGCATGACGGTGTAGATGATGATCGGCACGAAGAGAATGAACAGGTTCTGCGGGAACCCCTTCCAATTCCCGAGCACGCCCGCCATCTTCGCCTCGTGTGCGTTCTTCGCCGAGCTGTTGTACGCCTGCGTCCCCTGCCACGACATCGCGCCGTAGACGACGCCGACGATGCCGATGATGAAGTAGAGGAGATTGAAGTCCTCGATGTGACTCGTCTTGAACGGATTGATCAGCGACGCCTGTTGTGGCGCCGCCGCAAGCGCCTCGATGATCTGGCTCCAGTCAATCTGCGTGTAGAGATAGAGCACGATGACGATGAAGACGATGTTGACGAAGAGACCCTGCGCGAAGTCGGTGATGATGACGGCGACCTGTCCGCCGCTGAACACGAAGAAGAGCGCGAGTATCAGGAGGATGGCCATCACGATCGGATACGTCGGGACCATGAGGCCGAAGATCGGCAGCGCCGCCGGAAGACCGCAGAAGTAGATGAAGAACCTCGCGCCGACCGCGGGGAAGATGCCGAAGTTGATCAGTCCGGAGAGGAACGCGATGAGACCGGCGAAGACGCGGAAGTTCTTGCTGTAGCGGGCTTCGAAGAACTGCGCGAGCGTCAGCGCACGGGTCTGCCGGAACCGGTAGATGACCCATCCCGAGACCGTCAGGATGAGGATCACGACGCTCATCGTGAATCCCCACCACGTCATCGAGAACCCGGCGACGTAGTTCATCTCGAGCAGCCCGACGATCGTAATGGCGCCCAGGCCCGCGATGCCGGTGGCGATGCTGATCGCGTAGCGTCCGGCCGTCCGTCCCGCCGCGAGGAAGTCGGCGACGCTCCTCATGTGCTGCCGACTCAGGAAGACGCCCACGATCATGACGCCGAGGACGGCGATGACGATACTCCAGTCGACTGGCGCCATGTTCATACAGCTCTCCCCCGGGATGTTGGTGTGATGCGCCCCAACCGCGCGCGCGTCGTGCAACGGTCGACCACGGAGATGCTCTCCGCCCGGGCCGACCCGCGACGGCTAGTGGATGTGACCGTCCTCCGAAACACGAAGCGAGGTGCCGTCCGAACCGGTGACCTCCGCCTCGAACGTCCTCGGCGTGACGTGAATCGCCGGCGGCCAGACGACACCGTCGACGGGCGCGTCCGGCAGCCCAAGCTCCTCGACGTCGTCCGAGTACGCGCCATGCCGGCCGAAGTGGGTCCGCTCGGCGTAGTAGAGCTCCATGAGCGCCGAGCAGGCCGGCAGACTCAGCGGCCGCATCGGCATTCCCTCAAGCGTTCCAACGGGGCTCGACGAGAACGACACGAAACCCCACATCTCCGGATAGTGCATCGCGATGAGGCCCTGCGGCGACCAGACCCAGTTGTCCTCCGCGAGCGCCCGCCCCGTCTCGGCGTCGACCGACTTCTCGTAGCCGCCATCGACGATGTCGGTCCGCCATTCGACGCGGGAGAAGTTCACGCGCCACGCGTCCCCCGATTGCGGCGGGCACGCCCGGTGCGCGCATTCTTCGAGAACAACCCACGGGATCGCGATCTCCACCGTCCACCCCTCGTCCTCGTCGGACGGGTCGTTCAGGGTCCCGTGGACGTGAACGCCGGTGCGAAGCCCCTGGATGTCCCACGAGTCGATCGCGGTGCCGTCGTCGCGATACGGTTTCGTAAGGAGAAGGTCCCACTCGGTTCCGAAGGCGTTCACCTCGAGCTCGTAGTACTCGTGCGTGTCGGCGTCGGGATCGATGAAGACCTCGAAGTCGTTGTCATGATAGATGACCGCGTCGCGGTCGGTGAGCTTCGCCCAGACGTGCGGTTCGATCATCCATGCGGCCACGTAGAAGTAGTCTTCGTCCCACAGCATGGCCGCGGTCGTCTCGAACCTCGGCGCATGACGCGCCCCCCCCTGAATATCCACGAAGGGCTCGGTGCGGACGGCCATCTTCCACACGTCCTCGTCGAGCATCCCGTCGACGACGGGCGGCGTGAAAGCGCGTTGACAGACGTAGATCCTCGGCAGGCAGGCGATGGCGGGTGCGGGGAACACGTAGTCCGGGTCACCCGTGGCCTCGCCGGCGAGGGCGACTCCGCGCGTCAACCCGAGGACGGTCGGAATGAGGAGCGCACCGAGAACGAGCGCGAGCATGCACTGTGACGTGGATCGAGACGTCATCACGGCCTCTTCTCTCTCGAGCGTCGATACCGGCAGGTGATGTCTGAGTATACACGAAGTTGCCCCGCGGTGGGCTATGCGTGGCGGAAGACGACCAGCCCGTCGTTCGCGGCGCGGCATGCCGAAAGCGCAGCCGCCGTGGTTCCGAGTCCGCTCCCCCACCTGACGGAGAACCGGAATTCGTGGAACCCGCCGACCGAGGCGGCGAAGTTCGTCTCCCAGAAGTTGTTCATCAACCATGCGTAGAGATGCTGCGGATCGTCGGCGAGGCGCGGGTCTCCTGCCAGAAGGCGTTCTCCGAATGCGAGAGGCCCGACCTGCAGCAGATGACAGTCCGGCATGGAGACCGCGACACCCGTCCGGCCCGTCGAGCCGACCTGGTCGCTCACAAGCGCGAATCCGTCGTCGACCGCGTAGTAGTCGGTGAGCGTTCCGGGGATCTGGTCGACGCGCGGGCGGACGGCCGCGCCGACTTCCAGCGCGCCGGCCTTCGCAAGCCAGAGCTGCTCACACGAACCGGCGGTGAACGGAAGCGAGAGGTAGACGTTCTCGGGCTCCCAGACGCTGTCCTTGTGGAGCCGTACTGCGACATCGACGCGCGGCTCGTCCTCGTACGCCGCGAGTTCTAGCAGGAAGAGACTGCAGCCCGCGACGCCGTAGTCCAGCGTCACGCTCGAGACGACCGGCCCGTCGATTCGCGTCTCCTCACCGATGAGACACCCGGCACTCCGCATGACGTTCTCACCCTTGCGGTTGAGCCCCATCGCCGCGCGAACGCCGCGCGCCTCGCCCCGGCCGTGCATCGGCGTGACCTCGTAGACCGGCGTGAAGGCCCCGTGGACCCGATCAGAGCGCAGGAGATCCGCTCCGCACGCCCGATCGATCCACCGCACGATCCCGTCACCGGGAACCCACTCGATGCGGACGTGGCCGGTCTCGAGAACCCCGGCGCCCGGCCCTGCCAGAAAGCCGGCGCCCGTCCCTGCCGGCGCCGTGCCGTCCTCCGCACGGCTCGTGTGGTCACTCTCACTCGACCCGTCGCACGGCTCACTCCCCGCGACCGGCTCGACGACGATCTCCCGCCGCCCACCCGGACCGAGATCGAGCCGCACGAGGTATTCGCCTCCCATCGGGACGCCCACCATCTGCGACCGCAGCACCTCCCCGCTCGCGGCGTCCAGTACCAGCGCGCCGCGGTCGAGCCCCAGCTCGTTGAACTCGTAGTGACCGACCGGCAGTCGCGCCAGGCCGCTGAACCGAGACTTGAACGGGTTGATGACCGTGTAGCGCAGCGCGACTCCCACGGCAAGCCCGGCCGCGCCCAGTCGCTCGAGCGCTGCGTCCTCGAGACCGACCACGGCGTCGTGCGCGACGGCTGCGTACGCCTGCTTCCGACCGGATATCGACGAGACAAGCGCGTGCCACGGGTCGGACATTGCATTCGAATGACTGAAGGTGTGCTCCGCGTAGAGCAGAAGATCGTCAATGACCGTTCGCTCTGCTGCACGATCGGGTCGCACCGTGCCGCGGTCGGCGGACTCCACATCACGACCACTGGACGCCGGCTCGCCGCCAGCCAGATCATCCTCCGCGCACCGTCGGATCGCGCGCACGCGTCTCAGCCGCCGCTGCGCCTCCCGCATGAGCCTGGTGCCGGTCGGGTTTCCGCCGGGACCGTCGGACCACCAGTCGGGCCAGTCGCCGCGATGGATCGGCAGCTGCGCGCCGCGCTCGGCAAGCTCGGCGCGCAGCGAAGCGAAGAACCCGGACAGCGTCATCATCTCGATACGGCAGACGTCCTCGTGCTCGGTGTTCCAGCGCTCGATCATGTCCGCGATCCGCTCCGACGGCGGCCCGTTGTCGGTCCTGAGACCCGACACCATCACGGGGATGACATTGACTTCGTATCCGCGCTCCCGGAGTCCGTCGATGTACCGCGGGATGCGCAGCTCGGCCACGCCCCAGTGGTCGTGGTAGATCATCTCCGCGTCGCACTCGTCCTTGGTCAGATAGGACGCGGCCGCGCCGGGCGCCAGACCCAGCTCGTTCCCGAAGTGGTAGTGCTCGCCGCTCCACACGAGCACGCGCCCGCCGGACGGCGTCTCCCACCAGAACGGAACCTGTGTGCCACCCAGCGGATACATTCCGTGGTGCGTGTGGACGCACGAGAAGAGGTTCGTTACACCGAGCGCGAGCATCGCCTCCGCGTAGCCCCATCCGTATCCGTTGATGTCGGCCGTCATCGCGGAGTCGACATCGACACCGATAGCACGCCCGAAGTCCCGCGCACGGCTGAACGCATCGAGCAGAAGGTCGTACCCGATGAATTCATTGAAGTTGAGATAGCTCGCCGAGACTCCTATCGAACCGGCCCGGACGGCGCCCTCGAAGCGCTCGCGCTCCGCCGCTCCGGCGACGGCCAGAAACCGCTCGATAGCCCAGAAGGATTCGCACGTCCACACGAATCCGTCAAAGGCGGGCCCCCGCCTGTCCGCCGTTCTCTCGGCGATGGCGAGGGCCTGTCGAATGAAGTCCACATGACGCTGCCCGATGCGGCTCTGCAGGTCGGTGTAGCCGATGTCGGTGTGCGAGTGGTGGATGACGCAGAGCTTCGTCACGTCGATCAGTACTCCCGCTCGCGGAGGATCGAACCGGCAGCCCAGCTGAAGACCGAGATGATGATCGACCCGAGGAATGCCGCCCAGAAGCCGGCGACGACCATGCCCGGCAGCAGGAGCGCCACGAGCGCGAGCAGGATCGCGTTGATCACCAGCAGGAAGAGCCCGAGCGTGATGACGGTCAACGGCAACGTCAGGATGACGAACACGGGCCGCACGAACACGTTGACCAGGCCCAGGATCAGCGCTGCGAGCAGCACCGTGCCGAATCCGGCGACGCTGATGCCGCCGACGAGGGTGGCCGCCAGCCAGATGCCGACCATCGTGATGAGAAGTCTACCGAGGATTCGCATCACTGCCTCCTTGCTCAGGACCGACGCCACGCGTCGGTACCGTGGATGGCGAGAATCTCGCCGAGATACGATCGGTGGTAATCCTTGTCGGGGTAGCTCTCGTTGATGGCCGGCTCGACGAACCGCGCCGGGTCGAAGTCGTGCCAGTAGATGGTCCTGCATTCGATGATGAGTTCCGCCTCCGCGAAGCCCGGCGCCGCAACCTTGTCCGAGGCGATCGGCGTCAGACCGGCCTCGGCGATCTTGTCGCCGTCGCGTCCCGATTTCGACCCGAGGAGATTGAGCGCCTCGCGCCGCTCCTCCGGAAACGCCGTCAGCGTGAACGTTCCGTGCTCCTCCATGAATCCGTAGGTGTGTCGCACGGGCCGGACGACGGTCTCGACCACGGGACGATTCCACATCGCGCCCATCGTCCCCCAACCCACGGTCATCGCGTTGAACTCGCCCTTCTCATAATCGCCGGCCGTCAGAAGCAGCCATTTTGAGAGCCAGAGCCTGCTCGGGTTGACGACAAGCTGGGCCGGCGGGATCGGACTTCGTATCATGTGTTTCTCTCCTGTTCCCTCGTCATCGGTGTGAGTTCCACGACCGTCGCGCCCCATCCGCTCGCGTCGCCGGCCAGTCGGAACGATACAACCTCCTCCATCCGCTCGAGGATCGCGTGCACCGTCTCCCTCAGCGCACCGGTGCCCTTCCCGTGAATGATGCGCACATCGAGGATGCCCCGCTCACGACACATCGCAATGTAGTCGGGCACCAGCGACTTCACGTCCGATGGACGAAAGGTATGCAGGTCCAGTGTCCCGTCGATCGGTATCTCGAGCATAAGAGGCTCCCGGCGGTCAGTCCCCTCATCTGTGGTCGAGGTGACCATTCGATACGCAACCGTGCCACACCACGGCGCGTGATTCAAGGACGCTCCCCAGGGGCCCATGAGAACGGGCCCTCTCGCGAGAGAGAGCCCGTTCGTCGTGTCGTATTCGCATCGGGCACCGCCCCCGGGGCCGTTCGACCGCGAGGACCGCCCGGGCGCGTCCGCTAGCGGTCGCTCTCCGGAATGCCCATCCCGCTACGGTCCGGCCAGGCCGGCGTGCCCGGATGACGCACCGGGTTCCGCACGAGTTCGTCGAGCATGTGCCGGATAGCGGCATCGAGCTGCGGGTCCCCGCCGTCAACCATGAGGGAGGGGTCGTCCACGACCTCGATGTCCGGGGCGACGCCGTACCCCTCGATGCCCCAGGTCCCGTCCAGATCGAAGAACGCGGCATTCGGCACCGACGCATACCCGCCGTCGATCAGCCCCGGGTTGCCGGAGAGGCCGACCAGGCCGCCCCACGTGCGCGTTCCGATGAGCTTGCCCGTGCCGAGCTTCCTGAAGATGTACGGGAAGCTGTCACCACCCGAACCTGCCGACTCGTTGATGAGCATGCAGGCGGGACCCGGCCTGCCGAAATCGGGCTCCCAGCTGGGTTCCCGCTGGTAGCGGTTCGTCCAGTAGCTGACGACAGGCTGACTGACCATACGGACGAAGGGATACGGACTCTGCCCGCCGGCGTTCCAGCGCTCGTCCACGATGAGCGCGTCCTTCTGCCGCTCGCCCTCGAACTGACGTCTCAGGTCGTTCGCGCCCTGGCCGCCCGTGTCGGGGACATAAACGTAGCCGACCCTGCCGTCGCTCTTCTCCTCAACGTACGCGCGATTGTGCTCGATCCAGGCGCGGTACTTGAGATCGCTCTCGCTGCCCAGCGTCTCGATCACGAGCTCGCGCGCATCGTCGTCGATCTTCGACTTCTCGCTGACGGTGATGGTGATGGTCATCCCCGCGAGCCCCTGGAAGGCCGCCCACGGGTCCTTGCTGGTATCGACCGGCACACCGTTGACGGCGAGCAGGTAGTCGCCCACCTCGACGTCAACACCCGGCTGGCTGAGCGGACCGCGCGAGCCAGGGTCTGAGACGTGTCCCTCGAAGATCCGGGAGATCCGGTAGGCGCCGTCGTGAAGCTCATACTCGCACCCGAGCATGCCGACAGAGATGCTCGGCGAATCCTCGTAGTCCTCGCCGCCCATGTAGTAGGAATGACCGACGTTGAGTTCACCGATCATCTCACCCATGACGTACGAAAGATCGACGCGCGATCCGCAGTAGTCGACCATTGGCGCGTAGATATCCCACACGCGATCCCAGTCCACACCGTGCAGCCGTTCCGCGTAGAAGTAATACTTGTAGATTCGCCACATGTCCCGAAGGACGAGCCGCCACTCGGTGCGCGGATCCACCGTGACCAGCATGCCATCGGTCGAGACCGTGCCGTCCCAGTCCTGCCCGGGGGCCGCGTCCATGACCGCGAAGCTCCCGTTCTCGCTCCACGCGACGATCTTCTCGCCGTCGCCGGAGAGTGAGAAGCCCTGGGCTCCGGAGATGACCTCCTGCTCCATCTCGTCATCGTTCTCGATATCGACGAGGACGATGGCCGAATCGTCGCGTCGCAGGCAGAGAAGCTGGCCTGACGAATTCACTGCGAGATTGTAGAACCCGCCGCGACTGACGGGCAGACGGAGCGCGCGACTCTCGAAGCCCTCGAAGTCGATGACGATGTCCTCGGCCTCGGCATCTTCGCCATCCTCGGCGTCATCGCCATCCTCGGCGTCATCGCCTTCCTCAGCATCAGCGTCCACGTCCGCGGTGTCGGCGTCCTCGTCCTCCCACTCCTCGACGTCGATCTCCGGCGCGAAAGGCGACTCGGTCTCGGCCGAGAGCGGAACGACGTACAGACGGTCGGTGCCGTCGTACACCCAGCTCCAGTTCGTGTCGTCGTGCGTGCTGGAGCTGTAGTCCGAGTTGCTGGCGTAGTAGAGGTACGTACCGTCCCGGTCGAAGGTCGGCCACGTCGCATCGTATGCGCCGCTGGTGACCTGGTGCGCCTCGTCGTTTTCGATGTCGTAGAGATAGACGACGGCGTTCATGTTGGCGGCGGGGCGGTCCATGAAGGCGAGCCAGTTCGAATCGCTCGACCAGCTCACCGACTGCGAATGGAACGTGAAGAACTTGTGGGCCTTGCGGGTCCGGTTGTTCTCCATGTCGTAGACGTAGAGCGTGCCGGTCTGGTCCCAGAACGCGATGCGCTCCGAATTCGGCGACCACAGCGGGCTCTCCAGGAATCCGAACTTCTCGTTCGTCAGGCGTTTGGTCTCGCCCTTGCCGTCCGACTGCATGATGTAGAGCTCGTACACGTCGGTCTCGTCGGAGAAGTACGCGATCCACCTGCCGTCGGGACTCCAGGTCGGGTTCCGCTCGGCAATGCCGTTCGTGCGCGTCAGATTCTGTGGCGTGCCGTTCTCGGCGGGCAGCGACCAGATGTCGCCGCGCGCGGAGACTACGCAGCGCTTGCCGGTGCTCGAGATGTCACCGTCCATGATGTGCTCGGCGGCGTCGAAGACCTGCGGCATCAACCGATGCTGGTCACCGGGGATGGTGATCGTCACGGCGTGCGAGCGCTCGCTCTCGAGATCGAGAAGCATGAGGTCGGCGCCGAGCTGGTAGACGATCTCGCCATGTCCGTTCGTGCCCGGACCGATCGACGGCCACTTGACGTCGTAGTCACCGTGATTGGTGATCTGACGCGTGCCGCCTGTCGCGAGATCGTAGACCCATATGTTCAGTCGGTGATTCGAACCCGCGTCCGACAGGTAATACAGAAGGTCGCCGAACCACATCGGAATGCTGTCGGTGCCACCCCAATCGGTCAGTTTGCGTGAGGTGTGGTCCTTGAGGTTGAAGAGCCACAGATCGGACGCGCGCCCGCCCATGTAGCGCTTCCACGTCGAGAAGTCGCGCGAGAACGGCGTGTAGGCGAGCCACTCGCCGTCGTCGCTGATGGCCGGATTGAATCCGTACGGGACGGGCAGCTGCTCGGGCATGCCGCCGTCGGCGGCGACCGTGAAGAGCTGATAAGCGTGCGGCAGGTCGCCGAACCCGTACGCTCCGAACACGATGTCACCGCTCTTCGTCCACGTGAAGGGCAGCTCGCTCGAGGGATGGTAAGTGACCCGGAAGGGAATGCCACCGGTCGCCGGAAGTGTGTAGATGTCGCTGTTGCCGTCGTAGTTAGCCCGGAACATGACGTGCTTGCCGTCCGGACTGAAACTCGGGAACGTCTCGTATCCCTCGATGCTCGTCAACCTCGTGGCCATGCCACCCTCGCGGGGCGCCAGCCAGATGTCGTTGGCGTAGCGGAACACGATCTGTGTCTCGCTCACGTCGGGATATCGCATCATCCCCGCGTGAGGCGCAACTGCGGACGCCGCCGTCACAAGACACACGGCGGCGACTACGGACAGGAGTCCGACAAGAATCGGCCTCGGCATGCTCATCCCCCCATTGATTTGGCGCGCCTTCCGGCACGCATCCCTTGGTCAGCCAGTCTATTCGATGCAGATCACCCCCCGCGGGTTGACCCGCCACTCGCACAAATCCCGATAGTGACTCACTCTCAATCGTGTCTGAGCGCTGTGACCGGGTCGACCCGTGCGGCGCGGGCCGCCGGATAGATGCCGGCGAGGAGGCTTACGACCACTGAGAACCCGACAGCGCCGAAGATGAGCCAGAGCGGCAGGTAGAAGAGGTCGGTCGCCGCCACGCCGTACGGCCGGATGTAGGCGTTCGCGATGACGTTCGCCAGCCGTGTGACCAGCCAGCCGAGCACGAGCCCCAGGATCCCGCCCATCAGACCGATCACGGCGGCCTCGACGAAGAAGATCCGCCGTATGTCCCACTCTCCGCCGCCGATGGCCTTCATCACGCCGATCTCGCGCGTCCGCTCGAGGATGGAGGTGACCATCGTGTTTGCGATCCCGAGTCCGGCGACGAAGAGCGCGATCGTCCCGACTGCCCCGAGAAGCGCGTCCATGATGACGAATGCGCTCCTGACGTCCTCGAGCTGGTCGGCGATCGTCAGCGTCGACAGCCCCATCTCCTCGATCTGCTGCTTGACGGCATCGAGGTCCTTCATCGACTGGACCCGAACGTTGATCGATGAGTAGCCGCTCTCGCCGCCCCCGCCGCCGAGCAGGTCCCACACACTCGAAATGGCAAGGCGCGGGATCGCCTCGGCCGTTCCGGGCGGGACGATGGCGCCGCCGCCGAACCCGAACCCGCTGAACCCGCCGGAACGCTCGAGGATACCGACGATCGTCAGTTCGGTGAGTTCCTCGCGGATCGGGAGCTCACCGGTGGGGATCTCGAGTCTCGTGACCGACCGCATGAGAGCGCCGGCGTCGACAACGGACGTACGAAGCTCGAGCGTCCTTCCCAGCACCTCGCTCGAGTGAAGCATCTGGTAGGTCTGTGTCGTGTCCTCGCGCGCGCGGCGGGTCGGCTCGGGCACGTCCGTCAATCGAATGCCCATGTCCTCGAGGAGATTCTGGCTGACCACGATCGCGGCCTCGTCGTCTCCCTCGAAGAACCGTCCGTACGGAAGTTCGGAGAAGGGTTTGTACTCGCCAAGCCCGGTCGGGAGCGCGCGGACGCTTGTCTGTGCCTCGCCCTCGTCGAGCACGAGTCTCGCGTGAAACGAAACCTCGGGATACGCCAGCTTCACACCGGGGATCTCGCGCAGCGCTTTGAGCGTCCCGTCGTCGAGGGCCTCGACATCGCCCTCCAACGCCTGCATCCCGGACGCCAGAGGATCACTGAGGTCGACGTCGCCCGGCAGGACCTGGATGCTCGTGAAGAGCTCGAGCTCGCGGAACTCGCTGGCGATGTTGTGCTGGAGACCGCTGCCGAACGACACCATCGAGACGAGCGCGCCGATCCCGATGATGACGCCGAGCGTCGTCAGGACGGTGCGCAGTCTCGTGCGCCACAGGTTCTCGAGGGCCAGTCTGCCGACGTCGCTGAGTCTCATGTCGTCAGCACCTCCTCGTCGACGACCCGTCCATCGAGAAGCGTGAGCACCCGGTTGGATACCTCGCGGGCTCCCTGGTGGTCGTGCGTGACCATCAGTACGGTGAGACTGTGCTCGCGGTTGAGTCCTCGGAGGAGCTGGATGATCTCGCGGGAGGTCGCACTGTCGAGATTGCCGGTCGGTTCGTCGGCCAGCAGGACCACGGGATCGTTCGCGAGCGCCCGGGCGATCGCCACACGCTGCGCTTCGCCGCCGGAGAGCTCTCCGGGACGGTGGTCGACCCGTCCGGCGAGACCGACGGACGACAGGAGGTTCATGGCCCGCTCGCGGCGCTTCACACGCGGGAATTCGCCGAACGCCAGCGCGAGGGTGACGTTTTCGAGCGCAGTGCGCGATGTGATGAGATTGAAGGACTGGAAGACCATGCCGACCGTCCGGCGCCGGTGGAGTGCGAGTTCCCGCGGGCGCGCCGTCGCGACATCGTGCCCGTCGACCGTGATGCTCCCCTCATCCGGGGTGTCGAGACCGCCGATGAGGTTGAGAAGCGTTGACTTGCCCGAACCGGACCGCCCCACGATCGAGACGAATTCGCCAGGCCGGACGGCAACGTCCACGCCGTCGAGCACGCGGATCTCGGCCAGACCGCGGTGGTAGGTCTTCGAAAGCCCTCGAGTCTCGAGAATGTGTTTCAGAGGATGTTCCCCTTCGATGGCTGATAGTGCCTGGCCGGGGGACCGGTCAGGCGAAGGTTACATCACCACACGATGCTACCATACAAGACGGCGTGGGAGAACGGCCTCCGCCGTCTCCCACGCCGGTCCCGCCGCCGCGAGGAGAGACTCCGACGGCGCATCGAACTGGGTTCAGTCACCGGGGGACGCAACGCTCCACTCCAGGCTCGCCCCGGACGCATCGAATGAGCCGTCCGTCCCGAAGTCCCAACGAAGCGCCCCCGGCTCCATATTCAGCACCAACGTTCCCGCTACTTGAGAAGAACCATCTTCCGCGCCTCGCTCCCTTCCGCCGAAGTGAGGCGGTAGAGGTAGACGCCTGAAGCGAGACGTCTCCCGGCGTCGTCGCGGCCGTCCCACTCGACCGAATGCTTGCCGGGGCCGAGCTCGCCGGACAGCAGAGCCCTCACGAAGCGCCCCGCGGCGTCGTACACGCTCAGCGTGATGTCGCCGGTCCGCGGCAGCTCGAAGGCGATGTGCGTCAGCGGATTGAACGGATTCGGATGGTTCGACAGAAGCCGTGCGCGAGAGACGAGTCCGTCATCCGGAGGATCGGTCACGCCCGTTGGGTAGAGGACGACCCCCTGAACCCAATCGGCGCCGGCGACCGAGCCGTCGTCGCATGTCCCTGCGGCATCGACGACCGTCGTTCCGTAGGCCTCATCCAGTCGCCAGTATCCAACCAGCCCCGGCTCGTCACCATCGAGACGGACGAGCATGTCGTCCGCGATGTCGCCGCCGCTCCGCGGAATGTTCCAGACGCGGACCTCGTCGATCGCTCCCTCGAACCCCTTGTTGAGGTCCGGAAGAACGTTGCCGATCCCAAGCGCGTCGCCGGAGTTCGAGGCGACCGTGCCGGAGGGCGCTGTCGTGTGGGTCACAAGAACTTCGTCACCGTCGACGTACATGGTCACGCCACTGACGCCGTCGTAGACGACGGCGACGTGCTGCCACGAATCCAGCGCCAGCGAATTCTCCGGCGATCCGGAGCCGCTGACCGTCGCGTCCGCGTGCGTGATGTCGAGGAAGAGACTGTGGTCGTTCCTCGCGAAGTGCTCGCCTACGAGGTAGAGGTCAATAGGGCCCTTTGAGAGAATGTGGCCGTAGCCGAAGGTCCCGAACGAGAAATCCCCCCACCCGAATGGATTGATCCACGCCTCCAGCGTGAACGCTCCCGTCAGTTCGAGGCCGGCGGCCGGCGGCGTATCCACATACTCGTCCCCGCCGTCGAAACTCAGGCCACTCGAGCTGTCGAACACCCTGACACACTCGTGGACGAGGAACTTCCCGTTCGTGTCCCCGACGTCATACGAGATCAGAACGTCGTACAGACCCGGCTCGTCGAAGGTCCACTCGACCGCAAGCCCCACGGCCTCCGTCGACCCGTCACCGTCGATGTCCCACGCCACACCGCTCGCCGCGGACGGCGCAACGATGGAGGCGGTGAACTGCACCGTCAGCGGAGCCACGCCGGCGGGTGGATCGGCGATGATGGAGCAGCTCACGGCGTCGTTCTCGTACCAGCGAACGTCCGGGTCGGACCTGCCGGCCGCGAGGATGTCGTCGTCGCCGTCATCGTCGATGTCGAACGCCCAGACGGTCTGCGTGCTGTTGAGAGTCCCGCCGGCCAGAATGTGCTCCGTGAAACCCATCGCCCCGTCGTTCTCCCACCACACGACATCATCGCTCTGCTCGCCACCGCCGCAGATGTCGATGTCGCCGTCCCAGTCGAAATCACACGGATCAGCCGTGATCGTACCGGTGGTCGCCGTGGAGATATCGTGCCCGGTGAAGCCGGCTGCGCCGTCGTTCTCCCACCAGCGGACAGCAGGCGGGTTGAAGGCCGCGCAGAGGATGTCGAGATCGTCATCGCCATCCATGTCGTACGCGCGAATGCTGTGGGCTCCCACGAACGGAAGCAGATGGGACGTGAAGTTCTCACTCCCGTCGTTCTCCCACCACCGCACACCCTGATCGAAGTCGTTCGTCACGAGGTCGATGTCACCGTCGTCATCGAGGTCTCCCGCATCCGCGTACTGACTCGTGACGCCGGACACGAGATTGTGGCGCACGAAGTTCATGGCGCCGTCGTTCTCCCACCATGCGCTCCCGCCGCTGTTCCCGCAGACGACGACATCCAGGTCGCCATCCTCATCGATGTCGACCGGGAGAGCCGTGTGCGCGTTGCCGTGAACGCCGATCGTGTGTTTGACGAACTCGAGCGTTCCGTCGTTCTCCCACCAGACCACGACGGAACCGCTCCACATCGCACCGACGATGTCGATATCTCCGTCGAAGTCCATATCGACGGCTCTCCCCTGAATGGCTCCGCCGACGAGTGTGTCGATGATGACCGGAGCCGAGAACGCACCGCCGCCACCGCGGATCCAGCAGATGTTGTCAGGGGTCGTATCCGCGGTGACGATATCGATCCACCCGTCCTGGTCGACATCTCCCGCCGTCGCGAAGAGGGTCTGCCCGAAATCATCCGTGATCGCGTGTTCGGTGAACCCGGCGCGCGAGACAAGTGTGGTGACTGCGAGAAGCACGAGCACGGTGAAACATACGCGGTGGTGTACCATGGCCTCCTCCTCATGATGTGCATGACTCGGGGGCGTGCCGGTCTGCGTCATCTGGCTGCGGCGTTGAGTGCTGCGTCGTACTCTGTGTCGGTCGCGCCTGCGGATCTCCCGGGACCTCTTTCTTGAAGTCCCCCGGCCTCCCTTGTGGATCGTGTCGGCGGGCGCTCCGCGGGCCCGGAACTCCGCCCGGACGCCGGGGGCTATCTTCGACTATTGGTGGCCTGGAAGGCCGGGACCGAACCGCGCCGGTCGGGCGGATCGCCCCCCTTGTAGACGCTTTCCGCCAGGCTGACGCGTTCGAGCCCGGCCGTTTCCAGAACCACCGGTGCCGCGATGGATGCCGACGGAAGCGGACTTCCCCCCATGTGCGTCGCCTTCTTGTCCAGCGCGTACAGGATCCGTCCATCGGCCATCACGAGCACAAACCTCCGTCTGTAGCGGTCGCAGCGCGCACTCACGACACTTCGCATTCGGCGCGTTACGCCTCGATATCCTTCTTCGGAATACCCCACCCGAACGTGTCGTTGAGATCGCCGTAACCCGGCAGCGTGTCCGCACCGAACTTCCTGCTCAACGAACGAAGGTAGTCGCGGAGTTCGCTCGCCGGAACATCCCGGTCCGCCAGCTGCTTCGTGAGACCCGCGACGACGAGATCGGAAATGAGATAGATCCCGTACGCCCACGAGAACATCACGCTGTCGCTCCAGAATGCGTCGTGAACGCGGCCCCCGCCCCGCTCGAGGAAGGCAATCATGTGCTGGCGCCCGTCCACGAACATGACGAGCGCGTCCACCGGCCAGTCGGTCCACAGGCTCGGGAGCTGCGCCCGGTCAATGACCGTCGCGCCTTCGATCTCGGCAGGCTCATACACCTCGGCAAAGACGTTGATCCCTCGCTCCACCGCCTCCTCGATCGCGGGTCGCAGCTGTGCGAGAGGTCCCGGATAGAGGTCGAGCAGGACCGTCTGCTCGCATTCGCGGAGCATCCTCCTCGCCCGCTCATACACCTGATCGAGCGAGCTGATGCGGTAGACCCCGCCGCCACCGGCGCGCGGTTTGATCAGGGAGCGGACCTCGTCGAGCGCCAGCCGCTTCCGGTCCTTGAATCCACGCTCCATCTGGTCGAGCAGTTCCTCGGGAGGCACGGCGGTGCAGAGCCTGAGCTCTCCCTCGGAGACCAGGATGGCGCCCTTCGTCGCCAGCCCTTCGGCCGCCTGGTAGACGTTGGTCTTCGACCGGCCGATGGCCTTCGCGATGCGGTATCCGGTCGACGGCGGGTTCTCGAGCAGGTAGACGTAGATCTCGGCTTCGAGCCTTGAGAGTCCGAGCTGCTCGAATGCGTCGACGGCCAGTGTCTGACTCATGGGACCCCCTCGATGCTCTCCGGACTCTCCACGGTAGTGGTACTAGGAAGCACCACCATGTCCGGGTCGCTTGAAAAGCCCCCATCCTTAAGGCCTTCTGGCCGCATCGTCGGGGGCTGCCGCCCTGCGCCCTTCCGGATCCAGATCCCTCGGGGCGCACAGCACCGGGCACATGCCCGGTGCGAGGCAGCAAAGTATCTGACAACGCATCCATCCGGAGAGTTGAAGCAGAAAGGAGATTATGTTCCCGAATGTGTGTTCAGTCTTATGGGGCGGTCTTCGCTCCCCGGACGGTCTTCGCTCTCCGGACCGCGCCCCGCCTCCCCACGCGCGGTCCTACCAGTAGCGCTCGGACATGAATGCCTGAATGCTCTCGTTCAGATCGAGCACGAACCCGTGCTCGGGCTGGTACGAATAGTCGGGCGCCTGAGCCTCCGGAGGCAGCAGCGAACCCTGGAAGCCACCTTCATCAATGAAGAACGAGAGGCTCGTCCCGCCGTGATAGTCATTCCCGCCGGCGCGTCCCACTCCCGGAGGGTAATCATATGCGTCGTCCCCCCCGCGGTCGATGAAGAAGCAGACGCTGTTGTGCGCCGAGGCGCCAAGCGAGAAGAACGCGCCGCCGTCGTACGTATCGTCGCCGGCCTCGTCGAGAAAGAGCGTGACCGATTCGTCCCAGGCAAGCCCCTGTGCGACGCCCTGTCGTGTGGTGTAACTGTCGTTCCCTCCGGACTCGAGGAACACGCCCACCGCCTGGTGCGCGCAGAAGCCCTGATTGTATCGCGAGCCGATGTAGACGTCGTCCTCGGGGCCTCCGGCTGCGAGCACACCCATGCCGTAGTAGTAGCCGCCGCCCTGCGAGAAGTTGCCCGCCTCCATCCGGTCGCTACCGCCGCCGTCGAGCAGCAGACCCAGTCCGCCGGACGCAAGTGTGCGGAACCCCATGCCGCACCCCTGCGACCAGGCGTCGAAGATGCCGTCATCCCCGTACCCGGTCGGATACAGACCCTTCGCGTAGTATTCGTCGTCCCCGGCGCGGTCCGCGATGATCCCGATACCGCCGGCAAGCCCACACGCCTGCACGTGACAGTCGCCCTCGTACCGGTCGGCGCCCGAGACGTCCAGCAGGATCCCGACACCGAACAGCCCGACGCCCTGGCAGAACGTCCGGCCGCGGTAGACATCGTCGCCTCCCGCGTCGTGGAGCCAACCGACACCAAGGTAGCCGGTCCCCTGCGCCCACTGGATGCCGACGTACTCGTCGTCACCCGAGAGGTCGAGCAGAGCGCCGACTCCAAGACAGCCGGTTCCCTGGCAGCTCGTCGTGGTCGATTCGTATGCGTCGTCGCCGATGACGTCGATGAGGATCGAGACGGGAACGTCCCACCCGGTCGCTCCGCCCGCGCTCCCCGTGTAGAAGTCATCGCCGCCGACATCCAGCAGAAACGCCACGTTCTCCTCGCGGTGCCAGTCGTCGCCTGTCCCCGCGATGATGATCCGGCCATACTCGGTCTCGCGCTCGGCGAGGATCGGATTGCGAAGCGAGTCGTGCATCGCTGCAACGAGAAGCGCGACGGCCTGCGAGGTCCACACGTGGTTCGTGAGCGACGCCGCAACATCCGCGCACTCCATCAGCGCGCCGTAGTCGATATGCGCGGCAATATCGATGATGCGCTTGCTCCGCGCGAATCGCTCGCGGTCCCCGTCGAAGTGGATGTACGTCTCCCCCGCGAACGCGTCCGAGAGATCCCATCGGTACTCGGCCAGGAACGCGCGGTCTTCGTCCGAGAGCGCGGCGAACGCCATCGCGTGATAGCCGGCAGCGCGCTCGAGCGCCGCCTCGATGCCGGCGAGCAGCAGCTCGACCGCGGTTTCACCTTCTGCCCCTGGAGCGCCGGCGTCATCGCTCGCCATGGCGCCGGATGGGATCGCCCCCACGCCCGGGTCCGGCAGCGCCCGCGCGGGCTCGAACATCGGAACGAGCACACGCGCCGCGACCTCAAGCAACCCCGCGGCATCCTCAAGCTCCCCGGCAGCATCGTGGCCCGCGGCGCAGTCCGAGACCAGCGAGCGTGTGACGCCCTCGAGCCGGAACGGGTCGCGATGGACGTAGATCATCGTCTCGAGACGGTACGGGTCGCTCCCCGCGTGGCAGCGCGCCAGCCGCTCGAGCAAATCTTCGGTGTCACGACGTACGTCGAACTCACCGAGGAGCGACCAGACGGCCCCCGTCTGCTCGGCGATCGGATAGTGAGTGCCTCGCTCAATCTCTCGGTTCGTGCGCGGGGCCGGCCACCGCGCCTCGGGGCGGAGTCCGAGAACGACGGGAACCATCTTGACCACGCGCTCTGTCGACGCCCCGGCCGTCAGGCTCTCCCCCGGCTTGAGTGCGCCGACGACGCGGTCGGGCTCCATCCAGAACAGCCTGCCTGATTCGATCTCGTCGATCACGGCGGAACCCGTCGTCGCGAAGGCACGGTCGACGGCGTCCCGGATGACGAGGAGCGGGAACGGTGAACCGGCCTTCCTGCCATCGAGACGCGACGCGAACTCAGCTCGGGCGCTGTCGGCCACACACTGGAACGGTCTCCCGGACGCGGCGACGATGACGTCGCCCTCCAGGAGTCCCCCTCGCTCCGCCGGCGAGCCCGGAAAGACGACGGTCACGCGGAGACCCGACCGCGCCTCCTTGAACAACTCGGATCCCCACGCGCCATCGGGCACCAGAGGGAGTTCGGCAACGGCCTCGGTGTAGACGCCGAGCCATCCGCGGTCGTCGACCGCAGGAACGTCCTGCCCGGCGGCCGGAACAACCGCCAGCGAGAGGACGAGAACGACCAGCAGGGTGAGGATCGCCGCCTTCATGAGACGCTCCAATCCGCGTTGTCGAACCGCTGGATCTCGAGCAGGTACCCGTTGGGATCCCTGAAGAAGCAGTGGTAGATGCCGTACTCGGCGTTCGCCGCCGGCGGCTTTTCGAACGGAACGCCGGCTTCCCTGAGCCTTGCATACCAACCGTCCACATCATCCGTCACAAGTGTGAGGATCACACCCGCCGGTCGGTCCGCCTCCGCTCTGCCACAGAACCCGAGATAGGCGTTCTCTGCCGTGCGGTAGATCCGACACCCACCCTGGTCGAGCGTGAGAACGAGACCAACGAGTTCCTCATAGAAGCGCGCGGTCGTATCGAGGTCGTTCGTGTAACAGAACGTGATCTGCGCATCGAAGAGTTCCATGTCGTTCCTTCCCGCTACCGGATCGAAAGCTCGAGTCCGTACCGGTCGATATCGAAGCAGATGCTCGCCTGGAAATGAGCCGGGTCGCGGACCCACGGCAGGTACTCCGCCATCTCGTCGAGATGTCCGCGTGCGGTCGTGTCGTGCGCGATCACCCAGGCGTCCGGCGCGAGCTTGTCGTAGTAGCGCTTGAGGAGCTCCAGGTAGAGAAACTCGGAACCATCTTCCGGCTTGGCCTCAACGTAGAGGAAGTCGATCGGCCCCTCGATCTGATCGATGACATCCCGTCCGTCGCCGGTGATGATGGTCACGGCATCGGTGTTCGGAAGCGTCGCGAAGTTCGCCCGCGCCTTCTCACACATTGTCACATCGATGTCGACTCCGTAGATGCGCTCTGCGCGATACTCGGGCGACGGACCGATCGCCGGACCACCGAAGTACGCCAGCGTATACCCCCAGAAGCTCCCCAGTTCGAGCAGGACCTTCGGCTGCCGCACCGCGGTCAGCGTGTAGACGAGACGTTCCATGACGTCGCTGAACGAGGTCCACGCCCCGTCGAACTTCTCGATGCGCTCCCTCATCTCGAGGAACACGTCGCGGTCGTACGCACCGGCCGCCGGACCGATCAACCCATGCTCCCGCAGGAGATCGAGCGCCCCCTCGATGGCCGATTCCTCATCCGGAGTGTGCCCGAGCATCAGCAGCAGATCGTAGTCGCGATAGCCTATCTCGCTCCGCAGCCCGCCCTCCGCTTCGGCGTTGAAGCGCGCATCGCTTCGCACCCACTCCTTCTCCCGCAGGTACGCGACCGCCTTGTCGATCGTCTCCTGTGAATGCATGTATCGCAGTATCTTCAATGGTGTTTCTCCCCGAGTCTCGCAGCGATGCACGACCGGCTCTAGAGCAGTCTCTCCTGGAACCTCTCGATGCTCAGCGGCGCCGAGCCCTCGTAGTGGTTGTTGACGTTGACGTACACATTCACTCCCCGGCTGAGCAGATCCTTCGTCACACCGGCAATAGCCGACAGCTCGTCGTCTTTCGGCGCCACGATGCGGTCCCAGACCTTGCCCGTGTGCTTCTCGATGCCCTGGCGGTTCGGGCCGTGCAGCCGGATGACGACGGTGTCGCGCTTCGCCAGCTCATCTCTCCACGTGATGTAGAGCTCGACGATCGACGGCATGTAGTAGCCCTGGAGCAGCACGGGAATGACCGAGTGCTTCTCAATGAGCTCGAAGAACGGACCGTCGAGCCACTTAGGGTTCCTGAGTTCCACACCGAACCTGTATCCCCCGGGCAGCCCTTCGAGGAACGGACCGAGCACTTCGAGGAACGCCTTCTTCGACTTCATCTTCTGCCGGTTGAGGTACTCGAACTGGAACATCACCGGACCGAGCGTGTCTCGCATGGGCTCGAGCGTCTCGAGAAACCGCTCCACAAGCTCGAGCGAGAGGAAGTGCGGGTTCGGCTCGAGCTCCTGCATCTTCGATTTGCGGTAGTGGTGCGTCAGCGTGACGCTGTTCGGCGCCTTGACGGTGAACCGGAACGTATCCGGGACGGCGGCGCAGTACGACGCGACGTCCGATGCGTCCGGCAGACGCACGGTGTCACCCTTGAACAGCGACCAGAACCATTGATCGATCTCGACGGTGTCGTACTTCGCCGCGTACTCCGCCAGGAAGTCGATACCCTCGGGGGCCGAATAGACCAGACCGGTCCACGACCGGTACTTCCAGCTGGAGGTCCCGATCCTCAGTTCAACCATCGGTCTCCTCGTCCGCGACGTCCCCGGACACACCAGGCATGTCGCCTGTCGGCACCCGGGCTTCCTCCAGAGGGAACACCTGCCGGCGGCGCCACATCCCCTCCTCGTGCGTCATCAGCGACACCTCGCGGACGTCCACCGTGATGATCTCCTCCCGCATGGCCACCTCTACCTCCGTGCAGATCCGAGCGAGCTCCGCCGGCTCCTCCGCGTGCGCGACCGTCAGATGCGGATCGGGCTCGTCCACGGCACCGCCGTAGGGTGGATAGTCCGGGTAGCGTCCGCACGTCACCTCGGTGAGGCGATCGAGAGGCTCTCTCGGCTCCGGCACAAGGAAGAGCACGTCCGAGAACTGGCCAAGCCGAGGAAGCGTGAACGTGAACCGCGGAACCTTCGAGTAGAGCTCCCACAGATCCGCCAACAACTCCTCGGTGATGTCCTCGACACCAACGAACGGGAAGAGCACCGTGATGTGAGCGGGCATTCCAAGCGGCGCCACGGGATCATACCGCTGGCGGAACGGGCCGACGAGTTCCTCGGCCTGCGGCACCTCAATGACGAGCGCCGATGTTCCCTTCGCTGAGGCCGCCCCCTTCGCCTTCACGCGACCTCCGAGTCATCGAGCTCCCACTCGTACTCGTACGGCTCAAGACATCTGAACCCGGCGTCTTTGAGTGACTTCAGAGCCGATTCGTTGAAGACCGGCATCAGATCGGCACGGTAGTGCAGACCGAAGTAGCGCTGGGCCATCGTGATGAACCCGCGGTCTGCGATTCCGCTGACGGTCTTCGCCGCCTCGTCGTCGCCGTGGATGCGGCGGACGACCTTCTCGATGGTTGCGACGCGCTCGGCCAACGCCTCGATCTCCGCGTGGTTGTACTTCGCGGCGTATGCCGCTCGCAGTTCATCGTCCGGAAGCTCCGTATACCGCTCGGCGTGAACGAACACGGGCGGCGGCAGCTTCCGGCGTGGTTCCGGGCGCGTCTTCGGATATCCGAGGCTCAGAAGCACGACCGGGAAGACGCCGGCGGGCATGCCAAGCATCTCGCGGAGCTCGGTGAAACTCGACATGATGCTCCCGACGTAGACCGAGCCGAGCCCGAGTGCATCTGCCGCCGTGCAGATGTTCTGCGCCGCGATGACGGTGTCCTGGAGCGCGATCCAGAACGACATGAATGCGTCGCGCGCGGAGAACGGAGCGCCTTCGAGTCTCGCCCACCGCTCGAGCCTGTGGTAATCGATGCAGAAAACGAGAGCCACGGGAGCGCGCGAGATGAACCGCTGCGCGCCGCACATCTCCGTCAGCCGGTCCTTCGTGTCCTGTTCGCGCACAGCGATGATCGAGTACGGCTGGAGGTTCCCGCCGGTCGGCGCGTGAGCCGCCGCACGCATGATGTCGTTGAAGACGTCGTCCGGGATCTCGCGGCTCTCGAAGTCACGAACGCTTGCGCGCTCGAGAAGCAGTCGCATCGTGTCGTTCTCGTGGCCCCCGGCGCTGCCGTGAGGACCGTGGTGGGACGGCATCTCGCTGCTGTTGGTCATGCAACCTCCGGGTGTTGTGCGCCGGCTATGTCGTGAGCCGCTGTTCCGGCTCGTCTGGCTCAATGTGGACGACGACCTCGAGCACGTCACACCCGCACTCGAGCACTCTAACCTTCACCGCCTCCGCGACGTCGTGCCCGTGCTGAACGGACATCGTCGGGTCGACAAGCACATGGACATCGACAGCGACCCGCCCCCCGAGCTTCCTGGCGCGCATCTCGTGGTGAATGCGCACACCCGGCGTCCCGGCGATGCACTTGTTGATACGGTCCATGATCTCGCCGGATGGCGCGCTGTCGACGAGCTCCTCCAGACTCTCACGCATGATGCTGACGGCAACGACCGCGAGGAAGGCTGCCAGCACGATGGCGACGACGTGATCGAGGAAGGCCCACGCCGGTCCCCCGAGGAGCACCCCCGCCAGACCGGCCGCCGCTGCGACCGATGTGAACGCATCCGTCCGGTGATGCCACGCATTGGCGAGGAGCGAGGAATCCCGCTCCCGCTCTCCCACGGCACGGGTCACGCGGTAGAGAAGCTCCTTGAGCGGGATGGAGACGAGCGCCATGGCGAGCGGCACCGCCGCTCGTATCACACCGTGCGGCTGGCGAAGCGTCGCGATCGCGGACCACGCGATCCACGCCGCGGCTGCGAACAGCGAGACACCCACGAACGCCGCGACCAGGGTCGTGACCCGCCGGTGTCCGTACTGGTGATTGGCGTCCGCGGGCCTGTCGGACACGCGGAGACCGGCGAGCACCATCACGTCGGTGACAAGGTCGGACAAACTGTGGAGCCCGTCAGCCAGGATGATCTGACTCCCGAACAGGACACCCGATACGATCTTCCCTGCCGCGAGACTCGTGTTGATCCAGAATCCGAGCCATGTCACACCCTGTCTGGTCATCGCCGTTCTCCCCCGCGCGTGAGACCACTCGTCCGTCTGGTGCGATTGTGCCCTGACAGCGAGCGTGATTCAAGGCCAACACTGGGATGATCCCGGAATTCATGATAGAATAGCAGAAACTGCGCGATGAACACCGGGTTCCGGAGTGATGCACCGATGCGCACTGCAAGGACGCGCCCGATAAAAACGCTCCTGCCGTTTCTCGCTCTCGTGGTCCTGACCACATCCGCGAGTGCCGTGTCGCTCCGTGAGGCCTACGAAACCGCGGGTCCCGGCGGCGGCTATGACCGCCTCGTCACGCTCCAGACCGGTCGGGTCTACACAGGCGGCCTTCTCATCGGTCCGGTTCTCTCGCCGCGCGGCTGGGGTCTCGAAGGTGAGCCCGGCGAGGACGTCAAGATCGTGGGCAACGGCGCCATCCTCGACCTGCGCGGCGAGCAGATCTGCATCTCCTACTGCGACAACCGTCTCGACATCGAGGACTGCGTCATTCTCCGCGGCAACATCCGCTTCCGCGGCATCGACACGTTCGACCACTACGAGATCCCGACGGGCTCCGTCCGCTACTGCACGTTCTATGAACCCCACGACTACGGCGTGCGTCTCCAGGGCACGGGGTCGGGCGTCACGCTCGAGCGCAACATAGTCGTCGACGCGGTCTCCACGGGACCCGACTTCCTCTATGTCAACGGCTGGTCGAGCGACTGGTTGCCCACCGGCGCGAGCTTCGCGCCGAGCGTCCAGACGGGGCTCTACGGCTACGCGACCATCTGCGACAACTGGACCTACCACAGCGACTACCATGCGAACTCCGACTCACTCCGCCACTTCGTGTTCCTCTGCGAGTATGGCTGAGTGATTCCGACGGCCTGGCCGGAGGCCGGGCAATGGCCGAACGACAACATCATCGGGACCGACCCGCAGCTGTCCGATCCGGACAAGCTCGATTTCACGCTCAAGAGCGGCTCCCCCGCCGTCGGGTACGGATGCCAGACATTCGCATCGTCTCCGCCGGCGATTCGGCTGGCGGGAAGCGAAACGGCGTCACGCCTGCCCGCTGCCGGCGATCCCGGCCTGTGCAGCGCCGCGAGCGCTTCCGTCCCTGCTCACCGCACGCGAAGCCTCATCGAAGTATCGGGCGACCTGACGGTCGACACGCTCTGGGACGCGGACACGGTTCGCGTGACCGGCAACATCACGGTCGTTCACCCGGCGACGCTCACGGTCGCCGCGGGGGCGAACATCGTCTTCGAGGACCACTACTCACTCACCGTGCTCGGTCGCATACTCGCCATCGGCACCGCCTGTGATCCGATCCTGTTCACAACGGACGAACCGGAGGCCTTCGCGCCCGACTCGACGACGACCGGCTCGTGGGCCGGCATCCGATTCCCGTGGACGCCGGCCGCAACAGGCGAATCGCGGCTCGAGTGGTGCACGCTGGAGTACGCGAAGTCGGTGGACGGTGACGGTCCCGGGGGCGCCATCACGTCGGAGGGATACTCGAATCTGCTGGTGAGGAACTGCATTCTCAGATCGAACGCCGCGGTCTACGGCGGGGCCGTCGCCTGCACGCACCAGGCTGCGCCGGCCTTCGTCAACTGCCTCTTCGCAGGGAACCGCGCGTTCTGGCACGGCTCGGCCATCTACAGCGAGTACGGATATCCGTACATCGTTTCCTGCACCTTCGCCGACAACCACGTCGACAACGGCAACCAGTACGAGCGGACCGGCGTCGTGCACAACCACATCGGCAAACCTTCGATGATCGGCTCTGTCGTGTGGGGGAACATCTCCCCGTACTACCTGCCCGGCGAACTGACGGAGTGCAAGCCGTTCTACACGACCTACTCGTGCGTCGAGGAGGGCGGCGGCGGGACCGGCAGCATCGACGCTGACCCGCTCTACACCGGGTTCGGGCCGGCGGCCTTCTCCCCCGTCCCCTGGTCACCGTGCGTCAACGCGGGGCCGGCGGACACGACCGCTCTCAGACTTCCGACCGGCGATCTGGTCGACGGCGCGCGTATCGCCGAAGGGCGAGTCGACATGGGCTGCTACGAACCGGTCCCGATGACCGTCGTCGACCCGATGGAGCCGACGCTCGCACTCTCGGCGCCGTTCCCAAACCCGACGCGCGGCCGCTGCGAACTCGCGTTCTCTCTGGCGACGGACGCGGCATTCTCTGTTGATGTCTATGATGTGGCCGGGCGACACGTGAGGATGCTCCACTCGGGAAGCGCTTCTCCGGGACGGCACAGTGTCACATGGGATGGCGGGAACGACTCGGGCGAGAACGTTTCGGCGGGAGTCTACTTTGCGCGGCTCTCGGTCGGCGGACACGGTGACGCCACGAGCAAGATCGTGCTCATCAGGTAGGCCCTACTTCCCCAGGACTTCCCTGACGAGCATCGGCATCACCTCGCCGGCCTTCCCCTGAAGGAAGATGTCCGTGTAGTCGTTCGTGTAGGTCGAGGGGATCGTGTTGACTTCGATAATCGGCTTCCCGACACGCTTGGCCGCGAGCGGCACGTGCGCCGCGGGCAGCACCTCACCCATCGTCCCGATGACCAACGCGAGCGACGACGCCTCGGCCGCGTCGAACGACGCCTGCGCCACGTCCTCCGGGATCACTTCGCTGAAGAACACGAAGTCCGGTTTGAGCACACCACCGCAGCCCCCGCACATCGGAAGCGGCGCTTCGAGGTCTGCATATTTGCGTTCGTAGACGACGCCACACTTCATGCAGTGGAGCGTCTCCGTCGTACCGTGGAACTCGAGCACGTTCCGGCTTCCGGCCGCCTGATGGAGCCCGTCGATGTTCTGCGTCACGACGGCCCGCACGAACCCGGCCCTCTCGAGCTCGACGATAGCCGTGTGCGCCGGATTCGGCACCGCATGCATGATCGCATCGAAGAAGAGCTCCTTGACTATCGGCCAGCACACCTCCGGCTCACGCATGAAGCGGCCGAGTTCGATGAAGCTCGGGTCGTGTGTCTCCCACAGACCGTCGGGCCCCCTGAACGGCGGCACGCCGCTCTCGACCGAGATACCCGCGCCCGTGAAGACGAGGATATTCCCCAACCGCCTGATGAGGGCCGCCGCCTCCTTGAGGAGGGCAATGTCCACCGTGTTGTCCTGCGTCATCGTCTAGCCCTTCGCCTGCGCCTTCTGGATCCTGCCCCAGGTGTCCCTCAGACCCACGGAGCGATTGAACACGAGCCGGTCGGGTCTCGAATCGACGGAGTCGGGTGTGAAGTACCCGTTCCGGAGGAACTGGTACGGCACACCGGCCACCGCGTCGCGGAGCCCGGGCTCGAGCATGCATACGGTCAGCACCTTCAGCGATTCCGGGTTGAGCAGGCCTGCGAAATCGAACGTCCTCGACGGCGGCTCGTCACCCGCGGCGCCTGCTGCGGCATCGTCGGGAGCCGTCACGACCTCCTCGTCGACCGCCTCCTCGCGGAACAGGTAGTCGAACAACCGAACCTCCGCCGGCACGGCGTGTTCCGCGGAGACCCAGTGGAGCGTGCCCTTGACCCGCCGCCCGTCCGGCGCGTCCCCGCCGCGGGATCCCGGATCGTACGTACACCGGAGTTCCACGACCTCTCCCGCATCGTTCTTCACGACGTCGGTGCACGTGATGAGACAGGCGTGCTTGAGCCTCACTTCGCTCCCGGGCGAGAGACGGAAGAACTTCTTCGGCGGATCCTCCATGAAGTCCGCGCGTTCGATGTAGACCGTGCGTGAGAACGGAAGCATCCGCGTCCCTGCCGACTCGTCCTCCGGGTTGTTGATCGCCTCGAACTCCTCGGTCTGGCCGTCAGGGTAGTTCTCGATAGTGACCTTGAGCGGATCGAGAACGGCCATCACCCGCAGTGCGCGGCGGTTGAGATCTTCGCGGAGACAGTGCTCGAGGAGCTCGACCTCGATGGTCGTCGGGGTCTTCGCCACTCCAACGCGCCCGAGGAAATCGCGGATGGCCTCCGGCGTGTACCCGCGCCTCCGCATTCCCGACAGCGTCGGCATCCTCGGGTCGTCCCACCCCGAGACGTGACCGTCCTCAACGAGCGTCAGGAGCTTCCGCTTCGAAAGCACCGTCCGCGTGATGTTCAGCCTCGCGAACTCGAGCTGCTGCGGATGGTAGACGCCGAGTTCGTCCAGGAACCAATCATAGAGCGCGCGATGATCCTCAAACTCGATGGAGCAGTTCGAGTGGGTGATCCGCTCGATCGAATCGGACAGGCAGTGCGTGAAATCGTACATCGGGTAGATGCACCACGCGTCGCCCGTCCGGTGATGCGTCGCATGGAGGACACGGTACATGACGGGATCACGCATATTGATGTTCGGACTGGCCATGTCAATCTTCGCCCGGAGTGTGTGGACGCCGTCGGGGAACTCGCCGGCGCGCATCCGAGCGAACAGCTCGAGGTTCTCATCGACCGTGCGATCCCTGTACGGACTCTTCCGACCCGGCTCGGTCAACGTCCCGCGATACTCGCGCATCTCGTTCTGCGTGAGATCGCAGACATATGCCTTGCCGAGATTGATGAGCTGGACGGCGAAGTCATGGAGCTGTTCGAAGTAGTCCGAGGCGTAGTGGAGCCTGTCGTCCCAGTCGAACCCGAGCCAGCGGATGTCGGCCTGGATCTGCTCGACGTACTCCGTTTCTTCGGTGCATGGATTCGTGTCGTCGAATCTGAGATTGCACAGCCCGCCGTACTCCCCGGCGATGGAGAAGTTCAGATTGAAGGCCTTCGCATGGCCGATGTGGAGATTGCCGTTCGGCTCCGGGGGAAAGCGCGTCTGCACGCGACCCTCATACCGGCCGGACGCCAGGTCCTCCTCCACCTTCGCCCGCACGAAATCCAGGCTCCTCTTCTCCTCCGGGTTCGTCACGAAGTCTGCCCCATGATGTAACCCTCCTTACGCTTCGAGGCTTCCGACCGCCGCCTCGACCGCTTCAAGGATCTCGCACGACTTCACGAGAGCCTGCATCGTCGTGTGGTCCGGATAGAGCGGACGGTCGACGTCGAGAAACGCCACGTGCTTCCTGATGACGTCATGCGCGACCGTTGTGCCCTTCGCCTTCTCGAACTCCCTGAAATCCATCGCCTGCGCCGCCGCCATGAATTCGATGCCGATGATCCCGTAGGCGTTGTCGATGATCTGATGGTTCTTGATGGCCGTGTTCATGCCCATCGAGACGAAGTCCTCCTGGTCGGCCGCGGCCGGAATCGACTGGATGCTCGCCGGAGCCGAGAGGATGCGCTGCTCGACGATGAGACTGTCGGCCGTGTACTGCGAGAGCATCATCCCCGACATCATCCCCGCGCCCTTCGACAGGAACGACGGCAGACCGACCGAGAGCGCCGGGTTCGTCAACCGGTTCAACCGCCGCTCGGACAGCACGCAGATCATCGTGATGGCCGCGCCCGCCATGTCCATCGGCAGGCAGACCGGCGACCCCTGGAAGTTGGCGCCCGTGAGCGTCAGCTTGAACTCGGGGAAGAAGATCGGGTTGTCGCCGACGCCGTTGAGCTCGATTTCGACCTGGCTCCTGGCATACGCCACCGCGTCATGCGCCGCGCCGATGACCTGCGGGGTCGACCGCATCGAGTAGGCGTCCTGGACCTTCATCTTGAGTCGGCCCTCGGCCACGTCGCCACCCGCCATGCATGTCCTGAGCGCCTTCGCCGTGCGGACCGCGCCCTTGAACCCGCGGATCTTGTGGAGCCGCTCGTCGTACGGCTTCGTGTTCGCCATGAGCGCTTCGAGCGACATCGAGCAGGCTATCTCGGCCTGCTTGAGGATACGGTTCATGTCGTAGACATGGATGGCGCTCATCGCCGTGAGAAGGTTCGACCCGTTGATCGTCGCAAGACCGTCGCGCGCCTGGAGACCCGGGACCGGGATGCCGGCCTTGTCGAGCGCCTCTCTGCCGGGAAGCAGCTCGCCCTCGTAGTAGGCGTGCCCCTCGCCCATCATCAGAAGCGCGATCTGGCTCATCGGAGCGAGGTCGCCGCACGCGCCGACCGAGCCCTTCTGACAGACGAACGGCGTGACTCCCTTGTTGAGCATGGCCACGAGCGTCTGCGTGATCTCGGGACGGCAGCCGGAGTTGCCGTGGCAGTGGACGTTGATCCTGCCGACCATCGCGCCGCGAACGTACTCGCTCGGCGCCGGGTCGCCGATGCCGGCGGCGTGGTTGTAGATGAGGTACTTCTGGAACTGCTCGACCTGCTCGTCGTCGAGGACGACCTCGGAGAACTCCCCGATGCCGGTGTTGACGCCGTACATGATCTCGTGCGCCTTGATCTTGTCCTCGAGCATCGCGCGACAGATGTTGATCCGTTCGATGGAGTCCGGCGATATCTCGACCTTCTCCCCGTGGCGCGCGATCGCCACCAGCTTCTCGACTGTGAGTCCGCTTCCGTTCAGAACGATTGCCATGTCGCTGCTCCTGACGTGCTTCGGTCGGAAAGTCCGGCGTCCCCGGGACGGCCGGGCAGCATGGTCCGACCGGCGCGGGGTCCGCAATGAATGCGTTCCAACAATTCTCTCAGGGCGTGCATGCCCGGGCAAGGCCTAACTCAGCGGAGGAAGCCCGACTGGCGCTCAGATGCGGCCGAACACGTGGATGCTCGAGGACATCACGCCGGGCTCGAACTCCGCGCCCCTGAAATTCGCCAGGCTCTCGACGAGCGCGAACCCCCGCTCGTCGTGGATGGTGATGCAGTCCTCGAAGGTCAGCGGATAGAGCGTCACGGAGCCTTCGAAGAGCACGGTCTCGCCGCGCACGAGCCGGGTGGCGAACTCCACGCTCGAAGGCGTGATCACGGGGTACCGGCGCTCGAAGACGACCGCGCCGCCCTCGATCGCGACGTCAGGAAACCGATGCGAGTTCCGAGTCAGCAGATAGTCCCAGTTGACGAACTGGAGAACCCACGGCGCGCCGGGTCCGGTGAGGTTCGCGAGGTCATCGACGAAGGCCTCGAACGCCGGTCGGGCGATGTGCGACGCGACGTTCCCGATGCAGTACGCGCCGGCGAGCTCGCCCCCGATGCTGCCGATCTCCGTCATTCCCATCGCCCTGAGATCGAGTTCGGGGTAGCGCGCTCTGGCCGTTTCGATCATCCGTGGGTCAAGATCGATACCGATCGGGCTGCGGCCGGTCGAGGCGAGGCTGGCGCAGTAGTCGCCGGTCCCGCACCCGACGTCGAGCACGCGCCCGCGCTCCGGCATCCGGTCCAGCAGAAAGGTGTCAACGTCCTCCTCGACGGGAAATACCTTGCCGTAGTATTCGGCGAAATCGGAATAGAAGGACACGTTGCTCCTCCGGTGGTCAGGTCAAAGGCCGGTGCGCGACGCCCGGACTGTGGAACCCGCCGGCGATCAGGTATCGAGATCGACGACGATGGCGGGATTGATCGGTTCGTACCGCTCGGTCACGGAACTGGCGTTGATGAACGTCGTCCCGCCGGCCTCGGTCATGCCGGCGCCCTCGTGGATGTGCCCGAAGATGTGGATCTTCGGCCTGACTCTCAGAACGGCATCCAGCAGGTCGACGCATCCGACACCGGCTCCCCCCGTGGTCGTATCGCCGTGCCCGGCCGGCGGACCGTGCGTGATAAGCACGTCGGTCCCGTCGGGGATGAGGTCCCACCTCTCCTGAAGCGCATCTCCCCGCTCCAGGTTGAAGGCCCAGTCCATGAACGCGGGCTGCCAGGGGCTCCCGTAGAAGGTGACCCCTTCGATAACGACGGCGCTGTCGCGAAGATAGACGCAGTTCGTCAGCAGCGGCTCGACGCTCGCCGGCGCCCGCTCGAACGGGAAGTCGTGATTCCCCGCGATGACGACCTTGTGCGCGTGCGGGAGCTCCCCGAGCCACGCGTTGAACTCCCGCACGTGCTCGGGTTTTCCAGCGCTCGTCATGTCTCCCGCGTGCACGAGTACGTCGCCCTCGGGAACGTCCGGGATTGCACGATGCTGCGCGTGTGTGTCGCTTATTGCCACGATCCTCACGTCGAGATCACTCCCTCTCCGGCCGCTGCCCGGGCGCAACAGTGTTTCATCTCTGTAACATCAGTCCGGCCGCGCGTTGCACCACCGGGATGTCGACGTTCATGCCATGCTTCGCGGGAACAATCGAACGACCCGAGGCCTCTAATCGGCGAAGTGGCAGGAGGCTGGACTCACGGGTGCCCGGGCCGCGTGACGACCCGGGACCGATCGGAGTCCGAAACAAAGGTCATTGCCGCACACGTCAGGAGGCCTCAATGTTCAGAAGGTCCGCAATCCTCGTCTTCATCGCGGCGGCTCTCTTCTCGCTCGCCGCACAGGGATGCAGCTCGGAGAGCATCATGAATCCGGTCGAGGCGGAAACATCGTTCGCCCGGGAAGCGTCCTCATCGGTCACGATCGAGATCCAGGTGTCCCCCGCAATGATCATCCTCAAGGAAGAGGGCAACTGGGTCACAGTTCACGCCGTCTTCGCCTACTCAAATGTCGAGACCGGAACCGTCGCGCTCAACGGCATCCCCGCAGCGTCCACGTTCGCGGACGACTGTGGTGAGCTTGTCGCGAAGTTCGCGCTCGAGGATATCTGTGCGATCGTCGCCCCGCCCGAGGCAACACTCACGCTCACCGGCATGACGACGGCCGGAGAGTCGTTCGAGGGCGTCGACACGGTGCGCGTTTCGGAGAAGGGCGGCAGGTAGACCCCCGACCCCCGGGCCGACCGCACGACTCGATTCAAAGAAAGGCGGCTCGTCGCGACACGTCCCCTTGGCGCACCTAGTCCGTCGCGACGACGCCGTCCTTCTTCAGATTCCCCGCAATCTCCCGCGAGACCGACTGCAGGAAGGCCACTCGACCGACCGACGGATCACCGGACGTACTTGCCAGAGCTCGCCAGACGACCTCCTCGCTCTTGCGATCGATGAGCTCCGCCTTGAAGTCAGCCCATGCGTTGACATCCACGCTTCCGCCCGTCCAGTGCGTCGAGTGATGCACCCGACCTGTGTACGGATTCACGCGGGAGACGGTGTAGCGAGCCGGCGGGATGTGCCGTCTCGTCGCCCCGGCGTCGGTGAGCGCGACCGTCAGCACCGCGTCGATCCCACGCTCGCTGAGCTTCTGTTTGCGGTCAGCGAGCGTGTACTTCCTGCCTCCGAAGAAGAGCTTGTACTCCGCCACGGCGTTGACCCCGATCGCCTCCAGCTCCTCGACGAGGTAGTCTTCGGCGCTCTGCAAGAGCAGTTCGTCATCAAGCTCGAACCAGACGAGCACGTAGTGGTAGGGACCACCCTCGTAGTCGGGCGAGACCTGCGAGCGGAGATTCGTTGTCGCGCACCCTCCTGCCGCGAGGGCGAGAGCCGCCAGCGCGATGATCAGGATCGCGACACGTGTGATTCTTCCTGCCATGGTCCTTCGCTCCTTTCTCACTGCAGTGCCTTCTGTCGACCGTACGGGTGAAAGGCGTCCGCCTCGCGGACCTACTCCCCGACGATCTTGACGAGCACACGCTTCCGTCGACCGCCATCGAACTCGCCGTAGAAGATCTGTTCCCACGGACCGAAGTCCAGGGCGCCGTCGGTGACGGCCACGACGACCTCGCGCCCCATGACCTGGCGTTTGAGATGCGCATCGCCGTTGTCCTCACCGGTCCGGTTGTGGCGGTAGTGCGACGTCGGCTCGTGCGGCGCCAGTCCCTCGAGCCACTCATCGTAGTCCGCATGAAGCCCCCGCTCGTCATCGTTGATGAAGACCGAGGCGGTGATGTGCATCGCGTTGACGAGCACAAGCCCTTCAGTGATGCCGGACTCCTCGAGCGCCTCCTCGACGTCGGGCGTGATGTTGACGAATGCGCGCCGGGACGGGACATCGAACCAGAGTTCCTTGCGGTGGCTCCTCATCAGGACTGCGCCTCCGATGTCTTCATGAACTGGACCCGCTCGTAGCTCGCGGGATCCTCGCTCGCCTCCTGGCTCATCCTGCCCCGGAAATCGGCGACCGATGAGAACTCGTGCGCGTCCATCCACGACGAGACCTCATCGAGGATCACGCCGATGCGCGGCACGCCGTGCTGGTAGAGCACCGAGCACAGCTCGACGGCGGCGGCCCCGGCGAGGAGCATCTTCACAACGCCCTTGCCGTCGTGCACGCCGGTGGTTGCGACGAGATCACAGGGCAGTTGGCCCGACAACAGGGCGATCCACCGCAGCGGGACGAGCATCTCGGAGGGCTCGCTCAGATAGCTCGCCGCGATCGTCTCCATCTCCTCGATGTCGAAGTCGAACCGGGCGAACCGGTTGAACATGACGAGCGCGTCGGCTCCTCCCTCCGCCAGCGCGTGCGCCGTATGCGCGATGCTGGAGAAACGCGACCCGATCTTGAGCGCCACGGGGATGGTCACCTGTTCCTTCACCGCGGCGAGCACGTCGAAGTAGACCTGCTCGTAGAATCGTCCGTCGCGCTCGACGTCCGAGGGAAGCACGAAGATGTTGAGTTCGAGCGCGTCCGCTCCCGCCTGTTCGACCCGCTTCGCGAAGTCGGTCCAACCACCCGCCGACACGCAGTGGACACTCGCGATGACCGGGATTGACAGCTCCTTCTTCGCATTCGAGATGAGCTCTATGAATCGCCGGACGGCCTTCTCTCGTCCATAGTTGCGGATGTAGTCGGCCGCCTCGGCGTGAGCGTACGGCGTCTCACCGGACGCGATGATCCCGTCGACCTCCGCGGATATCTGTTCCTCGAAGATGGACTTCAGCACGACCGCCCCGGCCCCCGCCTCCTCGCACGCCTTGAGCCGCTCGAGCGAACTCGTCAGCCCCGAACTCGCGACGATGACGGGGTTTCTGAGGTCGAGCCCCATGAGTTTCGTTGAGAGATCGGCCATCTGGCCCTCCTTCTTCAGTGGGTGCGATACTCCGTGTCCACACGCGTCGCACGTCCCGCGGACGCCGGTGTTCCAGAGATGCCGTTGCGCCGCGGCCGCCGGCGCCCGGATGCATGGTATCACATCTTGTCGAGGCGTCGACCATCGAGCGCGAGGTAGTGGTCGTGCGCCGCGCAGGTCAGGCACGAGTGGACGGGTGAGACGAGCAGGACGTCGCCCACGGCAACGCGCTCCATGACATCCGACGGCGCCCGGATGACGCCGTGTTCCTGCGAGAGACGGACGACCGGAGCGTCGAGGCGCAGCCGGCCGAGCCCCTGCTCGCCCGGCTCGACGAGACAGCCGTACGTCTCCCCGACGCCCGCTCCCGGCTGCCGCGCGTCCTTGCGTGACGACGCGGACAGATGGATGGCGCCGCCGTAGACAACGACCTCGCCACGCTCGGGATACCGGCCGATGACCGGACACGCGACGGCAACGGCCAGGTCGTCCTCGCCGCACGAGCCGATATCGAGCTGCATGAGATCGTAGAAGATGAAGTTCCCGGGGCGGATCTCATCGACACCGTTCATCATCGCCGCCAGGCTCGCGCTCGGCGTATCGCCGACCGATACCTCGAGCCGGGAGGACTCCGGGCGGAACTCCGCGACCACGGAACATGCGGCCGCCATCCTCTCGAGCGACTCCGCGTGAACTCGACGCACGTCGTGCGGGGACTCCGCCGCGTAGCTCCGTCCTTCGTGCGTGAGGATTCCTGCGAGCGAGACCGACCCGGCCGCTCCGATGGCGGTCGCCACCCGCGTCAACCCCGCTGGATCGTCCCACGGCACACCCGATCTTGCATATCCGCAATCAACCTTGATCCAGACAACGACACCGGGCAGCTCACCCGCGGCTAGCGGGGCGACGGCCTCAATGGAATCCACAAGCACGCCGAGTTTCATGCGCGACGCGGCACGCCCCGCCTGCGGCCCGACGTCCGGACGCGCGAGCGCGCGGAGGTCATCGAGCTGCCGAAGATTGAGGGGAACGGCCAGCGTGATGTCATCCCATCCGCATTCCGCGAAGTAGGTCGCCATCCTCACGGACGAGACCGTGCACGCCGAGACCCCACGCTCACGAAAGAGTGCCCCGATATCCGCGGACTGGTGCGTCTTGAAGTGCGGACGAAAGCGAACGTCCCAGCCGCTCGCGCGCGCGAGCATCCGTTCGAGATTGGACTCGGCGCGTCGAACATCGACGACGAGCGTCGGGGCGCTGACACACTCGAGTGTCTCACAGGTCCGCAGGGCGGTCACGCTGCGCTCCCATCGCGGTCATCCCGGCCGCCGTGCGGGCGCGAACCGGTACCCTGCGCCGTACGCGTCGCCGTGGATGGCGCCGTACGCGTCGCAGAGGGCGCCGTGCGCGGCTCCATGTAGTCCGGGCGACTCCACGGTCTGCCTCTGTGATAGAACACGCGGTCCGCCCAGACCATGAGCGACTGGTGTGGCCCTGGAATCCCGGCAACGGTTGCCATCAGCCGATGAATCCACGTGGGCGGCTTCGTCCACGGGCAGTTGACCATGCAGAGCGAGCAATCGGTCCCGACGGCCTGCCAGAACCGGTAGCATTTCTCCTCGTCGAGCTTCCACTTCATGATCCCGTTGTGTTCGGTCTTCCCACCGGTCGGGATGGCGCCGGACGGACACTTCTCCGCGCAGAGCCTGCACCGCTCGCAGAACGACTGCGCTCCGATATCGACCGGTCCGTCGTGTGCGAGCGGCATGTCCGTCGTGACGGTCGCCAGCCGGAGCCCGAGACCGAGTTCCTTCGTGATGAGGAATCCCGCGCGGGAGAGCTCGCCAAGTCCGCAATCGACGGCGACCGGAACCGCGATGACGCGATAGTTGTAAACGTGGTGCGCGCGCGCCGAGTAGCCGAGCCGCCGGATGAAGTCCGCCACGTTCACGGCGACCCACGCCCCTCTCCCGTACCCCTCGGCCGTCGCCACAATCGTCGGGAAGTCCGGCGCGCTCTGGATGAGGCTGTAGTCCATCTGAAGACCGAACGAAATGGCGTTCGTATGGTGGCTGATATCGACCGGCGACCCTCGCTCCGCTCGGTCACCGGTTTCGCCGAATGCGCGGCCGACATGCGAATAGACCCACTCCTGACGGAGCGGGCCGGTCCCTACAAGATCGGCGCCCATGAGCCGCGCGAACGCCTTCACCTTCGCGGCCGCCTGAGCCGGCGTCATCTCCACGCGCTCGGCGGCCGGTTCACCATCGACGAACGACTCCGACGCAAGCCGCGCCGCCGCCGCGAACGGCACCTGGTACATGGGCGCGTCGACGCCGGCTGTCGAGCCGAGGCCGTAGTTCGCGCCGATCTTCACGTCATACTCAAGGTGCTCGGGATGTCTCTCGTAGTACTCGCGGGCCTCTTCGCTGTCGATCCCGTAGCGAAGATGGAGGTCCGTGCGCGCGAACAGAACATCGCGCTCGTCCCAGCGCTCCGCGTCACCGACGCGGTCTCGCTCGTAGGTCGCCTTCCCCGGTCTTCTTCTCCAGTCCAGAAGCCGGCCCAGACCCATTATCGCTCCCGCGGCTCGCCACCGACCGCGTCGATGAGGAACGCGCCGATGTCCGTGTTGTCGATGATGCCGCCCAGCGCGGCGCTGCCGGGACCGTACGAGAGTACCGGGACCATGGCGGCGGTATGACTCCCCGAACTCCATCCGACGGGCCCCAGCCAGTCATCCGGGACGGACCCCTCGTCGAGGGTAAGTCCGCCGGTCTCGTGGTCGGCCGTCATCACGACGAGCGTCTGTCCGTCACGCTCCGCGAAGTCGAGCGCGGCGCCGACGGCCTCGTCGAAGTCCGCCATCTCCTCGAGGAGCCACTGCTTGTCGTTCTCGTGTCCCGCCCAGTCGATCTGCGATCCCTCGATCATGAGGAAGAATCCGTCGGCGTCTCTCGAGAGGATATCGAGAGCGCGCCGCGAGAGATCCGCCAGCGGCACCGGCCGGCTGTCCGCCGTCGCTGGGTGCTCCTTCGCGTAGAGGAAGGCGGCCGCGTCAACGTCGCCCATCGTCTCGAACTCCTCGACGCTCCGCGCGACGACGAGACGCGCCTCCATGTCGGAGAGAAGATCTCGGCCGTCGGTCCGCGTTCCACCGGACCCGGTCGGTGTGAAGTAGCCGGCGCCGCCGCCGAAGAGAACGTCGACGTCGCTGGCCGCGATCTGCTCGGCGATATCGTGGTATCGGTCGCGACGATCGATGTGTGACACGAAGACCGCGGGAGTCGCGTGCGTGATCGAGCACGTCACGACGAGCCCCGTCGCCATTCCGTTCTCCTCCGCGTATTCGAGCGCCGTCTTGAGGATGGCGCCCTCGGGTGTGACCGAGATGGAACCATTGGCGGTCTTGGAACCGGTCGCGAGCGCTGTCCCGCTCGCTGCCGAATCGGTGACGAAGGAGCCGTCGGGGAACGTCGTGCAGATACCGCCGTACGGAAACCGCTCCATCTCAAGGTCGCCGAAAGCGACCTTGGCGGCCGTCACATGCGCCACTCCCATCCCATCCCCGATGAGGAAGATCACGTTCTTCGGCCTCTCTCCGCCTTCGACGCACCCCGCTGTCACAAGCACGGCTGCCAGAAGCAACGCCGTGAGCAGACACCGCGCGACCGACCGGTACTGCACTGTCGACCGGATCGCTCGATCACTGCTCGTTCTCATCGTGGTGTTCCTCATCGCGGTCTCCGTTCAGGGATTCGTTCAGTGCGGCTCACCGAGCCACACGGGCCGAGCATCACATCGAGAGTAAGCCCACGGCGGAGCGACGGCAAGCGTCGAGTGCCGGCATTCTGACGAACTCAGGGGGATCGTCAGACACCGAGATCCAGTTCGAAGAACGAGGCTCCGGCGATGGGATTCGGCCGGTAGGGTGGGATTTCCACGAAGCCGAGCGATGTGTAGAGGGCGATCGCGACCGTCATCGTGTCGATCGTGTCGAGCCGCATCCGCGCGTATCCGCGCTCCCGCGCCTCGCCGATGACGGCCGCGGCCAGCGTCCTGCCGACGCCGTGCCTGCGGCGCCCCGGGCGGACATACATGCGCTTCAGTTCGCAACACGCCTCACCCAGCGAGCGAAGCCCGACGCAGCCGACCGGTTCCCCGTCGATCTCGGCCAGAAGCAGCGCGCCCCCGGGCGGCGCGTACGCGCCCGGGAGCGTTGCGAGCTCCAGATCGAAGTCCTGGAAGTCCAGTTCGAAGCCGAGCGTCCCGGCATACTCCTCGAAGAGCTCGCGAACGACCCGCAGGTCCGACGCATCGGCCGTCCTGATCGCGACGCCGCCGGCGCCCTCACCATCTGACGACATCACGACCCTCCTGGTCTACTTCCCGGACGCCTCGTAGTACCGGAGCGCTTCCGGCATGAACCTGTTGATATCGACGACCCTCGTCGCCGGTTCCGGATGCGTGGACAGGAACTCCGGCGGACGGGGCCCGCCCAGTTCGGCCATCCGGGTCCAGAACGGGACGGCGGCCCGCGGGTCATAGCCGGCCTGGGCCATGAGGATGAGCCCGATGTGGTCGGCCTCCTTCTCATGCGTCCTGCTGTACGGAAGGATGACGCCGAGCTGGGCGCCCACGCCGTATGCCAGCATCATCCATCCCTGCGTCTCGCTCGGCTTCTCCTGGATGGCGCGTGAGAGCGCCATCCCTCCGAGCTCCGTGAGGAGGATCTGGCTCATCCGTTCGGAGGAGTGCCTCGCCAGCGCGTGCGCCACCTCATGACCTATGACGACCGCCAGCTGATTCTCGTCCTCCGCGACCGGGATAATACCCGTGTACACCACGATCCTTCCCCCGGGCATGCAGAACGCGTTGATGGTCTCATCGTCGTCAACGACCGTGAACCGCCAGTCGTAGAACCGGAGATCGGAAGCCATATCGAGGTCTGTCAGGAACTTCTCCGCGGACGTGGCCACGCGCTGACCGATGCGGCTGACCAGCGCGTTCGCGGCCGGGTCGTTCGACACGGTGACGGTTCCGAGGAACTCGTCGTAGTTCTGAGCCGCCGCCGCGACCATGTCTGCCTCGGGAACGAGCGCCAGCTGTGTTCGACCCGTCATCGGGACGGTAGCGCAGCCTACGGAGAGCAGCGAGACGGCTACGAGAGCGACGAAAGCGCGAATTCTCATGGGCTTCCCCCCTGTCCGGGACTCCTGTGGCTTGACTGCACGGTCTCCCGGCCTCTCGCCGTGACACAGGCAATGAGCGCGAAGAGGAAGAAGATGAGAAGCAGCGTCACGAACACAGCGGGCCCCCTTCGGGACAGCTCCGGTCAGCAGAACCGGGCAGAAACGCGTGTCGAAAGAGGTGTACCGCAGATGGGACGCCCTGCCAAGCACGAACGTCTGTGTGACAGGTCGGGGGCCCGTGTCGCGAAGGATCGGGCATGGGATGGAGCACGATTCAGGGGCTACTCGACCATCTCCCGGAACAGGACCCAGCTGCCGCCCCGCTCCTTCCGGCCCCTCGGGGCCCGGTCGTAGTACAGCTCGAAGAGATGGCCGCTCTCGGTGCGAACGAGGAAGTAGTCGCGACCGACGCCCCACGAGCCTCGGCTCGCGGCGGCCGCGGCGTGCGAAGGCCGCATGTTGTGCTCCATCTTCCCGCGTCGCGCGTAGTCGTGCCACTCCTTGATGAGTTCCGCGACACGATGCTCCTCCCCGCGCCACACGAAGCTGTCGGGACACCCCATGCGCTTCTCCGGTCCCCGGCGCTCACCGTGGATCGGTTCGATCGGTTCGCTGATGAATCGGAGCGGCTCCATGCTTCCTCTCCAACGTCCCACATCGGCTCGTTGGCGCGCCGCGCGCGACAGCGCTCCGTGCTAGAACAGCGTCGACTGCTCGACCCGCATCGGCTCGTACCGGGGAATGCTCGTCGAGAGGCCTCGCTTCGCGCACGCATCAACGAACGCGCGATCGAGCTCCCGCGCGTTCAGCGCCGAGCAGTAGTACTGGTCGCCGAACCGCCTCTCGTACCGCTCACGCACGCCCGGAAAACTCACGTCGAGCTTCTCATAGTAGTACGCGCGCTGCCGGTCGCGAAGGCTCATTCCGAACCACGGCACAATGTACGATGCGCCCGCTTCACTCGCGCGCTCGACAATGCCGGCAACGTTCTCGACCGAGTCCCCAATGAACGGGAGGATCGGCATCATCGTCACGCCCGTGGAGATGCCCGCGGAGGAGAGCTTCCGCATCGCGCGGAACCGAGCCGACGGCGGCGGCGCGCAGGGCTCGGTCTTTGCCGCCAGCTCATCGTTGGCGGTCGTGACCGTGAAGCTCACCGTGGCGTGAACTCTCGCAATCCGCGTGAGCGCATCGAGATCTCTCAGAACGAGGTCGCTCTTCGTCAGAACGTGGACCGGGAAGCGAAATTCGGAGAGTACGCCGAGCGCGCGTCTCGTGAGCCCGACCTTCTCCTCGAGCGGCATGTACGGATCGTGCATCGAGCCCGTGCCGACGGTCCCCTTGACGCGCTTGGTCGCCAGTTCGCGACGGAGCAGGTCGATCGCGTTCGTCTTCACCTGGATGTCGGCGAAATCGTCAATGCGATAGCACTCGCTTCGCGAGTCACAGTAGATGCACTGATGTTGACACCCACGGTAGAGATTCATGTTGTACATCAACCCAAACCACTGGTCCGGCTGGGGCACACGCGACAGCAGCGTCTTCGCGCGGATCTCTCGCATGATGGTCCTTCATACTCGGCTGGTGGCGTGAGGTGACTCACGATGTCGGCTCTTGAAGAACGCGAGCGCCGTCTCCGTGTAGACGCGAGCCGCCGGCTCGAGCGTCTCCAGTTCGACGTACTCGCCGGGTCGATGATGGAGGCCGCCGCGCGGACCGAATACGACGGTCGGGATCGAGGCCTCCCCCGCGAACACGTTGGCGTCGGTGACGCCGCGGTGCCCCCTGTAGACGGGCTCCCCGCCGAGAACGTGCGAGTAGGCCGTCTGAAAGGCGGTCCCGACCGCGCTCCCCCGATCGAGCGTGTACGGCTGGTAGTGGGGCGGCGGCGTGTCGATCTCGACGGCCGACGCGAGTCCGAGCGAATCGATGAGTGCGCGGAGTTCCGTCACCGCGGAGCCAATCGATTCACCTGGAACGATGAGCCTCGTGACGAGGATCTCGCAGCGCTCGGGAATGACCACGGAGTACTCCCGCTCCCCGCCCTCGATGCGCAGAACGCAGAGCGTGCCGCGCCCCAGCAGCGGGTCGTCTCCCGGCTCGAGCCTCTCGACCGCGCGCACGATACGCGCCGCGTCGTCGATCGCGTTGACACCGCCCTCCTCCGGACGGAAGGCGTGGCCGACCTCGCCCAGAACGCGGATCCGGTAGAGCACCTTGCCCATGCCCGCGGCGGGAAGATAGTCGTCGGTCGACGAACCGAAGAAGTGCTCGGCGTGGAGCATCCCGTCGCAACTGCCGTACTCGGTACCGAGAAGCGCCCGTGCGCCTGTGCTCAGTCCCTCCTGATCAACGGTCACGGCGAATCCGATGTTCCCGAGTCGCGACTGGAGCTTCGACGATGAGGTGAGTTCGCGGAGTGACGCGAGCATGACGGCGAGCCCGGA
>CAZEXP010000003.1:0-11487 GCA_964516845.1 uncultured bacterium
CCGTGGGCTCCCCCGCCTTCTTGGTCACTTCATCTGACACGAGCCGCCACCAGGTGGTTGAAGCGCAAATCGGTTCACAGAACCCGCCCACGCTATGACAAGCGAGGTCCGGTGTCAACAATACAGAAGGGCCGGGGCAAGCTCATGCTCCCCCCGGCCCCGATCTTGGCGAGAGAGACACCGTGTGTGCAGCGCATGGTGTCGTTGGGACGGGTCTCGTCACGCCAAATCCGGTGCTTCGCCCTGCGCCCGCCGCGATGTGCGGCCGGCCGTCCGGCGAGTCCGGCTATCTATCGATACATCGACTTGATGACGCCCCACGACTGCTCCAGGATCAACTGCGTCTCAGGAACCGTCGTGACGGTATCGCACCAGTCCCAGAGCTCCATGAGTTCCATCGGACCGACGCGGATCGGCATGCAGCCGTCGACGTCGTCGAGCTCAAGCGACCTGTTCGGATACGTGTCGCACTCGAAGACGGCGTCAACAGCATACTTGTACTCGAGGAACCTGTAGGTCCCGGTCGGGAACGTCACGAGCGCGGAGTAGACCCCGTCGGACGCGGTCAGGTCCCCGTTCGTACCGTCGTCATAGAGCGCCGTGCCGGTCACCCAGTCCAGCGGAGCGGCCGAGCCGTAGACCTCGACAACACTGAACGTCTCGGGAAGCTCGGTGACCTGGAAGCGGACACCAACATCGCACGTGATGTTGTCGGACGGCGCGACATCGTTCCACCACACGTTCACGGCCTGCGTCGCGGAGTTCGGGTCGAGCGTCACGTAGTGACCGAAATCGTAGTCGCCCTCCCACGTCATGCAGTCGGCGATGTACTTGTACTTGACCTGGGTCGACTCGGCATAGGCGCCGCATTCGTGCCCCATCGTGAAGTACTCTTCCGTGAAGAACACGCTGTCGCCGGCGCTCTGCATGTATGCGCCTTCACAGATATCCCACGTGAGCGGGTACGTGTCGCCCTGGAGATTGACGACCTCGGTCTCGCCGTTCGCGAGGAAATAGAGCTGCATGTTCACCGAGAACTCCACCTTGTGCAGGTAGAAGCAGTCAGTGTTGTTGGACGGATCCACCGGAGTGCCGCCAACACTCTCGACACCGGTGACCGTGACGGTGTAGTCGTACCCGGGTTCGAGCACGTCAAACGTCGTGAGATGGACAAGGCTGGCGTCGTCCATGTCCAGCTCGACGCCGTCCACCACGACCGCACCAGGACCACCCGTCATCGCGTAGTTCGCCGCGTTCTCGGCGGTCGTCTGGTCCATGTCCTCCGAGAACTGAAGCAGATACTGCATCGGGTTCTGGCCGACGTAGCCCATGGTGGCGTCAATGCGCGCGTCGATCAGCGCCGGCGGCGCGCTCGACTGCACGTCGGTCGTGTTCGTCGCCATGTCATAGGTGAACGTGACCGGCGTCGTTCCGTCCGAGACGAAGACGACGTTGCCGCTTGGCGAGGTGTTCTGATCCCAGTTGTTGTTGAGTACGATCTTGAAGGCGTAGCTGCCCGAGGGAATGATCGACTGGAACGTCCAGACGCCATCGGCATCGCCGTCGGACATGACGGTGGTGCTCGGGTCGGTCTGGTCCCAATCGATACCGCCAAGCTCGCTCATGAAGCTGCCGCAGACGATGGGCGGGTGGAGACTGTCGAAGACATACTCGTCGCCTTCCTTCGCACCGACCGTCGCGCCAAGATTGACGTAGAACGTTACATCACCAGCAGCCGCCAGCGTGATCGGCTGGTTGTTGCCGGGGAAGTCCAGACCCCAGGCATCACCGTCAACTGCCTTGTAGACATACGAGCCGGCGACGAACGAAACCGTCAGCACGTAGACGCCGTTCCCATCGATCGTCAGTTCGGACGCCGGATCCGCCGGATTCCACGCCTGAAAATCACCAACGATGCTCGGCGCCGCGAGCACCGGAGCGGTCGCCATGAGCAGGGCCGCAATCACTGCAAGTGTTCTCATCTCTCTCCCCCTTCTCGCATTCGCGAGGGAATTCGCATCCGCGAACGACTTCGCATCAGCAAGTGCTCTCGCGCCGGCGAGGGATTCCTCTTTCGCGTTGCTTGCCCATGATGCCCTCGGGAGCCCCGTCCGCCTTGAGCGACGCGCGATGCTGCTCTGTATGACCGGGCCCCGACGAACAGCGCCGCCGGGGCCCGGGGTGACTACATCGTGCTTATCCCACGAACGATGAGGCCCCGACTACCTGTAGATAGCCTTGATGGTGCCCCACGTCGTCTCGTCGACCGGGCTGGCGCAGTCCGGGCAGTCCGGCGTGGCCCACTCCCAGCCGTCGATCGGCAGGCTCATGAACGGCAGTGAGTCGTCGATCGTGAAGCTGTGGTTGCCGCTGTTCTCCCACGTCGCGCAGTCGTCCTTCTTGTACTTGTACTCGCGATACGGGTTCGAGCCGGCAAGGAAATTGATGTCGACCGTGTAGAGCTTCGGGCTGAGAACCGGGCAGGGCTGCGACATGAGAATGCCGTTGCCCCAGTTGTCGAGCTCGTCACCAGCGCCGACCACGCAGACGTCGAAGAAGCTGTCGATGCCCTCGGTCAGGCAAAGCGTGAACGTGACCACGACATCCTGTCCGAGCACAGCGGTGATCGGGAGGAAGAAGTTCGGATCGTTGTTGGCCTGGTCCTGACCGTAGCACTCGGCCATGTCGGTCGTATCGACGACCTTGATGAAGTACTCAACCTCGGCGCAGCCGTGACCGGCGGGGATCTGGCCGGTGAACTCGTCGTTGTTGCCGACGAAGCCATTGAAGGTCATCGGGACTTCGATGAAGTCCACGTCGCCCACGCAGCGGTAGTACAGGTACGCCTCAAGATCGACGCACGGACCGACGACCTCACCCGTGCAGCCGTCCTTCCAGATCTGGACGTAGGTGTCGATGTTCTCAGCCGACGTGTACGCCACGCCGTTGTTCGGCCAGATGTTGCCGCACCAGCCGACGGCGCCCATCGCCGACGACGCGATGCCGAGCAGCATGGCCGTGGCCAGCGCGATCATCACGAATCTCTTCATCTCATTCCTCCTGTCGATGACGCGGGAACGCCACGCGTCCGCGTCAGACAATAGAGATGTGCCTTCGGACCGCCCACCATGAGCGTTCCACATGTGAACTGCCACCTCACAATAATACCACAATCGCTGGCATATGTCAATTCCTAGCTCGGGCGGAATTCCGCTCCACACGATCACGCCGGCGGACGCAGAAAGGCCCGGTACGCTGGTACCGGGCCTTCCGCCACTCTGGAGCTGGTGAGCGGATTCGAACCGCTGACCTACGCATTACGAGTGCGTTGCTCTACCAGCTGAGCTACACCAGCTCTTGTCGAGAGAGGCGCGACCGCTTCGACGCGCCTCGGTGTTCCAGTGGTGGCGCCCCGCAGAATTGAACTGCGGACACACGGATTTTCAATCCGTTGCTCTACCAACTGAGCTAGGGCGCCACATGCGCAACAGAAGCGTATTCTAGCAACGGGCTCGGGTCAAGTCAAGCCACAAGGGATTCGCAAGCAGGGCCCCGACGTGCCGCGCACCCGCGGGCCGCAGCGTGCGTCCAGCCTCCGCCCGACTGCTCAACTACTCCGGATATCCGCCCGGATGCTCCAGCATCCACGTCCACGCAGCGTCGATCATGTCGTCGAGTTCCGGATGTTCGGGCTTCCACCCGAGCTCCCTCATGGCAAGCGACGATGATGCAACGAGTCGGGCCGGATCACCGGCTCTCCTCGCCCCCATCTGGCGCTCGACTGTCCTTCCGGTCACTCGCTCCACGGAGTCGATGACGTTCAGGACGCTCCACCCCTCGCCGTTGCCGAGGTTGTAGACCCCGGAGCGACCGTTCTGAAGCGCATCGAGCGCGCGGATGTGCGCGTCCGACAGGTCGCGCACATCGATGTAGTCGCGGATACACGTTCCGTCCGGTGTCTCGTAGTCATCACCGAACACGGTTAGCTCCGGACGCCGTCCGGCCACGACCTGAAGCGCTATCGGGATGAGATGCGACTCGGGACGATGGTCCTCGCCGTATCTGCCGGAGGCCCCGGCAGCATTGAAGTACCGCAGCGAGATATGCTTGAGCCCTGTGCGCTCCGCCTCCCACGCAAGGACCCGCTCGAAGATGAGCTTCGTGTCGCCGTAGACGTTGACGGGCGCGGTCCGGTTCGTCTCAGCGATCGGAACGGACTCCGGCTCACCGTAGACGCCGGCCGAACTCGAGAAGACGATGCGGTCAACACCAGCCGCGTGCATTCCCTCGAGCAGCCGAATGCCGGCGACAACGTTGTTCTGGTAGTAGTCGCCCGGCTTCTCCATCGATTCGCCCACCAGACTCATCGCTGCGAAGTGGACGACTGCCTCGACATCGTGCTCGGTCAGCGTCTTCGCCACAAGCTCATGATCGCCGATGTCTCCTACGACCAGAGGAACACCCTCGTGCATCGCCGCTCGGTGTCCCTTCGACATGTTGTCGAGCACGACAACGCGATGGCCGGCACAGACCAGCCGCTCAACCGTCACGCTCCCGATGTATCCTGCACCACCTGTCACAAGGACTGAAGACATTGAGACTTCCTCCGCACTCCGGTCAACGGGTGCACGGCCACGTCCAGCGCCAGTCACTGCATCTGCCGCTACTCCTCGTCACTGACTCCGGAATCGGCCAGAGCCCTGGCAATAGTCTCATCACTCATCTCGTAGTCCACGAGATTGCCGGAGAGGTAGACCTCGTAGGCGGCCATGTCGAAGTGACCGTGCCCCGAGAAAGCGACGACGATGGTCTTCTCGACTCCCTCTTCCCTGCATCTGACGGCCTCATCGATGGCGGCCTTCACCGCATGTGACGTCTCCGGCGCGGGAATGATGCCCTCGGTCCCGGCGAACGTCAGTGCGGCTTCGAACACGCTGTTCTGCGCGAACGCGACCGGCTCGACAACACCCTCGTGAACGAGCTGGCTGAGGATGGGAGAATCCCCGTGATACCTCAAGCCACCCGCATGGATCTTTGGCGGCACGAACGAGTGGCCGAGCGTGTACATCCTCATCAGCGGAGCCATGCCGACCGAATCACCGAAGTCGTAGGCGAACATGCCCTTGGTCATCGTCGGACATGCCGTCGGCTCGGCCGCCACGAGACGGACGTCCCGCCCGTCGGCCTTCTCACGAAGGAACGGAAGAGCCATGCCCATGAAGTTGCTGCCGCCGCCGACACAGCCTATCACAATGTCGGCTTCTTCACCGACCATCTCCAGCTGCTTCTTCGTCTCGAGACCGATCACGGTCTGGTGAAGCACGACGTGATTGAGAACGCTCCCGAGAGCGTACTTCGTGTCATCGTGTGTGGCGGCGTCAAAGACGGCCTCGCTGATGGCGATCCCGAGCGAGCCGGGACAGTCAGGGTCGGCCTCGAGGAGCTTCCTGCCGATTTCGGTCTTGTCGCTGGGGCTCGGCTGAACGCTGCCGCCCCAGATCTGCATCATCGTGCGGCGGTACGGCTTCTGCTCGTAGCTCACCTTGACCATGTAGACCGTGCACTCGAGCCCGAAGAGCTTACACGCGAAGGAAAGAGCGCTCCCCCACTGCCCGGCCCCGGTCTCGGTCGCCAGGCGCTTCACACCGGCCTTCTTGTTGTAGTAGGCCTGCGCGACGGCCGTGTTCGGCTTGTGGCTCCCCGGGGGGCTCACGCCCTCATTCTTGAAGTAGATCTTCGCAGGGGTCTTCAGGTACTTCTCGAGCTGGCGCGCGCGGATGAGCGGCGACGGTCGCCAGATCGAGTAGATGTCGAGCACCTCTTCCGGGATATCGATCCACCGATCAGGCGACATCTCCTGGAGAATGAGGTCCATCGGGAACAGCGGCGCCAGATCGTCGGGGCAGAGCGGCTCACGCGTCTGCGGATGGAGCGGCGGGTCGAGCGGCTTCGGCAGGTCCGGCAGCGCGTTGTACCACGCTCTGGGCATATCCTTCTCGGGGAGATATATCTTCACGGGATCCATGTTCGCCTCCAGTCAGATGAGGTTTCGTTCGTTCGTTCGCTCGCGTGCGGTCGTTCGCTCGGTCTCATCAGCTCATTCGTTATCGTCCGTTCACTCCGCGCACGGTCCGCCCCGCGCCGGTCATTCGTCGCCGTCGCCGGTGCCGAGCCTGACGAGCCTGACCTCCGACACACCGGGATGGCTCTCGAGCAGCTCGACGGCGGTCTCGGGGACGTCGCCGCTCGGCGAGATAAGCATCACGGCGCGCCCGTCGATGACCTCCCGGCCAACCTCCATGCGATTGATCGTGACACCCGCGTCGCCGAGCATGGTCCCTATCCCGCCAACGATGCCGGGTCTGTCGACTGCCGCGCCGTCGAACCAGCAGACGAACACGCTCCCCGCGGGCAGCAGGTCGACCTCGAATCCACCGATCTCGGTGATGCGGATGCCGCGGGGCGCCATGAGCGTCGCCGACAGGCTTCCGCGCGATCCGTTCTTCCCCCGCACGGTGACCAGGCTGGCGAAGTTCCCCGCGTCCGTCGACCGTGACTCGATGACGTCGATGCCGCGCTCACGGGCGAGATGCCGACCGTTGACCAGCGTGACCTCGTCACCCTCGACAGGCGAGAGAAGTCCCTTGAGGAACGCCAGCGTGAGAAGCTCCGTTCTGTAGCGGGCCATCTCGCCGCAACAGCGAATCTCGACTCCGGATGTCGGCACTCCGAAGAGCTGCGTGTACGCCCTCCCGAGCACCTCTGACAGCGGCATGAACGGCGCCACGCTCGCGAGCGTCTCCGCATCGGCAACCGGCATGTTGAGCGCGTATCGGGGCAGACGTCCCCCGAGCGCCTCGATAACCTGCGCGGCAACGGTCTGCCCGACGCGGGACTGCGCCTCCTCCGTCGACCCGCCGAGGTGCGGCGTGACGAGCACCTGTTCGAAGGAGAAGAGAGGATGGTCCGTCACCGGCTCGCCGTCGAAAACGTCAATGCCCGCCGCGGCCACCTTACCGCCGACCAGCGCGCCGACGAGCGCGTCCTCGTTGACGATGCCGCCCCGAGCGCAGTTGATGATGCGGACGCCATCCGGAGACAGGGAGAGCTCGCGCTCACCGATCATGTCGACCGTCTCATCGGTCTTCGGCGTGTGAACGGTCACGTAGTCGGACGCCGTCATGAGTTCATCGAGACAGGACACCTTCTCAACGCCGATATTATGGAAGCGCTCATCGGAGATGTACGGGTCGTACGCGATCACGTGCATGCCGAATGACGCGGCGCGGACGGCGACGGCGGACCCGACACGCCCCAGCCCGACGATACCGAGGGTCTTGCCCAGAAGCTCGACCCCGCGTGGTCTGGCCTCGGGCCAGACGCCGCGCTTGAGATCGCGATCGGCCGCGGGAAGGTTGCGCGTCAGAGCAAGCATGAACGCCATCGTGTGCTCGGCCGCGGAGATGACGTTCGACTCCGGGGCGTTGACGACCATCACGCCTCGCGACGTTGCGAAGGGGACGTCTATGTTGTCTACACCCACGCCGGCCCGTCCGACCACGCGCAGCCGCTCCGCGCGTGCGAGGAGCTCGCGGTCGACCAACGTGAGACTGCGGATGACCAGCGCGTCGAAACCGCCGATGATCTCGAGCAGCTCGTTCCGTTCGAGGTCGAACGACTCAACGACGTCCAGTGACGCCGCAAGCGTTCTCATTCCCTCGATCGAGATGGGTTCCGTGACGAGGACCCGGGCTCCCACATGCCCTCCTATGCTCCCGGGTCTCTCCTCCCTCTGAAGAGATGCCCCACGAGCGCGTGCAGCCCCAGCAGACCCGAGACAAACAGGTATGCGACGCCACCCGCACCGCCTGCGATCGCGATGCGAACGGCCCTATACAATGGGGTAGTTTCAGCAAGACGCATGCCAAGCCATGTATCAAGCGCCAGGAGCACGAGGGCGAGCGCGGCGCAGGAAACAAGCACACGCCAGCCCAGCGACACGAGCTCGGCCGGCGCGATGGCGGCTCCCACCCTGCCAAGCACACGATTGAGGAGCACGTAGAGGATCACGGCGTGCGCCGCGAACGCGATCGAACTGGCAAGCGCGAGACCGGCGTGCTGAAGCGGCGTCCGAACGAGCAGCAGGTTGAGCCCCACGTTCAGGAAGAACGCGACGACCGAGATCCGGACCGGCGTCTTCGTGTCCAGCCGCGCCGCGAACGCGCGAACGAGCAGAAACGTCAGTCCCATTCCGATGAGACCGAGCGAGTACATGGCGAAGGCCGAGGACGTCATCGCGAGATCGTTCGCGTCGAATGCGCCACGCTGATAGATCAAGGCGACCACGGGACGAGCCAGCGCCACGGAGAGCACGATCACGGGCGCGAGGAATGTCACGTTCATGCGGATGCCGGTCAGGAGAGCGCGCGCGAAACCGTCGTGGTCGCCGACCGCGTGCGTCTCCGCCAGAACAGGAGCCGCAGAGCGCCCGGCCGATAGTGCGAGGATCGCGTACGGCAGGTGGACCAGCCGGAACGAGTAATAGAGCGATGAGATGCTCCCCGGCACCAGGAACGATGCGATCGTTCGGTCGACGATGACACCGAGACGCTGGATGATCGACTCGGCTATCACGGGGACCGTGAGCCCCGCCATGCGACGGACGTCCTTGTCGCGCGGCGCGAGGTCGGCTCGGAAGAGCCTCTCGCCGTCCCGCGTGGCGAGCGCCCGCGCGAAAGGAACCTGAACGAGGAACTGAAGCAGACCACCAGCGAGGACGCCGACCCCGAGGCTGACGTACCCGATCCTGCCGTTGAGCGCCAGCACCGACACGATGATGCCGACATTGAGCAGCACGGGCGCGAGGCTGTAGACACGGAAGCGGCCGAACGCCAGAAGGATGGCCCCCATCAGCGCCGCAAGACCGATGGCGACGCCGAACGGGAACATCAGCCGGGTCATCTGGACCGTGGCGGCGGCGACATCACCCTCAAAACCGTGCGCGACGAGTTCGACGAGAAGCGGCGCGGCCGCGATGCCGATCACGACCAGCAGACCGAGCGCGATGGCAAGCCAGTTCACGGTCCGCCCCGCGAGTCTCCACGCCCGCGAGCGCTCGCCCGCCGCGTGAAGCCCCTTGAACAGCGGCATGAACCCGGCTTCGACCGAACTCTCACCCAGCACTCGGCAGAGCAGGTTCGGGATCGTGAAGGCGGCGACGAAGATATCCATCTCCGTCCCCGCGCCGAAGAGCGCGGCCGTCACGACCTCGCGCGCGAACCCCGTCAGCCGGGACACCATGGTCCCCGCACCGATGCTCGCGAACCCGCGCAGCATACCTCCACCCTGCCTGTCCATCGTCACGCTTCGTTGCCTCCGGCTGAATGCGAGCGTCGGAGCCTAGCAGTAGGCATTCCCGGATGTCAACCGACGCGCGCAGGGCCTTCTCACTTTGCCTGACAACATGGCACAACATCTGCAAGTAGGAAAGGGCTGTTGCGCGGCGTTACAAAGGGTACGGGGGTGCCCGCCGCAACCATCTGCACCACCGCGACTTGGGCTGAAAGGACATACACGATGTCACGGATGCATGCCGCGATCGCACTCACTTGTGCAATCCTGGCCGTATCCTGCACGGGCGCCGTCGCCGACGGCGACACCGAGGCACTCCAGGTGTTCGAGGGCGGAAGCCTGACGAGCAACACGGAGCTGTCGCTCGGGTTCCTCTATGGAGCCGGGAGCAGGCCGGACGGTCTCGGTACCGCCGTCAGCACGATGAACGCCGGCGTGGGATCGGTCAGCGGCAACCCGGCCGGACTGGCCTTCCTCGGACAGAGCGCCATTCTGCTCGACGTCCTTCCCCCGCTCAGCGCTTCGGCCTCGGACATCATTGACATCCAGAGCCGGGCGAACACGGCGCTTGACGATGCACTCGAATCCGTCGCGCATCCGGACCTCGTGCCGGTCTACCCGACCATCGACGCTCGCGCCGGACAGCGTTCGGGCGTCATCTCGGGAGCGTTCGCGGTCCGTCTCGGTCCCGTCGTTATCGGTGGCGCGGTCGAGGAACCGCTCTCGCTCGGTCTGAGCTTCGTCAACACAGGTATCGAAGCGTTCGGTCAGACGGTCAAGGGCGAAGAAGGCGGCGGCGAAGTCGACGTGGATGTCCGCGCCACGCTCGAGGCCGCGGTCGATCTCTCAACGCGCATCGACAAGACGACGGTGGCCTTTGGACTTGAGGCGCTCCCCGGAGTCGGGATCGGCGCCTCCATATCAAGCTATCGCGCGACGGCATCGGTCTCCGGTGTCGCGCTTGGTGACGGGATCATCAACTACGGAGGCACGGAGTACGCGTTCAACGACCCGACGGACCCGTGGATGAACGACCTCGACCAGTCTGTCGACGGCAGCTTCTCGGGCACGGCGCTCGGATGGACCGCGGGAGCGTCCTGGCGCGCGACGGACTGGCTGACGCTCGACCTGTGCTACACGCAGGTCCCTCCCGTGAGACTCGACGGCTCGCTGACCACGGTCACGCACAGCCTCCCCGCGATGAGCGAGGACGGCTTCGATGCCGGAGAACTCTCCGCATCGCAGCCGACGCTCACGGAGCGCGAGGAGACGGTGTCCGATTCGCCGATCGATCTCAGGCTGCCCTCGTACGCCGCGGCGGCCGCGACCTTCAGAACCGGCGCGATCCTGACGACGGTCGAGATCAGACACTACGATTCGGATCTCGGATTCGCATACGAAGACTATGAGGAGGGCATTCACCTCGGAACCGGCGCCGGGCTCCAGCTGACGCTGGGCGGCTTCCGCCTCGGCGGGGGCGTCGTGATGGCTGAACTCGCCGGCGAGTCGGTCGAGGACGGCGAGAGCAGCGCCATCCTGATCCCGATGGCGAACATGGGGATCGGATTCGAGGTCGGCGGCGGCTTCCGCGTCGACACGTTGCTGCTCGCGCTTCCGCTCCAGGTGATGCGCATCTCGGTGGGATACGAGTTCTAGAACGGACACTCGCCGGGGATCCGGCGGAAGCGGTCGCCGGACTTCCGGCGACGAAGCCTGAAGGGTGAGAGACACGATGCTGCACACGCACGATAGCTGGTCGGGTGGCGCCAGGACGCTCGCGGAGATCCGCGTGGCGGCCAGGCGGCGCACGCCGGCGCCTGTGCGCGCCAGCGTGCCGGCGCGTGTCGCGCTTGCAGCCGTCATCATCGTGGGCATCGTGCTCCTCGCCAGCGAGATAGCTCACGCCGACATCACACTCCTCGACTACCCGCAGAGTCTGGTCGCCCTCAACGACACGGTGACGGTCACCTGGAGCGAGAACGTCGAGTGCCGGCTTGCCTGCGGGCGCTCACCCGGAAACTACACGGAGCCGACGGTCGCAGTCGGGGTCCGGTCACTCTCGTTCGCGCCGTACGCCGAACTCCTCGCGCCGGGCGTCTGGTACTGCGCCCTCTCGGGCGTCACGTCGGGCGAGTT
>CAZEXP010000003.1:11587-37458 GCA_964516845.1 uncultured bacterium
CGTGACGGCGATGCAGTACGGATCGACCGACCCGTCGGGCTACTTCGATGACACGAACGGCTCGAGCCCGCCCCTCATGGACGGGTTCACGTACAACTGGCTCATCTTCAACTGCTACGGGAACGACCCGCTTCTGACGTCGGTGGCCGGCGCCGGACTCGCGGGGTTCACGACCGACGTGCCGACGGACCTCGAGCCACCGGAACTGACCTGGCCGCCGGAGAGCGTGACGCTCACAGCCGACATTATCGATTTCGCGTGGGAAGCGGTCGCCGGCGCGGTCTCGTACCATGTCTACATCTACGAGACACGCGACCTCGCCGGCAGCGATGCCAGCTATCCGGTGTGGGACGGCGAGATATCGACGCCGTCCGTCGAGGTCAGACTTGGCGCGATCCTCGTCACCGGCGACTACACGTGGCGGGTTATAGCGCTCGATGACATCGGCCGCGGCGTGGCGTCGGAACTCAGGCCTTTCGACTACGCCACCGAGACCGGGACCGCACAGATCCGAACCTTCCGAACCGATGGCGAGAGGCTCCCGCGCGTGTTCGTGGACATCGAATACGTCGGTGGGGGGGTCAACGTCCTGCCCGCCATCACCAACGAGAGCGGCAGTTTCGACAAGGATCTCCTCCCCGGACGCTACGCCTTCCACGCTTCGAAAGAAGACCACGTCGACACGACGGCCGTCTACACGATCTACGCGAACCAGATTCGGTATGTCCCGATCACGATGCGCCGGGCGCCGGCCCGTCTTCGAGGACGCGTTGTCGACGAAGGCGACGACCCCGTGTTCGGGGCGGTCGTCACGGCGCGCGGCAACGGGACCACGTGCGACACCGAGACGAACATCGACGGATACTTCGCGCTCCAGGTGACGGCCGGCGAGTGGTCGGTCGCCGCCGAACGATTCGGATACGTGCCGTCGGCTCCGCAGACGATCGTGCTCGCGGGCAACGAGTACGGCGAGCTTCCGAATGCGCTGGTTCTCGTCGGAACACCCGGGTTCATCCGGGGTGACGTGCTCAACATGAACGGCCGGCCCATCGTGGGCGCGACCGTGCGTGCTGCACACGCCGAACTCGGCACGTACGCGGCGACGACGAACAGCGCCGGACACTTCGAACTCGAGCTCGCGCCGGCGAACTGGTCGGTCCGCGCGACCAAGACGGGGTATCAGCAGAGTACTCCGAGAGAGATTGTCCTTGAACCCGGTGAGACGGCCGTCGTTGATCCACCGATCCAGCTCCTCCCCGTCGACGCGGCCATACTGGGTCGTGTCACGCACGGCGGCGTCGATATCGAGGGCGCCATCGTCGTTGCAGCCCCCGCCGCGGGGGACATCGTTTCAGCGGTCACGAACTGCTACGGCGAGTTCCTCCTCATGCCGCCGCCCGGAACCTACGAGCTCCGCGCCCGGTGCGAGGGCTTCACGACCTCGGACGGAGTCCAGATCAGCGTCGAGTCCGGTGAGTCCTTCACGGGCGTCATACTCGATATCGCGCCGCTGTCGAGCCTCATCGCGGGGCGCGTGATCTCCGACGGCGCGGGGATCCCCGGCGCAACAGTTACCAACGGCGACGCCGCGTGCGTCACCGGTGTCGACGGGCGGTTCGAACTGCCCGTCCGCGCCGGGGTGCACAACCTCTCGGCCATCATGGACGGCCATTTCGCCGATCGACCGATGGTCGTCGCGACGGCTCCGGGACAAACCCTCGAGGGACTGGAGCTGCGGATCTCACATGGCGCATGCACGGTGCTCGGGACGATCCGCGCCGCCGGCATCCCCGTCCCGTTCGCCAGGGTCGGGGCGATCTCGAACGACGTCGTGCGCACGGTACTGGCCGACACCGAAGGCGAGTACGAACTCCTCCTCGATGCCGGCGACTGGACGCTCACACCCGAGAAATCCGGGTTCGCGCCCGCGGCGTCGACCGAACTCCGCCTCTCGCCCGGTCAAACGGCGGGCGGAATAGACCTTGAACTCGCGACGTCGCGCGCGCTGGTCCGCGGGTGGGTCACCGACTCACGCGGGGCGGTCAACCGCGCCGACATCATCGTGTCGACCGGAGAGCAGGAAGCCCCGGGCTTCCGCACGCGGACCGACGCGGCCGGCGGTTACCGCGCCTATGTGGCGCCGGATGCAGCCTACCGCATCACCGTGATCTCCGAGGGACACCGTAGCTCCGCATTCGACGTGGGACCTCTCGGCGACGGTGAGACGATCGTCCTCCCGGTGGTCCTCCCCATTCGTGACGGTCACATCACGGGACGCGTCACGGTGGATGACGAAGCGATCGGAGACGCGCGAGTCGTCGCCGACTGGGGGGAGACGGCCGAGTGCCGCACCGACCAGAACGGTGTCTACGCTCTCTGGCTCGACGCCGGTCTCTTCGACCTGACCGTCACGGCGCCGGGATACGGGGCGGCGCAAGCGCACGATGTCCTCGCGGTCTCCGGAGAGACGACCATCGAAGACTTCGCCATGTCCCCGGTCTTCGCCAGGCTGGAGGGCACTGTCACCGACACGCTGACCGGCGCTCCGATCGGCGGAGCACTCGTAACGACGATTTGTCCGGGCGGGGGCGTGTCGACCGTCACGCCGACCGACGGCAGCTTCCTGCTGGACGCGGTCGCTCCGGGGCTCGTTCAGACGACGATCTCACGCGCCGGCTACCGGGACTCCACTGTCGAGACGGATATGAACGAGCACGGCATCGTGACGCTCGCGCCGGCGCTCTTTCCTCTCGACGGAACGATCTCCGGCATGGCCACGCTGGACGACGGCACAACACCGGTCCCCTTGGTGTCCGTCCGCGCGAAGATGGGCGACAACATCGTGTCGTCCACAACGACGGACGGAGACGGCTTCTTCGCGCTCGCCGGTCTTGACCCGGCGTCCGCGTACGATGTCTACGCGTCGCGCTCCGGCTACTACCACGTCGCTGAGAATCCGATTGCGGCGGTAGGCAGCGGCACCACCGGTGTCACGTTCGTGATGATGCCTGCGAACGGCACGATCGAGGGCATTCTCACCGACGCGGTGTCGACCAATCCGCTGGTCGGCGCGACGATCGAAGCCGACGACGGCAACGGGCACTTCGGATCCGCCATGACGGCCGGCGACGGCACGTTCATCATCAGCAACCTGGTCCCGGTCGGAGGCTACGACGTCTCCGCAACGCGCTATGGATATGTGCCGGCCTTCACCGGGTCCGTGGCCTGTGGCGGCGCTCCGCTCACCATGTCGCTCGAACGCAATTTCGCGCGCGTGCTGGGCACGGTCACCGTGCTCGGAGAGAATGTTGCGATCGAGCAGATCGAGGTCGCCGCGACGAGCACGTCGTACGCCGGTATCACGAGGGTCGCAGTGCCGGACGCGGAAGGTTCCTTCGAGATCACGGACATCATGCCCGGTTCCTATGTCGTCTCGACCGGCGAACTCGGATGTGTCACCACACCGGCCCAGGTGACTCTGGAACTCGGAGAGGGAGAACTCGTCTCAGGTATCGACTTCGAGATCGAAGAGGCGCTCCTGGACCACGTGGAGGTGTCCGGCGACGCGCAGATGGAAGCGGGCAGCGATGTCACGTTCGCGGCGAGCGCCGTATCGGACGGCGGACAGCTTGTGGAAACGGGGCTCCTGTGGTGGATATCCCCGGTCGAAGCCGGACAGACCGCGCGCGGGGATGGACGTTTCACCATCAGCGACGACTACATCGGCGAGGTCACGATCGCGGCGCAGGACACGCTGACGGGACTCGTCGGACGACTCGAGGGCACCGTGTACGTCACGGTCGGACCGGCGACGTCGGCTGTGTTCGCCGACTCGACCGGCATGGCGATCGCCTTCCCGCAGGGTTCCGTGTCTGAGACGAAGACGATCGAACTCTCTCACGACGAGATCCCGGACGCGAAACGGTGCACGCGCGACCTGTTGATCGTGGGAGCGGACTACCACCTCAAGCCGCACGGGGTCGTGTTCCAGACCGGGCACCTGCCGGTCCTGACGCTCCCCATCCCGACCGACGACGCGCTGATGGTCCGCTGGGACAAGTCGACGCTCAAGTGGGATGAGATGGACGCGGACCGGTTCGCCGATGCCGTTGAGGCGTCGATCTCATCGCTGACGGAGTTCGCGGCCGCGACCGCGTCGCGCGCGCTAGGCGTCGGCGACGTGCGGGTGGAACCGAACCCGTTCTCGCCGGAGACGGGACCCGTCACGATCTCGTATGAGCTCTCTTCGAAGGCGGCGAGAACCCCGTTCGTCACGGTCCGTCTCTATACGATGGCAGGACAGTTCGTCCGCGAGCTCGCCTCCAACGAGCCGCAGATGAAGGGCCGTGCCGAGATCGTCTGGGACGGCTTGACGGAGAACGGCGAGATGGCGCGCAACGGGCGATACGTCGTCGAAATATCCGCCGAGGACGCATCGGACAGCGCCGAGACGCTGACGACGGTCGTGCTGGTCAAGTAGAGGGAATGTGATGAAGCGAAACCACGACAGACGGAGCGCAAGGGAGTCCGCGCGGATCGCGCTGACCGTCGTGCTCTGCACCGCGGCGTTCACGGCGGCCGGGGCCCAGGACCTTTCGGACATCCCCGCCGCGTTCGTGGATGTCGGCATCGGCGCCCGCCCGATGGGCGCCGGCGGCGCCGTCGTCGCTGCGAATCTCGGGCCGGAGTCGATCTTCTACAATCCGGCCGGACTCGCCCCCACGTCGGGCGCAACGGCGTTCTCCGTCACGCACGGCGAGCAGATGGGACTCGTTCCCTACTCCGCCGCGTCGGCCAGTCACTCGCTCGACACCGGACTGACGCTCGGCGTCGGCCTGATCCACTCCGGCGACGACGTGCTCACGGAGACGACGATCCTCATCGGCGCAGCTCGCGAGTTCGCTTCGACGCCCTGGTGCGCAGGAAGAGCCATCGGCGTGGGCGTGACCGCCCGCGGACGCCGCGCATCATTCGGGAACAATGAGAGCGCCGACGGGCAGGTGACCGGCAGCGCAAGCGGCTTCGGCCTCGACGCCGGCGTGCTCGTTCCGTTGACCGAGGTCATGACGCTCGGCCTGAGCGGACGCGACATCTTCAGTTCGCTCACGTGGGAATCGTCGGCGAGCGGAAGCTACTCGGAGAATGTCCCCGCCGGTCTCACGATCGGACTTCGTGCGATCCCTCACGGACACATCGCCGTGGAGGTGGACATCGAGAAGGCGCTCCGGCTCGACAACGCGGACCGGATTCTCGCCGGCATCGAGTTCTCCCTCTGGGACGTCGCGGATGTCCGTGGCGGGTACCGCAGAGTCCTCGCGTCAGGCGATTCCGACGAATACACGGTCGGCGCCGGCGCCTCCCTGGGCGCCGGTTCCATGCGGCTCCGCGTCGATGTGGCATACCTGTTCGGTCAGATCGAGAACACGATGCGCTTCTCGCTCGGAGTCGAGCTGTAGCAACACACGCACATCCGAACCACACGTGGAAGCGCGCCGGCTGATCAGCCGACGCGCTGTTTCGTTCATATCACTCCCGACGTCACGCCCCCTGCCCGCGGACGTCGCGTCGATGATGCTCGCCTCGCCTGCTACCAGCGGATCGCGCCCGGCAGCACCTTCACCCACAGCGCCTTGTTCTTGCCGCTGCCTGTGAACCGGATCTTCCGATCGAGCCGTCCCGAGTAGTGCAGACAGTCGCCGTTCCTCACGGTGTACTCATCACTCCCGACCTTGGCGATCGCCTCACCGTGCAACATGATGAGAGCCTCTTCGCCCTCGTGCCGATCGAGCTTCATCTCACCACCCGAGTCCTGCTCGATGAGGCTCACAGAGATGCGTCCCGCCGGGATGCCCTGCGTCAGCGCCTTGGCGTTGATGAACGTGTCGCCGTGACCCGGCAGGAACACGTCCTCGCGGTCTTCCTTCTTCACGACCGAGATCTTCGGCAGGGGCTTCTCCTCAACGAAGTATGCGGTCTCCTTCCCCAGAGCGCCGGCGATCTTGCGAAGCGCGCCGACGGTCGGAGATGTCTTGCCTCGCTCGATCTCGGAGATATGTGTCGGAGACATGCCGGACCCGACGGCCACCTGCTTGAGGGTCATCCCCTGCTCCTTGCGAACCTCCTTGAGACGTCTCCCAACTTCCTGTGCGTTCGGCATGCTGACTCCTCTCTGTTCAGACCGGATCCGGAACCATCTGGTCCGAAATCCCTGCGGACGACAGCACCCGCGGACCACCGTGGGTGCTCACCGCATTCGCAACCGGGTTCGCGCCGGAACGAGGGGCGCGACGGCGTGCAGATTCTCCAAGAAAACGTAACACTGTTCCCCCCCGGGGTCAAGCCGCAATCACGGATTCACCCAACGTGCGCTGCTTGACAGTTTCGGCGTGACGGTGCTACGATGCCGCGCTGTGCGGGCCGGGCGATGGGGCCCGGTTCGCGAACCCGCGCTCAGTGCGGGAAAACGGTCGAGGCCCCCTTGCGCTCGCACCACAAAGGAGAACACCATGTCGATTCGCTGTCTTGTTCTGCTGCTGGTCGGTCTGCTCCTCCTCCCCGCCCTCGCCTCCGCTCAGAACTACGGAGACGGACTTGCCATCGGCGGCGTCCTGCTCCCGAGCGGCTCGGGAACGCTTCTCGCGAAGACGCGGATGGGCGACGGTCTCGGAGTCGAGATCGAGTTCGGGCTCGCGACGTTCTCCGAGGACGACTACTCATCGTCGGATCTCAGCCTCGGCGCCGGCGCGCTCTTCTACACCGGATCGAACGACCAGTTCCAGCCGTACTGGGGTGCGCGCTGCCGGATCGGTCACAGTTCGACCGACGGCTCACTGTATGATTTCCAGATGGCGCGTGGCGACGACAGCAACAGCCACACGACCTTCGGGGTCATCGGCGTCTTCGGAGCGGAGTACTTCATCAACAAGCATCTGAGCATCGAGGGCGAGGCGGGTCTCGGCGCATACTTCGGTTCGTTCTCGCTGACGACCGAGACGAGACTTGCGGCGCTCCTCTACATCTAGTTCGCAGCGCGCGGGCGCTGGGGAGGCTGCCGTGACACGGAGACACACCACGAGCCGGCTCATCGGTGCGCTCGCCGCGATCATCCTGCTCGCGTCGTGCAGCGGCCAGGACACAACTGATACGTCGGAGAGCCGCTCGGAGGCAAATGCCCCTGAGCGGCTCATCCGCTTCGTGCAGGAGTACGTGACGGTCGAGCCGTCGCCCGGCCTCACGCGTGTCGTCGGGACCTATCACATCAGGAACGACTCTGACCGCGCCGCCGAGATGGGCATACTCTACCCGTTCCCGGTCGACCGCGATCACGCCCCGCCTCACATCGTGCGTCTCTGGGAGCATGCGCCCGACGGCTATCGGACGAAGGGCTTCGTGCGCCGCGACGCGGACATTCTCCTGACGCTCGTCTTCGAACCTCTTGAGGAGAAGATCTTCAAGGTCGAGTACGTGCAGCGTATCGGGAAGCAGCACGCCATCTACATCGTCACGACGACACGGCAGTGGGAACGCGCGATCGAGCTGGCGGAGTTCGAATTCCGCGTCCCGGCGACGCTCGAGGGCGTGGAGCTGTCGTTCGAACCTGACCGTGCGGAGTCTCGCGGCGACACGGTCGTGTACTACATGCGGCAGGAGCAGTTCTACCCGGCCGAGGACCTCACGGTCACCTGGACCTCGGAGCGCTGACAGGCCTCGAAACCTCCCGGGCGCTAATCGATCAGCCCGGTCTTCTTCGTGCTCTGCTTGTCGCGCTTCTTCTGCCGCTTCTCCTTGTTCGAGAGCTGCGGCTTCTTCTTCTCGCTGTGTCCGACCCGTTCCTTGCGATACATAGGACCTCCGTACGAGTACTACAGATCCAGATCGACCGGCGCCCTCACGGAGCCGGTGGCTTCCCCGCTGACGTCGAGATCGATGGTGTTGTCGATCAGCACGTCACCATCTTCCGCGTAGACGAGAATCCTGAGAACGTCGTAGTGGCCGCTCACATTCCGGTACGGAATGGACGCCTTCACTTCCTGGTCGCGCCGGTAGAGCAGATGCGTCCCGTCCGTGTGGTCGACGACCAGACCGTCCGCGTCCAGCTCGGCATTCCACGGATAGACCCCGTAGACGGCGCCCGATGACGCGCGGGAGCTGGCAATGATGAACACGTAGCCTCTCGCGCGCTCGTAGGTGTCGTGCGGGTTGATGAAGCCCAGCGTCACGTGAAGGGTGCGCTCCGGCGTGACACGCCAGTCGTAGACGATATCCTTGAGCACGACCAGCGGCTGGAGTCCCTCGTTCTCGTCCACGCGAGTGGTCGCCACACCGCGCGACCGCGCTTCCGACGACGGCATCGACCTGCCGTCGTCCGCAACCGCGGCGCCGGACTGGTCCCCGCCCTCGGGGACGTCGGACTCGGCCTCCTGATCCCCGCGTGAGCACCCGGCGAGCACCGCGAGAAGCACGGCCAACGCGACGAGAGACGCTCTCGTTCCTGTCCTCATGACGTACCCTCCCCGATCACGGACGAACCGTCTGTCCGCCCTCGGTGTATTCAGCGATCCTGATGTTGAGTCTCCCGAACGAGCTCAGTACCGCGAGCCCCAGGTCGGAGACGTTCCCTCTCTTCGCGGCACTCTCGCCGAGCTTGACGTGCATCGCGTCGACACTGCCCTCGCCGATCGTCGGATCGAGCGCGTACCAGCCCGTCCCCGTCCAGACCTCCACCCACATGTGATAGAGGAACTCGCCACGGTAGTGCGTCACACCCGAGACCAGCTTCGCCGGGATGCTCAGCGAGCGGATCATGGCGGCCATCAGAACCGCGTGCTCACTGCAGTCTCCCTCGCGCGAGTCGAGGACCTCGGTGGCCGAGGCGAACCCCGTTCCGAAGCCCTTCTTCTTGATCTCATCAAAGACCCACTTCTCCATGTTCTTCGATACCTTCCAGATGTCCTGATCGGTTCCCCACGCCTGCCGGGCGGCAACCCCCAGGATCCTCGGGTACCAGGTCTGCATGAGCGGATTTCCATCCATGTAGTCCTTCATCGTCTCATCGTCGACCGGAAATTGGAGCACCTCCCCGGGGTCCGGCGTCGTGCGCGTCACGCGAAGCAGCACGCCGCGGTCCGTGTGACCCTCGATCGACTGCCGCGCGTCCTCGATGATGAACTCGTCGATGCCGGTCCCGTCGTCAAACCAGACCTCAAGAAGCGCGTCGTCCACCCGGGACGGGGCGCTGAGCGTGACGTTTGTCGCAACCGCCGTCGCCGTCAGGAGGTCGAATGCCTTCTTTTCAGCCTGCGCCTGTTCCTTCGTCGTTCTCGTGAGGATCAATCCCGCCGACGGCAGCTCGTATTTCCAGAGCCGGCCGCTCTCGTCCCGCCACTCGTGCACGGGCAGCCCCGGGCGGACATCACAATCGACGATGAATCTCGTCAGCTCAACGCTCTGCCCAAGCAGTTCGAGCGTCTCCTTGCCGTCGACGGTGTTCGTGTAGGTCGCGAAGGATTCGGACTCGGCGTCGAAGCCGGGATAGGTGTAGCTTGTTCCCGCTGCGAAGCCTCGCTCGACAACAAGCCGCTTCGCGGCCGCGGGGAACAGCAACCCGGCCGGTACCGGCACGTCCGACAACGTGGCATCCTCGCCGATCGCCCGTCTGAGTCTCGCGGTCTCCCCCCGCAGAACGAAATCGACCTTCATCTCACGCTCTGCTGTATCCGTCGTCATGTGATACTCGAGCGGGAGACCGTCCGGCGTCTCCGTCCATCGCTCGTCCACCTCGAGCCTCATGAGATCTGTCCGTCGCGTCACGAGCATGTGGGTGTAGACGCCTGTGGTGATGCTGCCGTCGTCCGCCGTCTCCACCCACTCCCGCGAGTATCCGATCGGCGCGCCGTCGAGCATCACCTCGTACCAGAGTTCGGTATCGGACTCGGCCCCGGAGGCGCACGTCGCGGAAGCAAACACAAGAACGAGCATCAGCAATGCTCGAAGCCGTTCGTTCAACGGGAATACCTCCATCGTGAGGTTGATACTCAGATGCCGGACTCCGGAGACCGCGGCCGTCGGCCGTCGGCCCGCACGGCTCAGACTTTGCCCTGAGCCTTGAGATCTGCCAGATGCTCCTCGAGCGCCGCCTTCCGGCCCTGGAGGTTGTAGAGCTCCATCTCGAGACGGCGGATGGCATCGCGGATCTCAGTTCCATCCTCCATCTGCCGCTCGACCTTGTGCGCCATGAGCTCTTCCTCGTGATTCGAGATGTCCATGTTGATCTCCTCGAGCTCGTTGTGGATGAGCCGGGGATCGTCGGGCAGGCCACCATCATCACTGCCGGTCGTGGCCGTGGACTGCGCGGCGCAACCGGCGAACAGCGCGGTCGCGAACGCCGCGAGCAGGACGAGAGCAAGGAGTCTGCTCATGCGTCTCATGCGAACCTCCTCAGCGAGAGCCTGTGTGATCGTTTCCCCGCCTCCCCGGCCCTGGGAGGAGTCGGCACGCTCAGCGGTGTCACAATGGTGGTTGAGGCACGGAACTTGTAACGACATTCTAGAGGTGGAAACGAGATGGTGTCAACAGGCCACTGGGCTGCGGCTTGCGCTCTGCGCCGCCTCCTTGACAGGCCCGTCCGGCGCATGAGAGAATCAGAGTTATGGACAAGTGGCAGGGATTCGAGCGCGACATCGCGAAGATAGTCGCAGGGTTGACCCCCGACGATATGCTCCGGCAGGACCTCGCCCAGGAGATGCGTATCCACATCTGGCAGGCTCCGGAGGGCAGGACCCGCAGCTGGTATCTCTCGGGAGCCCGGTGGCATGCGATCCACTTCATGACGCGGACGGCGGTCGATTGCCCGGACGGCGACCTGGAACGCCAGGTCGTCACATACGGCATTCTTGGCGATATCGACCCGGAGGTCATGCGCTCGGTTCCGCCGGAGTGGCAGACCATCATCAACCAGGGCCCGATCGACACTGTCGACGATGCCTTTGCCTACTCGATGGAGATGAATGAGACCATCGCCCTGCTCACACCGAGGCAGCGGCAGATCCTCTATGCCCTGGTCCAGGGGTTCACGCACGAGGAGATCGCCGAGACGATCGGGGTCTCCAGGCGCACGGTGGGAACAGAATTGACGTTGATCCGGGCCATATTCCGCGAGGAGCAGCGCGGCGGAGGGCTGCTCTCGTAGAGATGGCTGCTGCCTTCGCCTGTAACTCGTTGCTACACAGCAGGATACAAACAGCAGAAAAAGATCAGAAAGTGCTGCACAATCCGAGGAGGAAACCGTCTTGTAGATTATGAAGGCCCGAATGGGCCTCTTTTTTGTGCCCTGGAGCCTTGAGGGCGCCGGAAGGCCCCGCCCGGAACCATCCGAGGCCGACATCAGGGCCGCGCCTACCGCTCGTCCGTGGTGATCCCGTCTCCCCAGATCCGCCGCAGCTCGCCGCGCTCCTGACCGGAGTCATCCTCGCCAACGTCCTCCCCGTTCCCGCTCTCCCGTCCTTCCCTCACGAAGAACGAGATGACGGCATTGAGCGCACGCTCAAGCGAGACCCGGTCCGACACGACAATGGGATTGAGCGACGGATCGCCCGTGGCCACAGTGAAGCTCCCCGGAGACACACCCACGGCGGCAAGACGCCGCCCGTCGAGTTCAAAGACAACACCACCACCGTCCTCGCTCGCTGCGATCCTGCCATCGAGCCCGTCGATGCCGGACTTGAACAGCGAGAAGAGCGAACGAACACCCTCGGACTCGATCTTCGACTCGAATGGCGAGCCACTGTCCGCCTTGATCTCCTGTGTTCGCCGCGCGACCGCGCGATTCATCGTCTCACGCGGCGTGTACTCGACGCGCTCAAGCAACAGCTCGGGCTTCGAGTCGACAAGGAAGGGGGTCGCCCGGACGAGTTCGACTGAGACATCCCTGATGGCCGAAACCGCTCTCAAGACGGCCTCGGGGAACGACGGGGCCACGAACACGAACACCGGGTGCTCGACCCGGACCAGACCGCTGCCGGCGTACGCGCGCTGGAACAGCCTCGCGTTCGCGTCCATCCACTCGAGATGCTCGTACAACCGGGTCGGGACCGCGTTCGTATCGCCGCTGACGATATCGATGAGCACGGGACTGCCGTCCTCACCAGCGAGGATGAGATCGATCCCGGTCGGCCCCTGCGCATCGTCGTCAACGATCGTCGCGCCCTCGTGAATCTGCTCCGCCGCGGCACAGGCCAACCGCCTGAGCTCTGCAGGTTCCACGGTGTGGAGTCTCTCGATCCGTCTGCTCATGATGTCGCTCCGTTCGTGTCGTCTGAGCTCATGCCTATGAGGTGTGTCCGGCTTCCTCGGATCCAAGCGCCTTCGAGGCCGCCTCTCTCAGCATGAGAGCGAACACGGTATCCGGTCTGTTCCGAATGACCGAGCCCCTCTCCCGCTGCTGGCTCGCGAGCGATTCCTCGCGCACCATCCCGCCGAGGAAGTGCATCTCCATGGACAACAGACGCTCGGCCGCCGCGCGCGTCTTCGCGTAGAACTTCGCGGCGTAGTCGTTGTCCGGAGCGTGATTCACTATGAGACCTGCAGAGCGCACGCCCAGGTCGACCGAGAGGCGCTTCAGCACACCGAACGCCTCCTCAAACCCGTCCCACGCTGGACGCGCGACGACCACGAACAGCCCGACGCGGTCGACAACGGGTGCCACCCATTCGAGACGGTCGCTCGGCACATCGATGACCGCGGATGACACGGCACTCCGCGGCTCGCCCTCGATGTCGAAGTAGATCTCCCTCCCGGCGGCGAGGATCTCGTCGGCCCGGCGCGTCCCCGTGCAGTCGACAGAGACCAGACCGGACTCGAGGCGTATGGTCGGCGCCCCTCCCTTGCCGGTCAGGGGCGTCAGATAGTGCCAGGACGGAGCCCCCATGTAGAACCGTGCGTTCGGGACCCGCGGATCCGCATCCAGGACGGCCACACTGCCGGTCGTCTGGAACGCGTGCGCGAGACTGACGGCGACCGTTGACTTCCCGGGCGCTCCGCCTCCGCCGGTCACGACGAACAGCCGCGTTCTCCGTCCGGACGTCGCTCCGCGAGTCATGGGCGCGCCGATATCGACGGGCGTTGCGACCGCCGCGCCGGTATCATCGTCCTCCGCACGATCCGTCTTCGAGAAGAAAAGATGGGATACGTCTGCGAGGCTCTTCGGAGTCTTCTTGCCTGCGCTGTCACTCATGTTGTCGGGTCCGAAGATTGCTGTGGTACTGCTTTTGTTGGATTCGCTTCTAGTCGCGCTTGTAGACCTCGAGAACGCAGTCCTGATTTGGCTGCATTCGATTCTCGTTGGCCGGGTCGGGACGCCACGCGCCGTCGACGACGAACTTGTACAAATGACGGCCCGGATCGAGTTCCACGGTCGTGTGCCACACGCCGTTGGCGTTCCGCTGGAGCTGGATCCCATGCTCGCGGTCCCATTTGTTGAAGCTGCCGATGAGTTCGACGTCGTTGGCCTCGGGCGCAACCAGCGAGAAGAGGATGCCCCCTTCGACGAAGTGCGGCCCGGGCTGTGAGAGGATCCACTCGTCCATACCAGGCTCCAGACCTGCCCTCTCCGCCTGCCGGACCGGCTCCGCCCCGACCTCGGAGAGCTTCTCCTCATCGGCGACGACCTCGCGAGCCAGCGACTTGTAGTCGCGGGCGCCCGTGCTCGTCCTCGCATAGTGCGAGATCGCGACACCCCAGTTCGCCGCCTCACGGAACCGGACCGTCCGTCGAATCACGGTCTCATAGAGTTCGCGGCCGAACCGCACGTTCGCCTCACGCAGAAAGTCCTGCGAGAACCTCGTGCGGCCGTCGAACATCGTCAGGAGCACGCGGACGCGCTTGCGCAGTCCGAGCTGCTCGCGGACGAGACCTATCGTATCGAGCACTTTCATTGCGCCATGGAGAGCGTAGTACGACGGTTCCATCACGATGATCGCCTCGCGACACGCGACGATCGCATTGAACGTCAGAAGACCGACGCTCGGCGGACAATCGACGAGCACGTAGTCGTATCGACCCTCGACGGCCTCGAGCTTCTTCCTCAACCGGTTCTCACGGTCGGGCTGGCCTGAGAGCTGCTGCTCGATGGCGGACAGCACGACGTTCGAAGGAACGACATCGAGCGTCTCGCTCGTTGGGACGGCGACGTCGGCGATGCCGGTGCGTGGATTCATCAGAACGTCGTAGGTTGACACGTCGAGACTCTCGGTGTCGACGCCGAGTCCGATGGATGCGTGCGACTGAGGATCCATATCAATGAGGAGAACGCGCTTCCCGAAGTCGGAGAGGAAGGACGCAAGATTGACGGCGGTCGTGGTCTTTCCGCATCCGCCCTTCTGGTTCACGATGGCGATGGACCGCATGTCGCTCCTCCCCATTGACAAGGCAGGACACGCCGACTGGAGACCGACGCTCCTCGAGCGTTGTGAGTTTCGTATCTTGCGTACCCTCGCGGGATTGGCTCAGGTAGGCTATCCAATCCTCCGGGGCTTGTCAAGGTCGTTCTCCCCTACCCGCTCGTGACGACCACGCCATCCAGCCGCACATACGGCGCCACAACGTTGAACAGGCGCCCCGTCTCGCGCGACACGGCGTTCACGGTCGGCAGGAGATCGAAGATGTTCCCAGCGATCAGAGTGCCCGTGAGCGGCTCGGCCAGTCGTCCGCTCCGGATCATGTGACCGCCCTTGACCACTCCTGAGAAGTCGCCGCCGGCGGGATCCGTGTTTCCCGAGAACCGGGTCACGAGAACGCCGCGGTCGACACCGGCGATCATCTCCTCGACCGAAGTATCCCCGCCCGCCATCACAATGTTCGTTGCCGCGACCAAGGGAACTGAGGATGCGCCGCCACCGGCATGACCGGTGCTCGAGCGGCTCTCACGCCGCGCCGTGTATGAATCGTGGAGGAAGTTCCTGAGCACGCCACCCTCGATCAGCGGAAGCACGCTCACCGGAAGTCCCTCGCGGTCGAACGACATCGTCGAGAAACCGCCCGGGAGTCGCGAATCGTCCGTCACGCTGACCAGTTCGCTCGCGACGGGCTCACCGAGCTTGTCCGCGAACCGGCTCGTCCCCTTCTGCACGGCCGAAGCCAGAACGGAGTACTCGATCGGGTTGACGACGATCTCCGTCGTCGCCTTCGGTGCGAGGATGACCGTTCCCTTGAAGCTCTCGCCGGAGACGGCGCCAAGCGAGCCGATGACCTTCCCCGCGAACTCGCGTGCGACCGATGATGGATCGATGCCGGCGGGACCGTGCGCGTTGTCGAACTGGAAGTCGAACGATGAGATGACGTCGTCATCGCGCGCCATCCCCATGATGTAGCACATGATCAGGCTCGAACGCTCCGCCTGGCGCACACCGTGCGAGTTCACGACCGCCTTCGTTCCCCACCCGGCCTCGACTCCACCGCTGTCGACCGTCACGCGCTCATCGACGCTCTTCGCCTCCCTGAGCATCGTCAGCGCCGCCTCGACCGCGTGCTCAACACCGTAGTCCTCGATCGCAGGGTCGTAGATGCCCTCGACCGGCACGACGGCCACCGGCTCCGGCAGCCCGGAATACTCGTCGGCAGGCACGACCGACGCTATGGCGACCGCGCGGTCGACAGCCTCGCTGATCTCGCTCTCGCCGAAGCTGTTCACGAACGAGAAGCCGAGGCTCCCGTTGCGAAAGACGCGGATGCCCAGCCCGGTGCTCGACATGCTCTTCGCGATCTGGATGTCGTTCTTCTGCAACTCGGCGTTGACCTCCTGAGAGGTCACGGCGAACGCCTCCGCCTCGTCGGCTCCCGCCGACAGCGCCATCCCGACCGCCGTGTCACAGGTTCTGAGAAGCTCGTCCATGGTTCCGTCCTCATTCCGTGGATTCGTTTGCGGGCTCTCCCAACAGCTCAAGCGCCTGCTATCGGCCGCCGATCGTCAGTTCACAGCGAATGTACGGGCCGCCACCATCAACCTTGGCCGGCTGACCCTTCCCGCAATGCCCCGTGCCGATGGCCCACTCGAAGTCCGAACTCACGGCGTCGACGCTCTTCAGCACATCGAACGCGTCACCGGAGATCGTCGCACCGCGCATGAGTTTGCCGAGCTTCCCCTTCTTGATCTCGTATGCCTCCTGTACACCGAACATGAACTCGGCGGTCGCATCGGCCTGCCCGCTGTTGGCTCCCTTGAGCAGGAACCCGTCATCGATTCCCGCCACGAGTTCGTCGACCGTGCTGCCATCGCCGTTCGCGGGTTCCAGACACGTGTTCCGCATCCTGATGATGGGCTCGTTGCGGTAGAGCCAGGCTCTCGCATTGCCGGTCGGAGCGACGCCGAAGCGCGCCGCCGACTCGCGGTCGTGCAGGTAGGATCTGAGCACGCCGTTCTCGATGACAACCGTCTTCCCCGCGGGTACGCCCTCGTCATCGACGAGGACGACGCCCCCGGCCGACGCTGCTCCGATATATGCGAAACCGCTGTCGACGAGCGTGACGTGCTCGCTGGCGACGCGCTCTCCGATCCTGCCCGCCGCTGCTGATCCTGCGAGGACGAAATCGGCCTCGACCGTGTGGCCGATGGCCTCGTGCGCAAGGAGCCCTACGAGGTCGGGAGCCAGCACGACGGTCGCCCTGCCCCCCGGCGCATACGGCGCGTCGAGAAGGTCGACGGCGGTCTTCGCCACCCGACCCGACAGTTCCTCGGGCGTCCATCGGGCAAAGAGCTCCGGCCATCCACCGGTCACTCCCGCTCCCTGGTAGCTCCTGACCATGTCATCGCCCGACGCGGCGGTAGCTGAAATGACGAACTCGGCCTTCGCATCCTCGATGTGCGCGTCGGCGCCGTCGGTGGAAACGATCCACTTCTCGTCGATGAGCTCCGTGTAGCGGCTCGTCGCCGACCGGATACGGTCGGACGCCTCGCGTGTGCGCGTCTCGGCCTCAACGACAAGAGCCGCCTTCTCCTCGGTCGTGTGCGTCGCAAGCTCGGCGGCATTCCCGCTGACGAAGTCACCGACTGCCAGTTCGCAGTCGGCCAGACGCTCGATCTTCTCGAGCCGGCCGGCCGATGACGACTCGGCGGAGGCCGTCGCGTCCCGCACGGCGCGTTCGATGTCGGCCGTATCCAGGCTTCCCGTGCTCGAGAACCCCCAGGTTCCGTTGACGAGAACCCGCACCCCCACGCCGCAGGTCTTGCTGTACGCGGCTGTCTCGAGCGTGCCCTTCCGCACGAGGACCTGGAGTGCACGCCGGTCGTGGACCCTCAGTTCGGTCCAGTGCCTCGCGTCGGCGGCGATGGTCTTCAGGATGTCACGCATGGCTCTCCCCTCGTCTGTCGGGATCAGTCCCCGGATGCTGGTTCAAGGATGAACACGGACCCCTCGAATGGAGCGAGCGTAACGGTCATCACGAGATAGCCGCCGATCGCCGCGGGCTCGAATGTCGCGCCGCTCACGGCATCGCGAACGGCAATCGGCGACGTTCCCCCATCAATCCCTCCGAAGTCGGACACGGTTCCGAGCGGCACGTTGACGGTGCGCCCCTCGTCCGAGACATTCATCACGACGATGGCCGAGCCGTCCTCGCCGTCCCGCCGGTACGCGTAGAGCGGGCCGCGTGCGAGCAACGTCTCGAACGAACCGTAGACGAGACACGGGTTGTCGCGACGAATGGCGATAAGGTCGCGGAAGTAGTCGTGCATGGCCACGCGATCCGGGTCCTCGTTCCAGTTCCAGAGGAACGGGCGGCGGCAGTCGGGGTCCCCGGCCCCGTCCATGGCGATCTCGTCGCCGTAGTAGATGTGCGGCGCGCCGACGTAGGTCATGGCGAAGAGCGCCGCCAGCTGCACCTTCGAGAGATTGCCCCCGCACTCGCGGAGGAACCTGGATGTGTCGTGGCTCCCGACGAGATTCATCTGCGCGAGCACGCCTTCCTGAGCGTAGATGAGACGGCCCGGCGCGAGCGCCCGGTCGAATTCCTCCGCAGTCGTGCTCTCGCCGGCGATGAACGCGAGCACCGGACCGCGGAAGAACGCGTAGTTCATCACGGCATCGTAGTACCGCCCGTTGACGTACTCGGGTGATGGTCCCCAGAGCTCGCCATTGATGTAGGCGTCGGGCTTGACGCTCTTGACGCGCTCGCGGAACAGCTCCCAGAACCAGAACGGCACTTCGGCCGCGACGTCGAGCCTGTAGCCGTCGATGTCGATCTCCGAAAGCCAGTACTCGGTCACGTCGAGCAGGTGGTTGACGAGCGGCCAGTTCGGCTCCGCGTCGTCGATGTTCGTGATACCCGCTTCCTGGTCGTTCGGCCGCGACAGATCGAAATTGAAGTTCGGCATCTGTCCGAAGCCCCACCAGCAGTCGTAGTCCTCCCCGCCGCCGCTCAGTTGGCCTTCCGGGAGCGGCCACCGGTGCCACTCGTACCAATCCCAGTACGCGGACTCGACACCCTTCTCGCGCGTGTCCGAGAACGCCCAGTGCGTCTCGCCGGTGTGGTTGATGGCGAGATCGAGGATCACGCGCATGCCGCGCTCGTGACATTCGGCGACGAACGCGGCGAACTCCTCGTTGGTGCCCATGTGAGGATCGACGTGGCGGTAGTCCACCGCGTCATACTTGTGACTGCTCTTCGACTCGAACAACGGATTGAAGTAGAGGATGGTGACGCCGAGGTCCTCGAGATAGTCGAGGCCCTCGGTCAGGCCGGCCACGTCACCACCGTAGAACGAATACCAGTCCGGCTTCCCGTCCGTCCTGTACGGACTCTTCGAGAGCCCGGACGAGTCATACCAGTCCTCGACGAGGTGGAAGTACTCGCCGTTCGTCTTCCCCGAGGGCGGGAGGCTCGTTCTCCCTTCGTAGTACCACTCCGAGAAGTCCGGGTCGTTCGACTCGTCCCCGTTGCGGAACCGTTCCGGGAATATCTGGTAGAAGACGCCCTCCTTGACCCAGTCGGGCGTCTCGAACTTGGCGTAGTCGGACGTCCTGAGGACATAGAGACCGGCCTCGTCCATCGACTCGGACGAGGCGATGCCGTCCGGACCAAGCCACACGACCGTCTCGCCGTCGGCAAATGCGAACCGGTACGCAAAGCTGTCGCCGAGCGAGAGTTCGCGCGTGAAGTAGTCGTGCCGACCATCCGTATCGGAGAGCTCCATCCGGTAGCCGCTCGACGACTCGCCATCGATCCAGACCGAGACACGCTCGACGTCGCCGGCCCACGCCCTGACGCGAAGCGTCGCGGTGCCATCCGGCGCGACCGTTCTCTCCCACGCGTCCTCGCGGTGCGCGAGTCCCTCCGTGATGATCGAGCCGTCGCCGCGGTCCATCGCAACGGGTTCGAACGACGAATCCACTTTCAGGACGGAGTTCTGCCCGCCGTATCCATCGTCGTGGAATGCGGCGGCGGTCTCGTCGGTGATCCAGTTCCCGTCCGCGACGAACTTGTACTGGTACTCGCCTTCGGTGAGAAGGAGCATCACCTGGAAGCCCTCTCCGATGCGCTGCATCGGCGTCGCGTCGGTGCTCCACCCGTTGAAGGTCCCGGCGAGGAAGACGTCCCCGTATTCCTGGCCTGGCGTGAAGACGAACCGCACCTTCTTGAGCGCCGAGAGCTCCCGGCGCTCCGCGGTGGGATCTCCCGAGACCGTCTGCGCCGAGCAGGCCGTCACGGCCACGATCACGAGACACAGCGCCAGCGCTCGGCGCACGAGCCGGCCGCTCGGTCGCGGTTTGCGTGAACATCCAGACATGCGTATCCCTCCGGTCGCGGCGACGTATGCGTCGCCGGCCCTGTTGATGGACCGATGTGGTCGATTCGAGGCCTCGTGGCCGAGACAGGCGCGCGAGACGTGTTGGGAGGATTCTACCGCAGGGAGCCCTTGAAGTCGAATGTCTCGGTCACGAGCGCGTCGCCGTGGCGCCCGACATCGAGACCCTGGTCGATCATCGTGCCGAGCTCACGGACGCCGATGCGCGAACCGATGACGATGGCACCTACGATGATACCGTCCTGAAGGACGACCTTCCTGTACAGACCCGTCGACTCGTCCGAGTGCACGTACTCGACGCATGCCTCCGAATCGCAGGAGGATGCGCCTGCTGAGAAGACGTTGATACCCGTGATCTTCAGCGTATTCGAGGGCGGAACCGGAACATACGGCTTTGACTCGTCCCCCGTGACGAACCGGGCCGCCACCTCGGCTTGAGCGATTGCCACGGGCACGATGCCCCAGCTGATGCCCTCGTATTCGGCCACGTCCCCGATGGCGAACACGTCCGGAGCGCTCGTTCGCATCCCCTCGTCCACGACGATGGCGCGGTCCGTCGTGATGCCGCTCCCCTCAAGGAACGAGAAGGCGCTCCTGATGCCGGTGGAGACAACGACCGCCGCCGCCGGAATCGAGCGGCCGTCCTTGAGCGACACACCGGTGACGCTCCCCTCTCCCTGGATGGATTCCGTCTGCGCCGACGTGATAATGGCGATGCCGAGCTTCTCCACGGCCTTCTGAAGGAGTGCCGCACCGCTCTCGTCGAGCTGGCGAGGCAGTAGCCAGTCGGCGGACTCGAGGACCGTCACGTTCAGCCCGCCATGACGAAGACCGCGGGCCGACTCGAGTCCCAGGAGCCCACCGCCGATGACGACGGCGTCCTTGCGCCCCTGAACCCACTCGCGAAGCGCCAGAGCGTCGCCCGCGCTCCGAACGGAGAACACGCCGTCGAGGTCGACACCGGGGATCGGCGGAACGAACGCATGCGCGCCGCTCGCCACGATGAGCCGGTCCCACTCCAACGTCTCGCCCGAGTCCAGCGTGAGCGTGTGAGCCCCGGGGTCAACCGACACGGCCGTCGTCGACAACCGGACGTCGATCCTCTTCGACGCGTACCAGTCGGCGGGGAACGCCAGAACATCATCGAGCTCGAGTTCACCGGCGATGAGTTCGGGGAGCTTCGGCCGGAAGTAGAAGTGGCTCGGCTCCGAGGTGATGACCTGAACATCCGCGCCGTCGTCGAGCTCGCGGATCCGCCGAGCCGCTGTGACTCCGGCGACCCCGTTTCCTATTATGACGACGCGCATCCTGCACCCCCCGGATGAAGAACGGCTCGCGGTCCGCAGGAGCAGACGCCCCGGATGCGATGACCGCGAGCCGAACTGGTATGGCTATGCCTCTTCGAACTGGTCCATCGACGCACCGCAGACCGGGCAGACCCAGTCGTCCGGAAGGTCGTCGAAGGCCGTTCCCGGCTGGACGCCGTTCTCGGGATCACCCTTGTCGGGATCGTAGACATACCCGCACACCATGCATCTGAATTTCATATCACTTCCCCTTCTCCTTGTCCTTCCGAACCTTCTCGAGACGCTGCGAGATCTGCGTCACGTGGCCCTTCTCCTCCTCGACCAGGCGCCCAAGCGCCTCTCTCGCCTTCCGCTTCTTGTTCGCGTTGTAGGCCTCGGTGTAGTAGAGGACCGCGTCCTTCTCGACCTGAAGCGCCAGCTCCAGCGCGGACTCCGGATCGTACTTGCGCTTGAGCATCTTCTCCATGTGACCGATGTGCCTGAAGATGCCGCCATCGACGAGCGAGCAGACATACGATGAGACGTCGGCGTCCGTTTCCACCGGCTGCTTGCCCATGCCGCCCTTGGTCTCGAGTTCCAGAGACTCGAAGTAGGCCAAATGAGCCTTCTCGTCTTTCGCCAGCCGCTTGAAGATGCGCTTCGTGGTCGGGTCGTCGGCCTTCTCGGCCATCTTCGTGTAGAAGTCGAGCCCCGCCTGCTCGATGCACATGCCGACCCTGTAGACCTCATCCTCGTTCAGATACTGGATCATCCGGGATCCTCCCTCGCGTGTCGCTGCACGCGGACCTTGGGTCCGTACTGCGTCTAGTTTTCCGTGAGAACGTTCTCGTCGTATTCCTGCTCGAGCAGGAGCTTGTGCTTGGCCTCTTCAACAGCCAGGAACTCAAAGAGCTCGCGGAGCTCCGACTCGCCGCTGATAGATGCGAGATGCCGATACAGGTCGCGTGCCGCCTCCTCGCGCTTCATCGCAACCGTGAGAACCTGCTGGTAGTCCATCGTCGGGGAGAAACCCGCGTCATCCGCATACTCGGCGATCTTCAGATCGGGGATGTCGCGGATGTGGGCTTCGGTCACACCGGTCATGTCGATGGCGATCAGACGCCGCTTGTGACCTTCCTCCTGCTTCGCGAGCCCCCGCAGCATGTCGGCGATATTGGCGCGTGTGACCATCTGGGCAGCCGCCGCGTAGGCATCGACGGCCTCCTGCTCCTTCCGGATGGCGAACTCCAGAGTCTCCTCGAATTGCGATCTCTCCATGCCGCTCACCTCCACATCGATGCCGGTAGGGTGTCAGGGGACTCCCGCTCCCTGCCTTTCGATGCACCAAGTACCATAGGGTAGCGAGACAGATGTGACCGCGCAACAGGAAAGCGCGAGCGATGCCGGCTCCTCGGCGACCGCTGACCGCGCGGAGCGTATTACCCCTACCACGCGAAAGCGCCCCCGTGAGACGGGAGCGCTTTCGAACAGACAGGGAACTCCGGAGGTACGGTCGTTCTACGATCAAACTGGGCTGCGGCTGACGCATTCCTGGCACCAAGAATTTTGCCCGTCTTCTCGCTCGACGCACCCCCAGAGTGTCCCCGGCACTCAAAAACACGTCGCGGCCGCGGGGCATCGCCCTCGGCCGCGAACGGTCATGTTGTCTTCATGTACTCGGAACCGCTTGTCGATATCCGGTCCGCCGGTACGTTCGTCCAGCACCACGTGCTCGACACAGAGTCGGGCAGCGCATGCTCGTCGACGTGGAGTCCGACAAGTCCACCTGCCTCGAAGAGACAGATGCGCGTGAGGTATCTTGCTGTCGACCCCGTGGACACGTTGCTTCTCCTGATCTCCGCGGAACGGAGATGGCTGCTGGGAGTCCGGTTGTCGGTTCTCTCGAACCGCACCCCATTCTGTCACACGCGAATTCAGAAGGTCAAGGCAATTCCCTGTAAGGATTTCGTGTGCCCTCCGGGTCGTCGACCTCGGAGCCCGAGGCACGCTCCGGAGATTCCTCACGGGGCCCCGAGGACCCGGAAACTCAGCCGCCGTAGCGACTTTCGCGACTTGAAGCTCCTGCCCCGTTGGGCCATAATCGTAAGCTGAAACCGATTCATGACCCATCCGGAGACTTCAGTGCATACGGTGCGAACCAGATATCTCATCAGCGGCGTGGCTCTCTGTGCGGTCCTGGCCGCCTCAGTCTGTCTCCCCGGCTGCGCCGACCCCGATGCTGCGCTCTTCCCGCGGCTCTCAGCGACGACGGCCGATGCGCTCGAGATCACGCGCGGCGGTCAGTGTCTCGCGCTCGCGCGCGACGCTGACGGATGGTGGGTCGCGCTCCCCGGGAGACGTGGACGTGCCTCCGATGATTCCGTTGACAAGCTGTTCACGGTGCTCGCTCGATCCACGCGCCGCGAGATCGTCCGCGGCGGACACGGCCAACTCGAGACGCTCGGCCTCGCGGATGGCGACGGCGGGCGAATCTCCATCACGTCATCCGGCAGATCGGTCGTCGACACCCGCTTCGGCGCGGACGCACCCGGAGCCTCGCGAGTATTCCTCATGCCGGATGGAGAACGCGATGTGTTCGTCTCACCGGACGGACTGGCGGACCTGCTCGGTCTTCCGTCTGATGACTGGCGCGACCGTCGCATCATGTCGTTCGAACTCCCTGATGTCATCGGTGTGGAACTCGTCAATCAAGGCGCACAGATGGTCATTGCGCCCGTCGACGGCCGCTGGCACATGACGCGCCCCGTCGATCAGGATGTCTACAAGGGATACGTCGACGCACTCCTGTTCTCGCTCGCGGAACTCGAAGCGGTGGGCTTCGAGAACGAACGGACTCCCTCCGAGTGCGGCTTTGGTGAGACCGGACGTGACGGGCGCGGCTCCGTGACGGTCCGCTTCGCGAACGCACGGCCGCAGAGCGTCCTCTTCGGTGGCAGCGCCAACGATTCGTGGTACACAATGCGACCCGACCGGGACGACATCTATCTCGTGCCGGGTGAACTCGTCGAGCTCATCTTCGGCGGTGAGACCCCCGGGCCGTCACCGCGGTAGCGAAGCAGACGCCGCCCGAGCCCCGCGAACACCAACGACACCAGCATCGACAGCGCGAAGAAGTACCACACCCATCCCGGCAGTCCGGCGACGATCGTCGCGGACGAGCCGAATCGCCACCAATCCACCGACAGCACGAAAAGCGCGACTACGAGTGCGCACCACCCGAGCAGACCCGTACGCCCCAGACCGCTGGCCGCGTCCTGGAACCATGCATCGTCAGCCGACGATAGGCTCCGCCCCGGAACCACGCGGCCGATGACGGTGTCAGCGAGCAGAACGAGTGTGGCGGCCGTCGCCGCCGGCACGACCGTCAGCATCCCCGGCCAACTGAGCACGCCGAAATGCGAGAGTCCGACGACGAGTTCGCCTGCGACGATGGATGCGACCACTCCGGAAGCCGACACGCGCCGGATGTGGATGGCGGCGAAGAAGGCTGGGAAGAGCACGGCGAGCCCGGCGAACGCCTCGGTCGCCACCGAGAGGATCGACGCGGGAGGCCGTATGGAGAGCAGGAAGCCTCCGAGAGCCATGGCGACGATGGCGACGCGACCGGCGATACCGCGCTCGCCTCGTCGCCGCCCGAACACGTCGCGCTCGATGACCGAACCCATCGTCAGTAGCTGCGAATCCATCGTCGACATGATGCCGGCAAGCAGACCGGCACACGCGAGCGCGGCCAGCCAGTCGCCGCCGAGACTCTCCATCAGCATCGGAAGGATGCGGTCCGTCTCCTTCCCCACGAGCCCCGGGATGTGAAGCCGACCGAGCGCTCCGATAGCGACCGGGAGAAAGAACAAGACCGCCGTGACGATGGGATAGAGCGCCATGCTGATGACGATCGGCCTCTCCCCTCGCGCGGCATAGAACCTCTGGAACAGCTGCGGGAGCATCGGGTCGGCAAGAAACCACAACAGCATGTAGCTCGCCCAGATCCCGACGATGAGACTCCCGTCACCACCCGGCCGCGCCGTAAGTGCGGGGAACCGCTCGGCGAGCGTCGCGAAGGCTCCGCCCCCGGTCGCGCGCACGACGACCAGGAGTCCCACCGCCAGCACGACGGTCATGAGGATCCCCTGCGCGAAATCGGTCCAGACCACCGAGCGCATCCCGCCGGCCAGCACGTAGAGCGCAACAACCACGGTGACCAGCGCCGCGCCGATGACATACGGGACACCCAGGAGCGCCTCGAGCGCGTACCCCGCCGCCATCGGTTGGATGGCAAGGTACGGCAGTGTGAACAACGCCATCGCGCCCGCGGTCACTCCGGCCGCCCCGCGGCCGAATCGCGCTCCGATGAGTTCGGCAGGGGTGACCAGCCCGAGACGACGACCGATCCGGTGAGCGGGCAATCCGACGATCGCGAAAGAGACCGCCATCAGCCCCGTTCCGACCGCCATGACCGGGTAGAACCCGAGTCCGATCCGATATCCGGCGCCGGCGAAGCCGACGACGGTGAACCCGCTGAAGTTCGTCGCCGCCATCGTGGCGAGGACCGCGAGCGGTCCAAGAAGTCGTCCGGCGAGGTAGTACGCGGACGCCCCGAGGTTGTCCCCGACTCGACGACGGCGGGCGGCAAGCCCGACCCCCAGAACGATGCAGAGATAGAGCGCGACGACAGTGATTCGAACCGCCAAGTCTTCCTCCCGTTTCGTACGGTACCGACGCAGACGCGGACGGCTGCAAAGCAGACGCGGACGGCTGCAAAGCAGACGCGG
>CAZEXP010000003.1:37558-108358 GCA_964516845.1 uncultured bacterium
AAAGCAGACGCGGACGGCTGCAAAGCAGACGCGGCCAGCTGCAAAGCAGACGCGGCCACCCGAGCCTGGGTGGCCGCGTCGGCCTGACATAACTCGGCAGGAGTATGTCACGGGTGTGATACGTCTGTCAACGCACGCGCGCCCATATCTGCGCCCCCGTGCGATTCGCTTGCCCCTGTCCTCCCGGTGTGCCTTGATACATCGAAGAGGCCACTTTTACGGCGTTTAACATGAGGTGTTCAGGCACGCTCCTTGCTTCTTTGAGTCATCAGAACAACGCGCTCTTGCGAGTTTATCGATAACGAAGTTACACCCTGGAGGCACGGGTGACTGCAGTTCCCAGGAAGATTCTGATCGCCGAGCGGGATCCCAAAATTCTCAAGCAGCTGTCGCACGCCATGTCCGCCTCGGGCTACGCTGTCTGCGAGGCGCAGACGGGACGGGAGGCACTGCGGAGCATCCAGCTCGATCGCCCCGACCTCGTACTCGTCGGGCTCGTGCTGTCGGACATCGGAGGGAAGGACCTCGCCCGCATCCTGACGTCGAACGGAGACTCGATCCCGATCCCGACGATCGTGCTGGCTGAACCCGGGACACACCATGACGAGGTGCTCGTCGCGGGCGGCGCACCGGAGAAGCCGGTGACCCGCTGGACCGGCGTCGACGAGGTCATCACGCTCGTCAACGACTTCTTCTCCCCATCTGAAGAGACCGAGGCGGAGAGCTACACACGCACGCTGCTGTTCGAGGGCATCGTGATCGACCCCGCGCGATCGTGCGTCGAGGTCCACGGAGAGCCGCTCGAGCTGACAAACAAGGAATTCCGCTTCCTCCACGTGCTCGCGGTCAACGGAGACCGGACATGCACGCGAGAGGAACTCCGGCGACGCGTGTGGGGTGACGAGATAGATGTCATCGGCCGGACGGTCGACGTGCTCGTGAGTCGTCTTCGCTCGAAGCTCACATCGGCATCAGGACAGGAACTCATCTCGACGATTCGCGGAGTCGGCTACCGGTTCACAGGCGACCCGCGCCAGTAGTCTGGACGGCATCTACGAGCAGGGGCGAACCCGTGATCACGGGTCCGCCCCTGTTGCGTTCCACTCCATCAGGTCCGCCTGCCGTCGCTCCCGAGACACGAGTCGCGGGAGCCCGCCGCTCAGCGGTACGCCTCGTAGGCGCGCCGGACCTCATCGATGAAGTAGCTCGAGTCAAGCCTGTCGAACCCGACGTACTGCGCCACCTCGACGGCCGAGAGCTCGGCCCCGTACTCCATAAGCTCGACGTAGAGCGCCCCCGCATCTTTCGATTCCCACCACCGCTCACCGAAGCGTTCTCTGAACACATGCCTGAGCTGAGCAGCGAGGATCCACGCCTCGAGGTAGTTCACCCCGTAGTAGTCCTCGTTGCTCGACAGGAATCCGTGCTCCGGATGCGCGAGCGGCACGAGGCGCGACTCCTCCATGAGCCGCCCGTAGGCCTGGACGAGCTGCTCCTGTGTCCTCTCGCCGGTGTGCAGCAGCCGCTCATAGCGGAACAGGCCGGCGTAGTATCGCGCACTCCCCAGCGAACCAAGCAGCTGGTTCTTGAGGAAGCGATGAAGCACCTCCCGATCGGTGATCAGGCCGGTCTCCGTGAGGAACAGAGGGTCCATGAAGAGCTGTTCGGGGATGTAGGCGTATGTCTCGGTGACGCCGTAGTCGCCGAGACGCTGGAACTCGTACTCGGTCACGGTCACGACGCCGTCATGGATCCCGTGCCCCATCTCGTGGAAGAGACTCTCGTAGTCGTCGACCCCGCCCGACGGTTTGATGAGGATCCTGACGTCTTCACCCGGACGAATCCCGTAGGTCGCCGGCCGCGGCTCCTTCTCGGGTCGGTCTTCGTCGTCGAGATGGATCGGGAGCGCGTCGATATCGATACCCATCCCGAGGAAGGTCTCCTTCATGAACGGGACCATCGATTCAGCATCGAAGTACACGTCGAACTCCGCGCCCCGGAAGAGCTGCCCCCGATCGTAGTCGGGGACATCCGTCACGTCGACGCCGAAGACGGCATGCGCCGCGTCGTTGGTCAGCTCCCAGTAGATGTCGCGTGTCGCTCCGAGCAGGTCGAGCACGGTCTCCTCGAACGCGTCGTGATCGAGACCGCGCCGCTGCGCTTCGAAGTCGTCGAGACTCTCGAACCCGAACTCCACGAGACGCGCGCTGGTCTCGGCGACCATGCGCGCCCTCGGCGGATTGAGGTTGGCGACCTCGAACTCACCCATCGCCTCGTAGTACCTCTCTCTGAGTTCGCTGTCGGTCTCGTTGTAGAACATGATGCCGATGTCGCGATACGCGATCGAGTCGCCATCGACGATCACGACTCCCGTCGCCTCGGCGTTCGAGATCTCGTCCTCGATGGAGATCAGGTCGTCGTAGATGACCGTCCCCGCCGTGTCGTAGAAGAGATAGTCCAGGCGCTTGCGCTCGCGAGGGTCGGTCTCCCGGTCCCGCATCCGCGCCACGTACTTCGGGATCCCTGGATCGGCAAGGTCGGAGTAGCGTTCCCAGATCCCCGCGAGATCCGACTCCTCACCGTATGCGTCGGTCTCGTAGTAGGCCGTCATGATCTCGGCAGCCATGTCGTTCGACCGCGTCCGGATCTCATCCAGATCGTATGTCGCGCCGCATCCCGCCAACGCGGTCACTGCGAACGCCATCGCCGCCACGGCAGCGGCAACGCGTCGTCTCTTCAGCATGCTCAAGCTCGCACCCTCCCCGCAAGATACCTGGTGTTGTTGCGCTACTCATCCCCGACAAGTCCGCGCTTCTGCTGCGCGTCCTCCCCCGCGGCTTCAAGATCCTCCGGCGTTCCGACGTCGCGCCAGTAATCGGCAAGCTCGAACGCGCGCACGGCGAGACCGTCCGCGATCATCATGCGGATGGCGTCCGGGATCTCATACTCGCCCCGCTCGGAGAGCTCAAGCCGGGCCGTGTAGTCGAAGAGAACGGGCCTCGTCACGAAGATGCCGGCATTGATGTAATTCGTCGTCGATGTGCCCTTTGGCGGCTTCTCGACGAGCCGCTCGACCAGGCCGTCGCGGACGTAGACCGCGGCCCCCTTGTACGGATCGTCGACGGTGCGGACCGCCAGAAGGAGATCGGTATCTTCTCTCTCGAACGCCTCGGCCATCTGACGATACGCCTCGGGCTCCGTGAGGATGTCGCCGAAGGTGAAGAAGAAGGGACCGTCGCAGAGAAAGTCGCGAGCCGGATCGGCCGCGCGGCCGGTGCCGTCCTGCGTCTCCTGCGTGAAGTAGCTCACGCTGACGCCGACCTCACGCCCGTCACCGAAGTAGTCGCGGATGACGTCGGCCCTGTAGCCAACGATGACCGCCGCGTCCGACACACCGGCTCTGCCGAGCGCGGTGAGAACCTGCCAGAGCATCGGCCTCCCGCCGATCTCGACCATGGGCTTCGGGATGGAATTCGTGATCTCTTTCATGCGGGTGCCCTTGCCCGCCGCGAGTACGACTGCCTTCACACTGGCCCTCCTCAAAGATGCGCTGTCCTGAATGTGTCTATCAGCTGATGGCGTCTCCAGCTCGACCCGCAACGTCCGCGCACTCAATGACACCGCCGCCGAGCACGACGTCCCCGTCGTAGAACACGACGGACTGCCCCGGGGCGATGGCTCGCTGCTCCTCGCGGAAGATGACGCGAGCCGTGTCGCCCTCGACCGTCACGACACACTCGGCCGGACGCGCCGCGTAGCGGACCTTCGCGCGCGCCTCGAACTCGCGCGCCGGCGGTTCGCCCGATGGCCACGCAAGGTCTCGGGCGTCGAGCGATCCAGCCATCAGTTCAGGTTCGGGACCCACGATGATCGCGTTCCGCGCGGTCTCGATCCTCAGAACGTAGACGGGCGTCCCAAGCGCCACGCCGAGGCCCGAACGCTGGCCGATCGTGTAGAGCGCGACGCCCTCGTGTGTACCAACGGCGTTCCCGTCCATATCCTCGATCGGGCCAGGATTGAGCAGCTCCGGCGCCTCGGCTCGAATGAGATCGGCCAGCCCGCCGGCAGCGAAGCAGATGTCGGCGCTCTCGCGTCCGGCGAACTCCGCGAAACCGCACTCGTGGGCGATCACCCGGACGTCGTCCTTCAGCATCTCCCCGACCGGCATGGCGCTCCGGGCCAACTGCATATCGCTCAGCCGATACAGGAAGTACGACTGGTCCTTCGCAGTGTCGGTCCCGCGGAGAAGCCGGCGGGTACCACCCGCCACCACCCCGTTGGTCCGCCGCTCGCCCGGCCCCGAAGTAATTCTCGCATGATGGCCGGTGGCGAGCACCTCCGCGCCAAGCGAACGGGCCTCCTCCATCAGCAGACCGAACTTGACGGTCTCATTGCAGACGACGCAGGGGTTCGGCGTCCTGCCGGCGGCGTACTCGCGAAGGAACGGTTCCAGAACACGCGGCCGGAAGCTCTCCGACACATCGATGATACGGTGCTCGATCCCAAGCAGAGCCGCCGCGCGGGACGCGGCGGCGGGAAGGTTCTCTGATGGCGCGAGCCCCGGCGCCCGACGATTACGGTCCGGTGCGCGAAGAGCGTTCAGCGTCATTGTCAGCCCGACGACCTCGCAACCCTGTCGCTTCAGGACGTGCGCGGCGACGAAGCTGTCGATGCCGCCGCTCAGGGCGACCGCTGTCCGCATCACATCTCCCCCGGACACGGCGATCAGAAGATATAGCCGACCGTGACATAGACGCCGTAGTTCGTCATCTGGCCGCTCTCGCCGCCTTCGGAGAACGACTCCCGCACGAGGGCGCCCTCAAGAGCGTACTCGCTGAAGAGCCACGAGGCGCCGAAACCGATCGAGTTCTCGGGCACGATGCCCTCGTCTATCTCTGTCGTCTGCATCGAGTAGCCGGTTCGGAGGGTGAGCTTCTCCTCCATCAGCGAGACCTCGACACCGAGCGCGACCGTCGACAACGAATCGTCGAACTCATTGCGCTCGCCCGATGTCGGGTCCGGCGGAGGCGTCGCCGGATAGGCTGAGAGCTCCGTCTCCGCTTTGTTCCAGCCGTCGGCGAGGTAGCTCGCGTGAACGGTCACGGTCTGGACCGGCTTGAAGGTGAATCCCGCCACGAGCATCGACTGTGTGTTGGTCGTCTCATCCCGACGGTCCTGCCCGTACCAGTCATCGCTGCGGGTGTTGATCTCGGAACCCCAGCGATACCCGACACCGGCGGTGAAACTGTCGGTCGCGTCGAACAGGAACCCGAGCGACGCCGTCACGCCCATACCTCTGACGCGCGCCTTGTCGAGCGTCTCACCCGGGAAACCCTCGCGCATCGTCTCGTCGAGTGACGCGAGTCCGGCGGAGACACCCAGCGCACCCTGCCGCCTCGAGCCGATCAGCGAGGCGAACACGAGCTCGAACACGCGGAGCGAGCCCGTCTGCTCGCTTGCGAAATTCTTCAGCGTCCCCTCGTCGTCCTTGAGCCCCGTGTACTCCACGCTGCGATACGCCGGACACGAGTAGTTGAACCCGAAGGACAGACTCTCGTTCCGCTTGACGGCGACGGCATTCGAGAACAGGAAGCCGTCGTCGCTGGCTTCGAGGTCGCCGCTGATGTAGTCGCGACTCTTCACGTTGAAACGAACCGTCGCCTGCCCGCTGACACCCTCGTATCGGGCTGCCAGCGCGGGATTGTAGTAGCACGCACCGACGTTGCCGGTGGCGGAGCCTGCTCCGGCAAGCGATGCCTGATATGCGGTGAGATAGTGCGAGTAGGTCCTGGGGGTGTCGCCGAGCGATGTCCTGGTGACGTCTGCGCAGGCGGTCGCCACAAGGACGACCGTCAGCACGAGCACGAGCATGATATTCCGCATGGTCCCTCCTGCGTCGCGAGCGGGTCCGAATGGCAGATTCGCTCGCAGTATAGCACGGGAGGGCTACCTGTAGAGGCTCTTAATGACACCCCACGAGAGCTCTTCGTCGAACGGCGTGACCGCGGTCTCCGTTGCGCTCAGAGCGATGTAGTCGGGCAGGAAGAACGAACCATCGACGAGTTCTATCCGCAGAATATAGGTTCCGCCCTTCAGACACACGCGGCCGCTCCCGGCGGCCTCAGAGAAGGGGCCTCAACCAAGCCCCTCACCGATGAGGTCGATGCCCACGTCGCCCTCGACGGTCGAGTGTCCGTCGTCATACACCGTCACTCTCGTCGAAACGGGCTCCGCGTACGGCGCCTGATAGCCCAGGGCAAGCTCGTAGCACGCCTCGTCGGGGACCGTGGCCTTCACCTCGATCCACTCGCCGGGAATGTCGAGTCCGTCGACGGCGAGCCCGCCGCTTGCACTCGTGCAGGCGATCGACATGATCGACGCTCCGCCCATGTCATAGCCGTCGGTGTATGACTCGGCCTCGACGAGAACAGACAGCGCCCCGGCGGCCGGAACCGTCGCCAAAGCCAGCAGACCGAGCGTGAGCGGCACGGCGACCGTTCTCGTCCATCCATCGACAGGTCTCATTCGCTCCCCCCTCATATGTAAGATTCCGGGAGCGCTCGAACTACCGCTCCCGGAATATGTCTAGCGATACATGCTCTTGATCCGACCCCACGTCGCGCTCTCGACCGGCGAACCGGTGTAGCTGAACCGAACGTAGTCGAGCCGCGCCATGCTCCCCCACACGTGCCTGACCCGGAAGCTGTTGACACCGGCCTTGAGCCAGACCTCCTCGTCTCCGACCGAGACGAAGAACGGGCCTCAGCCGAACCCCCATCCTTGCAGGAGTTCGAAGTCCGAGACGCGGTTGACCTGGGCTGCCTCGTCGTCCAGAATCGTGAGCCTCACGGCGGCGCTGTCCGCATACTCAACCTGATAGCCGACCAGAGGCTGGTAGTACCCCGTCAGCGGGACGGCGATGTCGACCTCGATCCACTCCCCCGTCACGTCGAGCCCGTCGATCGCGTGGTACTCGCTCGCCCCGGAGCAGTAGGACTTCGTGATCTCGAGCCCGCCGATGTTGTACGAGTCCACGAGCTCCTCGCACTCGGCCTGCACGGTCACACCGGCGAACGCCGTCGTTCCGGCCAGAAGAAGCAGGGGAATCGCTCCCATGAGTACGCGTCTCCAGTGATGCATTCGCTCTCCCCTCGGGAACCCTTCGGACCCGTTGCTCGGGCCAGAGTGGCCGAGCCCAGACATATCATATAGAAAGGGTGGAGGCTCTTATCCTCCACCCTTTGAGATTCACGGGCTGCCTTCGGGATTCGTACTAGTGGAAGAGGTCCCGCATGATCCCGACCTCGAAGCTCCGGCCCGGCTGCGGGAAACCGCTCTCATCCTCATATAGAACATCAAACAGGTTCTCCACCCCGGCGAAGATGTCGCCCCACCTCGTCTCGACAGTGGTTCTCAGCTCCATAAGCACATATGGCGGGAGACTGCTTGTCTCGTCCTGCGCGCGCGGACCGACACGCGTGACACGCGCCATGTACTGCGCGGCGCCGTACTCGTAGGTCAGGACGGCGGCCGCTGCCGTCTTCGGGACCAGCGGCACGTCCCTGTTGGAATCGAGATCCCTCGCCGACGTCATCGCGAGGCTCACATCGAGGTCCAGATTCGACGTCACATGATGCTGCATGCTCAGCTCCGCGCCCCACGCGCGCACCTCGCCGATGTTCTCGCACGGATCGCCGCTCCCGGAGCTCACGATCATATCGGTGACGCGCTGCCTGAAGAGGAGAACCGACAGACGCGACCCGCTCTGCGTGGCCTTCACGAACTCGGCCTCCACTGAGACCGCATTCTCGGGCCTGAGATCGGAGTTGCCGATCGACGGGCTGTACCACTCCTTGAGCGTCGGGAATCGCGTCTTCGCTCCGGCGAGGAGCCGCGTGCCGAACCCGTTCGCGAAGCTGTGCGACCAGCCGATCTGCGGATTGAGGCTGGTGAGCGACTGCGCGCTGCCGGTGACCACATCGGCGTTCGCGGCGAACGTCAGCCTGTCGTTCATGCCCAGACGATACACATCCTGCGCGAAGAGCGATCCCGTCGTCGCGTCGTAGCGCTCCCACTCACCGCCGACATCGCCCTGCTGTTCCGCGATATCCCCTCGGACATTGAGCCCGCCGGAGAGCCGGTGTCCACCCAGGCCCCGATACTCCGTGTAGGCATATCCGCCGACCGCATGATTGGAGACGGTCGAGAGCCAGCGCCGCTGCGTCCGCGCAGGGTCGCCGTATGAAGCAAGCTGGTTGTCATTGGTCGTGTAGAAGAGCTTGCCCTCGACGAACAGGTTCGCGCCCGGACGCCAGTCCACACCGGCGATGGTGCGTGTCTCGCGCCACGCCGGGAATCCCCAGTAGCGGGGACGACTGGCGTTCGTCTCCACGGGAGCATCGTGACTCCCGTCGCTGACCTGGAATGAGACCGACGCACCGAGCGTCTCGCTCAGTCTTCCGGCCGCGCGCCCCCAGACCATCATGTCCTCTGATGATGAGAAATCGCGAAGCTCGCCGTCCTCGAGAGACGTCGGCTCGTACGAGCCGGGCAGCGTGAAGTCTGACGTCCCGTTCGCGGAAACGCCACCGCTGAGATGGGTGCTTCCGAGATACCCTCCGCCCCGGAGATACCCTGAGTAGCCCCCGTCACTGCCGGCGGAGAGGCTGTAGCCGAGTCCGGTGCGGCCGTGCCCCGTCGTATTGACCTCGACGATGCCGCCGATGGCGTTCGCGCCGTAGATGGTCGCCGCCGGCCCCCTGGTCACGCTGACCGTCCCCATGGCTCCGGCCAGTACGAGGCTTGAGTTCACGCTCCCGCTGTACGGATCGGAGAGCGGGACCCCGTCGACGAGCACGACGAGCTCGCGCTCGGACAGCCCGCGGGACCCGATCTTCTCCTCACCTCGCGAGTTGGTCCGCACGATCATGCCGGGCACCATCGAGAGGACCTGCGCCAGGTTGTCCGCGCCGGACGCCTCCATCTCGGAGCCGGACATCTCGAATACGGAGTACGGTCCGAGCAGCCTGGTTCCGAACACCGTGAGCTCGGGGAAGACGTATACGCTCTGATTCTTCGAATTGTTCTGAGAACCGCCGCCGTCATCGCCGTTCCGCGAGTTGCCGTCTGCACGTGCTCCGGTCGTCCACGAGGCGGCGAGCAGAACTGCCAGCAGAACGGCGGCGGCCGCTCGGGTTCCACCGCCGCGAGCGTCCTTGTCACGCGAAGAGCCGGTTGACGCCTCACCGACACCGTCGGTTCTTGGCGGAAGGATGCCACGTGCGCGGGCCAGCGGGGCGAGAAGGATCCTGTCAACGAACATCACGGCTGATACCCCCAGAGCGATATGTACGAGGATGAGGAATACGATCACGGCGATCGCCTGTGTCGGACTCACCGGACTATGCCCGACGATCGCACCAACAGTGAAACTGAAGACGTCCTTTCCACCGAGCAACCCCCACAGCACGAACGGGTGTGCGAAGGCCCAGAGAACCGCGAGGATGCCAGCCATGTAGCGTGACGTCTGTGAGCCCGGCCTGAATGAGCTCAGAGCGAACTCAACGAGCGCGGCCTCAATGATGATACCTATGGCTGCGAACGAAGCGCCACCAAAACCCGATATCGCCTTGATGCCCGCCGCGACCAGACCGACGGCCAGCGATGATCCTCTCCTCGGCACATTCGCGCGCGCCGTCAGAAGGATGACGACACCGAAGGCGCCAAGAACCGCACCGCCGAACGGGACGTGCCACCCCTTGATGAGCCCACCGACAGTGATCTCGATCACGCCCCAGAGCGCCGACATGAGACCGAGCGTCGCGATCTCGCGGCTCCGGGAGCGCCGCGGTCGTACCGCGACACGTGGCTCATCCACGCGCGTATGCTCCCGATGAGGCGTCTGGCCGTGCTCAGTCATCACAGAGTCCCCCGTGGTCCCCGCGAGGTCGTTGTGTGAGGCCGGGGGACTGCCACCAATCCTGCGGGCCGCAGGGCCCGCGGTCGGTTCATGCTACACGACGCCGACCGACGGCGCAACGGTCTCGCACGACATCTTGACCCCCTGTCCAGGCTATGGTATACTCGTTAGCAGTGATCTGTATATTAGAATCACGAAATACAACTCCGGACAGGAGGGGGACAGATGGCAAGACTGCTAGTCGTTCTGGCGATTCTCGTCGTGGCAGCGCCTGTTTTCGCGACCAACTCGCGCCTCGGACATGAGGACACCGCGTCGGTCGATATCCAGGCATCCGGTCCGCAGCTCTACGTGGCCGATGTCCTCATCTGCGTCGACATCAACGCGAACCCGGGCTTCTTCGATCCGAGCGCACGATACGCCGACGCATTCACGGCGGCTGGCGCGACGAGCTTCTCATTCGCTTCGGTCGAGGTCGCTGGCGGATCGATCGTCTTCCCGGCGGACGTCACAGCCGACAACTACTCGGTCGTCGTACTGCTCACGAGCGAGAACTGGTGGTCGGCGCCAGAGAACATCGACCCGGCGGACGAAGCCGTACTCGCAAGCTATCTCGACACGGGCGGCAACCTGCTCCTGGTCGGGCAAGACTACATGTACGGCGCGCACCCGACGATGGGATCATGCAGTGGATTCCCCCGCGAGTATCTCGGGCTCGACTTCTGCACGCAGGACGTCATCTGGGCTCCGCTGACGGCAAACATCAGCGGCTCGTCGGGCAGCCCGTTCGAGGGCGAAAGCTTCTTCCTCGATTCGGAGACCGTCTTCCTGAGCAACGAGTTCTTCCCGGACGTCGCCACGCCGACCGAGAACGCGGGCTATCTGTTCTACTACGACGAGGCGGCGGTGGACGGGGTCGGCATCTACCACGACTCCGGCACCTTCAGGACGGTCTGGTGCGGCATTGAGATCTCTGCGGCGACGGACGATGACTTCGACAACATGATCGACGTCATCTACCAGTGGTTCCTGACAAGCACGCCGGTCGAAACCACGACGTGGGGCAGCATCAAGGCCATGTACCGCTAGCGTGGACACCGCGCGACCGGGCCTGCCTTTCGCGCGCGAATCACTGAATGACACCACGGACGGGCGAGGGTTCTCCTCGCCCGTCTTTGCGTTCGGCCCTCCCGGTCGGCTATACTTCGTGTGACAATGCTACACGGCAGCCGGCCCCGGGCCCGAGCATGGAGGAGCGGATGCACGACGAGCATGAGAGAGGCAGCACCGGCATGCAGCCTGATGGCGCGAGCGACGAGAGCCGTCCGACGGCCGTCGTGCGCACCGTCGGCGGCGAGCTTGAGGCCGAGGCCATCCGGACGGCCCTCGAGTCGGCAGGCATCCCCGTGCACATCAAGATGGAGTCGGTGGCGAGGCTCATCGCCGTGACGGTCGACGGTCTCGGCAAGGTCGAGGTGCTCGTTCCCCCTGACCGCCTCGACGAGGCGCGCGACATTCTCGCGGCCGTCGTTGACCAGGATGACCTGGCGGAGGAAGCGCTCGCGTTTGCGGATGACGCGGGGCCGAGCATCGACGGGGCGCGGGACGCTCCGGACAGCGATCCGGAGAAGGCTCCGGACAGCGATCCGGAGAAGGTATGACGAATCTCGACCTCTCCGATGACTCGATGTGCTTCGCGTGCGGCAAGCGAAATCCCGATGGGCTTCATCTCGAGTTCGCGGACACCGAGGACGGTCTCACCACGACGATCGCATTCGATGAGAGGTTCCAGGGCTACCGCAACATCGTCCACGGAGGTCTCGTCAGCACCGTGCTCGACGAAGCGATGGTCACGCTCCTCAACCGAACTGGTGTGCTCGCCCTGACAGCGGAACTCACTGTCCGCTTCCTTGCCCCCGTGAGGGTGGGCGAGCCGATCACCTTCACGGCGCGCCTCGTCGGATCCCGTCGGAACATCCACCGCGTCGAGGCCGAGGCCACACGCGATGGAAGGACGGTCGCCAGAAGCGAGGCCCGATTCATCGCGGTCGGCGCCGTCGGGAACCAGACGGCATCCTGACGAGGACTGCCACCTGCTGCCACGCACACGCGTTTCCACACCCGACACCCGATCGGCCCACCGTCTGTGCCCCCCCGAGCACGTCCGAGCCCGTAGCTCACGGTCATTTCATTGACTAACATGTGATAATGTGCAATAATGAGACAAATATGCTCTTCACACCGAACGCCGTCACCCAGAGACGGTGAGGAGGGATATGTGTATCCTGCCCCGACCCCGCATCGACCGGCTCCATCGAAGCTCCCTGTTTCCGCATTCCTCGCGGTCGTGCTGCTCGCGTCGATCGTCTGCGCGGCGAGCGCCGCCGCCGACCAGCTGGGAGTCTCCCAGGAAACCGCCATCGAGCTGGTCGAGAACACGACGGACCGCATCGTCGTCCGCTTCGAGCCGGACCGTGCTGGTCTGGCGGAGAGCACGTTCCTCCAGGTTCCCGACCGCGGCCGCATCGAGGCGTTCGTGGAGCCCGCGGGCGCAGCTCGCGTCTCGGAACCGGGACTGATGCGCGGCCTGCGGATCGTCCAGGTCACGTTCGAACCCGCTGCCGGTGTGACCGGCGCCACAGTGACGCTCCGGGCGACGGCCGAGCCGGGCATCAATGAGATGACGCGTCGTCGCACGCCGCTCTCCCCCGTGTTCGAGGACGTCTACCGCAGCACGGTCCTCAACTACCGGGAGGCCGACCGAGCCGCGGACGAACTCGTCCCGGGTATCGCCCACGGCGACATGGGACGGCGCGACGAGATCGAATACGGAGCGCGCTTCCTTGTCATCGCCACGCCGGCGTACGCGTCGATCGTGGACGATCTCGCCGAGTGGCGACACCTCATGGGACTCCAGACGATGGTCGTCGACCTCAACACGACAGGCTACACGACCAGCTCCATCAAATCGTACATCCAGACGGCGTACGACACGTGGTCGGTGCCGCCCGAGTACATACTCCTCGTCGGTGATACGGAAGAACTTCCCATCTACGAAGACACGACCGCGACCGACGGCTACTACGCACAGCTCGAGGGTGATGACCTGTTCATCGACGCTCTCATCGGACGATTCACCGCGGACTCGACGGGCGAGTGTGCGACTCTCGTAGCGAAGACACTGGGATACGAGAGGACGCCGGTCACGAGTGATCCCGACTGGCCCGCGAGCGGCACGTTCATGGTCGCCGACGACTTTGATGATGGCGACTGGATCTACTACATGAACACGTGGTTCATCTACGACCTGATGGAGAACGCAGGGTTCACGGAGATGGACACGCTGTTCCACCGCAACGACGTTTCCCAGAGCGAGGTCTACGCGGCGTTCAACGCCGGCCGCGGCTTCGCCAACTTCCGCGGTCAGGCCTGGACCACGTGGCCCGGCGCCTTCAACATCAACCCCGACTATCTCCTGAACGGATGGAAGCTCCCCATCGTCATATCGGCCACGTGCGCAACGGGCATCTACCACAGCGACGGGTTCATCTGCGAGGACATCGTGCGCGCCGGCAGTGCGACCTACCCCAGGGGCGCCGTCGCGTTCCTCGGAAGCAACACGGCCTATCCGGGCAGCGGACGGCTTGCGAGGCTCCGCGGCGCCGGTGACATGGCCTTCTTCGAACAGGCGTTCGGTGAGAACGGCGGTGAACTCGGCGCTGCGGCGCTCGCCGCCAAGCTCGCCGTCTTTGAGTTTGACGGGGACACGACCGAGTACAAGGGATGGAACCTGCTCGGCGACCCGGCGATGTGTGTGTGGACGGGCCAGCCACAGCCTCTCCAGGTCGTGCACGACGAGTACTTCCACGAGAGTCAGTCGGTGTTCGACGTGACCGTCCTGTCGGGCGGCCAGATACTCGAGGGAGCCGTCGTTGCGTGCGTGAAGGAGGGTGACATCTACGCCTGGGGTACCACGGACGCCGCAGGTCAGGTTTCCTTCCCACTCACGCCATCGTCGTCCGGACCGTTCTCGGTCACCGTGACGGCACGCAATCATGTTCCGTACGAAGGCAGCGCCACCGCGCTTGACAGCGGTTCCTTCCTCGTCTACTCGAACATGGTGCTCGACGACACGGCCGGCGGGAATGGCGACGGCCTCCTGAGTCCCGGTGAGACAGCCGACGTGACGATCGCTCTCGAAAACACGGGGGATGTCGGCGCCTCCTCGGTAGCCGCCACGCTGCGCATCCTGGCGACCGAGGCGACGCTGATCGACAGCGTCTCGTCGTACGGCAGCGTTCTCCCGAGCGAGATCGCCCAGGGCAGTCCCGCCTACACGATCGAGGCGTTCGCCTCCTGCCCCGTCGGCCGGCAGATCCCGCTCGAACTCAGCATCACGAACGGCGATACGACGCGCACGATCGCGCCTCCCGTGATCTCGATAGCCTCCGGCGATCTGGAGATCATCAGCACGATCGTCGACGACGCGAGTCCCGGCGGGGACGCCGGTGGGAACGCGAGCGCCGGCGAGGTCGTCGGACTGACGCTGACCTTTGAGAACGTCGGTCTGTGTGACGTCGGCAACGTGACCGCGACGCTCATGAGCGTCGACCCATACGCCACCGTGTCCTCGGGCACGGCGTTTCTCGGCGACATCAACTCCAACGACATCGTGTCGAACGCGACCACGCCGTTCGTCCTATCGATCGCTCCGGACGCGCCGGACGGCCACGAGCTCTCGCTGAGCATCGTTCTCAGCGGAACGGGGCACTCCTACACGTACGGTGAGACGCTCACGCTGGAGCTGCCGGTGGCGGGCCCGACGATGTCGCTCGCAACCGGCCCCGACACCTACGGATACTACTGCTACGATGTGGGCGACTCGATCTACTCCGCCGCGCCCGCGTACGAGTGGTACGACATCGCATCCCCGGGTCCGGGCGCTCTCATCGAGGAGATCACGGACGACGACGCGGCGACGGTCGAGGTTCACATGCCCTTCGGCTTCGTCTACTACGGAAATTCGTACCTGATCGTCTCGGTCTGCTCCAACGGGTTCGTATCCATCGGGATCGAGGACTACCGCTTCGGCAGCAACAGCTCCATACCCAGCACGGACGGGCCGGAGAACATGATCGCCCCGTTCTGGGACGATCTCGACCCGTCGGCCTCGGGAGACATCTACCGCTGGTACGACAGCGAGAACCACCGTTTCATCATCCAGTTCGATGAGATACCGATCTGGAACACGAGCGACGTGCAGACATTCCAGGTCATCCTGCTTGACCAGGACTACTACCCGACACCGTCGGGTGATGGCCAGGTCCTCATCGTCTACAAGACCGTCAACGCGCCCACCGGATGCACCGTCGGGATCGAGAACTTCGACGAGACCACTGGTGTCCAGTACCTGTTCGACGGAGCCTACGACGGTCACGCTGCCCCGCTCACGAGCGGCTCGGCGCTGCTTTTCACGACGATCGCGCCGGTCGAGCCGGACATCCCGTGGCTCGTCCTCGAAGGCGTCACGATCGACGACGCCACGGGTGGGGACGGAAGCGGCACGGCAGGCCTTGGCGAGACGGTTGAGCTAACGATCGAACTGGGCAATCAGGGCGACACGAACGCGACGGACGTCTCGGCGATGCTCGTGTCCGGCTCCGCCGCGGCGACGATCGTGAGTGGCACAACGTCGTATCCGAACATCCCGATCGGCGGGACCGCCGACAACGACATCGCGCTCACCGTTGAGATCGCGGAGTCGCTGTCCGACACGGTGGCCACGCTGTGGCTGGAGCTCGAGTCAAACAGCGGCGGCTATCGAGGCGTCGTCCGGTGCGAACTCCACATTGATCTGAACGGCACCGGGGTGAGCGCCGTCCCGCTGGCATTCGGGCTGAGGCCGTGCTATCCGAACCCGTTCCGCGGTGGAACGAGCCTGCAGCTGTCCCTCCCCGCACCGACGGATGCGTCAATCAGGATCTACTCACCGGCCGGCCGGCTCGTCAGGACGCTCCAGGACGGGCGTCTCGGAGCGGGCACTCACACACTTGACTGGGACGGACAGGACTCCACCGGAAGGCGCGTCGCCAGTGGCGTCTACTTCGTGCGGGCTCACGCGGGAAGCCGGGAGGAATCGCGGAAGGTCGTGCTGCTGCGATAGTCAACCGGCGGACGCGAGTATCGGCAACAAAGCGGGGCCTCGTGCATTGCACGGGGCCCCGCTCGTGTTCGATTCCCAAATGTTGCTCACCGATCCCGAACTATCTGTGATATTATCGTGATTGGCCTGAAGACAGGGCGGGGCGGACACGCTGTCCCGTCCGCCGTGCAAGGGTGTGGCCTGATGCCGCATCCGAACGAAAGGAGCGAGCACCATGGGCGTCCGCGCACACACTGCTGTCCTGCTGACCCTCCTGTCCGTCGTCGCACTTCTGCTGCCCGCCGGCGTCGCCCACGCGACCGTGGTCTACGTCGACGCGAGCGCGGCCGGGCTCAACAATGGATCCAACTGGACGGACGCGTTCACCGACCTCCAGGACGGACTCGACGCGGCCACGGTTGCCGGAGATGAGATCTGGGCGGCAACCGGGACGTACTACCCGAGCGTCGAGGTCGGCGGGACCGGCGACCAGTTCATGTCGTTCCAGCTCAAGAACGGCATTGCCGTGTACGGTGGCTTCGCCGGAAGCGAGGGTCTCCTGGAGGAGCGCGACTGGGAGACGAACGTCGTCGTCATCTCCGGGGATATCGGCATTCCGGACGACAAGTCGGACAACTGCTACCACGTCTTCTACCACCCTGAGGATTCGTTTCTCGATGAGACCGCCGTGCTCGACGGCGTGACGATCACGAAGGGAAGCGCCTCCGCCCTCAGCGGGGACCATCGCCGCGGCGGCGGAATGTACAATGAGGATGCATCCCCGACGATCTCCAACTGCATCTTCATCGACAATGACGCGACCGGAAGCACGTCCTACTCCTACGGTGGCGCCATGCTCAACTACTACTCCTCCCCGTCCGTCACGAACTGCTCATTTATCGGGAACACCGCGGGGAAGGCCGGCGGCGCGATCGGTGCCATGTACGCTGCCCACCCGGTTGTGATCGACTGCCTCTTCGACGGGAACGTCGGGGGGATAGAGAGCAGTGGCAACGGTGACGGAGGAGCTCTCTACGTCGGGAACAGCTGCAGCCCGCTCTTCGTTCGATGCGACTTCCTGAACAACGAGGCGAACTACAACGGCGGGGCCGCCTACAACTCCGGCGACACCTCCCTCCCAACATTCATCAGCTGCTCGTTCATCGACAACTCGGCCGCCCTGTACGGCGGGGCGATATACAACTCGAACGATACCACGACGATGATCCAGTGCATCGTCACGGGCAATGCGGGCACGGCCGGCAACGCGCACGGCGGTGCGATGTACAACTTCGCCGCCTCACCGATCATCACCAACTGCGTGTTCTATGGCAACGACTCCGGATGCGTCGGAGAAGGGATCTACAGCTACCAGTTCTCGGATCCGATCATCACCAACTGCATCCTGATGGGTGAAGACGTTCTCTACAGCGCGGCATCCTCGGAACCCGTCGTGACGTACTCCAATGTCGAGCAGGCCGGCTTCGACGACCCCGCGGATCACAACATTTCAGAGGATCCGTTGTTCGTGGACGCGGCGGGCGGCGACTTCGAGCTGCAGTCCGGGTCACCGTGCATAGACGCCGGGAACAACGATGTCCTCCCCGCTGACTTCTGCGACCTCGACGGTGACAGCGATGTTCTCGAGGAGTTCCCGCTCGACTACTACGACAACGAGCGCAGGATCGATGATGACGCCACGACCGACACCGGCAACGGAACGGCTCCCATTGTCGACATGGGCGTCCACGAATACGGCAGTTCCTCATCCGTATCGGGTGTCCATGGTTCGCTCCGGCTCGCGAGCGCTCCGAACCCGTTCAACCCGTGCACGACGATCATGTTCGACCTGCCGCAGCCCGGGCGGGTCAGCCTGAGCGTCTATGACTGCCGCGGGAGACTCGTGAGGACGCTTGTGGATGCGGAGAGAAGCGCCGGACACCATGAGTTCGTCTGGACGGCCGCTGATCGGATGGGTCAGAAGGTGGCCTCCGGTGTCTACTTCTGTGTCCTGCGGTCCGCCGGCCGGGACGCCGTGAACAAGCTCATCCTGCTCAAGTAGCTGGCCGCTGCCGTGAGCGGCAGCAGCTTGGGAGTCGCTGGCGCGACTCCAGGCCTGGTGGTTGCCGCGCAATCGCAGACGCGGGGTGACAGAGCAAGCTCGCGGTGTCACAACACATCGGGGCCCCGTGCATGGCACGGGGCCCCGATCGCTTCGTAACCTTGAGTGCTGCGCTTTCGAACTAGCGGAAGTCGGCCTTGATCGTTCCCCAGGACATCGGTTCCACGGGCGTCTGCTCCTGGAACTCGATCGTCATCGCGCCGGTGTTGTTCCCCATCGCGTCGACGGTCTCATCGAGCAGGAAGCAGTAGACCCAGCCGCTCGAATGCGGCGTGATCGGGTACTCCTCACCAACCTCGAGCACCTTGAAGATCGGGTGGTACGGACGGCTCATGTGCCGGTGGAACAGGCAGACGCCGTCAAACACGCCGCTCGGATCTCCGTTCGTCGCGGCGTCGCCGCTGACGCTCGTGCCGTAGGTCTGCTCGCCGACCAGGATCTTCTTCGCGGCGCCGAACTCCTCGAGACCGATGCAGTTGAACATCGCCTGGATCGTGATCATCTCGCGGTAGCCGCCGGGTCCCGTCACCGTGACGTACATGAACCCGCTGTTGTCGGCCGTGTCCTTCATCGACTTGTCGACGATGAACGCGTAGAAGTCGCTGGCGCTCGCGGTGAACGTGTACATATCGCCCTTGTTCACAACGGCCATCTTCGGGTGCACCGGCGACGAACCGTCGTAGTAGTAGATGAAGACGCCGTCATACTCGGCGTCATCGTAGAAGCTGGCCTTGGCGTCGCCGTCAACCGTCACCGTGTACTTGGCGCCCGGCGTCAGCGTAAGGTGCGGAGCGTTCAGCGTGCGGATCGCGATGCAGTTCTTGTACGCGTCGACCGCCTGATACTCGGTGGCGACCGCGGAGACGGTCAGCACGAGCAGAACGAGGACGGTCACGACAGCATAGCTCTTCATCATGGGCTCCCTACCCTCCCTGTTTGAACACTGATGCGTCGATATGTTGTTTCCCTATCTTCGAGAATAGCACACATTAGTGCTCCGGTCAAGCAGGCTTCGGCCGCGCGCGGCCGCGGCGTTCCGTGGTACGCTCGCCGCAACCGCTCCACAGGCCCGGTCACAGCGGAGGACACGTGCCCACACCGCTTCTCATCCTCATCGCCTACGTCCTCGGCTCGGTCTCGCCGGCCTACCACGTCTGTCGCATCCTTCGAGGATGCGACCTCCGGACGCTGGACAGCGGCAACCTGGGAGCTCGCAATGTGGGACGTGTGCTTGGCGCGTGGGCGGGCGTCGTCGTGCTCGTTCTCGACGGCGCCAAGGGGTATGCTGCCGTCGCCATCGCGCATGGTGCCGGCGCCCCACCGTGGCTCGCAGTCGCCTGCGGCGCGGTCGCGGTCGTCGGCCACAACTGGCCTTTCTATCTCGGATTCCGCGGAGGGCGCGGCGCCGCCACGGTCGCCGGCGCCGGCCTCGCGCTTCTCCCACTCGAGATGGCGCTCGGCCTCGCAGCCTGCCTTATCCTCCTCAGGACGATTCACAGCCTCTACATCGGCGGCCTCGTCGCGATCGCCGGTTCCACCACGCTCGCTCTTCTCCTCGGAAGAGAGGGCGTCATCGCGTGGAGCCCGGTCCTGCTCTGCGTCCCCCTGCTTCTCCGTCATGTCCCGGACATCGCGCTCCACCTCCGAAGCGGGCGACGGCGGGTCCCATAGCAGACGATCCGCGGGGCGCGAGACAGTTCCCTCGGAACACCACAACAGGCGGAACACGAGAAGAGGCGGAGCCCGCTACGGGCTCCGCCTCTCTGTCGGATACGGGGTCTGCTTCCCGAGCGCGGTGATACCCGCGCGCGAAAGCAGCCAGTGTCAGTACGAGTCTACTTCCTGAACCGGCGTCTCGTCACCGCGCCAAGTCCGATCAGACCGCTGCCGAGCAGCAGCAGCGTCGACGGCTCGGGGATCGGCGGCGGCGTGCCGTTGCCGTCGTGAACCATCACGTCGTCAACGTACCAGCCCTCGTAGGTGTTGAACATATTGTCAACCGTGTCGAACGTGAAGCAGATCTGCGCATGCGCCTCGCCCGCGAGAACACTGGTGAGATCGGCGCCGAGAAGGTTCCACTGACCCTGCTCGAACGTCTGGATGTCGGGCGGCAGGTAGTGCCACCCGAAGATCGGCGCGGTGCTGTAACCGACATGCGCGACATCAAACTCATTCGGCGCGTTCTCGGTCTGCAGCCACGAGGCGAACTGGAAGTGCACCTCGGTCGCCGAGCTGAGATCCATGACCGGCGTCATCATCGTGCCGAAGCTCATACCGATGTCGTAATTGGGTGGTGCGCCGGTGGCCGGGCGCTGGTTGTATGCCGCGCACCATTCACCGCTGTTCGAGCGGTAGTCCTCGATGTGCCAGAGCGAGTTGTAACCGGAGTGCGTCCATCCACCCTGGTAGTTCTCGAAATCCTCATGCAGGAAGTACGTCGCCTGCGCCATCGGTGCCGCGATCATCATCGCGAGCGCGATCATCACGATCATCTTCATGGTTCTCTCCCCCCCGTTGTCCGATACCTTCGACTGACACCCAGAAGAGAGTGTATCGCATATGGCCGAAGGTGTCAAGCCCAAGATGAAGATTTTCCGGACTGCCGACGCCATGGCGACCCGACATGGCAGGCGTTCCTGCCTGACGCAGAATGGGGCGGATACCCTGGGTATCCGCCCCATTCAGATATGCTTCAGTAATTGCGCCCGAACTATGACCGTCGTCTGCGAACGACCGCTCCGAGGCCCAGCAGGCCGGAGCCGAGAAGCAGCAGCGTCGAGGGCTCAGGGACCGGCGACTGACAGGTCTCGCCGGCCATCTGGATATTGTCCAGGTACCAGCCCTCTCCGGAGTTGAAGAACGGGCCGATCGAATCGAAGTAGAAACCGATGCGGACATGGTCCATCCCCGCGAGCATCGACAGGTCCGCTCCCAGGTGGTTCCACTGCGACTGCTGGAACGCCTGGATGTCCGGAACGAGCGGCACCCACGGAAGCGCGTCGGCCTGGATCATCACCAGCGAGATGTCGAGCGGCAACGGGCAGTCGCCCGTGTCAAGCCACGAGTAGAAGTCCAGGTTCACCGATGTCGCTGCCGAGAGATCCAGCCACGGAGATGCCGCCAGACCCCAGTTGAAGCCAACATCGTATCCGTAGTCCGGGCCGCCGGTGTTGTACGCGGCGCTGCACGTTCCCTCGTAGGCGCGATGGTCTTCGACATGCCAGAGCGAGCCGGACTGGCCGTTGATCGCACCGTAGGCTTCCCACCCGGTCGGCTCACCCTCGAAGCCCTCGTAGAGAAACACTGTCGCTGACGCTGTTCCCGCCAGGAGAAGCACCGCAGCTATGATCGCAAGATTCCTCACAGCTCCCCCTTTTTTTCCTGATCAACCGTGTGACTTCATGTCTGATCCCATCCATCTTGACGACTCGGCGGAATCATCCGCACAATAGCGATTCTCTCACAGCATCCAGCTCTAGTCAAGGAGAAAATCCATCGAGACAATCATGCTCCGGAAAACCGACGGGTCGCACGCCGATGCGACCTTGCGGTCGGAGATGCAAGGCTCTACCATGACGGCACATCTGACGGACGACCGTCTTCTCACCTCAGCAAGGAGCCGCCATCGTGGAATACGATGACGAGATGCGGGTTCACCAGAATCGCACGATCCAGTTCCCGCCGCTCAACACGGGGGTCTGGCGCTGGATCGCGCTCGGGATCCTCGGCCTGATCTTCGTCACGACGACGTTCTACTCGGTGGCGACCGACGAGGTCGGCGTCGTCAAGCGGCTCGGCTCGTACAGCCGGACAGTGCAGCCCGGTCTCCACTTCAAGCTGCCGTTCGCGCTCGAGAAGGTTCACAAGGTGCGGGTGCGACACGTGTTCAAGGAGGAGTTCGGTTTCGCGACGGCGCTGGCCGGCGTCCGGACGACCTACCAGCGCGGAGACTTCACCGCGGAGTCGCTCATGCTCACGGGCGATCTCAACGCAGCGGTCGTGGAGTGGATCGTCCAGTACCAGGTGAAGGATCCGGCCCTCTACCTCTTCAAGGTGCGAGGTGTTCCGGAGACGATCCGGGACGTCGCCGAGTCGGCAATGCGTCAGATCGTGGGTGACCGCAGCGTCACCGAAGTGCTCACGGTGGGACGCGTCGAGGTAGCCAACGAGGTCGCGCTCCGGATGCAGGAGATGCTCGACACGTATGAGACGGGGATCGAGATCGTGACCGTCAACCTCAAGGACGTCAATCCTCCCGACGCTGTCAAGCCGTCCTTCAACGAGGTCAACCAGGCAAAGCAGGAACGCGAGCGGATGATCAACGAGGCGTGGTCGGAATACAACAAGGCGATCCCGGCTGCCGAGGGTGAGGCGCAGCGAGTCATTCGGGACGCGGAAGGGTACGCTCTGGCACGCGTGAATCGCTCCCAGGGCGACGCTGAACGCTTCGTGGCCGTCTGGCGCGAATACTCGCGCGCGAAGGATGTAACGAAGCGCAGACTCTATCTTGAGACGATGAGTGAGATCCTGCCCAACATCGACAGGAAGTTCATCGTCGACCCCGACTTCGAGAACCTCGTCCCGCTCCTTCAGTTCGAGACGAAGGGAGGCCAGTGATGACATCAGCACGCATCGTGACGGCGCTGGTGGTCTTCTTCCTGGCGCTCATCGTTCTCTCGAACACACTCTACGTCGTCGACATGACAGAGCAGGTCGTCGTCACGCAGTTCGGACGCCCGATCGGGGACCCCGTCACCGAACCGGGGCTCAAGGTCCGCATTCCCTTCGTCCAGCACGTCAACGTCTTTGACAAGCGCATTCTCGAGTGGGACGGCAACCCGAGTCAGATACCGACGAAGGACAAAAAGTACATCTGGGTCGATACGTTCGCCCGATGGCGCATCGCGGACCCTCTCAAGTTCATGCAGTCCGTAAGCCATGAAATGGGCGCACACGCCCGTCTTGACGATGTCATCGACGCGGTCACGCGTGACCTCATCACGAGCTACGATCTGATCGAGGTCGTGCGAAACACGAATCGGGACATGGTCGGCTCGGACGCGGATGAGCCCATTCCGACATCGGAGCCGATCGATCTCGGCCGCACCGCGCTCACCCGGGAGATCTTCGAGCGCGCCACCGAACAGATGCCGCGCTACGGGATCGAGCTCATCGACGTGAGGATCAAGAGGATCAACTACGTCGAGGAGGTGCGCGGCAAGGTCTACGAGAGGATGATCTCGGAGCGGCAGCGAATCGCGGAGCAGTATCGCTCCGAGGGCAAGGGCGAAAGTTCGGAGATTCGGGGGCAGAAGGAGAAGGAACTCCAGCGCATCACGTCCGAGGCCTACCGCATCGCCGAGGAGATCCGCGGCGACGCCGACGCCGAGGCGGCCCGCGTCTACGCTGACGCATACGGCCGCGACCCGGAGTTCTACTCGTTCCTCCGCACGCTCGAGAGTTACAGCCTGACGCTTGACGAAGAGAGCGCGCTCATCCTCACGACGGACAGCGACTACTTCAAGTATCTCAAGAGCATGAACGGAAGATAGGAGCTGCGGCGCAACGACGCGGCGCGCTCCGGCCCGAACGGATCGACGAAGCAAGAGGCCCGCGCTCGGTGAGCGCGGGCCTCTTCGCATGGTGGAGGTTCTCGCCGCAGGCGTTCATGGCGACCTCAGATCCCGGATGCGAAATACTCCTCGGGATTCGGAAGGGCGATCTCGGTCTCGGCATCTCTGTCGCTGATGAGACGTTCGACGTCGACACCGCTCGCGCGCGCCAGCCGCGCGGCCTCGATGAGATACCGCGCCCACGCGCGCTCATCGGCCGTCTTCGCCCCGCTCATGGGGAACGACGCTCCGCTCCAGACGAGCTCTCTGCCGAGCAGCCACTCGACCGCCTCCGCGGCTGCGTCCGTGTACGCCACGCCGGCGGGCTTGAGCGTGCTGACCGACCCGTCCGGCGCGACGCTGTATCGTTCGACCTCGCGGAGCATCTGCGCGACCACGGCACGGGGCTGCGCGTAGCGTTCGCCCTCGGAGAGCCCCTCCGCCTCGTTGAGACAGCGCCGTGCCTCCCGGAGCGAAGCGACGAGCTCGCCGTGAGAAACAACCCTCGAGAGAGAACGCGAGGACTCGACAAGATCGTTCGCGCGGACGATGAGATCCTGCTCGAGTCCGGCCCTCCTCTCCTCCTCCGCGGCGTCGACCGCCACGATGACGTCATTGTATTCGCCGGAAGCGAGCGCGAAGCGCCCGACGACGCCCTCCAGGATGCTCCTCGCGCCATCGGGGTCACCCCCGTGTGCCGCAGCGAGCGCATCGCCAAGCGACGCCATATCACGACGGTTCTCCTCAGCGATCGCCTCCATCTCGGAGTCGAGCAGCGGGATGAGGATCTCGTCCCCGACCTCGAGTTCGCGGACGCCGTTGGCCGCGGTCAGACGGTCCCAGGCCGCATAGACGTCGGCCGCTCCGTCATCGATCTCAGACGGAAGCGCGTCATGGTCCGCAGCCACCCATGCCGTCGCCATCGTCCAGAGGCTCTCGCCGGGGAGCGCGACAGCGACTCGCACCCCATCGATCACGCGGCCGTCGGCGTCGAACGCCAGCTCCTGAGCCGGTCGACCGAGAAACCGCTCCGCGTTCCTGTCGATCTCGCGTGCCCGCCACCGGGCCCGACGGGCCTCCACGATGAGTTCACGATACTGCTCGCCGCCGTCCGCCGACTCGGCGCTCTTGGCTGCTGAGATCGCGCGGTCGTACGAGCCGTGAGCGAGCGCCTTGTTCGCGAGCGCCGCCCATTCCGCCGCCGTCCGCCCCGCGTGAGTCCCGGGACCGTTCTCGGCCACCGGCCCTTCATCGCCTCCGGCCCCCATTACGAGCGGGATGATGAATCCCGCGAGCAGGATGACCAGGGGGAGCGCGAGGGTTGCTCTGCTCCTCAGGTTCATGATGTCCCCCTTGCTGTGGGCGTCGCCGGACCCTGCGCTCTTGCCGGGTGGGTCGGCCCTGTCTGACGTTTCGCCGGCCGCCGTGGCGTTCCATCGGCTGCCGTGTCGCTGAAACGACAGACGGCCGGGAAGAGCGTTCTCTTCCCGGCCGTGCGCGTCACTTCGTGCTTCGCGTGTGTTCTGCGTCCTGATGATCCGTTTGTCCCGGCCCCGCTCGATCCACCACCGCCCCACCTGCTCCCGGCCGGCCGCCTGCTCCTACGCGGCTCCCCCGGAGGACTCACTCCCGTCGGAGCGGTCACCGGCGCCCGACCGCTTCCCGTCCTGCGTGTAGAACCGGGTCGTCGGGTACGCCAGCGCGATTCCGGGCTCAGCCTCGAACGCCTCGAGAACGTCCTCCCATATCATGTGCTCCGTTCCACGACGACGCCTGGGCGGACAGAGGTAGCGGATGGTCAGGAGAATGCCGCTCGCCTCAACGCTCGTGTACACGGTCGGCGTGAGCGTGGAGTAGAAGATCATGTAGGTCTTGCTGGCCTCCCGAATCTCATCCGCCGCCTTCTCGTCGGGGTCCTCGGATCGCTCATCAGCGATACGCTGGAGGAGGGTCTTGGCCTTCTTCCAGTCGCTCTCGAACGTGACGAGGACAGGGATCTCATTCCAGATGTACTCGAACCCCTGCCCGTAGTTCGCGAGAGGCGAGGTCAGTACGAGACCGTTGGGAATGTGGAGCATTCTCCCCGTACTCTGGTCGGCGTCGACCCAGTTGCCGACCTCCATCAGCGAGAACTGAAAGACCCTGAGATCCACGACGTCGCCCCGCTGTCCGGCCACCTCGACGCGGTCGCCGACGACGAACGGCCTGCGCCAGAGGATGAAGAACCACCCGGCGACATTGACGAACACGTCCCTGAGGGCGATGGCGATACCCGCTGACAGGAGTCCGGCGAAGGTCGCCATTGACCGGAATCCGCTCACCCAGATCCGGCCGACGGCCACGACACCAATGAACGCAGTGATGTACATGACTGCCTTCCGCCAGGCGTACCGCGTTCGCGGCTCGTCGGTGTGTCGCCACGCGATCCTGAGCACGGCCGTGCGCACGATCCACAGAACGAGGACGACGACGACCGTCCAGAGCAGTCTTGTCACGATACTCGCCTCGAGCCCGAGTATCGTCCCCAGTTTCACGCCCAGCTCGTTCATGTGGTCCTCCCCGTATCAGTGTGTCCTCGCGCGGACGCGATGGCCCCGGCGTCACCGATGAGACGCCCGGCGTCGCGATGAGACGTCCGGCGTCGCCGATGCGGTGCTCCCGCTACCGCCCTGACGCCCACGAGATCGGAAATCCGGGCGGGATCCTCCGAACGTCGAACAGCGTGCCGATGAGCTCCTGCTTCCTGCCGGCGCGCTCGGGATTGATGAACTGCCATACGATCTCGCCCGTCTCCGTCACCTCGAAGGCCCGACCGAAGTCGGACTCGACGATCAGCGTGTTGCCGTTCTGCAGCCGGTGGTTCGCACCGCACATCTGCGTGTAGAAGTCCTCCGGCGTCGCACCTTTGTACAACCATTCGACCGACTGCGTCACCGGGTCGACCTCCACGATGCGCGACCGCCCCTCGTTCCCCGAGTTGTCGAAGACCATCATCGTTCCGCCCGGGAGCATCCGCGGCATGTGCTGCGCCTTCCAGAGTCCGGAGAGTGCCCAGACGACCTCCTCGCGGTCCAGATCGATCACCGCGACGATCGAGAGCTTCCTCAGCGAGATGAGGACGTTCCCCTTCCTGAACGCCGGAAGCCGGTCCGCCAGCGAACCGTCGAGAACCTCCACGGAGTTCGTGTGGAAGATGTCGCCGATGCGCCGCATGCCGAGCACGCCGGTCGCGTTCGAGTAGGCCGAGTTCTCGAACGCCTCGAGGACGGAGACGCGCTTGAGCGAGTTCCCCTCGGCGTCGAGGATCTCGACGAAGTCCTCGAGGATCGGCGTGTTCGGGTTGATGCGGCGCACGATGTGCGCCTCGCGGGTGAGCGTACAGATGCGCCCGTCGTCGAGCACCTGGAGGTCGTGATGAGCGTTGTTCCGGCGCGACCAGATGACACTCGAATTGGCGTCGACCTTGATCATGCCGAGCCCCTCGAAGATCGTGAGCACGTCCCCGTTCTCGAAGAGGTGCGCCGCGCGCCAGTACTGAGCATTCTCGTCTTCCGAATCCTCTTTCTGATCAGGCCACGCATCGAGGAACGACAGGCTCCAGTCGTGGAGGACGCGTCCGTCCATGTCGATGAGGGCGGCGCCGGGGCGGTGCCCCGAGAGCACGAAGTTGACGCCCGGCTCGACACGCGAGGCGGCGTGAATGGTCACGCCGCTGACGTCGGGCGCCGACTGCGAACCGGACAGGTAGCCGATAGAGTTGAGCCGCTCCATCTCGGCGCGCTGCGCGCTGGTGAGCGTCTCGCGGTGCTCCGGACGCGCCATGCGCCAGCGCCCCTGCGGTCCATCGGACGAATCGTGATCACTGGCGGAGTGTGCCTGGAGCTGAGCTCCCGCGCTCCCCGCCGCAAGCAGCGCCACAGCCGGCAGAAGCGCCGCTGCGAGCGCGAGAGAGCGTCGACGATGAAGCACGCGCGAGTGTCGCTGTCCGGAAGCCACGGGTCCTCCTCGGTATACGCGGTTATCGTCCCCGGTGCGGCGCGTTGTCCGCCCGTGACAATATAGCACCTCCGAACCGCGCGCCCAACCCCCGTGACGTCGGTTGACACCCGGGCCGGAGGTCGGTAGCATCAGCGCCTGACCCCGTTGCGATGACATCCCAATATGGAGATAACACTATGAGAACGACAGGAATGATCCCAGGACTCCGGGCGGCCCTGCTCCTCGGCGCCGCAACCCTGCTGGTCGGCGTGCTTGGCGGGTGTTCAGAGGACGATGGCGTGACGCGGATCGTCTTCGCCGCCGGTCAGGACCCGTCGGGGGCCACAGCCGCGCTCATCGAGGAGTACAATGAGTCGCACCCGGGCGTCGAGGTGATATTCCAGGTCATGCCGGCGAACACTGATACGCAGCACGATGCGTATACGACCTACCTCTCGGCTCGTGAGGCGAGCATCGACATCTACAGTCTCGACGTCATCTGGACAGCTGAGTTCGCTCGGGCGCAGTGGATCGTTCCGCTCCCCGACGGGTTCATCGATCCCGACGCGTTCCTTCCCGGTCCGATGGAGAGCGTGGCATGGGAGGGCACACGGTACGCCGTGCCGTGGTTCACCGATGCCGGGCTCCTGTACTACCGGACCGACCTTCTGGCCGATGCCGGGCTCGACGTACCGGAGACGTGGGATGAGTTCACGGCCGCGTGCGCCGCGGCGACGCCGCGGGGTGGCACCGGCTTCGTCTGGCAGGGCGCGCGATACGAAGGACTCATCTGCAACTTCCTCGAGTTCCTCTGGGGCCGGGGCGGCTCGCTCGACCGCGATCATCTGGTGGCATCGCCTGACCAGGCGATGCGCGAGATCAGCGGGACGATCGAGTTCATGCGCTCGCTCACCCGAACGGGCGTCTCCCCCGCAAGCGTGCTGACCTATAAGGAAGAGGACTCGCGCCGCATCTACACCGAGGGACAGGCGCTCTTCCTCCGGAACTGGCCGTACGTCTGGAGCTTCGCCGAGGGCGAGGAGTCGAAGGTCGCCGGGCACGTGGGAATCGCCCCGCTCCCGCACGCCTCGGGCGAGACGAGCTACTCAACGATCGGCGGCTGGAACATCGCACTCTCAACATACAGCAAGCACCCCGATGAGGCGCTCGAGTTCATCCGCTTCATCACGGGCGAGCGCTCGCTGAAGAACCGGGCGATCGAAGGCGGCTACCTTCCGACCCGGATAGCGACGTACTCGGACGAGGAAGTTCTGGCGGCGAACCCCTACTACGCCAACTTCTTCGAGGTGTTCAAGAACACGAAGAGCAGGCCGAGATCGCCGCACTACCCGCAGCTCTCGGATATCGTCCAGGACAAGGTGCACCGCGCCCTCTCCGGCGAGATCGACTCCGGGACCGCGGCGCGTGAAATCGTCTCGGAGCTCACGGAACTCTACGCCCGATAGACCGATCCAACTCGGCGGGAGACCGACCGGGGAGCGCGGATGGACATGCGCCCCCCTGAGACCCCGCACACCGGGAGCAAGATGGACAGACCCCGCGAGAAGCGCCTCATCGCCTGGCTCCTCGCACCGTCGCTGGTATTCGTGGCGGTGATGGGCGCGTTTCCGGTCCTCAGCCAGTTCGTCCTGAGCTTCACCAGGTTCAACATGAAGTTCGCCGACGAGCGGGGGTTCGCGGGCGTCTCGAACTTCACACGGCTCGTCGGCGACGCGACCTTCCGGCAGGACCTCTGGCAGACGTTCTCGTTCACGGTCATCTCGGTCGGACTCGAACTCACGCTCGGGCTCGCCGTCGCACTCCTTCTGAACCGCATCCGCAGAGGACGAACGGTCTTCAACACGGCCATCATCCTGCCGTGGGCCCTTCCGACGGTCGTGGCCGCGACGATGTGGTCGCTCATCCTCAACGACCGGGTCGGCCTGGTCAACTCGGTCCTGGGACAGCTCGGCGTCATTGAGAATCCCATCGTGTGGCTCGGCCCGGGGCTCGCGATGATCTCGTGCATCCTGGCCGACGTCTGGAAGACGGTGCCGTTCGTCGCCATCATCCTGCTCGCCGGTCTCAAGTCGATCCCGGACCAGTACTACGAGGCTGCCGAACTCGACGGCGCGGAGCGCTGGCAGGTCTTCCGCTACGTCACGCTGCCGCTGCTCAAGCCGTTCATCGCGGTCGCGCTCCTCTTCCGGACCATGGACGCGTTCCGTGTGTTCGATGTCATCTGGGTGCTCACCGGCGGCGCCTCCCGCACCGAGACACTGTCGATCTACATATACAAGGTGCTCTTCCGATACTCGGACATGGGGTACGGCTCGGCGATGACGGTCGCGCTCTTCGCGATCGTGTTCGCGCTGAGCCTCGTACTCATCCGGTTCATGCGGGTCTCGCAGGAGCCCGTCAGCGAATAAGGGGCCGCCGTGTCGTTCAACACACGCATGCGATCGACAGGACTCTGGGCGCTTCGGATCGGCGTGGCCGTCCTCTGCCTGCTCCCCTTCTACTGGCTCGCCAACGTCAGCCTCTCGACCCCGTCGGCCGTCTACAAGATCCCGGTCGACTACGTCCCGAAGCCGGCGGTCATCGACAACTTCCGGGCGGTCTTCGAGACACGCCAGTTCCCGAGGAACATCTGGAACAGCTTCGTCGTGGCCTCGCTCACAACGCTGTTCACGCTCGGGCTCGGAGCCCCGGCGGCCTATGCGCTCGCCAGGCTCAAGGTACGCCGCAAGGAACTGGTGATGGCCGTGTTCCTCGGCATCGCCATCTTCCCCGCCATCGGAATGGTGGGACCGCTCTACATGGCCATGGCGCGTCTGGGGCTGATCAACCGGTATCCCGCGCTCGTGCTCCCCTACACGCTGACGTCCCTCCCGCTGGCGGTCTGGATCCTCACGCACTACTTCTCGACGCTGCCCGGAAGCCTCGAGGATGCAGCTCTCGTGGACGGCTGTTCACCCGGCGGAGCGTTCCTGCGGATTATCCTGCCGGTCTCGACACCGGGCATCTTCACGTCGGCCGCTCTCATCTTCATCTTCGCGTGGAACGAGTTTCTCTTCGCCCTCATCATGACGTCGACACCGGAGTCCCGGACAGTCCCTGTCGCTCTCGCGCTCTTCGCCGGACTGCACGAACTGCCGTGGGGCACCATCGCCGCGGCGACGCTGATCAGCATCGTCCCGGTGCTCGTTCTCGTCGCCGTCTTCCAACGTCAGATCGTCGAAGGGCTAACTGTCGGAACTCAGAAGTAGTCATGCACAGATAGCCCTTGCCATCGAGCACGCCCCGGACTACCTTCCCCAAAACGCTCAATACAAACATTGCTTGACAACTTTCTTGCTCGTTCATATACTCCGCGCAACCCAGGCTAGGGAGAGACACCCAAGTGGTCTTTTCGCGCAGCGCGGCAGGACGTGTGCGCACATCGCACAGCGGAGCGGCAGGGCGTATCGCTCTGACGCTCCTCCTCATGCTTCTCCAGGCACCGCCAGCACCGGCACTCCCGACCGTCCAACCCGGCTTCCACGCGCACGTCATCGTAGGCATGACTCCCGACAGTTCATTCCACGTGACCTGTGACGAGAACCCGCTCTACGATGACCCTGTGCAGTCCGACAGGCTGGGTATTCTCGACTTCGTGACGCTGGAGGACATGGAGGGATCGCCCGCCATCATATGGGTGGGCGTACCGGCGGCACCGGTGATCTCGAACGTCCGGATCTGTACGGTCAGCGACACGACGGCGCTCGTGTGCTGGAATACGGATCGACCGGCGACGTCATCGGTTGACTATGGCCTGACGTCGTCCTACGGCATGAGCGCAACCGCCGCCGGCAGTGTCACAACAACTCACTTCGTCCGCATCAACGGACTCGCCGCGGAGACCCTCTACCATTATCGCGTCACATCGATCGACGCATTCGGGAATACGTCCCGTTCTCGCGACGACACGTTCGTCACCGATCCCCCCCACCTCAGGATCTCCAACGTCCGCGTCGAGGAGCTCAAGGCTCACTGCCTGGAGCTCACCTGGACGACGAACAAACCGTCCGACTCGCGCGCGGTCTACGGACTCGACGAGATGTGCGCGAACGCGACGCCGCTCGACCCTGAGCTCGTCAGCGAACACGCCATCCTCATCGAGGGGCTCGAACCGGGCACGACGTACCATATGCGTGCGTGGAGCACGGATACTGAAGGACAGGTTGCCATCTCGGCCGAGATGATCGCGACGACTCTCATGTCGTACCTCGAGATCACCGAGGTGACCGTCGTCGACACGACGTCGATGACCGCGACCGTCCGGTGGGAGACGGCCGTCAACGCCGTCTCTTCCATCGAATACGGAATCACGGAAGCGTACGGGCTTGTCCTCGAGGTCGACGAATCCTACTGCACGAACCATTACGCGGTGGTTGCCGGGCTCGAACAGGAGACCGACTACCACTTCCGCGTGCGCTGCGAGGACGCCACCGGCGACATCGTCAGTTCCGACGACCGGATGTTCCGGACGAAACACCCGAGCGACGACCATCTCGACATCTACAAGGTCATGCCGAAGTACATCGGCACCGAAGGCGCCATCATCGGGTGGATGTCGAACCTCCCGGCCTCGTCACGTGTGGAGTACGGCCCGACGGACGAGTACGGGCTCGAGGTGTTCGACGGCGCGTACGTGACGAGCCATGCTGTCGAGCTGTCGGATCTTGAGGAGAACACGACGTACCACTACCGGGTCACGTCGGAGAGTGAGTACGGGCTGGTGTCGGTCTCCGACGACGCGACGTTCACAACAGGGCTCTCCCCTCTCGAGATCCTCGACTTCGAGATCGAATCCGGTGTCTTGGCGCTGACGGTCAACTGGACGACGAACCGTCCCTCCGACTCCCGCGTGGAGTACGGCGAGGACAACTCCTACGGATCGGTCACACCGCTCTCGCCGGAGCTTGTCACGGAACACTCGGTGCTGATCGATGACCTCCTGCCCAGCGAGCTCTACCACGTGCGCGCCTGGAGTATCGACGACTGGGGGCATGCGGCAAGCTCGGGCGACCGCACGGGAACAACGCTCCCTCCGGCGCTCGACATCTATTCGCTCGTCGTCACGGACATCGGCATCACAACAGCGCGGGTGGAGTTCCAGACGTCGAACGCGGCGCAGTGTCTCGTCGAGTACGGATTCGGCGACTCGCTCGCGCTCGCCACGCCCGAGGAGCCGGACCCCGTCGTCTCTCACGGGTTTGACCTTGAAGGACTCGTCCCCGGCGCCTCCCACGTCTACCGCGTCGTGGCGACCGACTGCTACGGACAGGGCGCGACGTCGGACGTGGCCTCCTTCGAAACGCAGCCGGTGGAGATTCAGATACCACCGTCGATCACCGAACTCGCGGTCCACGGAATCAGCGCGAGCACGGCCAGGCTCGCCTGGACGACCGACCGCCCGGCAACGTCCGAGGTGCAGTACGGATTCACGGCAGACTACTCATCGAGCGTGTACGATCCGGCGATGACGACCGACCATGAGGTGATCCTGACGGGACTCGACCTCGAGAGCGTCTATCACTTCCGTGTCGCCTCCGAGGACGAGGACGGACTGAGAACCGAGACGGACGACGACACGTTCTCGATCATCGATGCCGATGACGGGATGCCTCCCACAACTCCGGAGGTCTGCGGAGTGGTCTCCGAGGACGGCGCTCTGAGGATCGCCATGCCGCTGCCGTCGGAGTCTTCGGTCATCTCACATCGCGTCTACCGGAAGGCGGAGAGCGATCCGTTCTCCGAGATGATAGCGGAGGTGCCGATCTCGGCGAGTTCGTACGTCGACGGCGACATCGCGGACGGAGTCGAATACGAATACACGGTCTCGGCCATCGACCTCTGGGGAATGGAAAGCGCTCGGTCAACACCCGTCGTCGGTCTTGCCGGCGCGGGAATGGACGCTCGCCTGTGGGTGTACCCCAACCCGATTCGCGGAGCGGCGACGCTGCGCGTGGCTCGCCCGCTCTCCGAATCGCAGACTCGCGGCGAGTCGTGGTCCTACACGATCCGGATCTTCGATGCGGCAGGTCGACTTGTCCGCACGATGTCGGCCCGCGGTGTTCGGGATGCAGTGCAGAATGTCCTGTGGGACGCCCGCGACGAGCGGAGCGAGGTCGTATCGAGCGGTGTCTACTTCTGCGAGGTCGAGGCGGTCGGTTCCATGGCACGGGCGAAGCTCATCGTCATCCGCTAGCATCTCACCGATCAGACGAACCCATCGTCATCAGGCTGACCATCTGCGGCTCCATCCCAACTCCTCAGCATGATCAGGAACGTCATGTCGTCCTCCTGGGCGGCTCCGCCGACGAACGCGCGTACGTCCTCCATGAGACCGACTCGCATATCCCGGGCTGACGAAGTCAGGTGGCTCCTCGCGGAGTCGGCCAGACGCTCCTCTCCGTAGTAGTCACCTTTCTGATCCACCGCATCGGTGACGCCGTCGGTGTAGAGAACAAGCGCGCTGCCTGGAGGGATGGTCGTCTCGGCGGTCGTCCACACCTGATCACTCAACATGCCGACCGGAATGCCGGTGGCTCCGAGTTCATCGATGACGCCGCTGCTCACGAGGTATCCTGGGTTGTGTCCGGCGTTCGCATACGTCAGCGACCCGGTCTTCGTATCGAGCACCCCGTAGAAGAGCGTCGCGAAGAGCCCGCTCCGGGAGTCGCTCAGCATCCTCTTGTTGACGGCGGACATGACCTGCCCCGGATCGAAACCGTACTCCGCGGCGTACGTCTTCAGGAGCGTGCTCACGAGCGCCATGTAGAGCGCCGAAGAGACCCCCTTCCCCGAGACATCGGCGATCGCCAGACCGTACTTCCCGTCGCCGAGATCGATGATGTCGAAGAAGTCTCCTGACGCCTCTCGCGCCGACTCCAGCCACGCGGATGCCAGCCATCCCGGGATGTCCGGCGCCCGTTCGGGCAGCAGGCTGTTCTGGATCTCCTCGGCGAGCGCCAGTTCCTTCTTGAACCGCTCGACTTCAAGCGTCGTGAGGTAGATGTTCGCGCCGTGGAGCGCCGAGGCGATCTGGGCCGAGAGAGCCTGTACGGCCGGCAGGAGTTCGGAGACGTTCCCGCGGTCCCAGCGGCGGCCGAACGCGATGCCGCCAAGCGGTTCGCCTGTCTCACGATTGATGATGGGCGCCAGCACGAGATTGCGGCTCGCCACCTCCCCCCGGTCCCACGGAAGCGTCTCGCCCGGCCGGATGATGAACGACTCCGGGTACTGCTGAAGCCAGTCCCATATCCCCTCGGGGAGACTCTCCATGCCGGCGGGCTCGCTGAGAACGAGTCTGTCAGGGAACAGACTGATCTCGAGCTTGCCGTACATCAGCATGTCGCCCGCGTGTCGTCTCAGAATGTCGCTGAGCGTCGAGGCATCGGGTGGAGCGTCCAGGATCGCCCTCGCGAGGCGCTCGAGGCGCTCGAGTTCGCGCGACCGCTGGATGTTGGTCTGGATGGCGTCGCTCATCCGGTGCGCGACGGCACTGGCCAGGAGTGTCCCGAGCATGAAGAACCCGAAGGCCCAGTAGCCGCCGACGACGAACAGGCCGGCCGCGAGGACCGCGAACGGATCGATGAGGAGCGGCCAGACCGTGGACTGGACGCTGAAGCGCCAGAGCATTCCACGGTCCTCACGCGAGAGCCCGAGCGAGCGCGAGTACGCGAAGAATGCGAGGAACGGGAAGTTGATGAGCCCCCAGACGAACGAACGGAAGACGGTCGAGACAACCGCCAGGAGCCCCACGGAGGCCACGAGTCCCGCGATGGGGATCGACCCCCCAAGCCATCGATAAGCGATGAGAGCGAGACCGCTCGCCGCGAGCTGCGCCGCGGCGTCCAGCGTGAATCCGCGAAGGCGCGCCCAGAAACCGCTCGGGCTCATCGAGTCCGAAACGCCCGTCACGAGACCGACGAGGGGGAACGGAAGCGCGAGCCAGAGCGCTGTCGGTCCGAGAATGAGCGCGGCGGCCCAGACGCATAGACCCTCGACGCTCCCGCTGTAGTCGGCGAATGTGCCCTGACGGATCTCGGTGACGGCGAAAAAGGAGAGGCGCCGCGACAGGTACATCAGAACGAACGTCACGGCGAACAGCGGCCAGTTCGCGGCGGCGACCGAGAGGTCGGTCTGCCGGACGAGCCAGATGAGCGAGAGAACGAGAAGCGGCGTGGAGTAGAACACGCCGAACACGTCGCCGATACAGACGGCGCGTTCCTGTCCCTCCATGTCGCGGAGCTCAGGCCTGACGAAGCAGGCGAAAGCCTCCAGCAGCCTCTCCACGTGCGCTCCGTTCGTTCATCGTGTGATCCGATGGGGCACCACAGCACCCTACTATGCCCTTCATGCTGGAACGAGTCAAGACCGAGCGTTGACCAACATCTGCAAATCACGCTATACTGCCGCGGCTTCTCAGTCGAGTGCCGATCCCGTGAATGTGGACGGCGCGCTCGTTGCTCATCGCCGGGAGGACGTGTGAGCAACGTTGTGCGCCCCAGATGAAGGAGAGCATCATGAAGCGTCTGCTGCTTCTGCTCATCGTCCTGACCATGTCCGTCGCGCTGGTCGCCGGTTGTTCCTCGAGCGGCGGCTCCGGACCGGACGACAACGACAACGAGCCTGCCGAGGGCGCCATCGGACCCGCCGGCGGCGGCATCGAACTCGACGGCCAGGCAAGACTCGACGTGCCCGTCGGCGCTCTGAACGACACGATCAACTTCACGATGGAGGAGAACGACTCCCCCACCGCGCCGCCGACCGGCAAGGATTTCTGCTCGGACTGCGTCTCGATCGGCCCCTCGGGGACGAACTTCAACATCCCGGCGACGGTCACCGTCGAATACGACCCGGGCGATCTCGGCGGCGCCGATGAGGCCGATGTCGTCATCTACACGGACGACGGACGCGGCTGGACCGCGCTCACGACAACGGTCGACGAAGGCGACAATGAGGCCTCTGCCCAGATCAACCATCTCTCCGACTTCGCTGCGATGGTCGACACGACGTCAGGCGGGCCGCAGGCCGACGGCGTGTTCGCCGCGCTCAAGATCGCTCGAGGGATCACGTACATGGAGTTCGCCTCTCGCGACTCCATGGTCATCATGAGCGATTTCCTGATGGCCTGGTTCGACAGTACCGTGGCGCCCTGCAGCCCCGCGCGCCCCATCATGGTCGACAGCGTCTGGTGTGAGAACGGCGCCGTCTACCCGCTCGAGTGGAGCGCGATAGAGACCACGTACAAGTACGTGCAGTGGCCCATGAGCGTGTTCCTCGAAGAGGACGAGACGTACACATACCACGTCGATGGGGGCAGCGATGCCCCGGACCTGACGGTCTCGATCGACTTCCCGGAGTCGACCCCATACATCGTCGATCCCGTCAACCAGGACGTCGTGTCGCGCTCCGGCTTCACCGTGACATGGGAAGGCTCTGAGGGGTCCGGCGACGTCCACCTTGGCATCATTCCGGCCGGCGGGACCGGGAACGGCGTGTACGTGGTGACCGCCAACGACGGGAGCCACACGTTCACGTCCGGCGATCTGAGCGGCGTACCGTCCGGACAGGCGGCCATCACGCTCAACTACTTCAACTACGAGAATATCGACGCGCCGGGCTATGACGAGAACAGCTACATCGAGGCGAAGGTCACGCACGGTGTCGTTGTCACGATCCAGTAGCACCGACCCGTCGAGCCCGGGCGGCGGATGCACGCGCCCGGCGAGATGCCGACCGCTGCAGGGCACCGGAAGAGAAGAAGCCCCGCGGGAATCCCCGCGGGGCTTCTTCTCGCGGGCTTCGCCCGGGCGCCCCCGCTCAAAGGAGACTTGACGGAACTGCCCGCCGGAAGTAGAGTTGAAGATGTGGTCGACATCCCCCCATTGCGACTCGCCTCCGACACTTGAGGAGGCTCATGTTGAATCGCTATCCCATTCTCGCAGTTCTCTCGCTGATACTGCTTGCGTCGTGTGCAACGGCGGTGACGTATCGTGTGAACGTCGCCGGCGGGGCCGACTTTGTGGCGATCGGGCCGGCCGTCGCGGTCGCGGACTCGGGTGACGTCATTACGGTCGCTCCCGGAACCTACATCGGCCCCGACAACCGCGAGATCAACTTCATGGGCAAGGACCTCACGCTGATGTCCGAAGCCGGGGCCGAGTTCACGATCATCGACCTGGACCGGCAGGGACGGGCATTCCTCTTCACGGGCGGCGAGAGCCGCTACTCGATCATCGACGGATTCACCATCACGAAGGGCCGGACGGACATGGGTGGAGCCATGTTCTGCGCGGGCTCCGACCCCGTTATCCATGCCTGTGTCTTCGACGACAACTACGCGAACGACTTCGGTGGAGCGATCTACCTCGGCACGAACTCCGAGGCCGAGGTCGCCGAGTGTCGTTTCGTGGACAACTATGCCGAGCGCTACGGCGGAGGCATCTACTGCCTGCAGTCGGCGCCGCGCATCCGATGGAACACGTTCGAGAACAACCGGGCCGAGTTCAACGGCGGAGCGATCTCCTGCAAGGAGGGCAGCTGGGCGTCGATCTCGAGCTGTGAGTTCCGCGAAAACTGGTCCGGCGAGCTCGGTGGAGCCATCTATTGCGGGCAGACGGGAAGCCCCGGGGGACGCGCACCGGGACCCGATCGGATCTCCGGCACGGTCGTGAAGAACAGCTCGTTCTACGAGAACGAATCGGAGCGCGGAGGCGGCCTCTACATCAACGCCTTCTCGGAGGTGCTCGTCGACCACAACCTGTTCGTCCGGAACATCGGGACGATCGCCGGCGGCGGTCTCTACGCGGAGACCAGCTGGGAGCACGTCCCGACGGTCTACTCCTGCACGTTCGTGTACAACCACTCCCCGGGCGGCGCCATCTACTCGGACGGCGGCGTGGAGCAGAACCACATGACTCTCGCCCGCTGCATTATCGCCTTCACGACGCCGGACCTGACGGGACGCGCGCTCACGCGGGAACCCGGCTCGTGGCTCGAGACCATCCACACGATCACGTTCGACAACGGCGGCAGCGATGACCTTCCGAGTTCCGTCGAGTGTCTCATCGGCGTCGACCCGCGCTTCTGCGATGTGTCGACGGACTACTACTACCTCTGCGCCAACTCGCCCGGTCTCGCTGACTTCAACGACTACGGGCAGTACATCGGCACGTACCGCAGCGCATGCGGCGAGTGCAGTTCGCCCGTCCGGCAGGTCTCGTGGGGCGCGATCAAGGCGCTCTATCGCTGACGCGGGCACGGCCTCGCGCCGACAGCACGACACAACAGAACGAGAAAGAGCCCGGCCTCATGGCCGGGCTCTTCTGTTTGGAATGTTGTGTTGCGAGCGCAGTGCTGCGAGCGCGCCGAGACCTACCGCATCGCCGGCAGGAGTTCGGCGTTCGCCTCGTCCGTCGGGAGCGACTCCGTCCTCTCGAGCGCGCGGATCGCGGCCAGATAGAGCAGACCGCACACGATGATACAGAGCCCCCAGACGGTAGCTTCGCCACCGGGAAGCCGGCCGGGCAGCTCGCGGATGAAGATCATCGCCGCGCCGGAGGCGGCGAAGATGTCCAGGCGATGGGACATCACCAGCAGGTACTGCCCGATGTGGACGGCCATGAGGAGCGCCAGCATCCCACCGAACGTACTTTTCTTCACGCGTTCACGAATGCCGGCCCGCAGAGGGCGGTACGCAACGATGAGCGGCAGGATCCAGAGCACGTGCAATACGACCATGATGACGGGGAAGGCCGGACCGGCCGGTCGCGGCGCGAGTTCCGGATAGTCCGCGGTCAGCGCCATGCCTCCCTCCCTCACGCGGCTGCTCCCGTCGGAGGCGCGGGTGAGATACCGCGCCTGGAGTTCGTCCGCCGCAATGTCCTCTCCATAGACGGCGCTCACAGCGCGGCTCAGCTGGAGCGCGACGAACTCGGGCGAGCTGTCCGGGTCGACCGCGAACGGCGAGTAGACGGCAGCGACCCCGTCCTTCCAGATCGGGATGGGTCGCGGCTCGGCCCCCTCTCCCCACGGGCTCGAAACAGCCGGCAGGACGCCGTCGGGTGAGACTTTGCAGTGCGCAACCGGAACGCGGACGAAGTGCGCCGAGTCGCCTCGCTCAAAGGATATGAACTCGATGAGTTCCCGTGACGACGCCCTGGCGTCACCCCAGATCACGCCGACGCCGTATCCGATCGAGAGCGCGACAACGAACGGAATCACGGCGGCAACGAAGACCCGTGCGCGACTGACGGGCCAGGGATCGACCTTGAACAGCCGTCTGGGGATCAGGGCCGTGAACGCCACGAACATGTACGCCGTGATCGCGAGGAGCATGAAGCGGATGGCTTCTCCTCCGGCCGCCGCGTGCTTGAATCCCGAGAGCCCGAAACCCGCCGCGAGCACGGACGGGTATCCCAGGAACGAGCTCGCCCACGGCTTGTTGATGACGCTGAAGTAGATCGTCCAGTTGAGCAGCAGATGGTAGACGGGACCGCGCCCCGAACCGCGACGCTTGAGGACGAGGTCCGAGTCGTGTCGCGTGCTGCGCGCGCCGGACGTTGGAGCCACGAGATCGAACGACTGCGGCAGCCTCCCGTAGGTCCACCGGCCGAGGAACCACGCGCCCGGCAGGAGCACGACACACCAGTAGATCGGCACGAAGATCAGCAGCGAGAGCACCAGGAGGGCCGCGACGATGAGACTGAATACAGCCAGACCGTCTCCCCTCGCCGCGCTCAACCGTGACATCTCGGGCCGGATGGACTGAAGCACCACGCCGACGAACCAGACCATGCACAGCGCAGGAAACGCCACGCCGAGGACGGAGCCGGGCGTCACGCCGAAGTCCGACCCGATCTCGCCATAGAGCCAGGCAGCGATGCCGGCCGCCGCGGCCACGACGACGCCGGCGACGGCGGTCGACCAGATCAGCGTGCTGAGAGTGTGAGCGAGCCAGAGCGCGCGGGTCGGGATCGGGAGCGTGATGTCCAGCGGTCTGTATCTCCGGTCGACGGCGACGAACCCGAGAAACGCCATGGCGGGAAGAGCCACGACAACAACGGCGATGACGCGGGTAATGGCCGCGAGATGGCCCGCCCCGATATCCGTGAGCGCGCGGAGGAGCCCCACCGTGTTGAGGAGCGCCGTCGAGCCGATCACGGAGAAGAACAGCCACCTCATGACGGCCCCTCGAGCAGGGTCGCGCTTGAGAAGCGATCCGATCATGACTGACCTCCCGCGAGCTCGATGAACATCTCCTCGAGGCCGACGGTCCGACAGTCCGCGTCCTTCACTCCGAGACGCTCGGCGATCAACGAGCCGGAGTCCGCCGGGTCCAGCGCGAAGACCGCGTGCAATCCATCGCTCCGCTCTCTGACGCCCAGACATCCATCGATCGCCCGGAGACTCTCCTTGGTCGCCCCGTTCCCCTTCGGGATCCTGGCGACGCAGTGGTTCTCTCGCAGGTCGTCGAGCGACCGGTCGATCAGGAGACTCCCCTCGTGGACCATGACGACCCTTTCCGCCATACGCTCCACGTCGGTCATGTAGTGTGATGAGAACAGGATCGTCGACCCTTCCTCGTTGAGGAGGTGTATCGACGTCTCGAGGAACTCCCGTCGCGCGGCCGGGTCAAGTCCTCCCGCCGGCTCGTCGAGAAGCAGAAGCTCCGGACGGTGCGCGACCGCACACAGCAGCGCCACCTGCCGTGCCTGTCCCTTGCTGAGCTTCCCGAGCTTCGCGCGCGGGTTGAGCGAGAACCTCTCCAGGAGATCCATCGCCATCGCGTCGTCCCAGGTCGGGAAGAGCCCGCGGTGGATGTCCAGCACTTCGGTGGTGCTGAGGAACGGGGGAAGTATCTGGTCCTCGGAGACGTACCCGATCCTCGACTTCACCTGGACCGGCTTCACCCGTGGGTCGAGGCCGAACACCTCGACCGAGCCCGTCCCGGCCGACAGCATGCCCATCGCGATGCGGATGAGCGTGGTCTTCCCGGCCCCGTTCTTTCCGAGGAGCCCCACGACCTCTCCCCGCTCGATCGCAAAGCTCACATCATGGAGCACGTCGACTCCCGCCTCGTACGCTCTGCACACATTGTTGAATGCGACGATGCTCATTCCCGGCTCTCCTTGTCTGTTGAATCGGCACGGTCCTGTGAACCGTCCAGCACCTCCGCTCCATCGAGCATCCGGCGCAGAGTCTCTACGACCTCGTCATCCGCCAGTCCAAGCTGTCGCGCGACCGTCACAGTCGGAGCGAGACTCTCTACGAGCTGCTCCAGCCGTCTCGTCCGCGCGCCATCGCTTGAGACGCCGCTGACGACCAGCGGCCGACCCGGTCGGCGCTCGACGAGCCCCTCCCGTTCGAGGAAACTGTACGCCTTGCTGATTGTCATTGGATTCACGCCGAGCTCCGCGGACAGCACTCTCGTCGATGGCAGTTCATCCCCCGGGGCGAGCAATCCGCTCGCGACGTGGAACCTGATCTGGTCCATCAGCTGTCGATACACGGGGACCCCGCTGTGTGGATCAACGACTATGAGCATCTCGGGTCCTTTCGTCGTCCACCGTGCCGGTCGCCGCGGCCTGCCCGCGCGTCTGCGCCGCCGTCGGGGTACTCCCTCTCCGTCTCATCTCGTCCCTCCAACGCTCGGGAGGCGCCTCTGCCGTGGCCTCCGTCTTCTCGGGCACGAATCCGTCTCTTCATGTGACACGCGAACTGCGGGACTGTAGTAATACACCTCTAGAGACAATATACAACCGTATTGGTATATATGTCAAGTGATACACCAGAACAAGAGGGGAGGGATGTCATAAAGTTCAACTCTGTGAGAGGTTAGAGTTGCGATTCCGCGGGGGGGTGATATCGTGCAGGCGGGAAATCGGTGCGCCGCTGCTGGAAACGAATGCTATGATTCGCGAGCGGCACGACCCTGTCTCCCCCCGCCGACAATGGCCGGCTCATCATCCACAGCTCACTGGAGGCCGCCCCATGACACGATCGTCACGGACTCTCCTGCTCCTCGCCGCCCTTGCGCTGACCGCGTTCCACGGGAGCGCGACCGCCGAAGGACTGGAGCAGCACTTCGACGGGAGCTTCCCCCCCACCGGATGGACAACGATCGACTACGCAGGTGATGGAGTGGAGTGGCTGCGGAACACCTCATGGGGAGACGGCAACTGGACGGGCGGCGCGTCCTTCTGCGCCGAGGTCAGCTCAGCGCATTCGATCGGGCTCAGCTTCGACGCGGGGCTTCTGTCACCCGAGTTCGTCGTCCCGGCAGGCGGGCTGCTGTTCTTCCGGGCCAACTACCAGAATTTCAAGGGGAATGACAGTTTCGACGTGATCGCAGGCTTTGGGGGCAACGAGATGCCCATTCTGACATGGACGAGCGACCAGGGCGGCTTCGAGTCGCTTCCGGGCGCGGAGGCGACCATCTCGATGCCGCCGGTGCTCGTAGGTCAAACGATTACTCTCGAGTTCAGATACCGGGACAACGCGCAGACCACCGACAACTACTACATCCAGATCGACGACGTGATCGTCGGCGACGAGAGTGCCGTCAGACAGGCTCGGTGGGGCGCCATCAAGGCGCTGTACAGGTAGGGGTGCTGCGCCGTCCTACTTCAGAAGGATCATCTTGCGCGACTCGTCGTATCCGGGAGCCAGGAGACGGCAGAAGTACACGCCGGCCGCGACCGACTCTCCTCGCTGATCGCGCCCGTCCCAGATCACGTCCTTCACGCCGGGAGTCTGCCGACCGCTTTCGAGCACGCGAACGAGTCTGCCCGCCACGTCATAGACCGCCACGAGGACTTCGCCCCCGGTTCCGGGAACGTGAAGCCTGACTGTCGTCGAGCGCGCAAACGGGTTTGGAGCGTTCTGCGCGAGCGCGAAGCTCGACGGGATCGTTTCGTCCTCCCCGACCCCCACCTCATCGGCATACCAGCGGAGATACGCCTCGGACACGACCGGATAGTCCCCGGCTTGCGTGTAGACGAGCGAGGCCCGCCACACGAGCGCGCGCCCGGGAGTGCCGAAGCCGTGAGGCCGGTCGTCGGGGATGACGCGATCCCACGTGACACCCGCATCCGCGCTGACCTCCCACCTGACCGTGCCCTCCTGGACCGTGACGAGCTCTATGCTCTGGATCTCCCCCTCCGTCTCCCAGACCGGAGTCGAGACGATCTCGTTGAGCTGGATGTCCAGCTCCTCCTGACGAATCTGATAGACCTTGAGTCCGGCCGAGTCGTCCGCAAGGAATGCGTGGTCACCGCTGATGACACTCTGGTACGCCCAATCATCCACGTCGACACCGCCGGCGTATGTGAGGATCGTCGGGTCGGAGATGTCGACAACCTGAAAACCCGTCACGCCGAGTGATACGTAGGCCCAGTTGCCGCTGAGGGTCACATCGTAGGCCGGAGATGCCCCGGGCCACTTCGAGAGTTCCTGCGGCGCCGTCGGATTGGATACGTCCACGAGCGAGATCCCGCCGGTCGCGTCGGAGACGGCGACGATGTGCCCGGCAACGTCGATCCCGCGAGCGTCACCCGCGGCGGTGCTCGTCCCGATCAGCGCGAGGCTCTCGGGAACACTGACATCGAAGATCTGAAGACCCGAGTACCGGTCGCCGGCGAAGACCAGGTCTCCGGACACCTCGACCGAGTACGTCGTGCCGGGAGTGTCGACCGAATCCATCGGCGTCGGGAGCGTCGGGTCGGACACGTCTATGGCAAGAAGCCCCGCGTTTCCGTCCGCGACATAGGCGACGCTTCCCGCAACGACCACATCGTAGGCGAACCCGACGGTGTTGTAGCCGCCGATCTCCACGGGCCACGCAGGGTCAGTGATATCGAAGACGCGGAGGCCGTATCCGCCGTCGGCCACGTAGAGAAGATCACCCTCGGCCCGGAGTCCGTATGAGCGACCGGGCGTGTCGAAATTCCCTACCAGAATCGGATTCTGAGGATCCTTGACATCAAGGACCTGGATACCCGCGAGCTGCGCTCCTACATAGAGGTAGTTCCCCGAGATCGAGACGCCATACGAGTTCCCCGGGACGGCCGCTTCGGCCATCAGCGCGGGCGGAACGCAGGATCCGATCCGGATGATGGCAAGCCCCATCCAGAGATCGGCGACGAACACGTGGCTGCCCTCAATCGCGATGCCCCGCGCCCAGGTGGAGACCGGAAACTCCTCCACAACCGTCGGTATGGACGGGTCAAGGATGTCGAACTCACGGACTCCGTAGTACCCGTCCGCCACGTACGCTTTGTCGCCGTCGAGTTCGATGTCATACGGCTGGCTGAAATCAGTGAAGCTGCCACAGAGGGTCGGCGCGGTCGGGTCGGTGACGTCGTAGACCCTGAAGTAGGCCTCGTTCGGTGGCGGCCAGTCCGCCTTGAACCCGACGCAGTACACGAGGTTGCCGTTGACGGCGACATCCTTCACGTTCCCGCCGGGATACGCGACGCCAATCTCGACGAGGTCGGTCGGATCGCTGATGTCGACCAATCGCAGGCCGCCCGCTTCGGTGGCGACGTACGCGATCCGGCCCTCGATCTCCACGTTCACGGCTTCGCCGGAGAAGTCCCGCGAAGCAACGACAACAGGGACTGCCGGATTGGAGATGTCAATGGAGACGAGGCCCGCTGTGCCGGCTGCGACATACGCGTGGTCGCCGGACACTTCGACGTCGTTGGCATAGCCGGCAAGTGTCACCGAACTGAGAGTGTACGGCAGACTGTGATTGTTGATGTTCACGATCACGAGCCCGCCGATGCGGTCGGCTACGAGCGCCAGATCCCCGTGAAACGCCACAGCTCTCGCATTGCCGGGCGTGTTGCAGACTCCGGTCACGACGGGAGCCGAGAGATTGGAAATATCGACGGCCACGAGTCCCGTCACATCGCTCGCGAGAAGCGCGAGGTCACCGCACACCGCCACACCCACCGTGCTTCCCGAGACCGATGCCTCACCAACCAGGCGCGTCACGAATGCCGGGATCACGGCCTGCCCGGCCGCGGTGTCCCAGAACGCCGTTGTATTCTCCACATCGCAGAACTCGAGTGAATCGAAATGTTCGGTGAAGTCGTGGTAGTCCGCTGCAGCGTTCGCAACCGTCATGGCAACGATCGCCGCTGCGAGAACGGATCCCACGAATGCGCGTCTCCGTCGCACGATGGACTCCTTCCCTCGTCACGGGCATGTTGTCAGTGGCTCTCTTCTTCCAGAATACCACAATTCGCATGCGCAGTCAAGAAGGGCTCGCTCCAGAACCTATCACTTCAGGAGCACGAGCTTGCCGGTCCCCGAGAGAATGCGCCTCCCCACGCGTCCCTCCAGTCGCGCGAAGTAGACGCCGCTGGCGAGCGGTCGGCCGGACGAGTCGCTTCCATCCCACTCGACCGACGTCACACCGGCAGGCATCACGCCATCCGCGAGCAGACGAACGAGACGTCCGGAGACGTCATAGATACTCACGCGGACGCGCCCCTCGGCCGGATTGACGAAGGACACGGTCGTCTTCGGATTGAAAGGATTCGGCTGTGCCGCAAGCCGGATGCCCTCGAAGGCCACCGGTTCATCCTCGACTCCGGTGACGACCGAGGGGAGGAAGAACTCCATGATCGAGAGCGCCAGGAACGCCTTCGTCGATGGCGGCGTTCCATCGTAGAGGCCACTCAGTTCGAACGACGCCCCCACGGTCCTGTAGGTTCCGGAATCGTACGAGACGCTGAGCCCGTAGACCGGACTCCCGTTCTCGAGAATGAGCCCGGCGCCCGCCGCGGCCGGCTCGATGTGGTCGATCCACTCGTTCTCACCGGTGTAGCTGAAGTGCATGCCCTTCGTGAATGTGCCATCCTCACCGTAGACCGGACCGCAGTCGCTCAAGCCATCGTCCGACGCACTGATCCCGAAGACGGTCTTGAAATCGTGACCGCCGATGACCGGATCGTAGTACCAGGTGTCCCCGCCCTCCATGTAGACGCAGCCGCCATCACCGAGGTAGTCGATGATCGCGAGCGCCTCCGGAGAGTTGGCGCCGATGACGAAATTGTTGGAGTAGATGCCCAGCGATACCCAGACCGTCTGGTAGTGGTGCAGCCGGTCGACCGGGAGCTGCTGAACGTACGTCCCGCTGAACCCCATGCCCGAAAGCAGCGACGCGATGTTCGGACCGCTCGACGTGTCGGGACTCGGGTCCCACACGAGATAGTGGAACTTGCCGATCGGAACGTCGAATGTGCTGACCGTCTCTCCGTCCGCGTCGGTCGCGCTGAGCGTGAACGCCGCCAGGTGACCGAGGGGGGTGTCGGCGGACGCGGTGACGACGAAAGGCATGGCCGCGTTGTCCGCGGTTGCGCCCGTGGCCATGTCCCCGCAAACCGCTCCGTCCTGTGTCAGCGTCACGAACGGGTCATCGGTCGCCAGCGTGACGGAGACACCGGTCGCTGGTTCGCCGTAGTTCCTGAGCGTCACGGTGACGTCGACGGTCTCACCCGCGTCGAGGTAGCTGTCGCCGTTGCCGGTCGGATCGGAGACCGTATGCCCGAGGTATGCGATGTACGGGGTGCTGCTCATGAACGAGACCTTGACGTCGTCGGCGGAGACCTCCGCCGTTGCGATCCCGCCTCAACAGTTGGATGCTGTTGTGAGCAGCATCACCTCCAATTCGCGAACGGCCTCCGAATCGACTCCCGGGAGGTTCATCAGCTCGTCGTGCAGCATGAACCCGTAGTCGACCCACGAGGTCGTGAGGTCGATGATGTGGAATGTGTCATCCTCGGTCCACGGGCAGATGCTGCTGGTGGCTGCGATCGCCGTCCTTCCCAGCGGAGCCCCATTGACGTCGAGATAGGTGATGATGAGACCGGACGCGCACCAGGCGCCGCCGCCATCGTTGGCCAGGCCTCTCAGGCGGGCGCCGATGTAGATGTTGGATGTTGGAACCGGGATCTGCTGCCAGAGGCGGGCGTTGCCCTGTCCGTTGTTGCTCGACACGTTGACCTCGTAGTCGCCGTCGGGGTCGTACGTGGTCGCCCGGTTGATGTAGAGAGAACTCCCGGCGATGCTCTGACTCCAGCCGGTCGTCTGAGGAACCTCGAAGTCACCGTTCTCGACGAGGCCAAGGGTCGACGCCCCCACGATGGAGGCACCCAGAAGCAGCAGAGTGGTCGCAGCGAACAGAATCCGCATGATTTCCCCCCCGGCGTGTGACCGGTCGAACGACGCTGTAACTATGTACTATGTCTGCGATTATAGCACAACTTGTACACCACCTCAAGGCACCCGCGGAGCCCCCGGGGTTCGCGGTCCGTAGTCATTCGGCGGAGGAGTTCGTCATGCGCACGAATCCTGCTAGAATGTCTATGATATGCGATTCTGTGACGGCTGGAACCTACCGTGGGCGTTCCCGCGAGAGCCCCGTCATGTGACACGAGCCGAAGGAGCCCCTTCCATGTCCAGGACCCGGATCATCATCGCCGCCGCGCTGATACTCGCCGCGGTTGTCTTCGGGGTGACACAGCGCCCCGCAACCGAACCTCCGGCGGACACGTACACGGCCGCCGAGGTCGCCATGCGCATCAAGGCGGAAAAGACGGAGCTCAAGGCTGAGATGGCCGCGGCGGGGACGCCGTACGAGCCCGGCTGTCTGCCCAATGACTGGGCGTATACGCAGCGCGCCTACCCGTACGACCGCATCAACGAAGAGGAGGTCCGCGAGGCGACGCTCGACGCCCAGGCGCGCCGGCTTCGCTCGCGCGGCGAGACGCGGACCGCGTGGCAGACGCGCGGGCCGTCCAACATCGGCGCGCGCGTCACGGACCTTGCCATCCACCCCACGAACCCGAGCATCATCTACGCGGCCATGGCAAGCGGCGGCGTGTTCAAGTCCACTGACGCCGGCGTCAGCTGGGATCCCATCTTCGATGACCAGCCGGTGCAGTCGATCGGCGCCATCGCTCTCGACCCGCAGGACCCCAACACGATCTACGTGGGAACGGGCGAGGCCAACTCCTCGAGCTACAGCTGGTCCGGCATGGGAGTCTTCCGTTCGACCGACGCCGGCGCGACCTGGGAGCATCTCGGCCTCGACGAGACGCGCTACATCGGGCGCGTCCTCGTCGACCCGCACGACGCGGACCGTGTCTGGGTCGCGGCGGCAGGCGTGCTCTTCGGCACGAGCTCCGACCGCGGCATCTACCGCACGGAGAACGGCGGGACGACGTGGCAGCAGGTTCTCGCGGTATCCGACTCGACCGCCGCGATCGACCTGGCGTACGACCCGGCCCGACCGGACACGCTCTACGCGGCGATGTGGGAGCGCGTGCGAAGACTGAACTCACGAAAGTCCGGGGGCTGGACGAGCGGTATCCACAAGTCGACCGACGGCGGCGACACGTGGGTGGAGCTGACGAACGGCCTTCCCTCCGGGGCGGACGTCGGCCGCATCGGCGTCAGCGTCTGCGCCTCGAGCCCGAACATCGTCTACGCGATCTACGCGGACGATCCGGGCTATTTCATGGGTGTCTACAAAAGCACGGACTACGGAGCGAGCTGGACGCAGACGAACGATGGCGCACTGTCGAGTCTCACGAGTTCGTTCGGTTGGTACTTCGGTCAGATCAGGGTCGACCCAACGGATCCGGACCGCGTGTTCGTGATGGGGGTGCCGCTCTATCGGTCCACGAACGGCGGCGGGAGCTGGAGCGAGGTCGGCTCGTCGAACCACGTCGACCATCACGCGATGGTCTTCGACCCGTCGAACCCGGCACACATCTACGAAGGCAACGACGGCGGCATCTACTACTCCCCCAGCGCCGGCAACACATGGTCGAAGCTGTACGACCAGCCAACGAACCAGTTCTACGCCATCGAGATCGACTACCTGAACCCGTCGCGGCTCTACGGCGGGACGCAGGACAACGGAACGCTCCGCACCGCCACGGGCGGTATCGATGACTGGGAGGCGATCTTCGGCGGGGACGGATTCTACACGGTCGTCGACCCGACCGATTCTGACATCATCTACTGCGAGTACCAGTACGGCAATCTCTACAAGTCGACGGACTTCGGGTACAACTGGTACTGGGGACTCTCGGGCGTCGGCGACGAACGGACGAACTGGTCGATGCCCGTCGTCATGGACCCGAGCGACCACGAGACGCTCTACCTCGGTACATACCGCGTCTATCGCACGACGGACGGCGCGGATTCGTGGAACCCGATCAGCGACGACCTGACGGACGCGGCACCCGGCGCGAGCTACGGAACAGTAACGACCATCGCCGTGGCTCCCTCCGACCCGGACGTGGTCTGGGCGGGGACCGACGACTCGAACGTCTGGATGACCGACGACGGCGGCACGAACTGGACGAAGGTCAGTGGTGACCTTCCGAACCGATGGGTGACGCGCGTCGCGATCGACCCGACGGACTGCGCGATCGCCTACGTCACGTTCTCCGGCATGCGTTGGGACGAAGCCATCTCACGCGTCTACCGCACTGAGAACTCGGGCGCAACGTGGACCGCCATCGATGACGGCCTGCCGAACGCGGCTGTCAGCGTCATAGCGATCGACCCGGACATGCCGTCGTTCCTCTACGTCGGCACGGACCTCGGCTGCTATTACTCGCGTGACTCGGGGCAGACGTGGGACATCCTCGGCTCAGGCCTCCCGCCGGTCCCGATCTACGACATCAAGATCCACCAGCCGACTCGAACGCTCGTCGCTGGAACGCACGGGCGCTCCATGCACTCCATCGACCTCGACGAGGTCACGAGCGTGGAGGAGCCTGCGACGCACGGCAAGCTCATCGCGGAGCTCACGGGGAGTCCCAATCCGTTCAACCCGACGACGACGGTACGCTTCACGCTGGCCAGGGCGGCGTCGGTCAGGCTCACCGTGCACGACATCGCCGGCCGCGTCGTTCGGACGCTCTCGGACTCGCCCCGCATCGCGGGCAGTCACACGATCGCCTGGGACGGCAGCGGCGCCGACGGCCGGCCGCTCGGAAGCGGCGTCTACTTCCTGATGTTGGAGGCGGACGGTGAGACCGAGACCACGAAGGTGAGTCTCGTGAAGTAAGCGAACGACTTCCGGGAGGCCCTAGGCCTCCCGGAAGCTCTTGAGGAACTGGATGAAGGCGGCTGCGTCGGCGAAGTTGGACGCGATCCCGAGCGAGATGCGGACGGCGCCCGTGCTCTTCTCGTCGATGCATCGGCGGAATTCGTTGAACGTCATGCGGGAGTCGCCCCGTGTGAAGCAGGTGACGATCTCGTCCTTCGTCAGCCCGAGCGCCGTCTCCCCCGCCCCGGGATTGCAGAAGCACCCCGTCCTCAACGAGATGTTCCACGTGTTCGCCCGACGCTCGACCTCGAGATGGTCGACGGCGTGGCCATCGCGATCGTAGACGTTGAAGGCGATGGTGCCTCCGCGAGACTCGTTGGCCGTTGGACCATAGATCCGCACGAGCGCCGAGCCGTTGCCGTGCTCAAGCGCCGTCATGCGGTTCAGGAGCCATCCGGTCAGACACCTCACCCGTTCGTGGATCGTCTCCATCCCCACCGAGTCGAGAAAGTCGAGACCGCGCTCGATCGCCGGGAGACACGCGTAGTTGAGGGTGCCGTCCTCGAATCCGGCCGGCCCGACGTGCAGGAAATGCTGGTCGGCCTGGACCGAGGCAACGGTGATGGTGCCGCCGGCGAACCACGGCCGCCGGAGCTTCTCGAGCGCGTCGCGCCTCGCGATGAGCGCGCCGACACCAGTCGGATATCCGAACATCTTGTAGAACGAGACGGGCACGAACTCCGGACGCCAGAGGGCGATGTCGAGACGGCTCGTCGGCACGTACGCCGCCGCGTCGAGCAGGACGTCCCACCCGTGCTCGTGCGCGAGTCCGATCCACTCGAGCGGGTGCCGCACGCCCGAGAAGTTGGACTGGACCGGATACACGAAGAGTTTGTGTTCCGCACTTTCTCGCTCACACATGCAGGAGTGAATGGCCCCCGCAGCGATCCTGAGGTCCGGTGGCACGATCGGAAGGTAGCACGTCGGCGTGTCGCCCGCGCGCGCGAACTCGCGCAGCCCGTTCGCCGAGTTGTGATTGTCGAATGTCAGAAGGAGATGGCTTCTGGAAGAGAACGGGTACGCCTCCCCTACAAGCTTGATCGCCTGGCTGGCGTTGCCGGCGAAGATGGCGACGTACTCGTCCTCTGGCGCGTTGAAGAATCGGAGGATGCGCCTCCGGCACCGCTCCACGAGCTCATCGCTCGTCGAGGCCGTCGGATTGGAGGAGTGAGGATTGCCGAGCACGGTCCCGAGCAGAAACGACATCTGGTCCCGGATCTGCGACTCCGCGTAGAGTCCTCCGCCGGTGTAGTCCAGATAGACGTGTCCGAGCCGATCGAGGCGCGAGAACTCGGTCGCGCGGACCGTGTCGAGCGACAGTGTCTGCGCGTAGCTCGGGCACTCGCCGAGGAATGCCGCGTACTGCTCCCTCAGGCTGGTCCCGTTGAGATGTCCGCACTTGCTCATGCGCTCCGTTCCCGTCCCCGGTCGCCGACCGGCTCCCTACTGAAGATACCCGAGACTCCTGAGCCGCTCGACGGTCTCGTCCATCTGGGACGAGTCGAAGTGCGAAGGCAGAGGACGGGCCGAGTCCGTCCACGCGGCCAGCTCACCAACGAGTCGCTCATGAAGGATCTCGAGCTCGCCCCTTGAGAGTCTCCGGGCATCCGGGGTCGCCCCGCCGGCTGCGCCGTTCTCTTCCGTCGAGAGGAGATTGTCGGTCTCACGCGCGTCCGCCTCGAGATCGTAGAGCGCCGCCGTCCAGAGATACGGTGTCTCAACGTACTTGTGGCGACCGTCACGGACACATCGCGCCTTCCTGATATTGTACCACCTGGGATCGGTCTCAACATCACCGCGCGGCTTCGTTGCCTCACCGAACCGCACGCGCGAACCGAGCGCGCTGAGGGACTCCGCAGTGAGAGCGACGGCCTCGCCATCGACGTCGTCGGGAACATCGAGCCCCAGGAAGCGGAGCACGGTCGGAAGTACATCGATATTGGCCACGACGGACTCAACTCTCGTCCCCCCCATCGCCGCGCGCGGGAGTCGCATCACACAGAGCGCGTGCATCGTAGCCTGATAGACGGTGCGGCCATGGTCGAACTCCTCCCCGTGCTCCCACATGCACTCGCCGTGGTCGCTCGTCACAACGACGAGTGCATCGTCGAGGATGCCTCGCGCGTCGAGTTCGTCGAGCAGTCGCCCCACATGCTCGTCCGTGTAGGAGATCTCCGCCGCGTACTGGAGCTCCAGCCGCCGCGCGTACTCCCGCCGCTCCTCATCGGAGAGACTCGGATGGCGCGTGACGGTCGCGATCGGCGGGATGTCGCCCCAACCCCGCGGGTCGTACATCGTGTCGTAGGGCGGCGGCGGCGTGTACGGGGCGTGCGGATCGAAGTAGTGGGCGAACACGAAGAGATGCTCGGGGACGCCGGCCGCGTCGATGTGATCGAGAACCGCGTCGGTCACCTCCGACGCCAGGCGCTGATTCTGATCGGCCCCACCGGGCGCCACGAGAATGTTCCATGCCTCGTCGTAGTACTCGAATCCCTGCGCAAACCCGAACCGGCTGTCGAGCGCGAACGACCCCGCGAACCCGGCCGTGTGAAACCCGGCCGCCTTGAGGGTCTCCGCGAGCATCTCGTTCTTCTCGTTGATGAGGAAGCCGTTGCGCGGCGTGCCGTGATGCAGCGGATATCTGCCCGTCATCAGCGTGGTGTGCGAGGCGAGCGTCGTGGGCACAACGGTCATGTAGTCGGTGAAGACGACCGACTCGGCGGCGAAGGCGTCCAGCCTGGGTGTTCGGACCGTCTCACTCCCCATGAACCCGAAGTGGTCGGCCCGCGCCGTGTCGATCGAAATGAGAACGACGTGCGATGCACCCTGGATCTGAGGGGCCGACGTCGAACAGGACGTCAGGATCAACAGACACGGGATCAGAAGCATGGTCACGCGACGATGGCCCATTGAACCTCCTACTGCATGTATCCCAGAGACTCGAGCTGTTCACGCGTCTCAGCATCGAGAGAGACGTCGACCGTCCCGGCGGCATACCGGGGAACAGCCTCGAGGAACTCACCGAGTTCCGCCCGGAAGGCCGCGACGGCGTCTCTCCGTCGGCCCGTCAGCGACTCGCGCTCGTTCGGGTCGCGAGTGAGATCATAGAGTTCCTCGGTGTCCGGAAGCGTGAGGATGTACTTCCGCCCCTCCCGCGTGATCGAGTGGATCGTGAGGCTCCCGAACCACGACGGGCTTCTGAGATCCGCGTGGAAGGAACGTCCGGTCGGCGGGTCGCCGGTTCCAGCAACGACCGGCAAGAGGCTCACACCCTGCTCCGCCTCCCCCGGCGGGAGTCCGGCAGCGTCGCGCATCGTCGGCAGAACATCGAGGATCGAGACCGGCTCCGGCACGCGACGACCACCACTCTCACGTGTTCCGGCGGCCACCGCGGCGCCCCCGACCTCTGGCGTCATGGCGGATCCAACCGCTGACGAGTAGACGAGCAGCGGCACGTCTACGACCTCCGAGTAGAGCGTCCGGCCATGGTCCCAGCCGCCGTGATCCTGGAACTCCTCGCCGTGATCGGACGTGACGATGAGGAGCGTGTTCTCGTCCCAACCGAGCAGGTCGTAGAGCTCCTTGATGCTCCGGTCGACGTGGCTGATCTCGCTGTCGTAGGCCGAGATCGAATCGAGACGTTCGCCCTCCATCGGCACGTACCAGGGCGCGTGCTTCAGGTACGGACGGTGCGGGTCCATGTAGTGAACGTACAGGAAGTACGGCCCGGTCTCCTTCAGCCCGTTCCGCCATCCGTGGACCGTCGCGTTGACCGTCGCGGCGCCCTCGTCGCTCGTCATCCGGAAGTGGTCGAACCCCTGTTCGAATCCAAGCTCGGAGCAGACGTTGAGGTTGTCGGCAACACCCCACGTGCTGTAGCCGCCGTCCTTCAGGATCTCGGCGGCCATCGCGACCTCGGACGGGATGCGGTTCAACGTGATGGTCGAGTCGGCCTGCTGCTGCGCGCGGACGGCCGTGAGCCCGGAAAGAACACCGTGCTGGACCGGATGGAGCGACGTGAGCAGCGACGCAGTGGCCGGCGCCGTCCAGGACGACGTAGAGTGCACGTCCTCGAAGACGACTCCGCGCGAGGCGATCTCTGAGAGGAAAGGCGCCGTCGCACGCTCGTACCCGTAGAACGGCAGATGGTCCGGACGCAGCGTATCGATGACGATGAGCACGATGTTCGGAGGTCCGGGCGGCGCGGGCGCGCACGAGCAGATGACGAGCAGCAGTGCCGCCGCGATGAGTCCGCACGATCGCACCCTGGACTTTCGCATGATCCTCCCCCGATGGACTGAACCCGCCTCCGGCCGCTCCGTCGTCAACTTCAGAGACATCCTAGAGGAACCCCGCGTGGCCAGTCAAGGCGGCGCCGTTCTTGAGGATACGCGCACACCGGCGCTGCTGCGCCGACCACCGCTCGCCTCGGACGATGATCGTCCTTGCTATATACCCCCACGGGGTATACATTGAGTGACAGGCGACATGTCACCTCATCCGACGAAGGAGGAAGAGCGAGTGAAGAACCACACAACGCGGCACGACGCCAATCTCAAGCGACTCGCACGGGTCGAAGGACAGGTCCGCGGCATACAGCGCATGGTCCAGGACGGCGAGTACTGCATCGACATCATTACGCAGGTGCAGGCGGCGCAGTCGGCGCTGGGGGCCGTCGGGATGCAGATCCTGAGGGGTCACATCGAACACTGTGTGACCGACGCCATGCGCTCCGGCTCGGAGAGCGAGGCGCAGGCCAAGACGGACGAGCTGATGACGGTCATGGAGAGATACTTCAAACGGTAGGCATATGCGTACTCTGTCAACGCCATCCGAAGACGCTTCCCGCCCGGACGCCGTGGCGGCAGTGACACCCGGACCCCTGCGCGTCCCGGTGTCCCCCGCGGTCATGACGCTCGCGGTGTTGGCCATGCTCGCGGTGCTCTCGGCCGTCGCTCCCACGCCGGCGTTGGCCGTCGTCACGACACGTGCGGCGATCGAACTCAATCTGCTCGTCGGCTACTCCGAGGACCTCGGATGGGTCGGAATGCTCCCGGGATCCCAGCTGAGCGCCGTGGGGTTCGAGCACTTCGCGAAGTTCTCGACCGAGCGCGGTGACGTCGTCACGACCGACCTGCAAGTCCGTGCGAGCTACGACTCGCGGGCTTCGAGCGACGAAGCGTGGGTGTTCGAGGTCCACAACGCCTGGCTCGAGTACAGGCTCGGCCTCGGAAAGAAGCTCCGATTCGGCCACTTCTCCCCTGCTCACGGCCTCGAGCCGATCCGCGACACGCACGGCACGCTGACACAGACGCTGGCCGGAATGGACCTCGGATTCAAGAAGGACTGGGGGATTGGATACTCGGGCATCGCCGGGCCGTTCGACCTCCAAGCCGCGCTCCAGCTCGGGTCGGGCATGGCGCCCGCGCCAGACAATGGCTCGTATCTCGCGTCGGCGCAGATCTGGACTCCGCCGGGCAGGGACTCCCGATTCGGCCTCTCGATGGCCCGCGGCGACCTGCGCACGGCTCAGCAGCCAGGGACGTTCCCCCTCCCCGACTACGCCGAGGGAACCGTTGGTATCAGCCGCGTCGGCCTCGCCGCGGAACACACGGCAGGGCCGTTCACACTGCTCGCCGAGGTAACCGCCGGCGCCAACGACTCGTCGCCGGTCGGAGGAGTGATGCTCGAACTCGACTACACGCCGCCTTCGAACCAGAGGCTGACATTCGAGTCACAGCTTCGCGCGTGGGACAGCGATCTCGACCGGGGCGGCGTCGACGTCGTGACCGGCCTCGCGGGGATCTCGTGGCGTGTCACCGATGCATTGACGACTCGGGCTGCCGTGACCGCGAGCGACCGGGCGGGCGGCGCCGGCGACATGCGGGCGGTTCTGCAGCTCTACTACTACGGAGGGTGATGCAATGAGAACAGCAGCAGTCTCCCGATACGACCAGGATCCGACGCGCGTCGCGCGTGCCGCGGGCGCCGCGATGGTCGCGGCGCTGCTCAGCGTGGTCCTGGGCTCCACGCTCGCGGCGGCTGCGGTCGGATGCTCACTCAACGACCCCGATCGCGACGTGATGCGAATCTTCCCGGACGCGACATCGTACCGGACGGAGTTCGTGAACATCAACGACCGCGGCGGTGAACCGCTGGCCGCGCGTCTGGAAACCGTGCTCGAAGACGAGCTGGACCCGGTGTTCGAAGCGCTCGACGTGGACTATGCGTACTACACGGTGCTCGCAGGGTCCGATTTCATCGGACGCATCCACGGGGTCAACCAGAAGGGCATGTACGGCGGGATGCAGCTCATCCTGGCCACGGACCCGTCGCGTGTCATCGTCGCGTTCTACTACCAGAAGCTCTCGTCGCCGGAGTCGGCGAGGTTCAGGAACGAGGCCTTCACGTCGCGGTTCGTTGGACTCTCGCTCGACGACATCGTGGTGCTCAGGACGGCCGAAGGCGCACGGAGAGAGGACGCGCGACTGACCGCCTCCGCGGCGGACAAGCCGACCATTGAGGATCCGAGCGAGGAGAGCGCGGAGGACTTCCGCGCAACGCTCAGAGGCATCACGAAGAACCTGCTCCTGCTCCGGGCATTCTTCCCCATAGAGGAACCGACGGAGCAGGACAACCAAGGAGGGGCACGATGAAGACGCTCAGAACAGCGACAGTCACAGCTGCAGCGCTTGTCTTCCTGGCAGTGCTGGCGGGGTGCGGCGGAAGTGCTGGTGGAGGCGAGCAGTTCGGCGAGGCGATGACGCTGACCGAGACCACGCCGCTGTCGACGATCCTGTCCGACCCGGCAGCTCACGACGGAAGCACCGTACGCATCGAGGGAGAGATCCAGACGGAGTGCCCATCCGGCTGCTGGTTCAACCTCATTGATGAGGGGGCCGTGGTCCGTGTCGACCTGGCGCCGCACGGGATCGCGATACCCCAGCGCGTCGGGAGCAACGTGGTCGTTGAGGGCACGATCCGGGTCACCGACGGCCAGGTCATGGTCCTCGGGCAGGGGGTCGAACTCCGATGAATGTCTTCCGACTCGCGATCCGGGTCCTCTGGCGCCGGAAGATCCGCTCCGCGCTGACGATCGGCGGAGTCGGCATCGCCGTCGCCGTGCTCGTCAGCCTCCTGGCCTTCGACGCGGGGTATCAGGAGGCGCTCAGGACGGACATCGACCGCATGGGGTATCAGGTGCTCGTCACGGCCAAGGGATGCCCGTACGAGGCGGCAACACTGATGCTCAAGGGCGGAGGTGGACTCCGGTACATGGAGGAAGAGGTCTACGACAGGATCGTCGTCGATCCGCGCATCCGCCAGATCGCCCCGCAGCTCGTCGCGACAACGTTCAACGACGGAAGCGTAACGATGTTCGTCGGGATCACGGACGCATACGCCGAGCTCAAGCCCTGGCTCGAGTATCGGTCGGGCGGCTGGTTCACGCATGGACAGGCGGACGAAGCGATCCTCGGGTACGAGGCTGCGGAACTCGAACAGCGTTCCGTCGGCGACCGCATCTTCGTCCCCGGCGCGGACAAGCTGCTGACGGTCGTGGGCGTGTTCGAACGCACGGGGACGCAGGACGATGGCGCTGTCTTCATTCCCCTCCACACGGCGCAGGCAACGTTCAATCTCCAGGACAAGATCAGCGGTATCGGTATCCGTCTCAACGACATCACTGAGCTGACCCAGTTCGAGGAGGATCTCTACGACGAGCCTGGCATTCAGGTCGTCAGCATGGCGCAGGTCAAGGGCACCATCCTCAACCTCATTGCGTCTGCGCGGGTCCTCGCCAGTTCGATCGCCGCGATCGCCATCGTCGTGGCCGTGATCGGCGTGATGAACACGATCCTCGTCTCCGTGTTCGAGCGGACAAAGCAGATCGGCGTGATGAAGGCGATGGGCGCCTCGAGGCTCGACGTGTTCAAGATCGTCTGGGCGGAGACCACGCTGGTCTGTCTGTTCGGGGGCATCACCGGCTCCGCGCTCGCCATTGTGGGCGGCGGCTTCGCGGAACAGATCGTCCGGAGCATCCTCCCCTACGCCCCGAGCGGGAAGCTGATCGCGGTCTCGCTTCCTCTGGTCCTCATCGCGCTCGCCGGTGCGGTGGCCACAGGATTCATCGCCTGTCTCTATCCCGCAGCGCGAGCCGCCTCGATGAAGCCCGTCGAAGCCATCAGAAGTGGAGAGTGACGCATGAGCATCACGATCATGGACCCTGAGACCGCGCACACCGAGCTCACGAAGGACGTCGGCCCGGCCATCGTCGCGCGGAACCTCAGAAAGACATTCGCGCTCCCCGCCGAGGACGTCCACGCGGTCGACCGCGTCGATCTCGAGATCGCGCGAGGCGAGTTCGTCACGATCATGGGACCGTCCGGGTCGGGCAAGACAACGCTCCTCGATCTTCTCGGCGGCCTTGAGACGGTCTCCGACGGTCAGCTGATCGTGCTCGGCCGCGACATCTCGTCGGCCAGAGAGAGCGAGCTGGTCAAGCTCCGCCGCGGCAGGATCGGATTCGTGTTCCAGGACTTCCTGCTTCTGCCCGAGCTGACGGCCATTGAGAACGTGGCACTCCCTGCCACCTTCGCCCGACGACCGCTCGACATGGGCACGGCGATGGCGCACCTCGTCCGGGTCGGTCTCGAACACCGTGCGTCGCATCTCCCGAAGGAACTCTCGGGGGGAGAGCGCCAGCGCGTCGCAATCGCGCGGGCGCTGGCGATGTCGACCGACCTGCTGCTCGCCGACGAACCCACGGGGAACCTCGACTCGAAGAATTCAAGGGACGTCTTCGCACTCCTCCGGGAGCTCAACGAGCGAGATGGTCTGACCATCGTCGCGACGACGCACGACGAGAAGCTCGGTGCGACCGCCGACCGCTCCATCAATCTCTGCGACGGACGGATCGTGGCGTAGTCGCAAGCTGAACACTTGACATATCCAGTTGTACTCGCTATACTTGCTCCACTGCTGAGGTTGCGAGCCCAGTCAGCTATGGTGTTCTGCAGACACGAACCCTCACGCGTCTCAAGACGCAGAGAGGAGAGTCGCAGATGCGTATGCTGCTTGTGCTTGTGATCGTCGCGCTTCTGGCCGCAGCAGCCCCCGCCAGCGAGATCTTCATCTGGTTCTACGGAACCGGCGTCGGAGACTTCATCACTGACAGCCCCCCCGTCTTCACCGGTGCCATGAACTCGGGTGGTGACATCACTGAGGGCTCCTGGGCCATCGCCGTCCCCGACGCAGCATGGCCGGACACGTCGGATCCCGCAGTGCGGACGCAGTATTTCTGGAACACGTTCTTCGCCGGCAACTACACACCTGGCACACCGGGCTACTGGATCGGCTACATCGACGTGAACCATGGCCTGCCCGCGCAGCCCACACTCGACATCGTCGACGACACGTTCGGCGGGACGATGACGGGCGTATGCACGATCCAGATGCTGGTTACCGACGACAACAACGACGGCGTGCTGGATGACGGTGAGTTCTGTCAGGGCAGCTTCAGCGGATGCATCGTGATCATCCGCGAGGGGACCGGGGTCTACGACGGCTATGCCGGGACCGGAAGCTACAACGGTTCGTTCACCGTGGACTGCCCGGCGTCCATGCACACATGGAACTTCGGGATGTACATCTGGATCGACAACGCAGCGCCGGTCGAGAGTATGACCTGGAGCTCGATCAAGGCGCTGTACAAGTAGGATTGGTGTGTCGGGCCGCCCGAGGGCGCGGACGCTCCGGAACTGCGCCCGGAACAGACAACACGAAAGCCCCGCCTTCAGGCGGGGCTTTCTTCGTTCACGTCAGCTGTCTACGTGCCGGTCGCCTATTCAGCGAACGGCGGCCGTGCCCGCGAGACGAACGAACCCGGTTCAGAGTTCAGGCCGGAGACACATCACGTCGCTGGTCAGGGAGTCAGTCGGGAAGGTCAGTGAACCGGATCGGTGCTGAGGTCGTGGACGGCTTCGTCGACGGCGTCGCCGTGTGCCCGTTCGTATTCGCGAAGTCCGCGTGTCAGCTCGTCGTCCGTTGCCTGCTCGACGTCGACCTTTCCGGAAGAGATGAGTTCGATGAATACGCTGACGACCTGGGGATCGAACTGCTTGCCGCTGCAGTTCTCCACTTCAGTGAGTGTGTTCTGCAGACCCATGGACTTCCGGTAGGGTCGGTCCGACATCATCGCGTCGAAGGCGTCGACCACGTTGACGATACGTGACTCGAGCGGGATTTCATCGCCCGCGATCCCGTGGGGGTATCCCTTGCCGTCGAACCGCTCGTGGTGATGAAGCACGACGTCCTCAGCGTTCCCCAGGAACCTCAGCCCCTTGACGATCCCCGCGCCCCTGGCGGGGTGCGATCGGATCATCTGCCACTCACCGTCACTGAGCTTCCCCACCTTCATGAGAACATTGTTGTCGACACCGATCTTCCCGATGTCGTGGACCAGACTCGCAAGCTCGATCGTTGTCACACGTCGCTCGTCGACGCCCAGCTTCCTCGCAACGGCGACCGAGTACTTCGCGACGCGACGAGAGTGTCCTGCAGTGAACGGGTCACTCGCGTCGATCGCCGAGGTCAGTGCGCGGATCGTCATGATGTGCTCTTCGCGCATCTCGGTGTAGAGCTTGAATACGTAGCGGGCCAGGATGAGCGGCATGAGGAACAGCCCGACGCCCAGGAACCCGACATCGCGATAGACGACAACCATGAGGGCGCCGAGCGGCACGAAGGCAGGCAGGTGCGTCAGGGTCCACGCGTAGGTCGACTGCCAGACACGCCATGGGCTCTCTCCCTTCCACAATCCAACGATGGCGCTCACCATCAACGTATTGACCGCGAAGTACGTCAGCCCGCACGCGGCGATCGGGAGCATCAGCTGCGCGAGTGACGCGGCCGAACGACCGCCGAACGCTTCGAAGGCCAGACCGGCCGCGGTGATGGTGATGATGAAGACACAGATGTTGAACAGTACGCGGTCCGCAGGACGGCGCTGGATGACGATCTGCGTTACGACGCACGCGATGACCGAAACGATGGCGGCCGCCGCTGGGCCGAACAGAACGATGGCCGCGTAGTCCAACGAAGAGGAGACAGCGATGTAGGCACGTCCGCCGTGGAGTTCTATCGCGCTCATGTCCGCAATGACCACGAACGCGACCCACATCGCGATCGGCACCCAGCTCGTGAGCGACACCGACGGGAAGGTCATGTATGCGATGGCCGCGCCAATCGCGATCACCGCGGAGTAGTAGACCCGGAAGGGCGCGGTCGTGCCCGCGAAGATCCCTCCCCCCTGTCGTTCCGCCATCAGTTCCCCCTGCCTGCCGCCGCGATGCAAGTCGCCACGACGAAGCCCGCTGCACGAGCAGTCTCCTCGCGCCGCGCTCCTCAGAAGACGGCACTCCGTCACACAGAGATACTGCACCTATCATGCCAAACTCGGACGAGAAGGATGCTGAGCTTCGCTCATGGCACGGCTTTTTCGGGGTTGACGCACCGGTCAGCTCTCGGTTAGCGTACGGGCACACTGGATGGAAGGATGCACGGGTGCTCAGAGACTGTGAGGGGGGCTCTGTGAGGAAACAGCTAGGATTGCTTCTCTGCCTGGTTGGTGCGACCGCACTTCTCGGTACACCGTTGACCGCCTTCTCGGCGCTCAACGAGTATCTGCCCCTGGAGCTCGGGTTCTACTGGGAGTACCAGTTGCCGTCCGGGACGGAGCTCAGAACCGTCGACCGTCACATCGAACTCGATGCGGACCTGATCTTCGTGATCGTCACGACCGGGACGACGCCGAACGCCGGGCTTGAGGAGTACTGGAACAACGGAGAGAGTACGCGTCATGAGGACGCGGTGCTCTACGGGTACCACCATACGGTGGACGATACCGGGCGCCTCTACGATCCCAAGGTCCGGATGGCCCGCAAGGACATGAAGGTCGGCGACGATTGGCATGATGATGTGGACATCTACCTCCAACCCGGGAACGTCCACATCGGCAGATACCGGTTCGACCACGTTGTCGAGGACACAATGACGATCGTCCTCCCTGCCGGACTGTTCCACACGGCGGCTGTCGCGACGACGATCACGCCCGACAAGGGCGGAGAGCCTCGTCCCTGTGACCCTACTGGTCGTGGCATGGCAGCGGGCTCCCGTGGCGGAAAGACCTGGTGGGCGGTCGCGACCGGCGTGGTCCAGCAGGAACTCGACGGTGGCGGAACCGCCCAGCTCCTCGACTACGACGTGCTAAACCCGGTCGAGCCATCCACATGGGGACGTATCAAGGCCCAGTACCGCTAGATTTCAGAACTCTCCTCACACCCCACCGACGAGGCGGCAGACAACACTCTGCCGCCTCGTCGCGTCATCCCCAAACCCCACATCGGCTCGCCGGACCTGCATGTCCCCCAACACTTCCACTCCCCGCTTGACAGGATCCGGGCATCTTGGTATATTTGCTTTGTATTACAAAGTACTTTGCCCCATGCGAAAGGAGATGCCCCTTGAACCAGGCAACAGCGCAGCAGCAACTCGATGTCATCCGGGCCATGGTCGACAGGAGCAGACGCGAGACCGCGGAGTCCGGGCACTTCTTCATCTGGATCGGCGTTCTGTCGACACTGGGTGTGTTTGTGATCAGGATGCTCGAGGTGACGGGCCGCGGAGCCGCGATCATCCCGACACTCGCAGCCCTCACTGTCGGAAACGGCATCCTCGCCTATGTGGCGATCGTGCGCGGGAGGAGAAACGCGGGCGCGCGGTCATACGCCTCGCGTGTCTGCTACAGCGTCTGGCTCGCATGCGGGATAGCAGCGATTCTCGCGGCACTTCTCCTCCCCCTCCTTGGCGCGGTCCCGTGGAACCTCGTGCCGGTCCTGGTCGCGCTCATCATCGGTGTCGGCGTGTTCTCCACCGGCGTGATCCTCGAATCCGGAAGCCTTCTGTGGGGCAGTCTCGCGTGGTGGGCCTCCGCGATCGCGATGGCAATGATCCGGGGCGGGGATCGCGCGTATATCATGGCCGCCGCGATCGTCCTCGGATGGATTCTTCCGGGCGTCGCACTCAACAGAACCTACAGACGGCAGCGTGACGATCATGACCGGTGAGCCTCCGATCACGACCCTCGATCCACTGGTCCACGCCCCGGTGCGGCTCGCCGTCCTCTCCATCCTCGCAAGCACTGAGGACGCCGACTTCGTGTTCCTGCGAGAGACAACGGGCACAAGCGACGGCAACCTCAGCGCACATCTGAGGAAACTCGAGGAGGCGGGATACGTCACGGTCAACAAGGGCTTCAAGGGCCGGAGGCCGCACACGACGTGCGCGATGACTCGCGCGGGACGGGCGGCCTTCACGGACTACCTGGACAAGCTGGAGCAGTTCATCAGACAACAGCGAGGCGGAGAGGAGGAATGAGATGAGCGTGTCAAGATTCAGACTCGGATCGATTGCTGCCCTGGTGGTCGCGTGCACGTGCGTGGCGACGCCGGCGAGCTCCGGCGCCGCCGGAGCCGAGGAACCCGACTCGCCCGGACAGCCGCTCGAGGTCATGGAAGGATTTCAGTACGGACTCTCGGAGGAGATCGTTCAGGAGTCCTTCTTCGAGCGATTCCCGAAGAACGACCTTCGTGACGTCGTCAAGACGATGGTCTGGGACGGGATGCTCATCCAGATGTTCGAGATGATGCTCCCGGGCTTCGAGTCGCTTCCCCTCAACGAGTTTCACCCGGTTCCGGAGTACGAGGGCTTCACGGTCGAGATGTGCGACTGGGGCGCGATCGAGATGCGTGACCTCAGACTCAAGTGGACGGGATCATCCACGATGCACGGCGAGACGTGCGCTGTTGTGCTGTTCCAGTCCTTCGCCAATCCCGTCGATGCGCCGGGGATCCGGGGACGTTCCTGCTACTGGGGTCAGGTCTGGGTCTCGCTCGACGACTGGGAAATCGAGTGCCTCACGATGAACGAGGATATCGTGCTCGAGATCCCCATGGGCGACGCGGGCAACCACATCATGAACATGCAGCGCGACGTGCGGTTCGAGAAGACCTCGTCGTGAGCGTGATTGGGGTCAGGGGCCCCGTCACACGGCGGGGGCTCCCTGCTGTGACCGTGCCACCTGGCGTCTGGCGACACTGAGGATATGCTCGACTGTGAAGCCGTACTTCTCCGTCAGGTCATCCGCCGGCGCGGACGCCCCGAAGCTCCGCATACCGATGATCTCGCCCGTTGGACCTGCATAGCGCTCCCACCCGAACGTCCCTCCCGCCTCGACCACGACGCGGGCGCGAACCTGGAGTGGCAGCACGGCGTCCCTGTAGGCAAGGTCCTGCCTCTCAAAGAGCTCCCAGCTCGGCAAGCTCACGACGCGGGACGCGACTCCCTCTTCGGTGAGACGCTCGTGCGCGTCGATGCAGAGCGTCACCTCACTCCCGGTCGCGATGAGGACAACGTCCGGCGTCCCGACGCAGTCAGCCAGGATGTAGCCCCCGCGGCCGACCTGTGACGCAGCGTACCGCCCGCGGTCGATGACGGGCAGGTCCTGTCGCGAGAGCACGAGCGCCACGGGTTCGTCTCGCAGCGGCGCGATGACTCGCCACGCGTCGACGACCTCGTTGGCGTCCGCCGGACGCAACACGATGAGGTCCGGAATCGCCCTGAGCGACGCGAGCTGCTCGATGGGCTGGTGCGTCGGGCCGTCCTCCCCCACACTAATCGAGTCGTGCGTGAAGATGTGGACGGTCGGAAGCCCCATGATCGCGGCGAGCCGAATGGCAGGCCTGGCGTAGTCGGAGAACACGAGATAGGTCGCGCCGTAGCTCCGGAGCCCGCAGAGCGCCAGACCGTTGACGATGGCGAGCATCGCATGCTCCCGAACGCCGAACCGGATGTTCCGGCCTCCCGGCGTCTCCGCAGTCAGTTCCCCGGCGCCCTCGAAGGTCAGCAGCGACTTGTTCGACGGCGCCAGGTCGGCCGAGCCGCCGAGGATCCACGGAATGCGCGCCCCGAGCTGATTGAGGACATCGCTCGAGGCGGTTCGGGTCGCGACCTTTTTCGAACCGGGCTCGTACTCCTTGAGGTCGCGGTCCCACCCCTCGGGGAGCTTCCGCTCCAACATCAGCCCGAACGCGACGGCGAGATCAGGATGCTCGGTGCCGTACGCACCGAAGCTCTCGCGCCACTCCGCGCTGAGCTTCCGGCCCCGTGCGCCGACGCCCGAAGCGAAGCGCTCGCGCACGCCATCCGGAACGAGGAAGTGCGCGTCCTCGGGCCAGCCGTACGCGCGCTTCGTCAGCCGGACCTCCTCCTCCCCGAGCGCCGCGCCGTGGGCGTCGCTCGAGTCCTGCTTGTTCGGCGCGCCGTAGGCGATGTGGCTCTTGACGATGACGAGCGTCGGCCGGTCGGTCGTCTTGCGGAACTCAGTGAACGCTCCATCGAGGGCGTCGAGATCATTCGCGTCGTCAATATGATCAACGCGCCACCCGAGCGCCTCGAACCGCGCGGCGACATCCTCGGTGAATGTGATGTCCGTGCCGCCCTCGATCGTGATGTCGTTGCTGTCGTAGATCCAGCAGAGGTTCGAGAGACGCAGATGGCCGGCGAGCGATGCCGCCTCGTACGAGATGCCCTCCATCAGGTCACCATCACCGGCGAGCGCGAAGACGTCGTACCCGAACATCTCGAACCCGGGACGATCGAAGTGCGCTCCCGTCCATCGACCGGCGATGGCCATCCCGACGCTTGTCGCAACACCCTGTCCCAACGGCCCCGTCGTGGTCTCCACGCCGGTCGTCAGGCCGTACTCGGGGTGTCCCGCACATCGCCCGTCAAGCTGCCTGAACCGCTTGATGTCGTCCAGACTCACCGCTGGACGTTCAGAGACACTCCCATCGGGCTCAACGTCTTTCACGCCGGCCAGATGCAGGACGGAGTAGATGAGCATCGAGGCGTGTCCTGCCGAGAGCACGAACCGGTCGCGGCCCGGCCAGAGCGGGTCGGCGGGGTCGTACCGCATGATGCGCCGCCAGAGCGAGTAGACGACGGGCGCCAGTCCCATCGGCGTTCCGGGATGTCCGGAGCCCGCCGCCTCGACGGCGTCCATCGAGAGGGTTCGGATCGTGTCGACGCAGAGCTCGTCGATGTCGTGTCGAGTCGGTTCCATAGGGCCATCCTGTTCTTCAGAAGGATTTCGGGGTGAGTGTTCAGTCTACCCGCGAGCGACGGCTTTGTGAAGACGGGTCTTGGCTCGGCCGTAGCACGTAACAAGAGAGGGGCCGCGATGCGGCCCCTCTCTTTGCGCGATGCCCGAAAGTGCTAGAATCTGGGCGTGTAGACGTGGCAGTAGGGCTGCTGCCCCTTCCGCTCGTAGTAGTCCTGGTGGTAATCCTCCGCCTTCCAGAACTCTCCGGCGGGCCTCACGCTCGTCGCGATGTCATATCCCTTGTCCTCGAGGATCGCGATCAACCGCTCCACCGTCGCCTTCTCCTCCTCGCTGCCGTAGAAGACCGCGGAGAGGTACTGCCCTCCGATGTCGGGTCCCTGACCGTTGTGCTGCGTCGGGTCGTGGATCTCGAAGAACAGCCGGGCGAGTTCTTCGTACGTGACCTTCTCAGGGTCGTACTCCACCTCGACCGCCTCGAGGTGTCCCGTCCTGCCACTGAGGACCTCCTGATAGGTCGGGTCCTCCTTGGTACCACCCATGTAGCCGGACACCGCGGAGACCACGCCCTCCTTGCCGGCGAACTGGTGCTCGACACCCCAGAAGCATCCGCCCGCGAAGTGTGCGAAGGCTGTCTCGACAGCCTGCTCGCCGACCGCGCTCGACGCGGCAGGCTTGAACACCATCGAGATCGAGTTCACGCAGTGCCGGACGTTCTTGTCCGTCAGCTCCTCGCCCATGAACACGTGACCGAGATGCGCGCCGCAGTTGGCGCAGAGGATCTCGGTTCTCCTCCCGTCCGCATCGGTCTCGCGCCGGACCGCACCGTCGATCTCATCGTCGAAGCTCGGCCACCCGCACGACGAGACGAACTTGTCGGTCGACTCATAGAGCGGCGCATCACAGCGCCTGCAGTGATAGGTGCCTTCCTGAACGTTGTCGTCATACTCTCCCGAGAAGGGCCGCTCGGTCCCCTTGTCGATGATCACAGCGGCCTCTTCGGGCGTCAGTTCGCGATACTCCTTACTGCTCATGTCCATCTCCTGTTCCCCGCATGCCGTGGTGAATGGAAGCGCTACGACAAGCAGGATCACGACCGCCGCCATTCGCTTGATCACGGATCGCTCCTTGCCTGGGTCCATACACTTCACATTGCGTTAGATTCCCAGGCGCAAGCAGGGGTTCGCCGCCGGGGCGCACGGGATCACGCCAGCTCGGGCAGCTGCCACTCCACGCGCCGGTAGACGCCGTCTCTGCGTTCCATGAGCCCGTTCATGACAAACTCCCGCCGGAAGAGACAGTAGTCAGGATGATGCCTCTCGATGATCTCATTGACCTCCTTCTCCGAGTACTCCACCCCCTCCTCGAAGCGCTCCACCAACCACTTGAGGATGACCAGCCGCTTCTTGTACCCGGCCGGGACCCGCGTTATCTGGTCCCCGTCCATGAAGGTCCCCAAGACCTTGGCCTCCCAGGCGTCGTACTCGATGCCGTCCGCAAGAGAGACGACGGTCTCCGGGCTGAACGACGAGAAGACCCGCTTGCTCATCTCCTGCAGGCTATCCACGCTCAACCGGTAGAGATGGTCGTTCCCGTCGGTGCGCATGTCAACGAACCCAAGCTCTCGCAGCTTGTCCAGATGGTGTGACGCCGTCGGCGCCTTGAGACCCAGCAGCGACGCCAGCTCCTCCACCCCACACTCGCGGTCGGCCAGCACACCGATGATCTTGAGCCGGTTCTCGTTCGCCAGCACCTTGAAGAAGCCTAGCAGGGTGTCGATGTCGTGTTGTCCCATGAGACCTCCTAGTTTGATGGATATCTAATTAGTAATGTATCAAACTAGACCGAGACAGTCAAGGGCGACTTCTGACCGGGTTGCTCGCGCTCCACCGCCGGCCGCGCTCGGCTCCCGAACCAGCAGCCCTCGGTGCGTGTTGGGCCGACGAAGAGAGAGGCCGGCGCTTGCCGGCCTCTCTGTGTGTGAGATCCCCTGTGTCGTCTGAAGGGCAGAACCAGATCATTGGAAGGACGCGCCCGAAGACAGGCATCTACCGACGATACATGGCCTTGATGTTGCCCCAGCTGCGGGACTCCACCGGAACATGGTAATAGCCCTCGAACCAGGTGTCGTCAAGGTTGATACCGGCACCGCCCGCAGAACCCGGTCCGCAGCCGTCGTCGCTCGTGTAGAACGTGACACGGACCTGGAACCTGACATCGTACACAGGGCTCAGGTATTGGTCCAGCGGCTCCCCGCGCAGGCCGTTAGATCCCCATCCATTACACGCACCGAAGTCACCGAACCATGTGCCGAGCGAGGTCCATTCCCCTCCATCAACGTTCACAGAGACATCCCAGAAGTCGTGGGCATCGATCGTTGGGACCTCAGCGTGAATCGCGTAGCGCAGCGTGCAGGATTGTGCACCGCCCGGCACGCTTACGACGGGAGTGATGAGCGCGTTCGCAAGGTTCGGAGGAATGATGCTGGTGTCGGCGTCATCACCGCACCACCACGACGGGATCACATTCGAGGAGCAAACGTCATTCACGAGATGCCAGTAGTCGCCGGCAACACCCGGGATCGTGGGAGTGCACACGCTGCCCGCGTTGACGTCGTCGAAGAAGTACACGGCACCGCCGTAGAAGTCGTAGATCTTGATGTTGTCGACATGGTAGGCGCCGCCGACCGATTGATAGACGCCGTCCTCATCTGACATGCTACCATCGGATATGAAGCGGAAGCGGGCTTCGACAGGGTTGTCCATGCCGGTGAGCACGAAGCCGTACGCCCCGATGTCCACCCAGGTACCGCCGGCGATCTGGCCATCGTAGCCGGAATTGAGGTCGACGTACTCACCTCCCTGCTTGGCCTGCACGTACGTATAGTCGTATCCGACCTCGCTGTCATAGTAGTGAGCGAATGTCATCACCGGGTACACGGCACCTGCAACGTCGACGGCGGGAAGCACAAGCCTGTCGTCCCACTGGTTGCCGTAGCCACCGTCGGCGTCATAGTCGAAGGTTCCACACCACCAATGGTCAGTGCCATCGAACGACATGTAGCTGCTCACGTGGAAGTGAGGGACCGCACCTGCTGTGAGGTCAACGGTTGTGAACCCGGTGGGATCGCTCATGTCCCAGTACATGAATATGAGATTGTTCCAGCGCGAACGGACGAAGTCGGTGCCGCTCTCCTCCTGTGGCTTCCCCGTCACTGCCCCCGCCGTCAGAAGCACGGTGAGCAACACAGCCATCACAAGTCGCATGCACTCCCCCTCTCGCAACGAGCCGAATCGGCGACAGTCCCGTAGGACCGCACCATGCCAAGACGACCTCATTATATCAGATGAGGCGACACGCCGCCACATCTGCTCTGGGCGGCGGGTCCCGACCCCTCCGGGTTCTCCAGCTCTGGGGGTACAAAGAGAGAGGGGCCGCTTCGCGGCCCCTCTCTCCTCATGGCATCCCCAACGGGAATCGAACCCGTGTTGCCGCCGTGAAAGGGCGGTGTCCTAACCCCTAGACGATGGGGACGTATTCGCTCGTCATGCTAATGTAGCCATGACAACTTGAACCGCAAGCCGTGCCCGGCGAGATCGGCCGACGCGCCGGCCGCAAACGCTAATCGTCGGCCCACTCCGGCATCGACTTCATGTAGT
>CAZEXP010000004.1:0-63061 GCA_964516845.1 uncultured bacterium
ACGTGCACGGATCTCATTGAGGCTCTCTACGACAAGCTGGAGGGAAGACGTGCGCATTGACGGAAAGCATGTGATCGTGACCGGAGCGTCTTCGGGCATCGGGCGCGCGCTCGCCATCTCTCTTGCGAAGCGGGGGGCCCGCGTCACGCTCGCGGCGCGCCGCAGGGATCGGCTCGAAGCCCTTGCGTTGGAAATCTCCGAGCGGTTCCCGAACGCGCCGGCCCCGGTGGCCGTCACGTGCGATGTGACCAACCCGGATGACGTCTCCGCTCTCATCGGAGGCGCTGTCGAGGAGTTCGGCGACATCGACGTGCTCGTGAACAACGCGGGGATCAGTGTGTTTGGGGATGTGGTGCTCACGTCGCCTCAGGACCACCGCGACGTGATGGAAGTGAACTACTTCGGAGCGCTCCAGTGCATGCGCGAGGTACTCCCGTTCATGCTCCGGCGCGAGTCGGGTCTCATCGTCAACGTTGCGACGGTGGCGGCGCTCCACGGTGTTCCGTATCTCGCCGCGTACGGAGCGAGCAAGGCGGCGCTCGTGTCGTTGAGTCAGAGCCTTCGCGCCGAGCTCAGCGGGACAGGAGTGCGCGTGATGGTCGTATATCCCGGCTACACGCGGACAGAGATCTTCGACGTGGAGAAGAACGTCGGGGGGGCGCGCAGGCCGCGGGGGACGTATGCTCCACCGGAGAACGTAGCCGAGGCGGTTGCGAGGGGCATCGAGGCCGGCAAGCGCGACGTATTCCTGACCGCGCGCGGGCGGCTTCTCAGCATCCTGCGAGGATCCGCGCCGTTCGTCGTCGAGCGCGCGATGCGCGGGATCGCCCGCGAGCTGCGCGATACCGCGGCCCCGTCTGATCGCCCTGCGCGCTAGCCGTCTGCGGATAGGAGCCGAACCATGAGCAAACCGACACTCGAGATCATCGTCCTCTTCCAGAACCTGGGAGAGCAGGAGGCGTACTTCGCCAGGTCCCCGGCGCCGCCGCTCGCAGGCGCGCTCATCGCGGGACTGACGCCGCCGATCGTCGAGGTGCGGCTCCTTCACGAGATGGTGCGTCCGATCGACTACGACACGGACGCCGACTTCATCGCGCTCTCCTTCATGGACTACTGCGCGCCCCACGCATACGACGTCGCTGCCAGGTTCCACGCATTGGGGAAGATCGTCGTCGCCGGCGGCAAGTACGCGACGAGCTTCCCTGAGGAGGTGATGCCTCACTTTGACTCGATCGTGGTCGGGGAGGCCGAGCGCGTGTGGCCCGGAGTCGTCGAGGACATGGTGGCCGGGAGGCTCAAGAGGCGCTACGACGCGCCCTTCGCGCCGCCCCTCGATGGCATTCCGCCACCGCGGTACGACCTTGTAGAGTCCGTGTACGGCGTACCGGTCGTCACGGAGGCCACCCGCGGGTGTCCGTACGACTGCAGCTTCTGCCAGCTCACGATCCAGCACGCCCCGTTTCGCATGCGCCCGATCGAGGACGTGATCCGCGACCTCAAAGCGACATCCGGACTGCCGTTTCACAAGCGGAAGATCGCGATGCTCTATGACAACAACCTCGGCGGAGACATCGAGTACGCCAAGGAGCTGCTCAGGGAGATCGCGAAGCTCAAGCTGTGGGCGCTCGGCACGCAGTTCAGCTTCGACTGCCTTCACGACGACGAGTTCGTGGACCTTCTGGCGGAGGCGAACTGCACGATGGCTTTCATCGGTCTCGAGTCGCTGAGCGAGCCGAGCCTTGCGTCGGTCCACAAGCGCCAGAACAAGGTCGAGGAATACAAGGAGCTCTTCGCGAAGCTCAAGCACCACGGCATCATGACGATGACCGGCCTGATGCTCGCCCTCGACGAGGACACTCCCGAGTACTACAAGGGTCTGCCGTCGAGTCTCGATGAGATCGATCCGGGCGTCATTCTTCTCTCGATCTCCATCCCGATCCCCGGGACCCCGTTTCACAAGAAGGCCCTCGACGAGGGACGCATCATCGATGACGACCTCTCGCACTACGAGGGCGACCACCTCGTGATCACACCGAGGCATGTCACGCCCGAGCAGGTCTTCGACGCATTTGTGAAGGTGAACGAATCGTTCTACGCGAGGGGAAAGATCTTCCGCAGGTGGTGGCGGATCATTTCGAGCTACCGTCGCGCGAAGAACCCGTTCGCGTGGTGCTTCCACGCGGGTGTCCTGTCATACGTGTTTCTCACGCTCTCGGCTTTCCAGCGGGACCACGCCGAGCAGCGCGTCTATCCGCTCCGCGCCTCGAAGGCACTGACCGGTGCGAGTGAGGAGAAGGGAACGGGAACGACCTGATCACGATCGCCGATGCGATCGAAGGAGGGAACGATGTTTCGTCTTGCACGGATCGTGCTCGTCATCGCCGCGGTGGTCGAGGTCGTCTTCCGCGGGATACCTGCGCTCTTCGGTTCCCCCGCCGTCGCGGGCATCTTCAATCTCGAGTTCCTCCCGGGGTTCATCCCATACGTTCACGCCTTCGGAGCTGTCATGATCTGCCTTGGGCTTCTCTTCTACTTCGCGTCGAAGGCGCCGGAGAAGCACATCCTGGTCATCAACATCGCGATCATGAGATTCGCGCTTGGCATCGTGGCGCAGGTGGGCTCCTACTTCCAGCTCGGGTCGCTGCATGTGTTCTGGTGGAGCCACATGGCCGTGGACGTCGTGCTGGTCGTGCTGCTCGTTCTTGCGCGGCAGTCGGTACGGTCCCGGGCACTGAAGGCAACCTAGATCGGCCGTCCGGAATGTGCGATGGCATGAGAGGATCGTGACTCCCACACACCCCGTCTCCGAGCGGCGTGTCCTGCTCCGGTATCTGATCCTGGGCGTTCTCGCGGCGCTGCTGGCTTTCCAGCTCGCGGCCGAGATTCGCGCAACGGCGCGGATGGCAGGTGCGTCCCGCGCATGGACCGGCATTGTTGGACCGGTCGGGCTCGTGTGGGACCTCGTGCACATGCGCGAGGCCGGCGGATTTCCGGTGGAGGGTGTGGACCCGGACTCGCCGGCGGAGCGGGCGGGGATTCGGACCGGCGACCTGATCCTGTCCGTAGACGGTGTCCGGATCGCGGAGCGCCCCGACGTCTACTTCCGCGCGGTGAACGGAGGCGAGCAGGGGCAACCTGTCACCCTCCGCTGGCTTGGCGCGGGGCGCGAGCGAAGCGGCACTCTCGTGCTCGGTCGCGGGCTGCCGGTCGAAGCCGGCGCATCTCCGTGGCTGCGCTACGGACCATATCTGCTCCCGTCCCTTCTCATGCTCGTCGTCGGCGTCTGGATCGGTCTCGCGAGGACTCGCGATCGGATGGCATTCCAGGTCGCGCTTCTCCTGCTCGTTCTCGCGCAGTCGCTCTCCGTGTTCATCGAGCGCACGCCGATGCTCGCCCTGTGGCCCCTGTGGGCGGTCGGGGGGGCGATCGTCATCTCCCGGCTCGCGATATACCCTCTCGCGCTCCTCATGGTCAGTGTCCTTGCGGTCTTCCCCAATCCATCGCCTGTCGGGGAATGGATCCTCAAGAGGCGCTGGCTCCTGATCCCGTACGCGCTCCTGTCTGTTGAGAGCGCGCTCGAGGCCGTCGGGCGCATGTACGGGGCGCACCTGCTACCCTCCGCGTTCGCCTCCGCGTTCGACCGCGCGGTCCCATGGGAGTACCTGTGGCTTGCGCTCCTCATCATTGCGGCCGTCCTGATCGGCGCGCAGCGCGTTGCGACGCGTGGACGAAGAGAAGTCAGGCTTGGCGTCGTCGAGGCGGGTCTTGCCGGGACGGTCCTTGGCGGGTTCAGCGTGCTGTTCCTCTGGAACAGTGAAAGACTCTGGAGTCTCGTCGCGGCGCCCGAGAGTGCGGTGCTGTCCGGTGTGCTCCGCACGGTCGCGCTGCTCGTTCCCGTCCTTCTGCTGTGTTCGTTGCCGCTGTCGCTGGGCTACTCCGCGCTTGCCCGGCGCGTGTTCGGCCTCCGCGTCATTGTGCGGCGAGGCATCCGATACCTTCTGCTCTCCCGTGGCGTCCTTCTCGTCGAGGGGCTCCTTCTCCTCGTCATCCTTGGCGAGGCCATTCATTTGAGCCAACGGGGGTCGGGCGGCTCCATTCCCGCCATCACCGGCATTGCCGGGACCGTGACCATCCTCGTGCTCTTCGTGCTCGTGCGAGTGAACCGCCCGCTGATGCGCGCGATCGACGAACGCTTCTTCCGGGAGAGCTACGACGCGCGACGACTGCTGCTCGAACTGGGGCAGGAGATGCTCGTGCTCCGCGGGAAGGATGAGGTTCTAACGCGCGCGGGCGCGGTGCTCCTCGATACCCTGCATGCGACGAGGGTCGCGTTCTTCCTCCGCGAACAGGCTTCCGGGGAGGCGCGCCTCGCCTGGCAAGTCCCCGCGGTCTCGGATGCCGCGGACGGCAGTGTCTATAGCGGTCACGTTCAGGAGGGGTTGGCGGTCTTCGAGGAAGGGGGTCGCTCCTGGGATATCCCGGTGACTCGCGCGGCATCCGCCACGCCGGACGCCACGGCTCCCTTTGAACTCCTCATCGCTCTCAGGGGAAACAGCGGCCTCTTCGGCTGCATCGCGCTCGGAGCCAAGCGCTCCGACGAGCCCTACGGTCGCGAAGACAAGGAGCTGCTCGTGACCGTGGCCACGCAGATGGGCTTCGCGCTCGAGAACGCCGATCTCCTCGACATCGCGACGAGAGAGGCGGAGCAGGCGCGTGAGCTCTCCATCGCGCGCCGCGTTCAGGAGGGGCTATATCCGAGCGCGCTGCCTGAACCGGATGGATGGGAATTCGCCGCCATCTGCCGGCCGGCGCGAGAAGTGGGCGGTGACTACTACGACCTGTTCCTGGTCGATCCCGAGCACGTCGTCGTCGCGCTCGGGGATGTTTCCGGGAAGGGGCTGGGGCCGTCGCTCGTCATGTCGGCGGTGCAGGCGCTCGTCCGGAGCTACTTCAGACGTTCATTGCACGACCTTACCGATCTCGCGAGCGAACTGAACGAGCACGTTCTGGCGTCCAGTTCGGCCGAGACGTTCATCACTCTGTTCGTAGGCATCCTGGATATCGGCAGCGGTCGGATCCGCTACGTGAACGCCGGACACAACCCGCCGCTCCTTATCGGGGGCGCAGACGCGGAGCAGTGGCTTACAGAGGGGGGCATGCCCGTCGGAATGCTGGCCGGAGCGGTGTACGTCGAGGGCGAGGTGCTCGTGGAGCCGGGTGGGCTTCTCGTCGTCTACAGCGACGGTGTTACCGAGGCACGCGACCGGGCGGGGGAGTTCTACGGTGAGGAGAGGCTGACGCGGGAGATCCTCGCTACGCGCACAGGCGGCGCGGCCGGGGCGCTCGATCTGATCCTGGCCTCTGTCGATCACTTCGCCGAGGGAACGGAGCAGGCGGACGACCTGTCGCTCGCGGTCGCGTGCAGAAGGCCGTAGTTCATAGAGACCAGTACGCGAACCGCCCGAGCCTTGCGGCCCGGGCGGTTCGAATTTGGTAGCGGGGACAGGATTTGAACCTGCGACCTTTGGGTTATGAGCCCAACGAGCTACCGGACTGCTCCACCCCGCATCATGTACACCTCTCTATATATAGCATGGCACTACGCGCGGGTCAAGCCGATTCGGGCCGAATCCTGAGTCACGCGGCCAGCGCGTTCCGGCAAACCGGACTGCCCACGCCGCGTTCGCGCCATGGCTACCTGAACAGCGCCTTGATTGCGCCCCACGAACGCACCTCGACGGGTGCCGTGCAGTCCGCACAGCCGACATCGTAGGCGCCGACGACGCCCCCGGGGTTGACTCCTCCAGGCGCACATGGCGAGTTCAGGCAGATGCTCAGATCGCCCGCGTAGACGTCGCAGAACAGAGGATCGTCGAACGAGCAGTCGGAGTGTGTTCCGAACAGGCTGTCGCCGTCTGCGTTCCCGAAGACGCAGGTCTGCGTCGCCACCGGGATGTTGGTCCCTCCGTGGGGGTGTATCGCGTCACCGTCCTGGCTGAACGAGAGGATGCAGTTCTCGAGCGTCGGGGAGGAGCTGACCATGCACGTGATGCACCCGCCTCCGCTCGAACTGTTCCACGCAAACGTCGTCCCGGTGATCGTCGGGTCAGCGCCGAACAGACAGAGCCCGCCTCCGGTGCCGTCACCCGCCGTCACCGCGTTGTTGAAGAACACGCAGTCCTCGATCGTCGGTGCACCGACAGGTAGTTCCATGTAGGCTCCACCGCCGCGGGATCCAGCCGTGTTGCCGATGAAGCGCACATTGTCGAACGACGGCACGCCGCCAACGGACATGAACGCACCGCCATAGTCGCCGCTGCATCCTGAAAACTCGACGTCGGCGAAGTGGGGTGAGCTCGCCTGACCGCAGAACACGCCGCCGCCGCCGTACGAGTATCCGAAGGCCGTGGAGTTCGTGATGCGGCAGTGTTCGATCGTCGGCGAGGACGTCCAAATGAAGATTCCACCGCCATACTCAGCCAGCCCGTTCGTGATCGTGAACCCTGACAAGACAGCCGCCGGCGTCGTCCCGGCATTGAACCAGAACGCCGCCCCGCCCTGTTCGCAGTCGACGATGGTCACGTCGGGGCCGTCGGTCGACTGGAGCCGGATGTCTCTCCCGCCAAAGCTGATGGCGCGGTTGTTCGGTCCCGCGTACGTGCCCGGTCTGACGAACACCGTGTCACCCGGGGAGGCCCAGTCGACCGCATCTGCGATGTTCTCGAAGTCGCCGCCGCCGGCCCAGTCCACGTAGCGGTGTTCCGCGGACGCCGGCGCCGCCACGGCGAGGCAGAGAGCGGTCACGAAGAGCAGTCGGATCATTGTCTATCCCTCCATCACTGACTCTCAAGAGCGCGGCTCGTCAAAGCCGTCCTTCTCATGGACCGTCCATGAGCGCGTCCACCAACTCTTGCTCCACATCCTCCGGCTCGCCGAGCATGCCCGTCGCACGGAACACCAGCTGCGCCTCGCTGCCGTCGCCAAGCCAGAGCTGGACGCGGTAGCTTGGCCAGTAGGTGCGGATGGCCAAGCCGATGAGGAACAGGGTGATCGAGACGTAGAGCAGGTTCACGCCCGGGTCGTGCCGGTACGTCAGCACGCTCGCCTCGTACGGCGTGTCGAGCATGAGTGTCAGCTCGCCCGGGGATTCACCATCATCCGTCGCCGTGACATCCGCCCTGGCCATCGACGCGTATTCCTCGAAATCCGACATCACGATCGGAGTCTCGAACGAGAGATCGCCGAGCTCCACACGCGAAGGCGGGGGAGGTGGCTCGGTCTCCGCGGCCTCATCGGTCTCCGTGTCGCCCTCGGTCGCCGCGACATCTTCAGATGCCGGCGGCGTCCACTTGAGCGGCGTGTGCGGCACGACGGGAACAGGATCCCGGTACTTCTCGAAGAGCGTGCCGACGCGCAGCGTCCCTGACGAGAACATCCCGGGGATCGACTCGAGCGTGAACGGTGCGTATGCCTCGGCCGGGACGCGCTCGATCTCCTCACCATCACGAAGCACCACGACGTCGAACGTCTGCTCGTACGCCATCTGATAGAACGTCAACCCCGCAACGCGGAGCGGTCGGTTGACCTCGACCATCACCGGCCGTGTCGTTCCGTCCTCATCAAGCACCGTCAGGTGGCTCAGCCAGTCCTTCGGGTAGAACCTGTCGTTGTGGAGTTCCCATTCGGTGACGAACTCGTCGAGCGTGATCGCGATCTTGCGATCGCCAAACGCACTCGTATCGACGCGTGCGAAGGCGAGCGGATGCCAGCTCCCGACGCTCCAGTCCGCCAGTGTGTTCCCGAGCCCGACCGCGCCGGTCCCGGCGTCGGCGGTCGCAACTTCCACCGGCTCGCCCGGCCAGAGCGTCACGTCGCCCTCGAACGAGAAGACGGCGGAGATGATGAACCCCACGATCGCGATGGCCATAGCGATGTGGTAGAGCAGGCTCACGCCCTCGGGCCACGGTCCACGCCTGGCCGTGAGCGTGCCACCCGTATCGGACAGGATCCTGTATCCACGGGACGTCAGCACGTTGCACGCGCGGTCGGCCCGGGTTCCCGCTCCACCGATCCTCAGTCTGCGCGCATAGCCGGGCGCCTCGCCCGAACGGGCTCCCGCGCGACGCCCGGACAGCCGCACGACGCTGCAGAAGACGAGGTTGAGAAGCAGGATGACGCCGAGCACCAGGAAGTACTTCGAATGGAAGAGGTTCAAGAGCCCGAGCTTCGCATACATGAGGTAGCGCGCCTCGCCCCACGCCGAAACGTAGGTCTCGGCGCCATACCCCTGGGGGAAGATGGAGCCGACGATCATCGTGACGCCCATTACGATGAGGAGCCAAACCGTCAGCCTGATGCGCGTGAACTCCCGGATGAGCCAGCCGAGCGGGTTGACCCGGGACGGACGTTTCTTCTGTATCGTTCCGTTCATGGTCGCCTCCCGCTAGCCGTAGACGTGCAGACTGGGAATGCCGAAGAGCTTCGCCAGCCATGACACGCCAACAAATGTCGTGATCATACACAGGAACGCGAGCACCATGATGAGAGTCGATGGCGCTCCCTTCCACGTCGGGCGGACCCGCGCATGGAGGTAGAGAGCGAACGCGGTCCATGTGATGAGGGACCACGTCTCCTTCGGGTCCCACTGCCAGTAGACGCCCCACGCCTCGTTCGCCCACGCCGCGCCCGACATGATGCCGAACGTCAGCATAGGGAATCCGAAGAGCACCAGCTGGTGCACCGACCGGTGGAATCGCGAGAGCGTCTCGCGCGAGATGCCGTAGTCGTGCGTGACCCCGAGTTTCCAGAGCCAGATCTGGATGAGGTAGGAGAGCTCGACTGCGAACGCGACGGTGAAGATCGCGTACGATCCGAACGCGATGGCGACGTGCCACGCGAACCACGCGCTCTGAAGCGCCGGGAAGAGCGGCTTGACCTCGGGGTTCTGCCCGAGGAGCGCGTACGCGAGGGCGGCGCCGGAGACGAGCGCGACGAAGAGCCCGGGGAGCCTCACACGCCGTCTCCATTCGGTGACCAGATAGGCGAGGACGGCCGTCCATGCGAAGAACGCGAGACTCTCGTAGAGCGTCTGGAACGGTAGTCGTCCCATCGTCACGCCGCGCAGGATGATCGCCACCGTCTGCGCGACGAACCCCAGTATGAGCGCGGTCGAGGCAGTGCCCCGCACGGCCCGAGCCCTCGGTACGAACAGGTGCGCCACGTACGCGACGAACGCGACCGCGTAGCACCACATCGCCGCCCAGACGAACGAGTGCGCGAGAGCCAGCCTCATCGCATCGGCCTGGAGCATCAGTTCAGGGTCCACGGTTCCTCCGAGCGTTCGAGCTATCGCAGCACGACGACCTTCCGCTGCGCCCGTTCGGGCCCGGCGGTGAGCACCGCGAAGTAGACGCCGGAGGCCACGCGCCCGCCGGCGTCGTCTTTCATGTTCCAGGAAGTCTCATGTTCGCCGGGTCCCCCGGTCCAGAGCGTGCGGACCAGCCGACCCGATGTGTTGTAGATGTCCACTCGTCCCCGTGGCCGCGCGCCAAGCGAGAACGACAGTCGGAGCTCCGAAGAGCACGGCTGTGGCCACGCGGAGCGGAACGCGAGCGTCGTCACCGGCGCGTCGTCCGGGACTCCGGTCGCGACGTTCAAGACGACCGGGGCGGTTGCGACGTCGAGGTCGCCGTCGCTGAACGAGAACGAGTACATATGCTCGCCGGGAGAGAGCGGGACATCGAGCGAGAACCCGACCCCTGCCGTGTAGTCGCGGTCCGGCCCCGGGCACTCCATCGGATAGACATCGCTGTCGACCATGAGGTTGCGAACCGCGGCCAGGTGTCCGTCGGAGTCCGTGTACGTCACGGCGAATCGGATGAGCGTGTCGGGCGCGCCGCCGCCCGATGGTCCCGCCATCGCGTCGGCGAGGCTCGGAGCCGTGTTGGAGCCCGGCGCAACGGAGTCCGTGCGCATGTAGAACGCGTAGACGTTCGTGCGGTCGTTGGCCCACTGCGCCGTCGTGATGAGCGATGTGGCCGTTCCCGCGCCAACACCGTAGTACCCGCTGGGATTGTCAGGCCCGAAGTCGGGCTGCGCGATGAGGTCGGCGATCTCGCAACGCATGTGGAGTTCGCCACCCGTGATGGTCGCGTCGATGTCGCCGACTCGCACGTAGCTTGAATCGCGCGCGTCGACCCAGTAGAGACCGGTCTGGGCCAGAACCGGGACGTTGGCGTAGACCATCGCCAGAGCGATGCTGTCCTCAGCCGCGTCGGGATTTCCAATGATGGCCGAGTAGACGTACCACGGTCCGAGGATGCCGCCGGAGGTCGGCCAGCTTCCGGTCGCATTCGTCAGCGTCGCGTAGACGCGCGTGTCGGAGTATCCGAACCGCGCACCGGTCAGGTCGCACGCCGACGTGTAGTAATCGACCGCGTCACCCGCGAACTCGTCAGCCGGGTCGACCATGACACTGGCCGGTGGAGGGAAAGCGTCAGTGTGATTCTTCGGGCCGGTGAATGCCGCTGCAGAGTCGCTGTGCGTCAGGAACCAGTAGACGAGGTCGCCGTCGGGCATGGGGCAGATCGTCTCCCATGTGCCGGGGCTTCCTGCGGCGGTCTCCATCGTGAGGTCCGCCCATGTGCTCTGCGCGTCGGTCGAGTAGTAGACCGTCGCATCATCCGGCGCCCCCGGTGGAAGGCTGTCGGCGATATCGATCTGGAATACGATGTCCTCGAACGCCACGGGCGCGCTCGTCGCGATGTTATCGAGCATCGGCGGGATCTGGTCACGCGACGCAGCTTCGGCGGACGCCGGGAGCGTGCCGAGCATGGTCGAAGCCGCGAGAAACGCTGACAGCGCGACGACTGCGATGATCACGTGTGGGATCGTCGGTCTCAAGGCTTGCTCCTGGTGTTGGGGAACCCACGTGCTTCGCCGGCGGGGCTACTTGTCCTTTGATTCCTTCTCATCATCGAGGAGATAGACGATCTCTCCGTCCTTGATCATGCCGCAGTCCTCGCGCGCGACCTTCTCGATCGCCCACGGATCGCTCTCGAGATCCTCGCGGCGCTCCGTCGTCTCCGCCTTGACCTCCTCGAGGACGGTAATCTCGCCCTCGAGGTTCGAGCGGATGCCGCGCATCCCGACGATCGAGAACAACCCGCTGTCGCCAAGGAGCACGGCCGCGACGAACCACAACGCGATGGCCCAGCCGAGGATGCGAAGCACCTTCGTGGACGCTCCTGCGCCGTACCCGCCCCGAAAGAGCTTCCTCAGGACGGGCTGCTCGTCAACGTCTCGCTGCTTCCTGCGGTTCTCCGCGTTCAGACTGGGCATGCTACTCGCTTTCGATCCCGAACACCGTCGCGCCCGGGAACTGCGCGGCGTCGCCAAGCTCTTCCTCGATGCGAAGGAGCTGGTTGTACTTGCAGAGACGGTCCGTGCGGGACGCCGAGCCGGTCTTGATCTGGCCGGCGTTCGTCGCGACCGCGAAGTCGGCAATCGTCGTGTCCTCGGTCTCACCCGAACGATGCGAGATGACGGACGTGTATCCGTTCCTGTGCGCGATTTCGATCGTGTCGAGCGTCTCGGTGATCGTTCCGATCTGGTTGAGCTTGATGAGGATCGAGTTGGCGCAACCTTCGTCAATACCGCGACCAAGCCGCTCGGGGTTGGTCACGAAGAGGTCGTCGCCGACGATCTGGATCTCGCTGCCAAGCCGTTCGGTCATCGCGGCCCAGCCCTCCCAGTCGTCCTCGCCGTGTCCGTCTTCGATGGAGACGATTGGGTACTTCTCGACGAGACCAACGTAGTAGTCGATCATCTCGTCGCTCGTCCTGGGCTTGCCCTCGAAGATGTACTTGCCGTCCTTCATGAACTCGCTCGCCGCGGCGTCGAGCGCGATGAACACCTCGTCGCCCGCGCCGTAGCCGGCCTTGTCGATGGCGGTCATGATCGACTCGATGGCTTCCTCGTTCGACCCGAGGTTCGGTGCGAACCCGCCCTCGTCGCCGACGGAGACGGAGAGACCCTTCTCCTTGAGCACGGACTTGAGAGCGTGGAAGACCTCGGCGCCCGTGCGGAGCGCTTCCGCGAAGCAGTCGGCGCCGGCCGGGACGATCATGAACTCCTGGATGTCGACGTTGTTGTCCGCGTGCTTCCCGCCGTTGAGGACGTTCATCATCGGGACCGGGAGCAGACACGCGGAGACGCCGCCGATGTAGCGGTAGAGCGGGAGGTCGAGCGCCTGCGCCGCCGCCTTCGCACACGCGATGGAGACGCCGAGGATAGCGTTGGCGCCGAGCTTCTCCTTGTTCTCGGTATTATCGAGCGCGAGGAGCATGTCGTCGATGGCGACCTGCTGATCCGCGTCGAATCCAACGAGCTCCGGAGCGATGATCTCGTTGACGTTGCGTATCGCCTTGAGCACGCCCTTGCCGAGGTATCTGTCTGAGTCACCATCCCTGAGTTCCACCGCCTCGTACGAACCGGTCGACGCACCGGACGGAACGGCCGCGCGTCCGAAGATGCCCGACTCCAGCCAGACATCGACCTCGATAGTGGGATTACCTCGCGAGTCCAGAATCTCGCGACCGAAGACGTCTACGATCGTCGTCATTGTATCTCCAGGGATATGTCATGGATGCCCGGCGTCAGCGGCCCCGAATCGTGACCGACGCACCGATGCGGTGTGAGCTCCCGCAGTTGGGAGACCTTGCGACACTATAGGGACCTCGTTCGGCGGGTGTCAAGCACGAACAGCCCGCACAGTGGGCAGTATGCCGCCCGCGGGCCTGCGGAGAGTCCCTTCCAAGTGGGTGTGTCCTCGGAGGTTGGGTCCGGCAGGGTGACGTAGGCGAGCCGGACTCAGAGAGCCCTTGACAGGAGGGTCGTGCAGTGATATCCTATACCCGCTGGAAAATTAGACCGGCCCAAAAGGACAAAATGCGGGGCCGGTGTGCGGGTCGCGCCGGTTGGTCATCAGATGATGACAGGCGAAGTCGGTGCGGCCGGCAGGGAAGGACGGACATGGCGCTCCACAAGGGCAACGATGAGATACGAGGGTTGGGTGCGGCGCCCGCACGCGAGGTGACGATGGTCGAGCGCCCCGTGCAGATCAAGGCCCTCTCGAACCCCGAACGCGCGCGGATCCTCACGCTCCTCATCGAGCGGCCGGGAACGGCGAAGCAAGTTGCGGACTGGATCGAGGGGACGCGGGGCCGCGTCCACTATCACATCAAGGAACTCGAGAAGGCCGGTCTCGTTGAACTCGTTGCGAAGGTCGAGAAGGGCGGCGTGGTCGAGAAGTACTACCGGGCCGTCGCGCGCAATTTCTATGTGGCGCAGGGTATCGGGGAGCACGATGGGCTGACGGGCGATGTCCGTCAGATGATCTCGCAGAGCATGCTCGGCTGGCGGCGGCGCGAGGTGCTCGATGTCGATCAGGACGAGATCGCGACGAAGGTCGTGAGGGATTGCCTCCAGGCGAACGCCGGCGACGTCATTCTCGTTCAGGGCGCGTTCGCGCACCGCGACATCATACAGCCGCTGGTGAAGGCGGTGGAGAGAACGGGTGGTCATGCGCTCGTGTCGTACGACGGCCGCGCCGGGCACGACTACATTCTTAGATGGAAGGACGACATTGCCTCGATCATCGTCATCGAGGAGCCGATCGAGTACCCCGTCAACGGCGTGAACGGCGCAGGCGATGCGGCGACCCACGGAGCGGAGTTTCTCAAGGATCTCGTGCGGAACGGCATGCGGCATCTGTATGCCGGTGTCCCCGGCTACCCGCTCGAGAATCCAACCTTCCGCGCCTTCGTGGAGAGCGGGAAGCGCATCATCTATATGGGCTACCCGACACCCGAGAAGGCGGAGATCATGGGGCTCGACTACCGCGCGCTCCACGACGCGTGGTGGACGGCGCTCGACATCGACTACGGCGAGCTCTCGGAGCAGTGTGAGCTGCTCGCGAGTCGGCTCGGCGCGGGCTTGCAGGTCCGCGTGACGTCGTCCGGTGGAACGGATATCACGTTCGGGGTCACCGGACGAGAGGTCTTCGTCGATGATGGCATCATCTCGGACTGGGAGACGGAACACCAGCGCGGGTGGGGTCATCTACCCGCGGGGAAGGTCATCGTCGCGCCGGTCGCCGGCACCGCGAACGGCACCATCCACAGCGAGATGACCGACTACTTCGGCGTACCCATTCATGACATTCGGCTCCAGTTCCGCGATGGCGCGGTCGTCTCGGCGACCGCGGGGGAGAATGCCGAACTGCTGGAACTCGTTCTTGCCGAGGGCGGAGACACCGGCCGCCTTGCCGGTGGCTTCGAGATCGGGACGAACCCGCAGATCACCAACCCGGTCGGCTACGAGGTGTGGGACTCGAAGTCGCACGGCGATGCCACATTGAGGATCGGAGACAACCGGCTCATCGGCGGTGAGAACGCGGCACCGCTCTCCTGGGGATTCATCATCACGGAGCCGACCGTCGAGCTTGACGGAGAGACCGTACTCGCCGGGCGCGCGTTCCATCTCCAGGAAGACGCCTGAGCAAAGGAGCTACCATGCGCACACCATGGATGATGGCCGGATTCCTCGCACTTCTCATCCTCGCTTCTTCGTCGGCATGTGCTGTCGAGGCCAGATCGGAGACGCTCTGGATCTTCGACGCGGACTTCGAGGACCTCCTCGGTGACAACGTCGGGTGGGTGTCGGAGGATCTCTCCGGCACGCTCGGTGTCGAGAACTATTGGCACAAGGATACGATCCGCACCAGCGGGTTCCCGTACCTCGGCGACTCGACCTGGTGGTGCGGGACGTACAATCCGTGCTGGCTCCAACCGAGAGGGTACGGTAACGACTGGTACCAGCTGATGTGGCGCGACTTCCCGCTCTCGGAGTGGAGCACGGCGGGGGATACGGTCACGCTCGAGTGGGACCAGCGGTTCGCGATCGAGGGCGGCTACGACTATGGCTATGTCGACCTCTCTGACGACGGTGGTGCGACCTGGTCAACGCTCGCGTCCTTTGATAACCCGCACTTCGCAGGGAAGCCGGGGCCGAGCGTCGACTGGGACCATTGGAACTTCGGGCACTGGCAGTTGGACATGAGCGTCTACGGCGAGTCGGACGTCGTCGTTCGCTACCGGTTCGAGTCCGACGAGTGCTACTCGTCGCAGGACCAGCCCGACAACCCGCCGATCAGCACGTGCCTCGACGGTGCCTGGCAGCTCGATAACATCGAGTGGAAGGTCAACAACGCCACCGTCTGGCTCGACGACTGCGAATCGCCGGGCGACAACGGGTGGCAGCATCCGGATGTCCCGGCGACCAGTCAGACCGGTATCACGTTCCGTCGCTCGCTCGAGACGGTGATGGGCGACCCGCGCTGGATGATGGTCGCCTACGATGAGGGCAGCGGTGTCATGGTGAGTGACCAGCAGAGTCGGCTGTTCTCTCCGGCCGTTGACATCTCGGGTGCGTCGGACCTCGTCCTGGAGTGGTCCGGTTGGATCGACATGCCGCAGTGCGCGAACGACATCGCCCAGATCGCTACCGACATCGGTCAGCTCCCGGAGTGCTTCACGTTCGACACTGGTCCGTTCGGCGATCCATGGCCTACGTATTATGGTGGCCCCCTCGCCTTCCTTCTCACGGAGGACTACGCACTGCATGCCGGGTATGACTGGTTCAAGATGCGAGTCTGGGCCATGAACCACGCCCCCGAGGACTCGCTCGGCTGCCACGGCGTCGGGTTCATGCTCGACCGCTTCCGTGTGGGTGTTCCGCTTCTAACGCACGTGCCCGAAGACCCAATCCTCGCGACGCGGCTTCTCGCACCGAGCCCGAACCCGTTCAATCCGACGACAACCATCGCGTACACGCTCGCGGCTCCGGGGCGCGTGACCATTTGCGTGCATGATGCGGCCGGTCGTGTTGTCCGCACGCTCATCGACGAAGAGCGCGCGGCCGGCGAGCACGCGACCGTCTGGAATGGCCGCACCGACACCGGTGACCGCGCGGCGAGCGGCGTCTACTTCGTGAGGATGGTGACGAGTTCGGATATCGGCGCTGCGCCGCCCGGCGACGCTTCGCGCGGTGGTGGTTCCAGTGAGACACGGCAGCAGAAGCTTGTGCTGCTCAAGTAGGGGGATCACGCATGAGGTATCTTGCCGGAGTTGTCCTGGCCGCTCTTGTGGTGGCAACGGTCGCGATGCCGGTGGCGGCGGGTGAGCTTGCTTCCATAGCACGGAGCGAGACGCTCTGGATCTTCGATGCGGACTTCGAGGACCTCGTGTCTCCGGACAATCTCGGGTGGACGTCCATCGACTACTCCGGGACAACGTTCCAGGAGAACCATTGGCACAAGGATACGATTCGACTCGACGGCTTCGAGCATCTCGGCGACAGCACGTGGTGGTGCGGGATGGTTGATACGACCGGCTGTTGGGAGCATCCAAGAGGCTACGGGAACGACTGGCACCAGGAGATGTGGCGCGATTTTGCTCTGGGAGAGTGGAGCAGTCCTGGCGATGCGGTCACGCTCGAGTGGGACCAGCGGTACGCGATGGAGCACGACTACGACTACGGTTACGTCGACCTCTCCGAGGATGGGGGCGCATCGTGGCAGATGCTCGTCGGTTTCAACGACTGGGGATTCGCCGGACGACCGTGTCCCGGCTACCCCTGTCACTGGGACGGTGAGAAGGGCCATCCCGAGCTTGACCTCACGCCGTGGGCCGGAGTAGACGTGAGGATCAGGTTCCGGTTCGAGTCCGACGGGGCGTACTCCCCTCAGGACCAATGGTCGTACCCCTCGTGCGACGACATCCGAGACGGCGCTTGGCAGCTGGACAATGTCCAGTGGAAGGTGAACGGGAGCACCGTCTGGCTCGACGACTGTGAGTCGCCCGGCGACAACGGGTGGCAACATCCAGACAGACAGTCGTCGGGGCAGACCGGCACGCTCTTCCGGCGATCGCTCGAAACGGTGATGGGCGAGCCTCGCTGGATGATGGTGGCGTACGACGGCTCGAGCCGACGGGTTCCCGACGATCACGATACATTCCTGCTGTCGCCACCGATAGATATCTCCAACGCCGACGATGTGACCGTGCAGTGGTCCGGCTGGATCGACATGCCTGAGGGGAGCGGTGATTTCATCGGGATGTGCCTGCACCCCAATGACAATCCCGAGTGTCTTGGCTTCTTCGTGATGGGGCGCACCCCTATCGGACTTCCGGGATCGCATACCGGGGGACCAGAGCCCTTCGTTTTGGAGTACAGCGCGTCGTGGCCGGCGGACTCGGACTGGATGATCGCGGGTGTCCGATCGAAGAACCGCCCTCCGGCTGCCTCTCCGGATCTTCATGGTGCGGGATTCATGCTCGATCGTTTGCGCGTCGGCGTGCCGCTCGACACGCACGTGCCCGAAGACCCAATCTTCGCCACGCGTCTCCTCGCGCCGAGTCCCAATCCGTTCAATCCGACCACGACCATCGCATACACGCTCGCGTCACCCGGCCGCGTGACCATCCGCGTGCACGACATCGCGGGGCGCGTCGTCCGCACGCTCGTCGACGAGGAACGCTCGGCAGGCGAGCACGCGACCGTCTGGGACGGCCGCACCGACTCGGGCGACCGCGCGGCGAGCGGTGTGTACTTCGTGCGGATGACAGCGGACCCAACGGCCGGCCACCTGTCCGACGGCGACGGTTCGCGGAAGTTGCGTCAGCAGAAGCTCGTGTTGCTCAAGTAGGGAGACGCATGAAAACGGCAATTACAGCGGTAGTGGCCGCGGCTTTCGTCGCAGGTCTTGCGTGCGACGCCTCGGCACGGAGCGCCGATATTGCGTCGCCGCCGGGGTACGCTCCGCGCGCTGCCGGCGTCCCCGTGCGTGAGGCTCCGGCGCGTCAGGACCGAGATGTCGACACACTGTGGATCTTCGACGCCGATTTCGAGGATCACTCGGGAGACAACGCCGGATGGCAGACGTTCGACATGAGCGGCTACCCCGTTCCCGATGGCGACTACTGGCACAAGGACACGATCCGGCTGACCGAAACGTATCTCGGCGATTCGACGTGGTGGTGCGGCACCTACTGCAGCTGGTGGCTCCAGCCGCGCGGCTACGGGAACGACTGGGCGCAATGGCTCTACCGGCTGCTTCCGCTTAACGACTGGAGCGACCCCGGAGATGCAGTGACTCTCGAGTGGGACCAGCGCTACGCCCTCGAGCACGACTACGACTACGGGTATCTGGACATCTCGAACGACTACGCCGCAACATGGCTGACTGTCGCGGCGGTCGTCAATAACGGGTTCGCCGGCAAGCCGGGTCCGTCGGTCGATTGGGACAGTTGGAACGGTCACCGCTCTATTGACATCAGCGAGTACGCGGGGCAGAACATCTACATCCGCTTCCGCGTCGAGACTGATATGGCGTACTCGTCGCAGGACGAGTACAACAACCCGCCCTCGAACTCCGCGCTGGACGGGGCGTGGCAGATTGACAATCCTGCCCTGTGGGTCGACGGGCAGATTGTCTGGATCGATGACTGCGAGGCGCCCGGTGATAACGGGTGGATCCACCACAGCGCTCCGAGATACGACTCGGCCGGAGTCACGTTCCAACGACTGCTCGATCCCGACACGTTCCGAGGTTTCATGTGCGGCGAGGAGACCGGATGGATGATGGCGGCGGTCGACGCCGGCTCGGGGCTCTTCGTGGAAGACCAGCGGGCCGCGCTCGTAGGTCCCCCGATCGACGTTTCGAGTCTCGACGACCTCGTGGTCCGTTGGAGCGCATGGTTGGATGTGCCCTTGGACTCCGGCGAGAGAGTCGAGTTCACGTGGGCGGAGAGCAACGTTGGTGATGCTCTGACGCACGCGGCTGTTCCACGCCCATGGTGGAGCTTCCCGGAGCGCGGTCCGGGCTGGGTGTCGCTGGAGCAGCGTCTGACGCCCGGTCGTGACTGGATTGCCATGGTGCTCTCTGGTTCCCATCGCCCCAGTCTCGGCGCCGGTCCGTACACAGCAGGGCTCCTGGTGGACCGCTGTAGAATCGGCACATGGGTCGGGAGTCGGGAGATGTCCTTCTGGTATCCAATCGAATACTGGCTCCGGGATTCGTTCGACTACATCGATGACTGGGGTGCCTTCCTGGTGACCGACAGCGACGGCGTGGTCTCCGCGAGGGTCAACGCGAGCGGGGACAACGGACAGACCTGGTCGTCACTGGAGTGGGAGCCCAACTCCAGCGGATGGTGCGACTTCTACATGCCGTATGAGGCCTGGCAGCCCAACACCGAGATCCTCTACTACTTCGAGGCGACCGATGCGCTCGGCAACACGTCCACCTGTCCGTCCGCGGCGCCGGATATCACGTTCAGCGTCCGACGACTGCCGATCGTCGGGAGCGAGGAGGAGCCGGCTGTTCTCATCGTCGACAAGCGCATCAATCTCGAGACCGGCTTCACGGAGTCCTTCGATCCGCACTACTGGTGGGATGTGGAGACGGCGCTCGATGTGCTCGGATACGCGCACGACGTTCAGCGGGCGGACGGCCCGACGAACGCGATCGCGTACACGCACTACGACACGCACATCTGGCTGACGGGCGACCTGGAGTTGAACACCATCACGGCGACAGAGCAGACGAACCTTGTGAGCTGGCTCTCCGGCTCGACGATCGAATCGCCGCGTCGGCTCATTCTCATCGGGAACGATATCGGCCACGAGCTGATCGAGGAGGGAGCCGACGTCGTCGGGCTCTTCCCTGCGTGGCTGCGAGCCGAGTATGTGGACCGCCACCCGGGCGCCTACTTCGTGAGCGAGCCCGACACGACCATCCTCGTGCGCGACGCGGGACTCGGCATCATGACGCACGATGACGGCGAGTGCTGGCTCACGTGTGGGTGTCCCGTCATGGGGCTTCTGGACGTCATCGATGCGCTGCCCGGCGGTGACTCGCATGTTCTGTTCGAGTATGAGAACGGTCTCGGCGAGATGAAGCCGGCCGGCGTTGTGCGCGTCGACACGCTCACCGGTGCAGCCATCGCGCTGATTCCGTTCGATCTTGCGCGAATGACCGAGGGTCCGGCGAGCGGTCACGCCGATGCGATGGGGGACCGCGTTTCGCTGCTCGGCAACCTGCTTGAGTACATGGGGCGGAGTTCGGAGCTGCCCGGTACCGATGTTGACGACGATGCTGCCGTCTTCGCGACCCGGCTTCTCGCGCCGAGCCCGAATCCGTTCAATCCGGTGACGACCATTGCGTACACGCTCGCGACTCCGGGCCGCGTGACCATCCGCGTGCACGACATCGCGGGTCGCGTCGTCCGCACGCTCGTCGACGACGAACGCGCTGCCGGCGAGCACGGGACCGTCTGGGACGGGCGCACCAACACCGGCGACCGCGCGGCGAGCGGCGTCTACTTCGTCAGGATGACGACCGCCGGAGGCGGTGATGCGACTGCCGCCGAAGCCGAGACACGGCAGCGGAAGCTCGTGCTCCTGAAGTAGGAGGAATGCAGCATGCGCTCACACGTCTTCGGATTCATTCTCCTCGCTCTCCTGCTCGCGGGCGCTCCGGTTCGAGCGACCACGTTCGTGGTCGATGTCGGCGGCGGTGGCGACTACCTGACGATTCAGGCTGGTATTGATGCGGCGGCGGAAGGTGACACCGTATCCGTCGCCCCCGGCACGTACACCGGTGACGGCAACGACCTGCTTGATTTCCATGGCACGAACCTCGTGCTCCGCTCGCGCGCCGGGCGGGACAGCACGTTCATCGTCTCCGACGGCGACGAGACGCTCCTCCTGTCGTCGGGTGAGGATACGACGTCCGTCTTCGCCGGCTTCTCTTGCGGCGGCGACTATGACTTCTACCGACCGGCCGTGTACGTGGAGAACTCCGGCCTGCGGGTCGAGGACTGCTCCTTCGAGGAGAAGAGCATCATTGTCACAGACGGTGAGCTCATTCTCAGAAGCACGCTGATCGAAGACTGCGTGACGTCGACCTACGGTGGCGGGCTGTCATGCGAACAGAGTACCGTGCTGGTTGAGGACGTGGATATCGTTCATTGCTCGCAGATGTCGGCCATGAGTGGATTCGGCGACGGAGCCTGCTTCCGCGAATGCTCCGTCACGCTGCGCCGCGTTCGGTTCATCGACTGCTATGCCTCGGCGCATGATCACGGCATCCTTGCCCTCCAGCTCACGACCGCGACGCTGGAGGATGTGATCTTCTGGAACAACGACGCATGGGACGCGGCGCTCTACATCGTCGGGGGAGAGACATCGATCTCCCGAACGACCGTCGCCGACAACGGGATGCAGGTGTTCTGGTTGTCGAACGCCGATGTTGTGGTTGAGGATTCGATCCTCGCCTTCAATCGGAGCGTGATCCAGTACGGTTCAGACCTCGAGATTCATCACTCATGTTCCTTCGGGAACTCGTTCACGGACAGCCTGGACTGCACACACAGTGAGAACATCTTTGCCGACCCGATCTTCTGCGATATGACGGTTGGAGATCTCACTGTCGGAACCACCTCCCCGTGTCTTCCCGGTGGCAATCCGTGGGGAGTCCACATGGGCGCCGAGTCCGCGGGGTGCACGCCGCGGACGTTGGTGGTCGAATCCGACGGCACCGGCGACTTCCCCACGATCCAGGCGGCCATCGATTCGGCGGGCGCCTGGGACGAGGTTGTGCTGGGAGATGGCACGTACTCGGGCGCCGGCAATCGCGACCTTGATTACGGGGGAAGACGCATCACCGTGCGGTCGGCGAGCGGTGATCCTGCGCAGTGCGTCATCGACTGCGAGGGGAGCCCGACGGAACCTCACCGAGGTTTGTACTTCCACTCCGGCGAGACGACGCAGGCGATGCTCGATGGAGTGACCGTCATGGGTGGACACGAAGACCAGGGCGGCGCGATCATGTGCGACGGCGGCAGCGCCACGATTCGCAACTGCATCCTCGCGGGCAACGAGGCCTCGCAGGGCGGAGGCGTCTACACGACCGAGCGAATCAGAGTCGAGAACTGCGTTGTCTCTGACAACACGGCCGTATCCGGCGGCGGAGCGATGCTCGAAGCGTTCGACCAGAGGGACGACTGGGACTACTGGCCCTGGGTCTTCGTCAACTGCACGTTCGCGCACAACACTGCTCAAGCCGGTGCTGGGCTTCATAGAAGTGGATGGATCACCAACACCTGCCTTAACTCGATTGTGGCGTTCAACGGACCCGGCGAGGGGTTCTGGTCGGATGAGGTTGCGTTCTCCGATACGGTAGCTCTCTATACCGATGTCTATGGCAACGCGGGCGGTGACTGGACGGGCAACATCGCGCTCCTCGCAAGCGCACCCGGCAACATGCATGAGGACCCGCAGTTCTGCGCCGGCGCGACGCACGCTCTTGAGGACTGTTCGCCGTGCATCGGTGCTGCCTACCCCGGCGGCGACCTCGGTGCCCAGGGCGCGGGCTGCCCCTGCGGCGATCCGACGGATGTCGACCACGGCGTAGCCGGACTGCGGATCCTGGGCGTGACGAGCCCTGCAGATGAACAAGCGCGGATCCTCTTCTCGCGATCCGGCCCGCCGGCCGACATGGACCTTGTCATCTACAACATCAAGGGGCAGATCGTCGACAGACTGCGCCAGCCGTCGCGCCACTCCGGCGCGGATGAGCTGACGTGGGACTGCAAGGACGAGCGCGGAAGCAGCGTCTCCTCCGGTGTCTATCTGTTTCGGCTGACTGACGGAAGTGATGTCGCCGTCGGACGCCTGACAATCGTCAGGTAGGAGGAGACATGGCACGCACACAGCTCACCGGATTCGCCGTCCTCATACTCATCGTGTTCTTCGTTTCGTGCTTCCCAGGTGCGTCCACATCTGAGACGGGATGTGTTCTCGTGCGGGCGGCTGGGCTTGCGCATCCCGCGCTTCGTTGGAGCGGCGATGCGCCGCTTACGGCCCGTGCCGCTGCGGATACGCTCTGGATCTTCGATGCGACCTTCGAGGACTTCGAGGGCGACAATGCCGGTTGGCAGACATTCGATATGAGCGGGTTCCCTCCGGACGACAGCGACTACTGGCACAAGGACACTATCCGGATCAACGGTTTCGAGTGGCTCGGGGACTCCACGTGGTGGTGCGGCACCTACTGCAGTTGGTGGGAGCAGCCGCGCGGGTACGGCAACTACTGGAAACAGTGGCTCCACCGGTCGTTGCCGCTCGCCGAGTTGAGCGCCCCCGGCGACGCCGTGGTCTTCGAGTGGGATCAGCGATACGCGCTCGAGAAGGACTACGATTTCGGTTACTTCGACGTATCTCTCGACGACGGCGCAACGTGGCAGACCCGCATGACCTTCAACAACTACGGATTCATAGACACGCGGGGCTGGTCGGTCGACTGGGACCACCCGGACTACGCGCACGGCATCGTCGATCTCTCGGCGCAGGCTGGCAGCGACGTCGTCATTCGGTTCCGCGTCGAGTCGGACGGCGCGCTGTCCTCGGCGGACGAGGGCCCCAATCCGCCGATGAACAGCGTCGTCGATGGCATGTGGCAACTCGACAACTTCGACCTCGCCGTCAACGGCGAGACCGTCTGGTCCGACGATTGCGAGGCGCCCGGTGAGAACGGGTGGGTCCATCACAGTGCTCCGAAACAGAATGCGGCGGGTGTGGCGTTCTACAGAGCGCTCAATCCCGAGACATTCCGGGGGTTCGCGTGCAACGAGCCGACCGGCTGGATGATGGCGGGTACCGACAGCGTCACCGGCGTCTTCCTGGAGAACCAGGTCGCGGCGCTCGTGAGTCCGCCGATCGACGTGAGCGCCGCAACGGACATTGCAGTCAAGTGGTCCGGCTGGGTCGACACGCCGGCGTCCACCGGCGAGTATGCGAATCTGTGGTTCATCGAGAGCGACACGGGGGATGATCTCAACAAGGCGGCTCTGTACTCCACGTATTCCGGGTGGGGACTCACGGCGGATCCCGGTTGGAGAACCGACGTCTTCGGTCACACGATGACGCGTAACTGGCTCGCGGCGGTCGTGTACGCGAGGCACCGAAGCTCCTACGGGACGGGGCCGTACACCGCCGGGCTGTTCACGGATCGGCTCCGTGTGGGGATCCCGGTGCCCGATGATGAAACCGTGTTCCGGTACGAGCGCGCCTCCTGGATCGAAGACACCTTCGACGCCAGCCTGGACGACGGCACGATCCGCGTTGGTGACACGGATGGTGTCGCTTCCGTACGCGTTGTCGCGAGCGCCGACGGAGGCGTGTCATGGTACTCGGCGGCGGCAACCCTCAAGACGCTGGGCTGGGAGTTCGACCTGCCGGCTGAAGTGACCGGCATCCCCGCTGAGGTTGACTATTACATCGAGGCCACGGACTCGCTCGGGAACGTCAGCACGTGTCCTGCCGACGCGCCGAACGTGACGTACAGCGCGAGGAAGCTCCCGATCACAGGGAGCCAGGGCGGCCCGGGCATCCTCGTTGTCGATAAGCGCACCGAGGTGCTGTATCCGGTGGACGAGCGGTTCGATCCGGGACTGTGGGATGACGTCACCGACGCGCTCGATATCCTCGGCTACGAGTACGACCTCTATCGCACGGGCGAGCACTACATCACCCACAACGGTCCGACGGAACCCAAAGCCTACACATACTACGACACGCACATCTGGCTCACCGGCAGCATCAGCTCGCGCACGCTGACCGAGAACGACCAGACCAGGATCCCGGATTGGCTGGATGACTCGACATTCGGCGCGCCGCATTGCCTCATCCTTATCGGCGACGACATCGGATACAACATGGTCGAGAAGAGTGCCGACCTCGTCGGTTTCTTCCCGACCATTCTCGAGGCGCAGTACGAGGAGCGGCATCCGGGCGGCGCCTTCGTCGACGTGCCCGACACCACGATCGTTGTTCGGGACGCCGGGCTCGGGATCATGGACTACGATGACGGGCGGTGCTCGGTTCGCTGTGGATGCCCGGTCCTTGGGGTTCTGGACGTGATAGGTCCGGCGGATGGGGGGACGGCGTTCCCGCTCCTTGAGTACGAGACGGGCATGACCGGCGTGCGCTCGGCGGGGACCTTCCGCGTGAATCCCACGACCGGTGCGACCACCATCATCATCCCATTCGACCTCAGGCGCATGACCGAGGGGTCGGCGAGCGGTCACGCCGACGCCCTGCACGATCGGGTCGCGCTTCTCGGCAACCTGCTCCAGCTTGTGGGGGAGCAGCCGCCGCTGCCGGGGACGGGTGTGGACGAACCCGCTGTCGCCACGAGTCTCCATCGGCCGAGCCCGAATCCGTTCAATCCGGTGACGACCATCGCGTACGCGCTCGCGACTCCGGGCCGCGTGACCATTCGCGTGCACGATGCAGCAGGGCGCCTTGTCCGCACGCTCGTCGACGAGGAGTGTACGGCCGGTGAGCACGCCGTCCAGTGGGACGGGACAACCGACGGGAGCACCCCCGCCGCTAGCGGGGTCTACTTTGTGAGGATGGAATCCGGTGGCAGGAAGGCTTCCCACAAGGAGGTGCGGAAACTGGTGCTTCTGAAGTAGGGCCAATCGCGGCTGGAGGAGTCTGAGGGCCGCGTTTGGAGGGGGAACAGGTTGGCACAGACTGCATTCCTGACTTACGATGGAGGGGGCGTTTGGGCGCCCCCTTCTCGTTTCATGGAGCCGCGCGCTGTTTTCTCGCGAGTCTTGCGGTGCACATGATGGAGCCACCATGACCGATCTCGAACGCTGGATTCGTCACACTCTCAGGCCCGAGCGAATGACGACGGCCGAACTCGCCTACGAGCACATGGAGTCGCAGTCGGACGAGTGTCTGCCCGTGCTCTACCAGCCGCTCGACCATACGAAGCGTTCTCACTGGCACGACACGGCGCTCATTGGTTCGTTCGCGCGCGCGATGGGGGATGCGAGGACCGTGCTCGACGTTGGTCCCGGCGACGGGTGGCCCTCGCTCCGCCTCGCGGACCGGTTCGAGAAGATCGTCGGCATCGACCCGTCGCCGAGGCGCGTCGAGGTCCAGCGCGAGAACGCGCGACGCCTGGGCATCGCGAACGTCGAGTTCCACGTCATGGATGCCGAGGAGATGAGCTTCGCTGACGGGACCTTCGATGGAGTCACGGCAGCGTCGGCCATCGAGCAGTGCGATCATCCCGAACGGGCGCTTGCGGAGGTCTCCCGCGTGCTCAGACCCGGCGGCCGGTTCGCGATGATCTTCGAGGACTACGACAGCTACTTCCCGGACTGCGACGGCGACGAGGAGCTCTGGCTCCAGAGCGGCGAGCCGAGCGAGATCGAGGAGGGGCGCGCGAACTTCATTCTGATGTACCAGGTGCGCACGAAGAGCCCGGCTCACGAGGTACGGTACGGGCTGTTCCTGGATTCCTGGCACGTCAATAAGGCCGGTGCGCTCGCCTTCCGGGTTGCCTCGCTCGCGAGCGGAAAGCCGTTCAGGCGCGAGATGAACCCGAGGGGCGAGATGCCGCGCAACAAGGGGCTCATCGATGTCGGGTTCTTCAAGGAGCTCCGGCCGTTCATCTACAGGGCCGGCTACTACGAGCTCGACCACATGACGAGTTCGACCGTGGATCCTCTGCTGGCGAGGCACCGGTTCACGAACATCCGACATCTGGACCACAGGCTCACGTCGGTGCTCGAGACCTTCAATGAGATCATGGAGGCCGGGGCGCTTGACGACCACCGCGAGACCTTCGTTGATGAGTGTCTCAAGCTCGGGGCTTCGGCCGTCGATGCGGCTGGGGCGGGGCCGGGCGACTTCGTCGTCGCGGAGAAACACGCGGAGAGCGCGCCACACGCGCCGGCGGAGAAGCAGGAATAGGAGACCGACATGTCGAAGGACCGGACGGACGGCTACCCCGCATCGCATGAGTTCTGGGAACGGTGCATCCGGGAGACGATCGACGGAGGCATTCCGGACAAGTGGAGTGAGTCCGTGTTCGACATCGGCAACGAGGTTGCGCTGGCGTTTCTTGATGGACTCCCCGAGGGCTGTGACGTGCTCGACTTCGGGTGCGGTCTCGGGCGGAACGCGCTGGCTCTGGCGAAGCGCGGCTTTCACGTGCTCGTCGCGGACGTCGTCGGCGTCGCGGTACGCTACTGTGAGGAGCGCGCGGACTCGGCGGGACTCGACGATCTTCACTCGGTCGGGTACGACGGGCGAGAGCTCGAGCTTCCGAACAAGAGCGTCGATGGCATCCTGGCGTGGAGCTGTCTCGATCATGTGGCGCTCGCGCACGCGGGAGAGTTGGCTGAGGAGCTGGGTCGGGTGGCACGCCCGGGTTCGCTGCTGCTCCTCTCATTCGATGAGGACAGAAGCGACGATCCCGAGTCCGAGTGCCGCGTCCTCGAGGACGGGACGCATCAGTACTATGGAGGAAGGCGTGCCGGGATGTTGTTCCGGCCGTACACCAACGTCGAGATTCAAGGGCTCTTCGAGAGCGATTGGGAGCTCATCATCTGGGAGGGCGCCGACGTCACGGTCCCGAGACGTGCGCTGTACCGGCGGTTGTAGGGCGTCGCGGGTGCCGGGACCTCACCGCGACGGAGAAAACGAGAGAACTCGGGAATCGGTGCAACCGGTCGGACACCACTGCATCAGAACCTACTGAAGGGCCAAATGAGTGTCTGTGGCTCTGCTGGGGGTTGGCTGCGGCGGCTGGCCCCCGGCGCTTACAACAGGGTCGCATCGTTCGAGGCGGCCGACAGACAATGGACGGAGCGGAGCGGCTCCGACCTGAAAAAGTGGGAGAGCTCATGCCGATCTACGAATACATCTGTGAGAAGTGCGGCTCGGTATTCGAGGAACTCGAGTCGGTCACGAACAGGGACAAGCCACACGAGTGTCCCGGATGCGGTGCGAAGAAGGGGAGGCGTATCGTTTCGACCTTTTCCACCGGGAGCGGCGGTCCGACCTTCACGGGCGGGTCGTGCGGACGCCGGGGATTTTCCTGAGGCTAGTCCCGTCGCCCCGTGCGGGCGACTGATATGCGCCAGCCCCCTGGCGCTTGAAGCGATCACAACGACGGCCGGGTGCGAGAGCGCCCGGCCGTTTTGCGTGGCGCTGCGGGTGCCGGCGCGGACGCCCGCGGAAGAGTGCGATATGGCCACGTCCTGCCCTATATGGTATAATGACCTTGCAGAGTCCCTCACAGGCGTCCGGGGTCTGTCCCCGGAATGAGAGGAGTCAGCCATGCGCATTGCTATCACGGTTGGTGTTCTCTTCCCGATCCTCTTCATCGCGATGATGAGTACTCCCTGCGACGGGCAGGAGAGATCGAACTTCATCTTCTGGTACGACGCCATGAGTACCGGAGCGGGGTGGCAGTCGGTCGACCTGACCGCGCAGATTCAGCCGCACTTCCACCTGGATTCGTACATAGCCTACGACGACCCGGAGTGCGAGGACGACGTTTCCTGGTGGTGCGGGACGCTCGACTACGATGCCAACGGTGGATATGGGAACTTCTGGGATGACCGACTCGTGCTCCCACCTGTTCAGCTCACCACGACTGTGGTCGAGGAGGTCTCCTGGGGTGTCATCAAGTCCCGCTACCGTGGCGACGAAACACCGAGCAGCGCACGGGACGCGCGCCCCGAGCTCATGCCGATCCTCACGTTCGTCTACCGATATGACACCGAGGCGGGCTATGACTTCACCTACGTCGAGGTGGAGAGCCTTGGCGTCTGGCACGCGCTCAGTCCCGGATACGATGGCTCGAGTGGCGGCTGGCAGGACGTCGGGGTCTATGGATACGACCTGATGGGCTGCGGCAATCCGGTCAACATCCGGTTCCGATTCATCTCCGATGGCGCAGGGTCTGATGAGGACGGGTTGGTCGACTCCAACGGTGGGGCGTTCCACGTCGACAACATCCGGATCTTCGACTTCTACAGCGGCGAGACCTACTTCTTCGATGACGCACAGGACGGGAGCAGTCTGTGCACGCCGACCGCTCCCGATCCCTCGGGCGACTACTGGCACCTCGTTGACGACGTGTGTTCGTCGAACGTCATTCCATCCTGGTGGTGCGGTGACGATTCCGACACGAGTCTCATCCCACCGAACCTGGCGAATGCGCTCATCTCTCCGTCCGCGGACATCAGCGGCGCGTACAGTTGCACGCTCCGATACGCCCTCCACGCGGAGGTGCCGACGGTGGACAACGACTACTGGGTCACGAGCGTGATCGTCGACGGCATCACGTACGAGATCGGCGCGGCTTGGGGCGACTTCGAGTGCTGTGACGGGTTCGGATACGCCGCGCTCAACGGCTACGCTCTCAATGCTATGCTGCCGGCCTCGACGGTTCAGTTCGTGCTCACCTTCTACACTGACGATGACGGGTGTGGTCCGGCTGCCGCCGGGGGTGCGGGGATCAACCTCGATGACAGCTGGCTCGAGGGCGAAATGCTCGCCGCCCGGCGGACGAACTGGACAGGCATTGATCCACAGGTCGTCCGACGGATGCGTCAGCGTCTGATCACGATTCCGGAGTCGCCGTACCGGAAGTTCTGACCGGGCCGGACTTCACGCTTTCGGTGAGAGGAGTCAGCCATGCGCATTGGCATGACGGTTCGCGTTCTTCTGGCTGTTCTGGTCATGACAGCACTTCCCTCTGCAGCAGCCGCCAATCCTTCCGGCTGGCGTGTCATCTGGTACGACGACATGAGTGAGCCGACAGGATGGACGACCATCGACCGGACCGCGGCCGTTCCGCACTTCCATCTGGACTCGTATCAGGCCTATGACGACCCGGCCTTCGAGGACGATGTGTCCTGGTGGTGCGGGAACTTCGACTACGACGCTGACGGCGGCTATGGCAATTCGTGGGACGACCGGCTCGTGCTCCCGTCGGTACAGATCGGGACCAGCGTGGTCGAGGAGATCAACTGGGGTGTCATCAAGTCGCTCTACCGCGACGAGGCCGTCGAGGCCCGCGAGCGCGAGTCGCGCCCCGATGTCATGCCGGTTCTCACGTTCGTCTACAGGCACGACTCGGAGGCGGGCTACGACTACACATACGTTGAGGCGGAAAGCCTGGGTGTCTGGCGCTCGCTGAACAACGGGTACGACGGCTCAAGCGGCGGATGGCAGGACATCGGCGCGTATGGGTTCGTGCTCTCGGACTACGGCGACCCGGTCAATGTCCGCTTCCGGTTCATCTCCGACGGCGCGTACTCGGATGAGGATGACCTCTATCTGTCCGATGGCGGTGCCTTCCAGGTCGACAATATCAAGATCTTCGATTTCTACGGTGGCGAGACGTTCTTCTTCGATGATGCCCAGTCGGGAAGTCCGTGCATGCCGGCGGTACCTGGCGCCGCCGGCGACTACTGGCACCTCGTTGACGACGTGTGCTCGTCGAACGTCATTCCGTCATGGTGGTGCGGCGATGACGCCGACACCAGTCTCACACCTCCGAATCTGGTGAACTCGCTTATCTCACCGGTCATCAACATCAATGGCGCATGGACGTGCACGGTTCGCTACGCCATTCACGCCGAGGTTCCAACGGTCGACAACGACTACTGGATCAACAGCGTGATCGTCGACGGTTTCGTCTACAATCTCAGCGCGTACTGGGGAGATTTCGAGGAGTGCGGAGGCTTCGGCACGGCGGGTTTGGACGGAGATGACATTGACATCCTCCTTCCAGCGTCGACACTCCAATACATGGTTACGTTCTATACGACCGACAACGGATGCGGTCCCGGCGTTGCCGGGGGAGCAGGGATCAACCTCGACGACACGTGGGTCATGGGTATCGCTCCTGGTCGTTATTCGTCAGATGTCGCTCCCGAGTCTCTTCACAGGATGCGCCGTCGCCTGCCGACCGTGGCGGAGACGCCGTACGGGAGCTTCCGCTAGGCGTCGGAATCAGCACTGGCTGAGGGCGTAGCTTCCCGGTCAGCGGGACTCATTCGAGATAGGCGAAAGCCCGGGGCCAAAGGCCCCGGGCTTTCTGTGTCGCCCGCTTGCGCAGTCCACCGGCGCTCGGGGGGGAGCCCCGATATGTCACGGTGTCGCGGCACTTACGCTGTCGTGTCCCTCGCGTTCTCGTCGGCCGCGCTTGCGTCATCGTCGGGATCGAGCGAGCGGACCGGCTCGACCGTTTCGACCGGCCTCGGAGGTGCGGGCGGGGCCGGGGGAGCCGGGGGAGCAGGCGTGGCCGCGCCCGCGAACGGCGCGTTCGGCATCGCGGGGAGCTCCATCTCCTTACCGTTCATCGTGCAATCACCCTTGACCCTCGCCGTCGGGGCAACGCTGACCTGGCCGCTGCTCACCTCGAAGTCGCCTCCGATAGTGCCGGCAAGGTGGAATGTCCCGCCCTCGACCGTGACGTCCCCGCCGATCTTGGACCTCGGGGCGATCGACGTCTTTCCGCCGTTCTGGGTGAGGTCGCCACCGACCGCGCCATAGACCATCAGCTCGCCGTCCACGACGACGACGTCGCCGCCGACGGCGCCTTTGAGGACGACGCGCCCGCCGCGGATGATGAGGTCGCTGCCGATCGCGCCGTCGATGTCCATGCTCCCGTCGAAGATCACAGCGTCGGCGCCGACGGCCCCGCGAATGTGCGACACGCCCGCTTCCTGGACGATGTCCTCCGACGTGGCGCCGTTCATTGTGAGCACGCCGCCTTCGACGATGTTGACGCTCCCGGTGAGCGCCCCGTTGAGCTGCCACTCCCTGTCGAGGAGGATCTCTCCTCGGAGGAGTCCGTTCTCGGGATTCCTGAGTTCCATGCGAACCACCTCGCTCTTCGTATTCCGTGAAGTCCCGCAACATGCGGGTTCGGTCAAGAAGCCTCAATCTACTCGAGTTCGATGGTGACGTGCTCGTCCTCGTCGTCGTTGTGGACCTCGAGGATCTTCCCGTCAAAGGTCGGGTCCTGCGCCATCTGGAGGATCCGGTCGAGGTCGAGGTTGAAGTCCTCGCCGAAGATATCGCCCATGCTCTCGAACGACTCCGACATGGCCTCATCGACCGCCTCGTTGATCGACTGCTCGATGCCTGCCTTGAGCCCGGCGCCGGCGGCGGGACCGCGGCCGTGTCTGCGCTCCTCGCGGACGCGCGCATGCGCCTCGGCCCGTGCGCGAGCCTTCGCCTCGCGCGCCTTGGTCTTGATCTCGCGGATGCGCTCCTTGTGTTCGCGGGATATCCCGTTCGCCATCTTCATGTGCATGTGCTTCGGCGCGAACCGGAACCCGAACTTAAGCAGGGCGAGGGGGATGCGCACATCGACATTCTGCTCGCCGTCCTTCTTGACCTTGATGTGGATCCACTTCCGCTTGAGCTCCTTCGGGCTCGGCTTCGCGTCGGTCTTGTCCAGCGCTTCGAGGAGCTGAGCCGCCTCGGTCGCCGAGATCTTGCCGTCCTCGACGAGCTTGATGACCCTGATCTTCTCTTCCGTCATGATGCCTTCCTCCTGGTGCAGTGACTCGGTCTGTGACCTCGTGATGGGGATGCCCGCAGGCAGAGCGGCGAGCGTCGGACGGGCGCGGAACTGCTCGGGCCACGCATCCGGCCATATGTCCGGCGTGGGGCAGACGGCCGCGCTAAGCGGACGCCGCATCCAGTCTCCGTACGAATTCGTCTGCATTGATCTCTCCCGCTTCGAGCTTCGCGAGAAGCTCCTCCCTGACCGAGGGATCCACAGCCGGCTCAGGCTGGAATCCGAGCTTGCGTACGATCGCGTCGAGGCGCCCACGGACGGTGGGGTAGGAGATGCCAAGCTCGCGCTCGACCTCTTTGATGTTCCCGCGCGACTTCAGGAATATCCTCACCATCTGCAGCTGCTCCCTGGTCAGCACCGAGAACTCGCAGGTCTCGAACTGGCCTCGAACTGTGATGTCGCACTGGGGGCACTGGAGCTCCGTGATGATCATCTCCCCGCTGCAGACGGGGCAGGCCTCCGGCTGTCTGTGGACCATGGTCCCCTCCTTTGAATGACCCTGTTGTGAATATCTCTATCATCATGTGTCTCATTGTAAAGCCAGCATTAACGATTGTCAAGTCTTAGATGCCGAATCTTAAGGTGACGTTTAACATTATTAATATAATCGCCATTTCCGTGTGCCCTCGCGGCCGTCTCGTGACTGTGGCTCGATTACGCGACAGCGCGGCCACCGCCCTAATGCGGTGCCGGGAGTGGCGGCGCAATGGCCGCTGACGCGATGTGCGAGACAGGACAGGGGGAGTCAGGAGGATAGAGGATGGGACTGGCTACCCTCGGGAGGATGTCTCCCAGGGACGCCAGAGGTGACGCCAGGCGCGGGTCTCCGGGACGTCCTCGGGTATGTCGTCCCGATACTTCCGAAGGAGCTCACGACGCCCGGTCGCGTGGAGGAGAGAGAGCATGGCCGAGAGCAGCGCGATGATGCCCATGCCTGTCAGGACGCAGAGCATGACGAGCATCAGCGATTGGAGAGCGAGGCCGATCGTGAAGGAGAGGTTGTCGAGCGTCAGCAGGGCTGACGTTCTGATCAGGTGGCGGAAGCTCCGCTCGCCGGCGATCATGAGCGGGTAGACGTGGATGTGGAGAAGGAGCCAGAAGGCTGCGCCCCAGATGAGCAGAGCGGCGAACAGGAACCCGGGGATCGCGGCGCGTCCGCCGAGATGGCTGTAGAAATCGACGTTGACCCACAGGGCCGCGACGACCGCGAGATCGAAGAACCCGATCTTGAGTGCGGGGATGAAGTGCTCCCGGAATCCGCGGAAGAGGTCACGCATGGAGACTTCTTCACCGGCGGCGATCCGGGCGGCGAGCGACGCGAGGCCGGCCGTGGCCGCGGGGGCTGTGACGACCCCGAGCGAGAGGATGAGCCACATCAGGTTTGCGAGGATCATCAGACCGATGTGGTCGTACGTCATCCAGAAGAACCGCTTGAACGCCGTGTAGAGCGCCAGCTGCGGCAGCCAGGATGTGTGGGTGTCGGCTGATGGCATGAATGAACTTTCACAAAAAGTGCCCAGAGTGCGCGACGTCATGGCGGTGCGTGACGGCGCGGGATGTCCCTCCGGGATGATAGCGGTCGCGCCGTATCCGGGCAAGGGCCGCGCGTGGTATAATGACCTTGCGGGGTCCGCACACGAACTCCGCGGCCCACGACGGGAGGTGCACATGCGCAGAACAGCGAACGCTGTCTCAATGGTCGCGCCCTCGGCCCGGCTCGCACGCCGGGCTCCTCACCTCGTTCTTCCCCTGGCTCTGCTTCTCGTGCTGATACTCGCGACGTTCGCCGGGGCATCCGTGATCGTCGTCGACCAGTCCGGCGGCGGCGACTTCCTCACGGTCCAGGAGGGAGTCGATGCGGCGGTCAACGGCGACACGATCCAGGTGATGGCCGGTTTCTACGAGGAGCGCGTCGTCGTCGACGGCAAGTGCCTGACCTTCGAGGGGAGCGGTCCGTCAGGGACTGTCGTCTTCTGGGACGGCGCCGGCGTCACGCTCGAATTCCTCAACACTCCGTCACCGTACCGGTCCTACGTTCGCGACATCAACTTCGGACACTCTTTCGATGCCACAGCGCGTGGCCCGGCGGTCGGAGATCGCCAGGTCCACACCGTGCTGTGGACCGGAAGCACCGTCGTGTTCGATGGGGCCGTGATCAACGGCGGCGCGATCGGTGAGGCAGATGTCGTCAACCACCTCGTTCACACCGGCATCGAGAGCTACCAGTCGACGTTCGACTGGATCATCGTAGCCGGAGATCGCGGTTCGATCATCGAAGAGTCCCTCGTCTTCGAGGCGGCGGAGTTCACCGGTTGGTACGAGGACTTCATGACGATGGGGGAGCTCTCGGTCGAGAGCTCCGGCTCGTGGTACAACATGCTTGAACTCCCGATGCTCTGCACGTTCTCGGCCGTCGGCGATTCGATGGAGCGCTTCGAGACCGAGGGAACGTTCGAGACGAGCTGTACGGTCGAGTTCGTTGACTGCGGGGTCGGCGATGCGGTCATGTCGAACGACAACACCGTTGCCTTCTACGACTGCGTCATCAACGAGATGGGCCACGGCTGGTCGAGCTATCCGGGCTTTCGGCTGACGCTTGAAGGATGTCTCGTCGGCTACTTCACTCTCCTCTCGCAGGCGGGGAACGTGCGGTTCGTCCACAACACCTTCCACGAGTACTTTTACTGCCAGCTGGACGACGACCTTCCGGGGAGTGCGATCCGAAGCAACATCTTCACCAGCTATGCACAGATCGTCGCGGAGGGCGGCCCTGGAAGCGATCCGCGGCTACCTGTCACGCACAATCTCTTCATGGATGATGAGACGTACGTCACGGCGCTCTACGACTCGCTTTTCACGAATCTCTGGTATGAGGACCCGCGGTTCTGCGGTTACTCGCCCCATCACGGGATCGAGGACTGCTCGCCGTGCATCGGCGCCGCGCACGACGGTGGCATCATCGGCGCGTTCGGGATCGGCTGCGACTGCACGCTCGTCAATGCCGTGGAAGAGACATCGTGGGGCAAGATCAAATCCCTGTATCGGTAGCGCCAAATCCTGGCCCCGGTTCACGGAAGTCGGGCTTGATGGGCGCGAGGTGACATACGTAGTGTGATGAGATGAAGAGAGGGGCCGCGGGAGATTCCCGCGGCCCCTTCACTTGTTCAACGCTGCTCTTCGGCGCGTGGCACCCGCGCCGGGGCTGTTAGTTGTCGAGCGGCGTGATCATCGCGCGCATCTGGAGCATCTCGCCCGCGCTGCCGGGTCCGAAGTCCAGGAGCTTCCAGAGCCCGAGCTTCGACGTCGCCGATGCCATGAAGACATCCACGAAGGACGTACTGTCCCTGTACATCAGGAGGACCGCATCGTCAGGTGTCGCGCCGATCTCGTGGCACGCGCGCTCGATGGCTTCGGTGAGTCCGCCAAGCTCGTCGATGAGCCCGATCTCGAGCGCTTGCGTTCCGGTGTAGACGCGGCCTTCCGCGATCTCCCGGACGCTGGCCATCGGCAGGTGACGACCGTCCGCGACCTTCTGCATGAAGTCCTCGTAGACGAACTCCACGCTTCTCTCCGCCATCGCCGTCTCGTCCCCGGTGAAGTGACGGAGGTTCGACCACGCATCGGCGTACTCGCCGCGCCGGAACGTCTCGTACGTCGCATCGATGTTGTCATAGAGTTCCGACATGATCGGCTTCATGAAGACGACACCGATCGAGCCCGTGAGCGTGAGCGGGTCCGCGAATATGTAGTCGGCGGGACAGGCGATGTAGTAGCCCCCCGACGCCGCCATGTTGCCCATCGACACGATGAGCGGCTTCTCGCGGGCGAGTCTCGCAGCCTCGTCCCAGATTATGTTCGAGGCGATGGCGTCTCCGCCGCCGCTGTTGATACGGAGGACGACGGCCTCGACGCGGTCGCTCTTCCTGGCCGAACGGAGCTGCCGGACGAGCGTCTCCGACCCGATCGAGTTGCCGCCCTGGATCGGATCGTGTCCGCCCTCGCCGGTGTCGATGCGGCCGTACGCGCCGATGACGGCGATCATCGGACCGTAGTTCCAGTCGTATTCCTTGTCGTCCCAGTCCGAGACGTCGACGAGCCCGATGTCCGTCGGGTCGTCCGGGGCCTCGCGCCCCGCCAGTTCGATCGCAACGCGCTTGGCGTCCGCGTAGAATCCCACCTCGTCGACGAGCCCCGCCTCGATGGCATCCGGTGTCACGTAGATCCGACCGTCGGCGAGGGCCTCCATCTCCGAGAACGAGAATCCTCGGCCGTCGGCCATTGAGCGCACGGTCTCTTCGTAGTTCGCATCGACCATGCCCTGGATCTCGGCGCGCTGCTCGTCGGTGAGCGGTCCGGCGCCGATCGAGTGGAACGAGCCCTTGTAAGCGCCGGCGGTCAGGTAGTCGAACTCGATACCGAGCTTCTCGGCCGAGCCCGTATACCGCATGACGTTGACGAACTGGCCGAGTCCATCGATCGCGCCGACGCGCGGCATGACGATGCGGTCACACGCGCTCGCAAGGTAGTACTCCGGCGTTCCCGCCGTTCCGTTCATGTAGGCAACGAACTGCGTGCCGTGCTCATTGCGTGCCTTGACGACGGCATCGCGCAGCTCCTGAACGAGCGCCGACGGCGCGCCAAGGAACGATGAGCCCAGCGGTTCGATGCGGAGGAGCACGACGTCGACCTCGCCGCTCTCGGCCGCGCGCTGGATCTCACGGATGATCTTCCGGGCGCCCTTGCGCGGCGTGCCGAAGAGACTCCAACGCGAGGACTCATCGGCGAGCGGTCCGCTGATCTCGATCTCGGCGACCTGTCCTGAGATCTCGAACAGGGGGCGTCTGCGCTGCTCGCTCGAGTCGAGCCAGAACGTGAACGCGTCGTCCGCCGAGCCTTCAAGGGACCGATATGCGCCGCCGTAGCCCGTATGCGTCATCGTGAAGAACGCGCCGAAGCTCATCTCATCCTGACGTCCGTCTCCATCAGGAGAGCTCTGAAACGAGCCTCGGAGCGTGAGTCCGTCGATGACCTCGGCTTCGATGCCCGCCATATAGACGACGTTCTCGAAGTCCTCGTTCTCATCCAGAACGCTGGCGTCGGCCATGAGCGTCAGACGGTCGCCCAGCGGGCGAACCGCGAGACCGGCCGTGTACGTGATCGGAAGCTTCATTCCGTCGCCGAACACATCCGGCTCGGAGAGGTTCTTCGCGGTGGCGCCGAGCGAGAGCCAGTTCGTCGGGCGGTAGAGCGCGCCGACGTCCCACGTCCCCGTTCTCACGTCATCACCGAACTGCGGGCGGAACCACCTGTAATCGAAACCCAGCGAGAACTTCCGCGGCTCGCCCAGGGCCATACCTATCGTATACGTGTCGAACGCGTCGTTGCCGGGGACGAGCTTGCCGCCCCCGTTGGATTCCCACGCGTACGCGCGATCGAAGCCGAACCCGAGCGGTCCGGCCTTGAGGGCGACCGTGTGGTTCGATGTCGCCTCACCGGACATGGTCTCCGCCCAGTAGAATCCCGACTCTCCCATGTACATGCCGAGCCCCGCCGGGTTGACCAGCACGGCCGTCGCATCGTCGTTGAGCGCGACCGAACTCGCGCCGCGGACCCATCCATCAGACAGAAAGTTGGCGCCGGCGACCGTCGCGAAGACCGCGACGAGACACAGGCCGAGAACCAGAGTGCGCATACCACCCTCCCTTTGTAGCCGCGCTAGTGATTTCGCTGTGATGCCCGCTGCCGCGTGAGCGCGCACCCGATCAGACCCCTGACGCCGTCTCCACGAAGGTGGGCCGCGAAGACCGCAACGCTCACGGAACCCTTGATGGATCCCGTTCCCCTGAGCGCCGGCCTAGAATTCCGTCTCGATCCGAAGGATGGTCTTGATGTCGGCCTCCTTCGTCGTGGTCGGTCTGGCCACGTCGATCCTGATTTCGCCGGCCCCCGGCGCATCCAGCCGGAAACCGATGCCGATATCGTACTTCATCTCCTCGTTGTCGAACCCGCTCGTCCCGTACCAGGTCTGGCCGCCGTCGAGGAAGTAGACCGTTGCCAGTTCCTCCGACACCCAGACGGCGTACTCGAGCGAGAAGAAGAGGAGGTTCTTGCCGTCGAATTCATTGTAGTCGTAGCCGCGGAGATTCGAGATGCCTCCGAGGTGGAAGAGCTTGTGCGACGGGAAGTCGGTCCCGCTCGCGATGCCCCACGAACCCCTCAGGTAGAGCGTCTGGGACGGTGAGACGATGTAGAGGTGCGACGCGTCCATCCGGTGCTTCCTGTACTCGTAGTCGCCGCCGAAGCCCGCCCCGGCGAACTCGGTCACCAGGCCGAACCGCCAGCCCGCCCCCGTGAGCTCATCCGTCCCGTCGTAGCTGAACTCCGTGACGGTTCCAATGTGATTCCCCTCGAATTCCCTGGCACCCTCGAGCGCGCCCCGCATCAGCGGCGGGTTCTCGGCCCAGTCGACCCCGCGTCTGAATGCCGTCCAGATGTGCTGCTGCGCATCCAGCGTCGACAGCTCGTCGTTCGAGTACTCCATCCGGATGAATGCGCGGTTGGAGAAGCGATGGTGCGCGAAGATGCTGAACCCGTCGCGGCGGTAGTAGTTCCGGAACTCCTCACGGAAGAACAGCGCCAGAAGCGTGTTCTCCCGGTTCGTGATCATGTTCGCGTCCTCACGGTTCCACGACGAGCGATCGTAGAATGACACGCCGAGCGAGAAGTTGTCGGGGGAGAAGAGCGGCTGCTCCACCGTGATCGAGTAGTAGTTGTCGGCGCGCGCGGACGGCCAGCCCCGCAGGGCCAGGAGCCGCGGATGCATGCTCGAATCGCGTGTGTACTCGACGCCGCCGAGGAACATCAGCCCGTCGACGCGGTTGTACTTCAGCTCCGCGGCGGGCCGGAAGCCATCGTTCGCGTTCCATGGGATGAAATCGGACATGTCCGCGGTGATGAACGACTCCTGCTTCTCCGCGAACGCCGCGGAGGGGAGGAGCGCCGCGAGAATCGTCAGGAATGTGACGGCGCCGGCGAGGCGCGCGGTTCGAATGCTCCAACTGCGTGAGAACATGAGTATCTCCGGGCGCGGCACTCGTGTGTTCAAAGGGAGGTCCGTCAGTCTCTGGCGACGATGGTATCAGTGAAGGTGTCGCTCCTGCAACGGCGAAGGTAGAGTGACTCAATCTCCGGGAACGCGATGAAGACGTTCTCCGCGAGGCTCCTTGTGAGGGATGCCAGCTCGGGGGGCGTCTCGTCTTCCTCCTCGGAGTCCCCCGCGAAGATGTACTCGAGATAGAGACTCGAGCCGGCGCCCGAGAGACCGATGATACGCTGGAGGCTCGGAACGATCGTCTCGTCGTCCTTCTGGACCGTGGCAAGGCTCACCCTGAGGCGCTCCTCGAAGTCGAGGTCGACGACGCGTCGCGTGAGGTCCGTGAAGCAGATACTGTCGAGACCGAGTGTTCCGCAGAGCGCCTTCGGTCCCTCCTCCCAGACATTCCCGCCGGCCGTGTGCAGGAAGGCGGAGTACGAGTCGTTCACACCGAGGAGGTGCGCCGGGACGCTGTCGGAGACGTAGGGCGTCACCCGCATCTCGCCCTCCCAGTCGGTCGGGACGAGCCAGATGCGATAGAACGAGAAGTAGTGGAAGCCGTTCGGGTGGAAGAACCGCGTGCGGGTATCCTCGAGCATGACGTAGAGACCCTGCTCGGGGCCGGTCCAGCCGATCGGGACGCGTGCCGTGTCGGCCTCGGCGATGCGCCACGCATCAGGCAGCGCTTCTTCGAGTCGGCTGACAAGTTCGTCGAGCGTCGTCCCGCCGATGCTGGGATTGGGGCCCGCCAGTGCGCTCGCGGTCGATACGGCCAGAGCGAGCACCGCGATGGCCAGGATCAGTCTTCTCATGGTGGTCCGGTCTGTTACCGCGTCCCTCGCGACCGCGTGTGAAGCTGCCCGCAGGCCGCCGAGATGTCATTCCCTCGACTGACCCTGCGGACGACCGTGGGGCAACGCTGACTCAGCGCCGTCATGAAGCGGCGGATCGTATCGGGCGTTGGAGGTTCGTACGACACACCTGCCACCTCATTGTAGCAGATGAGATTCACCCTGCAAAACAGCTCCGCCGCCATGCCACCCAGCAAGCTGGCCATTTCCGGAGAATCGTTGACTCCGCGGAGGAGCACGTACTCAAGCGTGATGAGCCTCCCCACGGTACTCACATACTCCCGGAGCGCATCCATGAGCCTGTCGAGCGGGTACTTCACGGCGATCGGCATCAGCTTCGCGCGGAGTTCCTGGATGGGGGCGTTCAGTGACACGGCGAGATTGATCTGGAGTCCCTCGCCCGCGAGTTTGCGAATACCGGGTACAACCCCGGCCGTCGAGATCGTCATCCGGCGCGCGCCGATGCCGAGGCCCCAGCTGGCGTTGGCGATGCGGACCGACCGCATGACCTCGTCGTAGTTGTCGAGCGGTTCGCCCATCCCCATGTAGACAAGATTGTTGAGACGGTCGGGGGCGACATGACGTCTGAGCGCGAGGACTTGCTCGACGATCTCTCCCGCGGTGAGCGAGCGGACGAATCCCATCGCGCCCGTTGCGCAGAATCGGCATCCGAGACGGCACCCGATCTGGCTCGAGATGCACCCGGTCGTACGCTCGTTGTCGCGGAGGACGACCGATTCGATCCGGTCCCCGGTCTCGGGGAATTCGAGGAGGAGCTTCTCGGTATCGTCGATGGCGGAGCGCTCATGGGCGACGGTGCTGGAGGACGTGATCCGCGCGGCGTCGGCCAGCCGGTCGCGGAGCGACTTCGAGAGGTTGGACATCTCGTCGAACCCGCCGACCCCGCGCTCGAAGAGCCACGAGGCGACCTGGTCGGCGCGGTAGCGCGGCTCGCCGAGCTCCACAAAGAACGCTTCGAGTTCGGGGAGCGTCATGCCCCTGAGGTCGGGGAGGTTCTTCCGCCCGGGCTTCGCGGGCGACGTGGGTCTGTCATACGGCATCAGTATCTCCTTGGGTTCCGTGACGATGCACCATTCTACATGGCCGGCGGGCGGGAGGGGAGAGCGAAGCTCTGCCTTGACGAATGCACCGCCGTTGATGCAAGCTGTTGCGCGGGCAGACCGGGCGGTCGCGGACGGACCATCAGCGACTGCCGATGGTCCGAGTGGCATATACGGGAGATACCATGGCGGCACCACAGGACATTCTTCGCGAACTCGGGGACCCGACGAGGCTCCGGGTGCTCGGCGCCATCCTCGCGGGCCGGAAGAACGTCACCCGGATCGTCACGGAGCTTGATCTCGCCCAGCCCCAGGTCTCCTACCACCTCAAGCGGCTCAAGGATGTCGGGCTGGCGGTCGAGGAGAAGCAGGGCCGCTGGGTCTACTACGAAGCGAACCGCGCGTCGGATGATCCCCGGGTCCGTTCGCTCATCTCGCTCCTCGGGCACTGGTTCGAGGGCTCACCGCACGTTGAGCTTCCCAGGCCTTCCCCGGCCGCCAGGCCCGAACCGAAGCAGGACGATATCGAGGATTTCCTCCTCTAGGCCCCGTGTTTCGGCCCCCCTCATGCCGGGTTTGACCTTGACAGAACACCCGTGTCGGAGATATACTGAAAGTAGACCTTAACGGGTCGACCGGACATCCCCCTATGCAGCGTCATCCCGCCGCCGGCGGGGCTTACCGACGCATATCCACCGGCGACGGATTTGCTGGCAGGATTCTAGGCTACCCCTCAGAAACCACAAGGAGGAGGAACCATGCAGACGAAGAGGTTTCTCGTTTTGCTTGTGGTCCTCGCGTTGAGTTCGCTGCTCCTCTCGGGGATCGCGGACTCGGCGGTTCGGACAATGGTTCCGGAAGGATCGGATGGAGTGCCGGGCGGTGTCGTATTGAAGGACGGGGGCGGTGCGGACGGCGGGGACGACGACCGCTGGGGCGACACGAGTCCGACGATTCCTACCGAGGAAGGCATCGTGCCCGAGATGGGCAAGGCCGGTCCTGGCGGGAATCCGAATGGAGCCATGATGATGTTCACCACTGGTGAACTGTGGAGCTTGCAGGTTCGGTGCCTCTTCAGCGCGATGCTGACCAGGTTCTGATCCTTCCGGCTCATCCGAACCCCTGAGCTTAGCGCGGGGCAGGACCATGAGCGATGAGAGGTACGACAAGAGGCCGGAACGCAAGGCGCTGAAGGCGTTCGAGCGGGCCATCGAAGCGAGGAGCGGCCACGAGGCTGCAGTCGCAGCGGTGCGTCTCGGTGGTGTCTATCTCGAGTCCGACAGTTATTCGGATGCGCTGAGCTATCTGAAGCAGGCCGAGGTCGGTGAGCTCCGTACGGAGCTCACCGACCCTGAGGCCGCGGCTCTCTTCGTGAGCATCGCGAGGTGTCACCTCGGACTCGGCGACTACAACGCCGCGAGGCGGTACTGCGAGAAGCTCGACGATCTCAATCTCGCCGAGGATGAAAGCAACTCGTGGGCGGAAGCCAACGTGGTTCTCGCGCGCGTCGAGGTCGAGAGTGGCCGCTACAACGAGGCTCTGCGAGCCGCGCAGAAGGCCTACGATGTGCTCAGGTCGCTCCCCGACAGCCCGGTGCTGGCTGAGGCGGGCAAGGCGCTCGGTGTCGCCAATGCCGAACTCGGCAACATCGACGCGGCACGCGACTACTTCACCGACTATCTCGTCACGCAGAAGCGTCTCGACAATGAGGCGGGCCTTGCGTCGGCGTACAACAACCTCGGCGTTCTCGCCAAGCGTTCGGGTGACCTCCACGGCGCCCTCGAGTACATCGAGAGCGCACTGGAGCTCGACCGGAAGCACGGCGGTACGATGTCGACCGCCGACAGACTCACCAACCTCGGCATCATTCTCTACAAGCTCTCCCGCTGGTCGGAGGCCGAAGAGCGGCTCAATGAGGCTCGCGAGCTCTACACGCGCATAGGCGCGACACGAGGACTCGTGGCAGCGGAGACCGCGCTCGGCAACGTCTATCGGATCCGTCGCGAGTGGGGTGAGGCGCGCGACGTTTTCGAGCGCGCGCTGGCGACCAGCCAGGAGAACGGTTACCTCAGGGCCGAGGCGCTCGCGCTCGAGTTTCTCGGGCATCTCGAGATGGACCAGGGACACGCGGAGCACGCGCTCCGGACGCTCAACAGGGCTCTCGGGTGCGCGTACCGTCTGGCGTCGAACAGCGACGTCGTCAGCGAGGTGCTCAGGAGACGCGCCGAGACCTTCCAGATGCTCGGACGGCTCGACGAGGCGGAGCGAGACTGCTCCGACGGTCTCAAGCTCACCCGCGAGATCGGCGACAGCCTCGAGGAGGGCGCTATTCTTCGAGTTCTCGCGAGCATCTGCTACGCGAAGGGCGAGAAGGCGGCGGCCGAGGTGCTCGTCAACCGCGCCGAGGACATTCTCCGGCGGATGGGTGAGTCCTTCGAGCTTGCGCGGACGCAGCTCACGGACGGCATCGGTCTGCGGGAGGCCTCCGCAGGCGAGGAGATCCCGGTCGACATCATCGAGGCCAGACTCTCCTCGGCGGCGGCCCAGTTCTCGCGACTTGGGCTCCCTGATTGGGTGGCGAGGTGCGAACTCGAGCGGGCCAAGGCTCTGAAGACCGGCGGGCAGCCCGATAGGGCGCGCCGCTGGTACGAGAGTGCGCGGCTGAAGTTCGAGGCCGCACACGACGCGACGGGGCTTGCCGAGATCGACGCGGCGCTGAGAGAGCTCGATGTCGCGCTGGCGGATGCGGGCGTGGCCCGGCGCGGGCGCTACGCGCTCATCGCCGAGGGCTACCGGTTCCTCGAGACCACCGAACCGGTCCCCGATGATCTTCACAGGTTCGCCGTCGAGATCGCCGACGGACTTTCGGTCGACAGACTCGTCGTATTCCATCTTCTTGAGGGCGGCTCGCCCATGGTGGCGACCTCGGTCGACCGTTCGGGCGGCGGCGTGGTTGAGGTGTCCCGCTACGTGAAGACCACGCTCTCGCGGCGCGGTCACTCGCGCCCGCTCGTCGTCACCAACGGTCATTCGGACGACGCGTTCATCCCCGCCGGCGTCGGCGCGCTCGCACTCATCCCGGCCGAGATCGGGCTCGAGGGCGGACGCACCTACCTCGTCTACGCTGACCGCTCCAGGACCGATCGCTCGGTCGCGTTCACGCAGAGCGACGTCGAGTTCATCGGCGCCGCCGGGCGGCTGCTCGGACTGACACACTCGCGCATCGGCGAGGCTCTGGCATGGCAAACATCCGGCGACGAGGTCGACAAGCTCGTCGATTCGGCGTCGGCGGTCGGCATGATCACGCGGAGCCCTCAGATGCTCGGTATCCTCGCGACGGTCGAGCAGCTCAAGGACAGTCAGGTTCCCGTGCTCATCCGCGGCGAGTCGGGTGTCGGCAAGGAGCTCATCGCACGCGCTATCCACGCGGGTGGGCGCTCGGCGAGCGGACGATTCGTCGCGCTCAATGCCGGCGCGATTGCGCCGCATCTCCAGGAGAGCGAGCTCTTCGGTCACGTGAAGGGCGCGTTCACCGACGCCGACCGGGACCGTGAGGGCGTTATCGAGGCGGCGGCTGACGGCACGCTCTTCCTCGACGAGGTCGGGGAGATGAGCCGCGAGCTCCAGGTCAAGCTTCTCAGATTTCTCCAGAGCGGCGAGTACCGACGCGTCGGTGAGAGCGTTACCAGGAAGAGCAACGCGCGCGTGCTGTCCGCGACGAACAAGGACCTCCGTGAGGAGGTTCGGCAGGACGGCTTCCGCCGCGACCTGTTCTACCGGCTCTGCACCGTCACCATCGAGATCCCGCCGCTCCGAGACAGGCCCGAGGACGTGCCGGCGCTCCTGGAGCATTTCCTCGAGTACTACTCGAAGCGCGAGGGCAAGCGGATCGCGGGCTTCAGTCGTGAGGTCAAGGACTTCTTCATCCACCACGACTGGCACGAGAACAACGTCCGCGAGCTGGAGAACGAGATCCGCCGGGGTGTCGCTCTGACCAGGGACGGGGAGGTCATCGGCCTCGACAAGCTGAGGCCCGAGCTTCGCCGTCGCGCGGAGGGCGGGCTTGTACCCGAAGGCGACGAGCCGCGTTCCCGTTCGCTCAAGGATGAGGTTGGCGCGCTCGAGCGGAGCCGCATCCTCGAGGCGCTCGAGCGGACCGGATGGAACAAGCAGCAGGCGGCCGAGCACCTCGGCCTCTCGCGGACCGGACTCATTGCCAAGATGAAGAAGTACGGGCTCGGATAGCCCGATCGCCAGACAGATGTGACAGCAGGTAGTTCAGGCCGGGTCAGATGATGCCCCGGCCTTTGTCATGCCCGGCCTCCGTGTCCCGGTGCGCGGCGCACTCTGTTCAGGTGCGCTTGGCACTCCCGCCGAAGCGTCAATATCCTGACAGGGCGTCGTAAACGTGACGGTTGGCTAAGTACCAGCTCAGCAACTGGTTAGCCGGAGCCCGGCTCGTCAGCGTCCGACCCGTGTCGCCCTGCACTCATAGTTCAGCTATATGACCAATCGTCGCTTATCGCTGGAATCCTGTAACTGTCTATGGGTGAAGGAGTTATGGCTATGTGATTTTCCTCTCATTGAGGGCCTCAGAGCCGGGTTCTGGCACATCCCATGCCCTAATAGAAGTCAGCGCTTTGACAACGGGACTTCAAAATTGGAAGAGGATCGTGGTCATGAGTGGAAATAACAGGGGGGCGAGTCCGGTCGCTCTTTGACCCCTTCCTCTTCCATGCAGGCAGGCTCTCCGAGGCATCGGGGAGATAACATAGAACAGAGGGAGTAGCCATGCCGAGTGCGGCGAGCATAAGGGTAATCGTTGTGATCCTGCTCATCGGAATAGCCTCGCCGTTCCTCGGCTGATGACGAAACAGCTCCGAACTTCCTGGCACCATCGGAGCTGTCCAAGATAGAGGGCAGTACCGCAGCAGCAGAGAGCAGCAGAGGGCAGCAACGGCAGCAACGGCAGCAGCAAGGAGCAGCAACGGCAGCAACGGCAGCAGCGCGAAAGGTTCTCTCCACCCCGACCTCATCCAGTCCGGCAACCTTGGTCAGTTGTGAACATCTCTCCTCCCACGGATGGGGTCAGCCCACGAAGGCCGGCAGGTCACGATCACTCTTCCACGATCGACCTGCCGGCCGCTCCGCATTCTGGAACCGCGATTCTCCCTCTGGAACCGCCATCAGGACCTGCCGCGAGCATGATCCCGTGACATGACTCATACATTCGTTCGTCTCAGCGGCTGTCAGCAGAGTTGACAGCCATCTCCCCAGGAGGGCGTCGCTCGCGCGGCGCCCTCGTCTGTTTGTGCCCCGTCTCGGGCGTCACACGCACGTGGTCGGAACTTCGTCCGAGTGTGGCCAGGCGCTTGCTTCAGTCAGAGCGGTCACCGCTGTGCCCGATCGACCCCGGCTCCATCCCCGACGAGACCACACGACGTGACCCATTCCACATCGCGCGCGACCCACGCACTGCGACGGTCCGCGGGCACGAACGTTCCGTGCGATCCGCTCGCGCTCCGCGAGGAACTCCGGGTGGTCGCCTCCGGCTTCTCCGCAAGACTTGCGAACGCGGGCATCCACACCGGCCTTCCGCCGGACCGTGGCGCCGGGCCGACGAACCTCGCACTGACGCTGCCGTTCTATCTGGCTGAAGCGGTGTCGATGCCGGACGCACGCGCGGCCTGTCGGACCATGGCGCTGGCGAATGCGTTCGGCGCCGCGCACTTCCTTGCGCAAGACGACGTCGTTGACGCGGAGTCCGCGCTGACACCGGCCGTTTGTCGCCTCTCAGACACATGCCTGTCCGTGTTCACGAGGGAGTATGCGCGGTTGGTCGGCGACCGGCGCGAGTTCTGGGAGCACTTCGATCGCTACATGGATGAGTACTTCACGAGTCTGCAACGCGAGCGGTCAAGCGATCAGCTCGCGGTCGAGGACGTGCTCGCCACTGCGGGAAGGAAGCTCTCGCCGCTGAAGGTGACGGCTGCGGCGGTGTGCCTGCTGGGGTCCGGGGCGGGAAGATGCGGAGCGGTGCCGGGGAACGGCGTGAGATCACCGGGCACGGATGCGGGCGAGAGCCTCGACATGCGTGAGACGCTCCGGGAGATGGAGCGGACGATAGAGTCGTACCACGCCGCCTATCAGCTGGCTGACGATCTCGCGGATCTCAGGAGTGATCTCGAAAATCGGCGTCCGTCGGCTGCGGTCCGGATCGTCGCGGCCGCCGCAGGTCGTTCCGACACCTCCGATGTGGGAGGGTGGAACGAACTTCTGATGCTCGCGGTCCGGCACGGAGGGCTCCGGCTTGTGCTCGAGGAGATGGTTAGCCGGTATCGGGCCGCCGCCGCGTCCGCGGACAGGTACGGCGCGACGGCTCTCGCCGGGCATCTCCGAGAGCTTGCAGCAAGGGCGCAGACCGAGAACGCGTGGCTGATGCGGCGAATCCGGGCGTGCGTTGGTCTGGCGCCGGAGCCGGGGAGGTTCACGGTCGCTCGGGCCTCCCGGGCTTCGCGCCGACTCCACCGCTTCCGTGTCCACGGGGACTGCTTCGTGTTTGATCCCGGCTCCGGGCTGTTCTTCGAGGCCGATGCCGCGGCATATGACGCCATTGAGTGGTTGGGCGACGGCGGGGGAAACGCCGGCCGGGCCGTTCTCGAGATGAATCACGGAGCTCCGGTGATCGAGACGGCCGTGACCGAACTTGCGGCGCTCGAATCGGCGACCGACGAGCGTGAGCTCACGGAGCCGCTGACCTCCGCGACGGGCGCGCCGCGGCCGGGGGACGCGACGTCCCTCACGTCGCTCGCGCTCAACATCAGCGCCGAGTGCAACCTGGCGTGCGACTACTGCTATCTCTCGGGTGGACGGGCCGACACGGTGGACGGAGGGGCGTCGGGTCGTGACGTGGGGCGGCTCCGCGAGGGCGAACGCACGATGTCGGAGGACGTGGCGCGGCGCGCGACGGATCTGCTCGTGCACGAGGCGTTCGGTGAACGGCGCGTCTCGCTCGTTCTCTTCGGGGGAGAGCCGCTTCTCGCGCGCGAGCAGATAGGCTCCGTCGTTGAGTATGCGCGCGGCCGGGCGGCGGCGTGCGGCATGAGCCTCAGCGTGCACATGACGACCAACGGCACGCTGCTCAGCCCGTCGGTGGCCGCGGAACTCGATCGACTCGGCGTCTCGGTACTCGTGAGCATCGACGGTCGGCGCAGCGAGCATGACGCGCACAGGTGCTATCCGGATGGACACGGCTCGTACGACGACGTGGCGTCGAATCTGAGCCGTCTGCCGAGCGGGATGCGAACCGGTGTGCGCGTGACCCTGACCGAGGACTCCGGACCGATGGGCGAGATCGTCGATCATCTGGCGCGTCTCGGAGCTTCCGTCGTTCATCTCTCGCCGGAGAGCGGCAACGGGATGAGCGAGGCGTTCACGGAGCGGCTCGGGCGGGAGTTCGCGGAGCTTGCCGCGGCCGAACGTGACAGGCTGATCGCGGGTGGCGCGCCGCTCGTGGGGAACTTCATCGACCCCATGGTCACGCTCGAAACGGGACGGCGCCGAGCGCTTCCCTGCGGCGCCGGTACGCGGTACCTCTGCGTCGCCACCGACGGGACGCTGTCGTTCTGTCACCGGTTCGCGAGTGATTCGGCGTACGACGTCGGTCATGTGGCCACGGGCGTCGACCGCGCGAAGCTCTTCCGTGTCCGGGAGCGGTTCGCGACGGCGACGAAGGATTGCGAGACGTGTTGGGCGTTTCCGCTCTGCGGTGGCCCCTGCTATCACGACGTCGGACCGGGTGGTGAACCGGTCGGCCCGCGGTCGCCGCGGTGCATGCTCAGGCGGCGGTGTCTGGAGATCGCGATGTGGCTCTACGCTTCGCTCCCCGAGGACGCGCGTGTGAGATTGCGGAGCAGCGGCCTGCGGTCGGGGACGCGTGGGGCGTTGGGAGAAGCGGAAGCGGAGGACGAGATGGATTCGGTCGACGGGCCGATGAGTGAAGGACCGGGTGTCGGGGATAGTGTGGAGAGGATCGTGGAAGAAGGGGAGGCGGCGTGACACATCTCAGGTTGGCGAACGGCGGGCCCAAGCACCCGCGCGACACGGAGGACAGCGAGCTGTGCTTCGTGGACTACTCGCACTGTCCCTCATCGGATCTGTGCTGGGTGCTCGATCTCGCGTGTGGGTGTCAGAATACGGACAACTGCATCGTCGACACGAGCTAGCACGTGTCGCATGCGGAGCGGCTGGGGACAGGCTGATGTGCGCCGGATGGCGCGAGGTGATGTGCGCCGGATGGCGCGGAAGGAGGGATCCATGAAGCATCTTCGAGTGGCGAACGGGACGACCGAGACGGCGGGCGCGACGCCCGCGTCGCTCCTCTGCTACATCTTCATTGACTGGGGCAGCTGTGGGACGATCGACCAGTGTGGATTCGACTTCGGCAACTGCGGCACGAGGGACGTCTGCCTTGTCGACTACTAGCAGGATGATCGTGTGCGCGGTGGCGTTCCTCGTCACCGGGCGCGGCATGGTCGCGCGAGCGAGTGAGATGTCCGGAGTCGGGGGGCGTCCATCGGCCATCGAGCGACCGGCGGCGGAGCATGAGCTGCTCTGGCGCGCTCCTCTTGTCAGGCCGGACATCTACTCCATCGCCCTCAACGCAGTCGATCTCGGAGCGATCGGTTTCGGCGCCGGCGGTTCCGATGTCGTCGATCCCGCGTGCCGGGGCCGAGAGGTCTCGACGGGGCTGCTCGTGGCTGTCGAGAGTCGGACGGCCGGTCCGCTGGTGGAACTCAGGGACGCGGCGGGCGGGGAGCTTCTCTGGCGTCGCCTGCCCGGTGGTGTGGTGGGCGGGTCCCTGTTCGCCGGTCTGAGTGAACTGCCCGAATGCGTCGTGGCGGCCGGGAGCACGCTCATGTTCCTGGAGGGGGACGGGCCGGCGATCGCGTCGGCCCGCCTGCCGGGGCTTCTCAGATCGGCGGCGGTCGGCGGGAATCGCGCGTGCGCGTGCGTCGGCCGTCCGCGATCGGGATTCGCGGACAGCCTCGTGCTCTTCGAGCGCCGTCCCGGGTTCGGCGCGGTCGGGTCGTCGCTGGTCCCGGCGTGGTCGAGGGCGTTGGATGATCGCAACGAGAGCTTTGATGATGGGTTCTCGCGTCCGGTCTTCGGGGACACGGACGGAGACGGTCGAGACGAGCTGCTCGTGATCGAACGGATGAACGAGGTGGTGTGTCGTGCTGAGGAAGGCAACGAACGCTGGCGGGTCACCCTCGGTGAGAAGAGCCGCTTCAAGCCGATCGGAGTCGTGAGCGCGAAACCGGTCGTCGCGGATGTGACCGGTGACGGCATTCCTGACGTTGTTGTCGGGTGCTTCGCGGGCGCAGTTGTCGTTCTCGATGGCGAACTCGGGGAGGAGATCGCGCGGCTCCAGTTCGGCACGGAGGCGCACGAGGAGCATATGAAGGGCCGCCGTCTGTCTGCCTTCATTCGCGATGCGCTCGCAAGCACCGGTGAACCGATCGGTGAGATACTGTCGGTGGATCTCGACGGCTCGGCGGGCAAGGAACTCGTGTTCGGCTGCAGCGACGGGTATGTCTATGCCGTCAGCCCACGGACCGGCGCGAGGCTCTGGCGACTTCGTCCGGGGCGAGACGTCTACGACCGCCCGGTCGCAGACCCGCGGGATGCGGGGCGGCTTGTTCTGTGGGATGAAGAGCGTGTGCATGTGCTCGACGCGACCACGGGAGTGGAGCTCGCGACACTCTCTCTCCCCTCCATTGCGACGGCCGCCGTGCTCTGCTGGAGCGATGACGACGTCACGGTCGCGACGGCGGACGGACTGGCCGGGAATCTCGAAGTGTGGAGGATCGCCGTGCCTCGGGCCGCTCCGCGTGCGGCCGAAGCGCCCCACACAACGACTCCGGAGTGAGGACGATGTCCGACGCGCATGCTCCGGTTCTGGAGTTTCGAGATGTCTCCCGAGCCTTCGGGAGAGGCGGGCGTCGTCGAGTTGTTCTCGATTCGATGGACATGTGCGTTGCCGGAGGCTCGTGCGTCGTGCTCGTCGGTCCGAACGGCTCCGGCAAGAGCACGGCGCTGCGGATCGCGGCGGGCCTCCTCGAGCCCACGTCGGGATGCGTGACCCCGGTCGCCCGTCGACCGGGAGTTGCGCTCGGCGCGGAGCGATCCTTCTACCTCCGTCTCAGCGTCAGACGCAACCTGGAGTTTTTCGCCCACGTCGCGGGCGTCTCGGCGCGGCGGTCGCGAGCGGTCGTCGCCGACGTCGCCGGGGAGCTTGGGCTGGAGCGGCGTCTTGACGTCGTCGTCGCCGAACTGTCGCGTGGCGCACGGTCGCTTCTCGGGCTCGCGCGGGCTCTGATCGCCGAGCCGCGGTTACTCGTTCTTGACGAGCCGCTGAGCGGAGTCGACGCCTTCGGGAGGGTGCGTGCGCATGCGGCGCTCGCGTCGAGGATGTCGCTGGGCGTCGGTGTCCTCATGAGCGGACACAGTGTGGAGGAGGGGAGCGAGTGGGGGGTCGTGCTGACGTACTCACAGCGGGGATCGGGTGGTTGCAGCTTCCTGCCGCATTCCTGACCCGGTCCGTCGCTCATCACGCGAGCTACAGGACGAAACTCGCGCTTGGCGCTCTCTCGGCGGTTGTCTCCGTCGTGATGCTCGTGCTCGTCGGGCGAGTCGTTGCGTTGGCGGGGCCGGGGTTCGAAGAGCGGGTCGGGATGCCGTACACCTCGTTTGCACTGACCGGGGCGCTCGTGCACGGATTCGGCATGTCGGCTCTCGGCGTCTTTCGCCGCGCCGTCCGGAGGGAGCAACTCCAGGGCACGTTCGAGCAGCTTCTCTCGTCCGGTCGCAGCGCGATCGCCGTGGTCGGGTTCGCCGGAGGCGCGGAACTGGCTCTGCAGGCCATCGCTTACGTCGCGCTTGCCCTGGCCGCGACCGCGATCGTCGGCGTCTCGACCGTGCCGGTACTGGCGCTGTGCGCCGCGGGCCTGTACGCGCTGGGCATGGCAGGGCTCGGACTGGCGTCCGCCGGCGTTATCGTGGTCTCCAAGGAGGGGGAGCCGATCGCGTGGGCGTTCGGGATCCTCTCGGGCGCCCTGGGCGGCGTCTGCTTCCCGCAGTTCCTGCTCCCGGGCTGGCTCGTCGCCTGCGCGCGCGTTCTTCCGACGACGCACGCGCTGGATCTCGTCCGAGCAGCGTTGAACGGGACGCCGATCCCATCGGGCGCGTTCGCCCCGCTCTTCGCGTTCGCGTCGGGGGCGATCGTCCTCGGCCTTGTTGTCCTCCGCTGGGGTCTCTCTTACGCCCGCCGCATGGGCACCCTCTCCCGCTACTGAGCTTTCTCCCGCCTATTCGGCCGCGTTGCGGCTGTCGGGTTAGCGCTTGCCCGACTTGCGCGCGTGGTGTCTAATGGACAGTGTAGGGTCAGGACGTGGGGAGTCCTGCCGACACCTGTGCCGTTGCCGGCACGCCGCGCCCGACCGGGCGCTTCGTCGATGAGCCGCGCGAAAACCCTCGGAGCAGCATCCGTGTCCGGGCCTGCGTTTCTGCCCGTCCCGAACGCCGGCGTGCTCTCCGACTCGGAAGGGTACATCCATGAGCGCGCCCAGCGGCACCAAGCGAACCCATCGGGCGGCCTACCTGCCCGTCACATCCATCGTCGTCGCGATCTGCGTACTGGCGGCCGTCCTCGTCGTCATGACGCTCCGGGACGTCGAGCGCGGCCGGTCACACGTACTCGACGCGCTCGACCGCAAGGCGATGGGGATGCTGACATTCCTGCGATTCGACATGCGCACGGAGCTCACCTCTCCGATCTGGCGACCGGAGCGGCTTCAGATGCTCGCTCAAGAGGTGGCGAACCGCGAGGACCTCGCCTACGTGGCGATCGTTGCCGAGGACGGCCGGGTCCTGGTCCACAGCGACCCTTCCGCGGTCGGGGCGATTCTCGGTGGGTGGGGGACGCTGCCCGAGCCGGAGTCCAGACCGCACATCGACCGTCGAAGAAAGACCGTCGATCTGCCGAACGACAGCTCGGTAGCCGTCGAGGAATACATCGCCATGGTCGACGTGAACCCGGTGCGGCTCTGCATGCCGTCGCCGGTCAGAGTTGGACGCCGCAGCAGAATGATGCCGCCGGCGAGCTGCTCGCCGACCATCGTTGCCGAACGGCTTGCAGGTCTTCTCGGCGGTCCGGTCGACGAAACGAGTGATAGGGTCGTCTATGCCGTCGTCGCGCTCGACCCGAACGAACTCGAGTCCGTGTTCTTCGCCTCGCGGGACCGCGCATTCGTGCTCGCAGGTGCGCTTCTCGTCATCGGCGCCGCCGCCATCTACTTCCTGTTCGTGTCGACCTCCTACCGCTCGACCCAGACAGCGCTCGCGAACATGCGTTCATACACCAACAACGTCATCGAGAGCATGGCGAGCGGACTTATCTCGGTTGATTCCGATTCGCGCATCGTGCGGGTGAACTCGCACGCCCGGGACCTGTTCGGTCTCGGCGAGCGCGATGTGCGTGGCGTTCCCATAGGAGACGTCATCCGCTTCGAGGACGGCGACGTGCGGAGTGAGATCGAGGCCGTCGTCTCCGGGGGTGCGGGACCGGTGGAAGCCGAGATCGGCGTCGAGACCGGCGACGGTCGTGTGCCGGTCGAAGTCAGAGCGTCGATCCTCCGCGACGAGGTCGGTGAACGGAGCGGCGCGGTCCTGCTGTTCCAGGACCTCCGCGAGATCGAGGCGCTCAAGGAGGAGGTCGAACGGGAACGGCATCTTGCCGCGCTCGGCCGGTTGGCCGCCGGCGTCGCACACGAGGTCAGGAACCCCCTGAGCTCGCTGAAGGGCTTCGCCCAGTTCCTGAAGAGCAAGTTCAATCCCGGCTCCAAGGAGGAGCGGTACTCCGATATCATGATCGAGGAGGTCGAGCGGCTCGACAGGGTCGTCCAGGAACTCCTCGACTTCGCCAAACCGGTCATCGCCGAGCGGAAGGCGAGCGACGTCAACAGCATCGTCGATGATGCGCTGTCGCTCGTGGCGGAGGACGCGGCGTTCCGGCACGTTGAGATCATCAGCGACCTCGGGGAGGGGCTCCCCGAGGTCATGGTCGATGCGCAGCAGCTCCGGCAGGTGCTTCTGAACGTGCTTCTCAACGGCATCGAGGCGATGCGGGACGGTGGGCGTCTCACCGTCCGCACTCGTATGAGGTCCGGCGAGAGCCCTCCCGTTGCCATCGAGGTCTCGGACACCGGCGTCGGGATGAGCGAGGATGAGATGGACAAGCTGTTCGAGCCGTTCTACACGACGAAACCGGAGGGCACCGGGCTCGGGCTCACGATCGTCTCCCGTCTCATCGAACAGAACCGTGGCCGACTCAGCGTACAGAGCGCTCGGGGCGAAGGGACCACGTTCATGATCAGTCTTCCCGCGGACGCGGAGGAGTAGCGATGGAATCGGGCGGACTCAGGATACTCATTGTCGATGACCAGTCGAGCGTTCGCGAGCTGCTCAAGGCGGTGCTCGAGAGCGACGGACACACGGTCGAGACGGCCGCGGACGGCGCGAAGGGCGTCGACGCGCTCGAAGCCGGGTTCCACGACCTGGTCGTGATGGACATCCGGATGCCTCAGCTCGACGGCGTTTCGGCGCTCGAGCGGATGAAGGTCCTGAGCCCCGATACCGGCGTCATTATGATGACGGCCTATGCGTCGGTCGAGACGGCAGTCCGCGCGATGAAGCTCGGGGCGTTCGACTACGTGACGAAGCCGATCGACATCGAGGAGGTCCGCACTGTCATCGCGCGGTTCGTCGACGAGTCCTCTCCCGAGCCGGACGAGGGGGATGTTCACTACGAACCGTCGTCCGAGATCATTGGGGCAAGCGCGGCGATCCGTGACGTCATCGAGATGGCTCGTCGCGTGGCCGACAGCGACGCGACGGTGCTCATCCTCGGCGAGAGCGGGACCGGCAAGGAACTCGTCGCACACGAAGTGCATCGGGCGAGTCCGCGCGCCCGGAAGCCGTTCGTCGCCGTCAACTGCTCTGCGATCCCGGAGGGGCTTCTCGAGAGCGAGCTCTTCGGTCACGAGAAGGGCGCCTTCACCGGGGCGGGCCGGCAGAAGCGGGGGAGGTTCGAACTCGCGACGGGCGGCACGATCTTCCTCGATGAGATCGGCGACATGTCGCCGCAGCTTCAGGCGAAGCTCCTGAGATTCCTCCAGGACCGCACGCTCAACCGCGTCGGGGGTTCGGTCGAGATCACCGTCGACGTCCGCGTTGTCGCAGCTACGAACCGGGACCTGGAGGCCGCCGTTGCAGACGGCAGCTTCCGTGAAGACCTCTTCTTTCGCCTCAACGTCGTGACCATCGAGATCCCGCCGCTGAGGGACCGCAAGGAGGATATTCCTCTTCTGGTCGACCACTTCCTGAAGCTCCGCGCCGAGCGCGGTTCCAAGCCGAAGAAGATGTCGCCGAAGACCATGCACCAGGTGATGAACCACGACTGGCCCGGCAACGTGCGCGAACTCGAGAACGCCATCCACCGCGCCGTCGTGCTCTCTCGGGGCGAGACGATCTTCCCCGAGCATCTTCCCGCGAAGCTCCGACCCGCCGAGACGTCGGGGGAGGAGGGAGAGGCTGCCGGAACGACCATCCGCGAGATGGAGCGGGACATCATCATCAAGACGCTCGCGCAGACCGGCGGCAATCGGACCCACGCGGCCAGGATTCTCGGCATCTCGCGTCGTACCCTCCAGAACAAGATCAAGGAGTACAAGATCGAGTCCTGAGCGCTGCGTGTGATGCGCCCATGCGGAGGCTGCGACCAGGTGTGAAGAACCTGCGCAGTTGAGCAGGTCTGACACCCCGGGATGGGCAACTCTTGCTCGCCATGACTCGGCCGCGGTCCTCCCAAGCTTTCTCTTGTTGGACAAAAGCACGCTCGAAAGCCCCAGTGCACAGGCTTGTTCACGAATTGTCGCCTCTCCGGCACGCGCGCCGCGGAAGCTGGCACCTCGGTTGCTTTACAAGGGGTCAGTCCGCCGGCCGGCGCATCCCGCAAACTCCCAGGCAGCGGCCTGCGCTGGCCGACCGGACGGAAACCGAAGACGAAACGCGCATCATAACAAGCGGGACGAGGCAGTACACATCACAGCGGGAGCGGCGGCACAGATCAGCAGCCGGAACCCCGGAAGGAGAAACCCGATGAGCAGGAAGACCATCATCACAGGAGCGATCGCCGCAGTCGTAGCCGTCGCGCTCATGAGCAGTGCGGCGCTTGCGGCGCGTGGGAATGGCGCAGGCATGGCGATGGCGGGCGGCAGAGGGACGGGCGAGTGCCGTATGGCGGATCGAGGCATGCGTCCGAGCTTCACGAGCGAGCAGAAGGAACAGATGGAGAAGATTCGCGCGGGCTTCGAGGAGCAGCGCGTGGAACTCCAGAACAGAATGAAGGTCCTCCACGTCAAGATGCAGGATCTCGCCGAGTCGGACAACCCCGACTTCGGCAAGCTGGAGCGCATGATCGACGATGCCGCGGAACTCCGGGCCGAGTTGACGAAGCTCAAGCTCAAGCAGCACGTCGCTATACGTGCGATTCTCGACGACGACCAGCGTGTGCTTTTCGATAGAGGCATAGCCCGGACGCTCTCGCACGGCGGCCGGGACGGTATGCGAGGCGGCATGCGCGGTGACAGGATGAATGCCGGTACGATGGGACGTCGTGGCGGTCGGATGAACGCCTGTCCGATGGGCAAGCCCGGCGGCATGATGGGCGCCAATTCGATGGACATGTCCGGGGGCAGGATGTTCCGCGGTTCCGCGGGCGAAGACGAGTGCATCATCATGATCAAGGGTGATCCGGAGAAGATGGGCGACATCATGAACTGGGAGACCGACGAGGGCGAACTCATTGAATTCCTCAAAGGGTCCGGAGACGAGACCGAGCGACGCGTCATCGTCAAGAAGATCGTCGACGGTGACGAAGTGATCATCGAGTTCGAGGAAGACGAATAGAACGCGAACACCACTCTCTCTCTCCACAGGCTGTTCCGGCGCGGACCGGAAGCTGCATCAACTCAGAGTCGCCGCGCGGCTCAACCGACAACCGGTCCGTTCCCCCCGGGCGGGCGGTCCCGAAAGGGATCGCCCGCTTCCCCCATCCGGCATCCATAGGGCTTCTCAGAGGCGATTTCGGCGTTTCTCACGCTCATCGTGCTGCCGTTCACCTACAGCATCTCCCATGGGCTGGCCATAGGCCTCACGGGCTATCCGCCGCTGAAACTCCTCCGGATGCGGCCGTGACGTGCACTGGATGGTCTACGTCCTTGCCGGGCCCTTCGTGCTGCGGTATATATTCCTGTAGGGCCATTCCTTAGGTGTGGTCTCCGTGGGTGCGCCTCCGGGCGTTCCCGCTCGCCCCGTCATCCTCCGGGTCCGGCGGCGTGTCCAGGGGATACGTCCTGTTCCGTGCCGTCGGCCATCCGGAGATCGTGATAACAGAGGTGCCTCATGTATCGAAAGACGGCGTTTGCGATAGCATTGCTTCTCGTTGTTCTCTCTGCCGACACGGCACCCGCGAAGCTCCGGGGATTCATCCCGCGGTCGCGGCGTGGCGCCGAAGTGTCCCTCGAGATCCCGAGGTACGTCTTCCCGATGGGCGAAGGACTTGTCGGGGACTATTCCATCGACGAGGGATGGGGCTTCGGGTTTGGTCTGATGCTCGGAGTCGTCGACAACGTCGGACTCGAGGCGCGTACCGTGCAGTCGAATCACCGCATCGCCGAAGGGGAGTGGGACCTGGACCAGACGTTCGTCGGGATCAAGTACTGCATGGTCGGCGACAGCGCGTTTCAGCCCTTCCTGAGTGCGGGCTACTGCCGGCAGCTCATGGAGACCGACTCGCTCGATGCGTCGTTCGACGAGTTCACGCGTCTCTCCGGGCACGGTGCGTACGCGTCGTTCGGCATTGACTACTTCCGCACGTCGAAGCTCCTGTTCTCGGTCCGGGCGGACTACATCCTGATGGACTTCACCCGTGGCGCCTTCGGTATCGACGAGAGTGACCTGGATGAATCGATCGACTCCGATACGATCGCGGTTTCGCTGTCGATCGGATACCGCGCGCCAATCTGGTAGTGGCGCGTTCGCGCGCTGACACGGCTATGGCGCGTTCGCGCGCCGGCACGGCTATGGCGCGTTCGCGCGCTGACACGCTCCACTGTCTGGGGGGAACTGAATGCTCGAAGTGACAGCGAAATGGGTGAGTGGCTGGAAGTTCGTCGGGACCGACAGCAGCGGTCGCGAAATGAAGATGGACGCGAGTGTCGAGGGCGGTGGTGAGGGCGACGGGTTCCGCCCCGCGGAGCTTCCGCTGATGGGGTTGGCCGGGTGCACGGGTATCGACACGATCGAGATCCTTCAGAAGATGCGCCTGCCGGTCGAGAGCCTGGAGCTTCGCGTGACGGCCGAGAAGAGAACGGACGGCTCTCCGGGTCTCGTCGGCGTCAAGGTGGAGTACATCGTCCGAGGGAAGGGTCTCTCGAAGGAGAAGGTAGAGAAGGCCGTCCGGCTCTCCGAGGAGAAGTACTGCACGGTGAGCGGGGCGTTGTCGCAGGCGACGCCGGTCACACACGAGATCACGATCGAGGAGACCTCATGAAGAACCGGATCTCGGAGGTCCTGAAGAAGTTCACCGACCGCTGTGACTATCTCGAGGTTCATGTCGAGGAGACCGAGGAGTCTCGCGTCGGATTCACGGGGAACCGGCTGTCGGACCTTGGGCGTCGCGTCGATTTCGGCGGGAACGTCCGGGCGCTCCACAAGGGCGGATGGGGTTTTGCTTCATTCAACAGCCTGGATCGCATCGACGAGTTCGCGGGGCACGCGATCGACCAGGCGCGCCTCGTGGGACACGGCACGAGCCAGCTCGCGCCGGTCGAACCTGTCGTTGCGGACGTGGCGCTCGACGTGAAGAACGATCCGCGGGGAGTCTCGCTGGCGGACAAGGTCGCCATGATGCGCGCATACAACGAGCAGGTGCTCGCTTTCCACGATGAGATCATCACGAGTTCGCTCCTCTACTTCGACCGCTATCGCCGCTTCTGGTTCGGGAACAGCGAGGGCGCAATGGTCTATCAGGAGCGCGTCGACGTCGGCGGGCGTGTCACCCCCGTCGCATCACGCGGCGAGGGTTCGCAGTCGTACAGCGCATCGTTCGGCGGAAGCGACGACTTCAGCGTGGCGCGCGGCAACGAGGCCAGGGTCGAGAAGGCCTGCCGGGTCGCGCTCGGCAAGCTCGACGCCCCGAAGGTCAAGGCCGGCGAGTATGCCGTCGTCGTCGATCCGATGCTCGGCGGCGTGTTCATCCACGAGGCGTTCGGGCATCTCTCCGAGGGCGACAACGTCTATGAGAACAAGAGTCTCCAGGAAGTGATGGTCCTCGGGCGGAAGTTCGGCAAGCCGTTCCTCAACGTCCATGACACCGGTCTCGACAAGGGGTATCGCGGCTATCTCGTCTACGACGATGAGGGCGTCCCGACCGAGAAGACGTACCTCATTCGCGAGGGCGAACTCGTCGGCCGGCTGCATTCGCGAGAGACCGCAGGAAGGATGGGCGAGCGGCCCACGGGCAGCGCGCGGCTCATTGACTATCGTCATCCGCCCGTCCCGAGGATGCGGAACACCGTCATAGAAAACGGTGAGTCCACGTTTGACGAGATGATCGCCGGCATCGACCTCGGCGTCTACGCGATCTCGGCCTCCGGCGGGCAGACGAACGGCGAGATGTTCACGTTCACCGCGGCGGATGCCTATATGATCCGAAACGGCAAGTTGGCTGAGCAGGTTCGCGACGTCATGCTTACCGGGAACGTCTTCACCACGCTTGACAGCATTGACGCAATCGGCAACGACCTCGCGTGTCACGATGGGGGCGGGGGGTGCGGCAAGGCGGGGCAGTTCCCGCTGCCGGTGACGCACGGCTCGCCGCACGTCAGGATTCAGAACGTCGTGATCGGAGGTGAGTAACGTGAAGAAGATCATCGAGAAAGCTCTGAGCAAGGGAGCCGAGCACGCCGAGGTCTTCTTCTTCGAGAACCTCGAGACCGACGTCGAGTACGAGGCGGGCTCGCTCAAGTCGCTCTCCGATACCGAGGAGAAGGGCGCGGCTCTGCGACTCGTGAAGGACGGGAAGCTGGGATTCGCTACCACGACCAAGCTTGAGGACATCACCGGGCTGGTTGACAATGCGCTCGCGACGGCGGTCGAGGGAGAGCCCATCTCGTTCGAATTCTCATCCGGGGCGGAGCTGCCGTCACCCGCGATCACGGATGAGCGCGTCACGTCACTCACGGTCGATGAGATGATGCAGCATTCGCAGGACGCGATCGCGCGCGTTCTCGACTATGAGGAGAGGGTCACGACGGAGTCGGGCACTTCCCGCGAGATGCAGCGGATCGGCGTGGCGACCAGCCGCGGATTCGAGGCGGAGTTCGAGCGCACGGCCTACCAGTTCTACGTTGGCGGCCTGCTCATCGAGGGGACGAGCATGCTGCACGTCGGCGGGAGCTACTCCGGAACGGAGTTCGGCGCGGACCACGTCGCGCTGGCCGACAAGACCATCAGGGACATCAAGCGCGGTCGGACGAACGTCGACATCAGCCCGGGGAAGATGACGGTCGTGCTGACGCCTCGCGCGGTCTCCGACATCTTTCTCACGCTCAATCTGGGTGTGAACGGCCTGTATGTCGATGAGCGTATCTCGCCGCTGGCGGGTAGGCTCGGCGAGACGATTCTCGATGAGCGCATCACCATCCGCGACGACGGCGTCCGCTCCGGCGCGTATTTCTCGGCTGCCTTCGACGACGAAGGCGTGCCGATGCAGGAGACGACGGTCTTCGAAAGCGGCGTGCTCAAGAGCTATCTTACGGACCGTCGGACGGCGGCGAAGCTCAGGCACCCGGCGACGGGCAACGGGCTCAAGGCGAAGCGCCTCATCATGTCGAAGGAACTCGGCAAGGCCCCGGCGCCCGAGATCACGAACTGGGTGATGGACGGCGGTGAGAAGCCGTACGACGAGCTCATGGCGGACGTCGGCGGCGGTGTACTCGTCGACAGCATCATGGGAATCGTGATGTCCAACCTCGCGGCCGGCGACTTTTCAGGGAATCTCATGTACGGTCTCAAGATCGAGAACGGGAAGACCGTGGGACGCGTGAAGGATGCGATGATATCGGGCAACGTCTATGAGCTGTTCCGAGACAATGTGGTCGGTCTCTCGAGGGAGGTCGAGCGCACGGGGGTCATGGGCGGCATCGGGAGCCATTGGTATCCGCACGTCGTTCTGCGGGACGTCTCAATCGCGGCGAAGGGTTAGCAACGCTATGACCGGTCTCACACGGGGAGGGAAGATGCGCACACGGCGGAAGGCATCCGCGGTCCTGGTTGTCCTGACACTTGTCGTGCTGGCTGCCGCGCTGCCGGCGGCCGGGAAGGAGTACTCCTTCCCCGAGGTCCGGCTCGACATCACGGTCCGCGAGGACGGCGGGTTCGATGTGCGGGAGGCGAGGACGTTCGCGTTCGAGGACGACTTCACGTTCGCCTACTACGACGTGGCGAAGCGGGCGTCGACCGGCGACCGTATTGAGGTCACGGACCTTTCCGTCAGTGAGAACGGCACCCCGTACACGCAGGGCTCGCCGCGCATTCTCGACGACCAGCGCCCGCCCGGCATGTACTACGTCGATTACGACTACGACGGCGGCTTCGCTCGCATCACGTGGTTCTATCGGGCGGAGAACGAGCGCCGCCGCTTCGACATCTCCTACACTGTTCACGACGCGGTGGTCGTGCACGACGACTTCGCGGTCCTCTACTGGAAGTTCATCAGCGACAACTGGACCGTTCCGACGCAGCGCGTCGAGGGTGTCATCCATCTGCCGGCCGGCGCAGACATCGATCGCGTGAGGGCGTGGCTCCACGCGCCGCTGACGAGCGAGTACGTTATCGAGGACGCCAGGACCATCTCGTTCTGGGTCGACCGCGTGCCGTCGCAGCAGTTCGTGGAGCTCCGCGTGTTGTTCCCGCCCGAGCTCGTTCCCGACGCGTCGCGGCGCCAGAGCGGCGATGTCTGGACGACGGTCTTCGAAGAGGAAGGGGAGTGGGTCGAGGATGCGAACGCGCGTCGAGTCGCCGCGCAGGAGGCCGCGCAGGAGGCCGCGCAGAAGGCTGAGGAGCGTGAAGAGCGCGAAAAGCGCTTGGAGCGCATGGGCGGGTATCTGAGCATCGTCGTCGGTCTCGGCGTATTCCTCGCGTGGCTCGGTCTCTTCCTCGCGTTCGGCCGGGAACACAAGGTCGATTTCGATGGCGACTACTACCGCGAACTTCCGTCCGACCGCTCTCCGGCGGAGGTGGGGTACCTCGTCCGTTCGGGCGACGTAAATGCCGACGACATGGTCGCGACGATGCTCGATATGGCCCGGCGCGGATACATGACCATCACCGAAGTCGT
>CAZEXP010000004.1:63161-72366 GCA_964516845.1 uncultured bacterium
CGTTCGCGGCCGGGTGGTACTACGGCTCCGCGATGGGCATCGGGGACGGAATGAGCGGGATCTCCGGTCTGGCCGAGGGGATGGCGAGCATGGTCTCCGTTGCCGGCAGCACGATGAGCTCCGCCAGCGGCACCGGCGGTGGCGGGAGCGGTGGCGGTGGTGGCGGTGGCGGTGGTGGCGGCGGTGGCGGAGCCGGCTAGGCCGTTGCCCGGACCCGCGCGCCGGGCACAGAGCAAGACGCGAGGGCTTCAGAGATGGCCGACCGTCCCGAGTACACCGAGATAGAACACACGGCCGACGTAGGCATCGCGCTCCGCGCGCCGGACATGATCTCCGCGTTCGAGGGTGCCGCGGCAGCCGCCTTCGATCTGATGTGCGATCTCGACCGTGTGGCGCCCGAAGCGAGCTTCGAACTCAGCGTCGAAGGGCGCCCGGGCGATCTCGAACACCTCATGGTGCGCTGGCTCTCCGAACTTCTCTATCTCTACAGTTCCGAAGGCGTGCTGCTCTCGGAGTTCGAGATCCTCGAACTCCGAGAGCATGGCATCTTCGATGGCGACGAGGGCGGCAACGCCGCTTCGCTTCTGACCGCCCGCGTGCGCGGCGAGCGGTTCGATGCGCGCCGGCATCAGATGAAGACCGAACTCAAGGCGCCGACCTACCACCAGCTTGTTGTGGAACGCACGGGCGACGGGTGGTCGGTCCGCATCATCTTCGATACGTAGCGCGCAGGTCGTCTTCGCAGGGGAACCGCATGGTCAAACGAGACAAGACACCCGAACTCCGACAGGTCACGGAGTTCATCTGGGAGCTTCCGAGAACCGGCGGGATGCGCGTTCCCGGTCGCATCTACGCGGACGAGCGGCTTCTCCCTGCTGTCCTCGCCGACAACGGAACCCTTCAGGTGGCCAACGTCGCGCACCTGCCGGGAATCGTCGGCTATTCGCTCGCGATGCCCGACATCCACTGGGGGTACGGGTTCCCGATCGGCGGTGTCGCGGCGACCGATCCCGAAGACGGCGGCGTCATCTCTCCGGGCGGCGTCGGCTACGACATCAACTGCGGCGTGCGGCTGATCGCGAGCACCGTGCCGAAGGAAGAGGCCGTCTCCCGGATCCGGGAGATCGTGACCGCCATGTTCCACGACGTGCCGTGCGGCGTCGGGTCGAGCGGAGCGATCACGAAGCTCTCGTCCCGGGACGTCGACGCGGTCATGCGTGGCGGCGCAACGTGGGCGGTCGAGAACGGCTACGGGGTCGGGACCGATCTCGAGCACACCGAGGAGTCCGGTCGTCTCGCGACGGCGGACCCGGACGCGGTCGGCAAGCGCGCGGTCGAACGGGGACGCGACCAGCTCGGGACGCTGGGGTCGGGCAACCACTTCCTCGAGGTCGGCTACGTCGATGAGGTCTATGACGCCGACGCGGCGCGCGCGTACGGCCTCGAGCCCGGGATGATGACGCTCATGGTGCACTCGGGCTCGCGGGGACTGGGCTACCAGGTCTGTGACGACTCGCTCGACACCATGCTGCGGGCCTCGGAGAAGTATGACATCCGGCTTCCGGACAGGCAGCTCGCTTGCGCTCCGATCCGTTCTCCGGAAGGGGAGAGGTACCTCGCCGGGATGGCGTGCGCGGCGAACTACGCATGGGCCAATCGTCAGATCCTCATGACGCTCGCGCGGCGCGCGGTCGCCGGAGTGTTCGGCGCGACCGAACAGTCGCTCGGGCTCAGGCTCGTCTACGACGTGTGTCACAACATCGCGAAGATGGAGCGTCACACCGTCGACGGACGCGAGCGCACGGTCTGTGTCCACAGGAAGGGCGCGACCAGGGCGTTCCCGGGCGGGCACCGCGATGTGCCCTCGCGGTATCGTGCGGTCGGACAGCCTGTTCTCATTCCCGGTGACATGGGGACCGAATCGTTCGTCTGCGCGGGAACCGAACGCGCCATGGCCGAGACATTCGGAAGCTCATGCCACGGTGCGGGACGCGTGATGTCGCGCTCGCGCGCGAAGAAGGAGGCGCATGGGCGGGACCTGCGTTCCGAACTCGACGCGATGGGTGTCTGTGTCATGGCGACCGGGAAGTCCACGCTCGCCGAGGAGATGCCGCGGGCGTACAAGGATGTCGGGTCGGTCGTCGATGTCATCGACCGGGCCGGCATCGCAACGAAGGTGGTCCGTCTGAGACCGCTCGGGGTCGTGAAGGGTTAGAGGGATGCACACATGAAGAACAGAGAGATCGCCGGTCTCTTCAACGCGACCGCGGACATCCTCGAGATCCTCGACGCGAACCGGTTTCGCATCAACGCGTACCGCCGCGCGGCGCGCGTCATGGAGGACCTGACGGTTGATGTCGCCGAACTCGCAGCGTCCGGCGAACTGACCGGGCTTCCGGGGATCGGCCGGGGAACGGCGGACGCGATCGTCGAGTACCTTGAGACCGGCAAGATGTTCGGATACGAGTCCGTCAGGCAGGAGATTCCCCCGAAACTCGCGGAACTTCTGGAGATCCCGGGGCTCGGCCCGAAGACGATCGGGATGCTCTGGCGTGACCTCGACGTCCGGACACTTCGCCACCTGAAGCGTGCGCTCCGCAGCAAGAAGATCCTCGAGCTGCCTGGCATGGGACCGAAGAAGGTGCTGAAGATCCAGTCGGGCGTCCGCGCGTACGAGTCGCGCAGCGGTCGCACGCTCCTCGGGGCGGCGCTTCCGGTCGCCGACGAGATCATCGGGCTGCTCCGCGGCGTGAAGGGTGTCACGGACGTCAGTCTCGCCGGATCGGCGAGACGGTGGCGCCCTACGATCGGCGATCTTGACATCCTCGTGACCGCTTCCGGTCCGAAGGCCGTCATCGGGACGTTCGTCGGAATGAAGGATGTCGTCGACGTGCTCGCGTCGGGGAAGACGAAGGCGAGCGTGCGGATGAGCGGAGGGCTGCAGATCGACCTGCGCGTCATTGCGCCTGTGGAGTGGGGTGCGGCGCTGATGTACTTCACCGGGTCGAAGGAACACAACGTTCGGCTCCGAGGCATCGCCCGGAAGAAGGGCCTCAAGCTCAGCGAGTACGGTCTGTTCTCCGGAGAGGATCGCATCGCGGCGAAGACCGAGAAGGCCGTTTACCGCAAGCTCGGCATGCCGTGGATCCCTCCGGAACTTCGTGAGGACCGCGGAGAGGTTGAGGCGGCGCTCGAGGGTGACCTCCCGACGCTTGTCACCTCGGAGGACATTCGCGGCGACCTTCACCACCACACGAGCTGGAGTGACGGATTCGCATCCATCGAAGATGTGGCGCGAGCGGCGAAGCTGCGGGGGTACGAGTACATCATTGTCAGCGACCACTCGCAGTCTCTGAGCATCGCCAACGGTCTCTCGGTGGAGCGGCTGCTGGAGCAGGGGGAGGAGATCGATCGTCTCAATCGGAAGCTCCGCGGGATCAGGATTCTCAAGGGCACGGAAGCGGACATCAAGTCCGACGGGACCGTCGACTATCCCGACGAGATCCTCGCGGGGCTCGACATCGTCATCGCTTCCGTCCACTCCGGGTTCGATCAGTCGGAGGAGCAGATCACGGGACGCATCGTCTCCGCGATGCGGAATCCGAACGTCGACATCATAGGGCACCCCACCGGTCGTCTCATCGACCGGCGCGAGGCGTACGCCGTCGACCTCGATGCCGTGATGCGGGCGGCCGCGGAGACGGGGACGGCGCTCGAGATCAACTGCCACGATGAGCGTGTCGACCTGAACGACATCCACGCGCGGCGGGCGGCCGAGATGGGCGTGTTGCTGTCGCTCGGCACCGATTCGCACGACCCATCGCAGGCGTGGATGATGGACATCGGTGTCCACACCGCCCGCCGTGCATGGCTGGCGCCTCAGTCAATCCTCAACACGATGAGCTGGAAGGCCCTCCGAAAGCACGTTTCCCGCAACAGCCAGGCGCGCTGAGCACCGAATCGGCCCACGCCGGCGCCGGATACACCCATCTGCAGGGTCGTACACGGAGCCCCGGCAAGGTTCTTGCAGAACACAGTGTCTTGTGGTATTATCGGCATGAACCGGTGCATGGTGGACGATGGCATCGGTGCAGCAAAGCAGGGACTTTGGCGGCTGGGTTATTGACAACCGTGAGAGTCTGTGTTATTCTTATGTCATGGGGTAGGAAGCGTACGGTTTGAAAGGAACCGGAGCTTCCATACTGGCAATTGGAATCAACCGTGAGGTGCATCATGAAGCTGGCCAGACGTTTGTGCGCGGGGATCCTTGCGATTCTCTTGAGTGCGGTCTTCGCTCTTCCGGCGATGGCGGTCATCGCATGCGGGGCGACCGGTGAGGTCGCTATCGGTCAGGGCGAGGACTACTACGTGTACACGATCACCGTCAATTGGGACTTCAACGGGGGCGGATCGCCCGACCGATTCATGCTCAACCTCGATCACCTCGTTGACTGTCCGTTCTACGATCCGGACGATCCGATCCAGCAGCTGTACATCATTCCTCAGGAGTCGTGGAGTCCAGCGGCCGGTGAGTGCATGGATGTCACCGGTCAGCCCGTGGACCAGCTCCAGTGGATGGGTGGAATGGCGATGGAGGATCCCGACTGCTGGCTTCCGACGCTGCATGTCTTCTGGGAGAACAGCGGGTCGACGGTTGACTGCGAGGCTCCGACTGCCGGCACCGCCGTGCTGACGTTCGATTCGTACGGCATGCCGATCGCCGACCAGATGTACTACGGGGTGCTGATGATCAATGCCGGTGGTCTCTGTGTCGAGTGCGACTACTTCGGCCCCATGCCCGACTGCAACACGTGGGCTCCGGTCGAGGAGCACCACTGGGGCACGATCAAAGCTCTGTACCGATAGGCTCCATCGCGCCGATAGGCTCATCGCGCCGGATGCGGCCGGTGGGCATTGAACGACAAGAGGAGAGGGGACGTCATCAGACGTCCCCTCTTCGTGTGTTCGTCCCGGACGCTGTCTTCGTCCACCGCACCGCGGTCTGACGCTCCCGCCTCGCGCTGCTACATCGCGCGAAGCGCGGCGACGCGTTCCTCCATCGGCGGGTGTGTGGAGAAGAGTCTGTTGAACGCGCTCTTCTGTCCTCTGAGCGGGTTGGCGATGTAGAGGTGCGCCGTCGCCTTGTTCGCAACCTCGAGCGGCTCGGGGTCCTGCGAGATCTTGAGAAGCGCGCTCGCCAGTCCCTCCGGGTATCGCGTGAGGAGAGCGCCGTTGGCGTCCGCGAGGAATTCGCGCTTCCGCGAGATGGCGAGCTTGATCAGCTGCGCGATGATGGGCGAGAGGATGGCCAGCGCGATCGCGACGATCAGGAGGATGATGCCGGCGTTGCCGCCGCCGTTGCTGCTCTTCCTGCGTCTTCCACCACCCCAGAAGAAGGTCCGGAGCATCCAGTCGCTTATGAGCGCCACCGTGCCGACGAGAACGACCGTGATCGTCATCAGCCTCGTGTCGTAGTTGGCGATGTGCGACATCTCGTGCGCCACCACTCCCTCGAGCTCGACACGGTTGAGCTTGGAGAGAAGCCCCGTGGTGACGGCGATGGCGGCGTGGTCGGGGTCGCGGCCGGTCGCGAAGGCGTTCGGCGCTGTGTCGTCGATGATGTAGAGCTTCGGTGTCGGGATGCCGGCGGCGATGGCCAGCCCCTCGACGGAATGATAGAGGTGCGGGTGGTCCTCGAGCCTGGCCGGTCTCGCCTTGCTGATGGCGAGCGCGACCTTGTCGCTGTTGTAGTAGCTGGCAAACGCGCCGACGCCGGCGACAACCGCGGCGATGACAGGTCCCGCGTACCCGAGGGACGTCGTCTCACCGAAGATCCAGCCGAGGAAGATGACGAACGCGACGAATAAGATGAGCAGGACCGTCGACTTCGCCTTGTTTGCGCTGATCTGTTCCCACATTGCTGATGCTCCCGCGCGTCGCCGCTACCAGTTCACGAGCGTCGTGATGCAGGCAATCACAAGCACCACCGCCGGAATGACGAAGTTGCGTGCCCTGCCCTCCAGGTACGAACGGTCGGTCCGGCGCTCTAGAACTTGACCTGCACCGGCTCGCGCGAACCCTCATCGACCTCGAAGTAGTCGCGCTCCTTGAATCCGAACATCCCCGCGATGACATTCGACGGGAACATCTGGCGCTTGTTGTCATACTTGAGGACGGTGTCGTTGTAGAACTGCCGCGAGTACGCGATCTTGCTCTCGATGCCGGAGAGCTCCTCCTGGAGCATGAGGAAGTTCTGGTTGGCCTTGAGTTCCGGGTAGGCCTCGGCGACGGCGAACAGGGTCTTGAGCGCGCCGGTCAGCATGTTGTTCGCGTCCGAGCTGTCCTTGACCGAGTGTGCGCCCATCAGTGCGGTACGCGCCTCGGTTACCTTCATGAAGACTTCCTTCTCGTGTCCGGCGTAGCCCTTGACCGTCTCGACGAGATTCGGGACGAGGTCGGCGCGGCGCTTGAGCTGCACGTCGATCTGTGACCACGCGTTCTCGATGCGGTTGCGGAGCTGGATGAGCGAGTTGTACGTTCCGATCACGTAGAGAACGATGACGACAATTACGGCAATAAGGATAAGCACGTGTTCCTCCTTCGGTGCCGCGGCCTGGCGTGTGTGCAGGCCTGCGGGCCCCTCTGCTTGTGAGGACTCTCCTATGGTCATGTTCTATTGTTCATTTATAGTGCCGGCGTTCGCTGCGCGTCAAGCGGTTTAGCCATCGATCCTCGCCCGGCGGAGTCTGAGTGAATTGGCTACGACGGAAACCGATGAGAACGCCATCGCGGCGGCCGCGTACGTGGGTCTCAGGAGGATGCCGAAAGCGGGGAACAGGGCTCCCGCGGCCAGGGGAATGCCCACTGCGTTGTAGAAGAATGCCCAGAAGAGGTTCTGACGGATCGTGCGGATGGTCTGCTGCGACAGGCGGATGGCGCGAACGATGTCGCCGAGATCATCCCGCATCAGGGCGATGTCGGCCGCTTCCACGGCCACGTCGGTCCCCGTGCCGATGGCGATGCCCACATCAGCCTGTGCGAGGGCCGGAGCGTCATTGATACCGTCCCCGACCATGGCAACCACCTCACCGAGTTCCTGAAGCCGGGCGATCTCCTTCGCCTTATCGGCGGGCAGCACCTCGGCGATGACCTCGTCGACGGCGAGTTCGGAGCCCACCGAGTCAGCGACGGCGCGCCGGTCTCCGCTGAGAAGGACGACACGAATGCCCATCCGCCGGAGCGTCGCGACCGTCTCGGCGGCGTCGGGTCTGACAGTGTCGGCAACGGCGATGACACCCGCGAGTTGATGCATGGGAGAATCGTCGCACGAGTTCGCCGCACCGTCGGTGCTTCCATCCGGCGCGGTGCCGTCACTCGCCCGGAATGCAACGAACACCAGCGACGCTGTCCGTTCGCGTTCATCAACGGATCCGTCAGCGATCAGGTCCTCGAACGATCCCGACCACGCGCCCTCCATCACGAGGTAATCGCGCGTCCCGATGAAGACTTCGCGCCCGTCGACCCGCGCACGGAGTCCGCGGCCCGGTATCGCCTCGACCGACTCCGGCCGCGGCACCTCAACGCCGAGCGATTCGGCATGCGACACGACCGCGCGTGCAATCGGGTGCTCGGATCGTGATTCTGCGGACGCCGCAACGCGAAGGAGTTCCTTGGCGTCCGTCCCGGCGGCAGTTCGGACTCCGACGACTGCGAGTTCGCCTCTGGTGAGAGTTCCCGTCTTGTCGAGGACGATGGTCGAGATGCGGTGCGTCGTCTCGAGCGGCTCGCCGCCCTTGATGAGAATGCCCATCTCCGCACCGCGGCCGGTGCCGACCATGATGGCGGTCGGCGTTGCGAGCCCCATTGCGCACGGACAGGAGATCACGAGCACCGCGACGAAATTCAGAAGTGCCGTGACGAGCGCCGGCTCCGGGCCAAGGAAGAACCAGAGAATGAACGTCAGGACAGCGATGCTGATGACGATCGGTACGAAGACGCCTGCGACCCGGTCCGCGAGTCGCTGGATCGGGGCTTTCGAGCCCTGCGCCTCCTCCACGAGGCGGATGATCTGCGCGAGCACCGTGTCGCCGCCGGTCCGTGTGGCGCGGAACTCGAACGCGCCCGTGAGGTTCACCGTCGCGCCGACGACCTCGTCACCCATCCGCTTGTCGACCGGCACGCTCTCGCCCGTGATCATCGATTCGTCGATCGTGGTTGCCCCGCTCGTGATGACGCCGTCGACCGGGATCTTCCCGCCGGGTTTGACGATGACGATGTCGCCCGCTCGCACGTCGGCGACCGGGACCTCGTGTTCGCTCCCGTCGCGCAGCACAATGGCGATGTGCGGCGCGAGTTGAGCGAGGCGTGTGATGGCGAGCGAGGCGCGGCCCTTGGACCGTGCCTCCAGATATCTTCCGAAGAGCACGAGCGTGATGATCATCGCACTCGTGTCGTAGTAGACATGGAGTTCATGACCGGCCGAGGAAACGACCCCGGGCGCGAGCGTCCCGACGAGGCTGAACACGAACGCTGCACCGGTTCCAACGGCGACGAGCGTGTTCATGTCGGATGTGCGATGCCGGAGCGCCGCGAGCGCGCCGCGGAAGAACCTCGCGCCCGCCCAGAACATGACCGGCAGCGTCATGACAAGCAGCGCGACGTGCCTCCAGATCGTCGGAACGCGGGTGACGAACGGGAAGAGCCCGGGCATGCTCCCGACGAAGATGAGAACCGAGAGAGCTGCCGCGACGACGAGACGCCGCTTGAGTTCCACGAGCTCCCGCTCCTGGCGCTCGAGCCGCGACTCGGTCGAGCTTCTCGCGTCCGTGGCGGTGTCGGCGCGCTTGAACCTGACCGTGTAGTCCCCCGCTCGCGAGGTGGCGGCCGCGATGTCGCTGTCGAGCACCGTGCCCTCGATCGACTCGAAGATGAGGCCCCCTGTCGCCACATTGACGCTTGCGCTCAGCGCGCCCGGGAGCGCGAGGAGTTCGCGCTCGACTCGCTGTACGCATGAGGCGCAGAAGATGCCCAGGACCTCTGCCGTGAGGTGTTCCGTCGTGACTGTGTACCCTGCCTCTGCAATCGCAGCGACGAGACCGGACCAGATGGTCGCGCCCTGAGAATCCTCGCGACGGTCGGGCACGGTATCAGAGTCGATGATGACTCTGGCCGATTCCGTCGTGAGATTGACATCCGCCGAGATGAC
>CAZEXP010000004.1:72466-97717 GCA_964516845.1 uncultured bacterium
CCGGAGACCGTCGTCTCCTCGGTCACCTCGGCGATCTCGAGGATGCCGTGGATGGGGAGGCCGCTGACGGGCATCGAGAAGAACATCCCGAGCAGGAAGTTCCACGCGAAGTGGAACCCGATAGGCGTCCAGAGCGAGCGGCTCCGATAGTAGAGCGCGCAGAGCAGCACGCCGATGACCCACGTGTTGAAGAGACTCAGGAATCCAGCGCCCGGGTTGGCGAAGTGGAGTAGCGCGAACAGGAATGAGGAGACGGCGATGGCGACGATGCGCCCGGTCTTCTCATTGAGCCGCTGGAGAACGTAGCCCCGGAACATCAACTCCTCGTAGACGCCGACCACGAGAAACCCGACCAGCGAGAGGACCAGGTGTAGCGGCACCGACTGGCCCTCGGGGGCAGGTCGCGCGAATCCTACGATCTCCACCTCTCCCGACCAGACCGACACCGCGAACGCGATGGCAAGGAGCAGCGCGGCGATACCGGCGCCCTTCCAGAAGCTCATGGCCCAGCCGCGGTGGAAAGACATGCCGAGCGCCGCGAACCGGCGGCCCTCGATGAGCCATACGAAGAGCCATGTGTAGAGAATCGTGAAGATGCCGACGGCGATGATGAGCGGGAAGAACCAGGGGCCGAGCGCGTCGAGTATCGCTTCGACGTCCATCGTCGTCATCGTCGGGTCTATGGTCGGCTCAGCGACGACACCGAACGCCGTGAGGACGCCGAACGCGACCGAACCGGCGATCGAGACCGCCACGAGCGATACGATGTACCCAACGAAGTAGAGCACGACGCCGAGGATGGGATGGATGCGGACGCGCTCCGCCGTGGGTGTCATCGGTAGAGCGCCTTGATGCCACCCCAGGTCGCACACTCAAAGCGCTCATCCCGCGGGTATCGCGCCACCGCGTCACGCCCTCCCAGATCGATGTCCTCCCACTTCGAGATCTCCCAGAGCGTTTCGCCCGCTGGTCCCGTTTCGTCCGGATCGACCGAGACGCCGAACCTTGCAGCACCGTTCGCCCAGAGAATCAGGTCGCCGGGCAGGTACACGAAGAGATCGATGCCGCACACGTGCTCCCAGGTGGACGGGTCTCCGGGATCCGCCGGGGGGATCTGCACGGCCTCACCGATCTGCGTGAGTGTGAGCTGGATGTCCAGGACGTCCGTTCCGGGGCCGAACATGTTTCTCGCGATCGAGAGCTCCGCACTGCGACCCCAGTAGGCCGGAAGCGGGTTCCCCGGGTCGTTGAGGTCACCCGGATTCAGCCAGAACTCGAACGTCGTGGCGAGGCAGTCCGCAAACGCGGTCGTGTCCATCGCCGCGTACGCCTGTTCCAGCTTGGCGACCACGTTCCCGTGCGATGTCCGCGCGGGATAGCCGTCGTTGTCGTCGTTCTCCTCGGGGCTGGTGATGTCCGAGCAGCCCACCGTCAGTGCGCTTCCCGCGATGAGAACGAAGAGGGCCATCATGACGAGGCGCGCTCTCGGCGCGGTCCGCCCGGCGGAGACCGGGTGTCTGTTCGCTGCGTATGGTGTCAGTGTCGTGCCTTTCACGGGGCCTTCCTTTGGGTGCGGCAGTTCAATCAGGGTGATAGCGAATGTCTAGCGGTACAGAGCCTTGATGATGCCCCAGCTGGCCGCTTCCTCACGCTCGTCCGGCCGACCGCCGGCCGGCGGGTCGTCGATGTCCTCCCACCTCGTGATCTCCCAGAGCGTCTCGCCGGATGGTCCGGTCTCGTCCTGGTCGACCGCGAGCAGGAATCGGCACGACGCGTCGGCATGAAGCGTCCAGCCGTTGGGGAGGGCGAGGGTCACGATGTATGCGTAGACGTAGGCCTCGCTTCGGTCATCGTCAGCAGGCGGCGCGTCGGTCCGAGCACCAGGGAGCGTTCTCCGTGCGGCGTTGGGCGGCGAGACATCGGACCGTGAGACATCGGATCGTGAGAGGACTGTCTCGATCTCCGTGAACCGGATGTCGGCGCCCAGGACGTTCGATTCGTGCCCGAGCATGTTCCACATGATCGTCGCCTCGGTGGCGAGACCCCAGCTTCGAGGAAGCCCCGGATTGCTCGACACGTCATTCTCATTCAACCAGAATCTGAACGAGTCGGCGAAGCAGTCGAGGACCGCCAGCGCATCCCTGGCCTCGTACGCGTAATCGAGTTTCCCGATGACGTTCGAGACGGACGTGCGCAGAGGATACTGTCCGCAGTTCTTACTGAGCAGGAGCTTGAGCTCCGTCCAGTTCGTGACTTCATCGGGTCTGCACGGGACATCGCCGGTGTCGGTCCAATCGATGATGTTCCAGAGCCGATTGCCGTACATGTCGTAATCGTCTTTGTGCTGGGCGAGCGTGAAGGTCGCGTAGCCGTTCACCTCGTAGGGGACGCCGCCGATGTCCGCGTTGATCGCGTACCGCTCGAAGTACTGCCATCTGCTCGGACTGTCCGGTGTGGGACCCTCGAGCTCGAGCGGGTCATGCTCCCGCGTGAGTTCCAGCGTGAGCGACTCGGCCGACGTGCGCGAGCCGAACGCGTCCGCGTGAATGGTCGCCTCGGCACGGACACCCCAGGAGTCCGGGAGCGTCGGATCTGCGGTGGCGGTGCCCGGCTCGAGATGGAACGCCAGGCTGTCGGAGAAACACTCGAGGAGCATCTCGAGACTGGCGTCGTTGTATGCGTTCTCGAGTCCATCGAGAATTCCCTGCCGCGTCGTGCGGTCAACGAGGCCGCTATGGGTCTCAGGGGGAACGAAGTCGGAGCAGCCTGCGAAGAGTCCCGAGATGATGAGGACCGCCGCTGCGAGAGCCGCGGAGCGGGAGGTCGTCGATGTGGGGTTTCCTGTGCAGGCCTTCATGGTGTCGTTCGCCTTGCCGGAACTGCATGGGAGAAAGTCACGATACCACTTCACAATCAGTATCGCACACGGGTGACCCCGAGGTCAATCGTCTGACATGTTTTTCGGGGTTCTTCGCGTCGCTCCGGACTGTCGACGGAGTTGACAGCCATGGAGGCCGCGGTACCGGCGTCCGAACCCGCGGTCCACCCGTCGTCTCAGGCCAAGCTCTTCACCGGCAATACGTTGTGGACTCTGCGCGTCCCGCCGGAGCGCGGGCAGTGCCGGATGGCACGTGGCTTGCTGCTTAGAGGGGCAAGCGCTTACGTCCTGTGCTGGACGAGGTTCGGAGCTGGGCGGGGATGTTCTGAAAAGGGGCAGAGCCTCTCCGTCCCAGCACCGACCGAAGCGGGTCGCGCCTGTTCCGGGACCGCCGGATGATGGTGCCGCCCGTGTCCGAGATCGTCATCAATGTGGGTCTCTCCGAAATGTGCCTTGCGCCTCCCTTTTCCGTTGATTAAACTGGCCTGGACATCGTCAGTTACCAGCGGAGGAGGTACTGATGAAGCAAATCTCACTTGTAGCACTGATCATCGTACTGATACTGCCCGCCCTGGCCACCGCGGAAGATGGTTCCGCGGGGCTCGCGTTTCTCAAACTCGGTGTCGGGGCGCGCCCGATCGCTCTTGGCGACGCCTACACGGCCGTCGGCGGCGACGTGTCGTCCATCTACTGGAACCCGGCCGGGATGATGGCGGTCGAGGGGACCGACGTGGGTCTCATGCACGCCGAATGGTTCCAGGACATCCGCTACGAGTTCGCCGGTGGCGTGCGCTCGTTCGGGGATCAGGCGTTCGGCGTCAGCATCGTCGGACTCTACATGGACGACCTCGAGCGGCGCGACGGACCGACCTCGGATCCGATCGGTCACTTCGGCGTGTTCGACTTCGCGCTGACCGGCGCGTACGCGCGACGGCTGACCAACGAGTTCGATGCCGGTGTTTCGGTGAAGTATCTGCACGAGAAGATCGACGACGAGCTCGCGCGCGGTGTGGCGGTGGACCTCGGAGCCATCTATCGGCTCCCGATGGTGCGCGGTCTCTCGGTCGGTCTGTCGGTTCAGAACCTCGGACCGCAGATGAGCTTCATCGAGGAGAAGTTCGACCTGCCGGTCCTGTACAAGGCCGGTGCGGCGTACGCGACCGCGGTGGAGACGCTCAAGGGCGACGTGCTGTTCACGGGTGATGTCATCGTTCCGAACGACGGCGACCCGAAGACACATTTCGGCATGGAGTACGAGTACGCCGACATGGTTGCATTGCGAGTCGGCTATCGTGGTGGATGGGACAATCAGAACGTCTCGTTCGGCCTTGGCGCGAAGGTGAAGGGCATCCGTATCGACTACGCGTATGTGCCGTTCTACTCAGACCTCGGCGATACGCATCGCATCTCGCTCGGGTTCGCGCTCTAGCGCGACAGCGCCCGACGAGGCATGAACCGTGAGAACGACGAAGGGGTCCCCGTGAGGGGACCCCTTATTCATTCGGGACGAGAGCGCCGTCGCTCCAGCGAAGCATCCTGAAGCCGGACGCGTCCAACACCGCGACCGACCGGTTCGTCATCCAGTCGCCGATGATCACAGCCGTCCGTCCGTTCCGCTCCCAGCGCCGCGGCGCGTGAACGTGACCGACGATGGCTGCGTCAAGTCCCTCGTCGAGTTTCGACATGAGGAAGTCGCGCATCGGGGGGATGGCGCGCTGGACCCGATCGTCGGTGATCCCCGAGACGTTCGAGACGCGGACCGCGAGTCTGGCGCCGACGGCGGGGGAGAGCAGGCGGAACATCCAGATGGCAACCGGGCTTCGGAGAACGGACTTGAGGAGCCGATAGCCCCAGTCGCCGGCCGGGAGTCCGTCGCCATGCGCGATGAACACGCGTCTGCTTCCGTGACTCACGACGATCGGGTCGTGGTGCACGGATGCTCCGGTGAGACGCTGGAACTCCGATCCGGCCCAGTAGTCGTGATTCCCTCCGAGGAAGGTGACGGTCGTGCCCGAGGCCGAGAGCGCGCTGAGCGCGTCGAGAACCCCGCCGTGTCCGTGATCCGATGGAACCCGATACTCGAACCAGAAGTCGAAGATATCGCCGACCAGATAGAGATGCTCGGTCGCACCGACGAGTGATCTGAGGAACGCCTCGAGCTCCCGCTCACTGCCGGCGTCTGCGGGGCCATCGAGACCGCCGAGATGTGCGTCGGCCAGAAAGTAGACGGGTCGGTCGAGGGACGGCCGCGCCGTGGGATCGTCGGACGGTCCTGGCAGTGAGTCGGTAGGAGGTTTCAAGGTGGACCTTTACTTGACATCTGGTGTGATTGTTGCTATTACATAGGAGGGTCCAACCCGCGGGCAAGGATCAGGTCCGTGCTCATCCCACCGTCGAGGCCGGATTCCCGCCAGAATGAGAGCGATTCGGGGTGTCGAGACCGCCGTGTGGGGTCTCGGACGGCGAAATCGGGGCCGAGATGGCCGAAAGCGGCATCGCGGTGTCCAGAATCGCCTTAAATGAACCTCAAATCGCTTGACCTGACGCAACCTTTTCTCTACGATTGCATCTCACTTGATACCGGCTGGATCAGGCGCAGACAGAGCGCCGCCCCGGTGAGATTGCCGCAGCGTCCTGAGCGGGAATATACCTTCAGGCGAGCGTTGCTGCAAGCGAAAGCGAGCCCGGATGACCGGCCCGTCGAAGGAGAGGCACCATGTCAACGCTGTGGGATGATGTCAAGAACGCGATCGTCGACGGCTACGTATACGCATCGGACAAGGCCGAGGAGTTGACGGCCATCGGGAAAGCCCGTGTGGACGTGGTGAAGGCGAACCGCAAGATCGCCCAGGCGATGACGCGCATCGGCGACCGTGTGTTCCAGCTGTTCGAGGACGAGCAGGAGGCAACACTGACGGAGGACGCTGATGTCGTGGGAGCCATCGAGGAGATTCGCGCACTGCGGAGAGAGATCGGCCGGCTCGAGGAAGAGATCGAGCGTGTGAAGGCCGAGCGCAGCGAGTCGCAGTCGGTGGCGCCGACAGAGTAACAGCGCCACGAACGGCAGGACCACGGGAGTCGTGACACCACGGAACGAAACGCCCTCCGAGTCACACACCAGCCTGGGAACAGAGTCGTCGCTCGTCGGGGAACAATGCGACGGGAAGCTATACCCGCTTCACGCGGGGAAGCATGTTGCAGGGGGGAGTGCCCGCGGGAACGTTGGAAGTGCCCGAAGGCGCTCAGACCGGAACAGCACGGGTGATAGTCCGACAGTGAACCGTCTGAGATCAGGAGGTTGATAGTCATGAGGAGCTCAGCTGGCTGGCTTGTTGGCGGTATCGTGCTGATCCTTCTTGGAGTTGTGGTCGGTGTTCTCATCACGGCGAGCGCGAATCTCTCGCCGGTCTCGATGGCACAGGAACTCGGCGGCCGCGAGGCCGAGGTCTCCGGCAGTCCGGTGACCGCGTTCGGGGAGAGCCCGTTCGTCGCGGTCGTGGACGAGGTCATGCCGGCGGTCGTCAGCGTTGACACGAAGCGGACGATCCGTCGCAGCAGCGACCCGTTCGATGACATGTTCAGGCAGTTCTTCGGCCAGACGCCCCGGCGAAGTCAGGGCAGTCCCCAGTACGAGGAGTATGAGGTGCCGGGGTCGGCGTCCGGGTTCATCTTCGACCGGAGCGGATACATTCTGACGAACAACCACGTCGTCCGCGGCGCGGACGAGATCGAGGTGACGCTTGCGGACGGTCGCGAGTTCACCGCCGAGATCATAGGGCAGGACCCGAGCACGGACATCGCGGTGATCCGGATCGAGGGAAACGATCTTCCGTTCGTGCGGCTCGGTGACTCTGACGCCATCAAGGTCGGCAGCTGGGCCATCGCCATCGGCAATCCGCTGTCGCTCGAGGGCACAGTCACGGTCGGTGTCGTCAGCGCGCTCGGTCGCGCGAACCTGAACATCTCGGGTGGCGCGCCGATCTATCAGGACTTCATTCAGACGGACGCGTCGATCAACTTCGGCAACAGCGGCGGTCCGTTGTGCAACATCCGCGGAGAGGTCATCGGCATCAACGCCGCGACCAACGTGTCCGCGGAGGGGATCGGTTTCGCGATCCCGATCAATCTCGCGCGCGATGTGGCCGAGGCTCTGATGGCCGACGGTCGTGTTGTCCGCGGATACCTCGGCGTTGTTCCGCAGGACATCACGCGCGATCTGGCCGAGGCGACGGGGCTCGATGACACGCGCGGTGTGCTCATTGCGAGCGTCGAGGGCGATACTCCCGCGGCGGACGCGGGTCTTCAGGCCGGCGACGTGGTGCTCGAAGTCAACGGTGTCGAGATCGATGATGCGGCGCACTTCCGACGCATCGTGGCGGAGGTCGACCCGGGCGAGCGCGCGAGGATGAAGATCCTGCGCGCGGGTGACATCACAACGAAGACGGCGACGCTCGTGGAGCGTCCGGCGACCGAAGAGGCGACCGAAGAGACGCCGGTCGAGGAAGAGATATGGCTCGGTCTGGACGTTGTCTCGATCGACGACCCGCTGGCGGGTGAGTTCGATGTGCAGGCTCGGTCGGGTGTCCTCGTCGTGGGCGTCGAGCGCGGGAGCGAGGCAGCGGGCGCCGGCGTGGCCGCCGGCGACGTTATCGTCCGCATCGGTAGCATGGAGGTCCGAAACCTCGGCGATTACCGGAGCGCCGTGGCCGAATACAGGGAATCCAAGAAGGCCGTGGCCATCATGGTGCAGCGCGGCGAGCATTCGTACTTCGTCGCCGTGCGGCCGGAAGGCTAGCGGCTGGGAACCCCACCCCGACAAAGACTTCGAACCTTCGACAGGGGTGGCCGCATCATAAGGGAAGTGGTACGACGTCATGAGGGCGTCGGGATCTACGGAACGCGCTGGAGGGCCGGTACAACCTCGCCCGAACGCGCACGGAGGAAGCAGAAGCACATGCCGTATTACGGAGAAGCAGCAGAAGAAGACAAGAGCCTGCAGCACTACCTTCGCGAGATCGCGAAGACTCCGCTCCTCACTCGTGAACAGGAGCAGGAGCTTGGCAGGAGAATACTCGACGGTGACCAGTCCGCGCGGGACGCGCTCGTCACGGCGAACCTCAGGTTCGTCGTGAGTGTGGCGAAGCACTACGCGCGCCGGACAGGCTCGCCCATCATGGACGTGATCAACCAGGGTAACCTGGGGCTCATCGAGGCCGCGAACCGTTTCGATTCGGAGCGGGGCCGCAAGTTCATCACGTACGCGGTGTGGTGGATTCGTCACGCGATCCTCAAGGGGATGTCCGAGCAGTCGGGGGCGATGCGTCTCCCGCTCAACAAGACCGGCGCCATTCGTAGGATGTGGCGGACGATCGAGCGGATGAGACAGGAGATGGGTCGGGAGCCGACTGACAAGGAACTCGCCGAGGAGATGAAGCTCAAGGTGGACGCGATCATGGAACTCAGGATCCTGTCGATCGGGAGCCTCTCGCTCGATGCGCCGCTGGCGATCGACGAGGACGCCGATCTTGGCGATATGGTCCCTGATCCCGCGGACGACCCGGCGCTCGAGATGCTCCACTATGAGTCGCTCGGCCAGGAGGTCGAGATGGCGTTCGACGTGCTGACCGCACGCGAGTCGCTCATCCTCCAGCACTACTTCGGACTCAATGGCGAGACGAAGAAGACGCTCGAGGAGATCGGCATCATGATCGGGCTGACGCGTGAGCGCATTCGTCAGATCAAAGAAGAGGCGCTTGGCAAGCTCCGGTCCGCGCCCCGCGCGGCCGAGCTCGTTTCGTACCTCAACTAGTATTCCGGTCGACGGTTCGACCGGCAGCACAGGAAACCCCGTTCGACAGGCCGAATCGCCTTGACGAACGGGGTTTTCCCTGTCTAGTATCGCCATACGGATGCCCCTCCTAGGGCGCTCCGGCGGAGCGACTGGTGCGAAATGCGCGATAAACCGCCTGCCTCGTCGGTTGTCTAATGGACTGAGCAGTCGGTCAAAACTTCGTGGGTTCAACTGGGGGTCCGGAACTGCCCCGTATGAGAACGTACGCCTCCCAGAAGACGGCCATCCTGGCCGTGGCGATAGTCGCATTGGCGCTCATGTGTCTGCTGAGCTGTTCGCGTGGCGAACGTCCCACCGCGGTTGTCCGCACACTTCCCAACGGTACCACCGTCATCGTCCAGGAGAATCGAGGCATGCAGGTCGTCTCGGTCCAGGCCTGGTTCCGGGAGGGCGCGCTCTACGAGCCGACCGACCACGTCGGTGCCGCCATGCTTCTCCATTCGACGATCATCGACGGTCGCATCAGCGATGAACTCCTTCGCATGGCAGAGGAGTTCTCAGCGCTGGGCGGCAAGGTGACCGGCTACCCGAGCTACGACTTCGTGAGCTTCATCGCCACCGCTCCGTCGCGTCATTTCGACCGGACGGCTCGACTGATACAGAAGGGACTTGTCGGTGTGCGTATCGACGAGGAGGACGTGGAACGCGCGCGAGAGACCGTGTCGAAGCGCATCGCGTCATATGAGCAGTCCGACCGCGAGGCCGTCTACATGGCCGGTCTTGAGCGGCTCATGCCCGGTCATCCGTACAGCGTTTCCTCCTACGGGACGATGCGGGAGATCAACAGTCTCACTGCCGAAGACCTGCAGGAGCGTTACGAGCGGATGTACGTCGGCAGGAACCTCGTGATCTCCGTGGCGGGCGACGTCGACGCGATCGACGCCGCCAATCTGATGGAGTCGCTGTTCAGCGGTCTCCCGGCCGGCGAGCGCGCGGAGCCTTCGAGCACGGCGCTTCCGTGGCCCACGAACCAGCCGCGGATCGTCCGACGGGGCACGGGCGAGGCAGCATACATGATCGTCAACTACCCGGCGCCGGCGGGTGACGCGGAGGACGTGGCATACGTGGACCTCCTCCTCATGGCGCTGGCGCGCAGCAGGGTATCCCTCCTCAATGTCGCACTCACGAGGGACAACGCCCTCGTCAGCGACGTTGGCGGCGGGTGGGGCACCCACATTCAGCCGTATCCGTTCCAGGCGTGGATGCACCTGCCGCCGGGGAACGTCAGCATGGCCGAGCAGGTCACGATGGCGACGTTCGCGTCGCTGGCGGAGAACGAGGTCAGCCAGAACGAACTCGGTCGGCTCAAGAATCTTCTTCTGACCGAGATCGCGATGAGTCACGAATTCGCGATGGAGCTGGCGAGCTATCGTGGCTACTGGACGGTCGTCGGTGGGGATGATTTCATCGACAACTACTTCTCACGCATCGAGTCCGCGACGCCGGCAGACCTCCGGAGGACCGCGGCGAAGTACTTCGCCCCCGAGGGCCGCCTGACGACGACACTGATGCCTCAGTAGCGGGACGCAGGGAGAGCAGCTTGATGATCACGAGACCGACACGCATGACGAGACACACGTGGATGACGGCGGCTGCCGTGCTCGTGCTCGTGGCGTTGGCGTGCTCCGCGTCGGCCGAGATCCACCGCGTGGTTCTCGATGACGGTCTCACGCTTGTCGTGATGCCCAATCCCTGGAGCCGGGCCGTCGCGCTTTCCGTGATGGTCGGCGCCGGGTCGAAGTACGATCCGGCGGGGGAGGAAGGGCTCGCGCAGATCACGAACGAGCTCTTCTTTGAAGGACTCGGCGAGAGGTCGTGGGAGGATGTCTACGATGAACTCTCGGCGCAGGGTGTCGAGTTCAAATGTCTTACCTCGGAGGACACTGCCGAGATCAGCATGACCGGGTACGAGGCCCGCTTCGAGTACATGGTCGGCATGGCCGCGTTGGCACTGAGCGAGCCGGTGTTCCTGGTCGATCGGCTGGAGCACGAGAAGAAGGTAGCTCTCGACTTCTACGAAGCCGAGATCGCCGACGCCTGGAACCACTCGTACCGGGCGGTGACGGCGGCGCTGTACGAGGACCATCCGTACGAACACACGCCGCTCGGGACGCCCGAGGGCGTGGCCGCGGTGACGGTCGAGGATGTCGCGGCGTTCTACGAGGAGTACTACTCACCGGCCAATACGATCGTTGTCGCCGTCGGTGACCTCGCGCCGGAGCCGACGCTGAGCCTTCTCGAGGATGCGTTCGCGCCGTACGACAGTCCGGTCGCGGCGCCGGAGCCCGTCCCTGTTCCCGAGCGCACGACGACGACCATCACGAAGCTGTACGGTGGCGAGCGTTCGGAGTTCATCCAGATAGGGTTCGCGGGTCCGCGGCCTTCGGCGACAGACGACCTGGCGGCGCTCCGCGTGATGATGGCGGTTCTCGGATCGGGAACCGACTCGCGGCTCTATCAGCTCCTCTCTGAACCCGATGAAGACCTTGTCAGCTCGATAGGCGCTTTCGCCAGCCATCGAACGGAACAGGTGAGACTGATCGTCTACGCGATGGGGACGTCCGATTCGGAGGCCGTGACTCGCATCCTGGACGAGATCGAGCGCATCAAGACCGACCCGCCCGATGAGAGTGAACTCGCCCGCGCGAAGGAGAGTGTGATCGCCGGTTTCGTCCTTCGGATGCAGCGCAGCAGCGAGAAGGCCTCGAGCATCGCGCGCGACCACTTCCTTGGTCTTCCCATCGACTGTTGCGATACCTACATTGCAGAGACCGAAGCGGTCACCGCGGAGCAGATCGCGGCTGCCGCCGAGCGCTATCTCGTGAACCCCGCCATCGTGTTCCAGCGTTCGGGTTCCGCGCCGACGAAGCGCGGCATCTGATCCCCCACCAACCCGGTTGTCATCCTCCATCCACTCACATTCCGAGAGGTGCCGTTGTGATTATCGTCAGCGCATGTCTCGTAGGTCTGCGCACACGCTACAAGGGCGACGACAATCTTGTGGCAGCCATCAGGAATCTCGTCGAGCGGGGAGAGGCCATTCCCGTCTGTCCTGAGCAGCTGGGCGGACTGCCGACGCCGAGGCCGCCGGCGTATTTCGCGGGCGGCGACGGCGGGGCCGTGCTTGACGGGAGCGCGCGGGTCGTCACGGAGTCGGGCGGTGACGTGACCGCCCAGTTCGTGCGCGGCGCCGAGGAGGCTCTCGAACTGGCCCGGGCCGTCGGGGCCACGCGCGCCATCCTGAAGGACCGGAGTCCATCCTGCGGGTGCCGAAGCGTCACACTCGACGGGGAGCTCTGCCCCGGGATGGGCGTTGCGGCGGCGCTTCTCGCCAGGAACGGCATCACGATCGAATCTGAAGAAGACTGGCTCGACAAATCGTCGTGAGATGTGTACATTGTGGGCCGTGAACCGGAAGCCCCGTCCGGCGAGAGTCTGAGGAGACGCTCCAATGCGAGTCCGTCCATCCTTGTCTTTCTGTGCACTGCCACGCGGCGGAAGATCGTGGCGCGCGCTTGCCATGCTCGTTCTGTCGGCGGCGCTTGTCATTGCCGCGCCGGCCGGGTATGCGAGCGCCGCTGAGTCGCTGACGGCTGTCCGGTTCTGGACGGCGCCCGATCATACGCGCATCGTTGTCGACATGACCGGTTCGGTCGAGTATGACGCCGGGACGCGGCGAGACCCGGACCGCGTCGTCGTTCTCGTCAGGAATGCCTCGCTCGACGGGCCGCTCGACGTGACGCCCGTTGGTGACGGGCTCGTCAACCGCGTTCGTGTCAATGAACTCGAGGGCGGCACCCAGATCGTCGTCGATCTCACCAAGGCGTCCGAGTACAACGTCTTCTCGCTCCTGCCGTACGCCGGGAAGCCCCACCGCGTCGTCATCGACATCTTCCGCGACACCGATCCCAGGATCGAGTCTGCGCGGGAGGTCGCCGACCGTCCACTCTCGCGTCGTGTCGTCGTCATCGACGCGGGGCACGGGGGCGAGGACCCCGGCACACTCGGGAACGGCGCTCTCAAGGAGAAGGATGTCGTGCTCGACATCGCGCGGAGGCTTGCGGAGATACTCGGGCATCAGCAGGGGTGCGAAGCGAAGCTGACCCGCGACGGCGACTACTTCGTCAGTCTCGGAAAGCGGAAGGAACTCGCGGCCGCCTGGGACGGAGATCTCTTCATCAGCATCCACGGCAACTCGGCTCCGAACCGGGATGCAACAGGGACGGAGGTCTTCACGGTCTCGGACCGGGGAGCGAGCGACCAGACGGCGCGCGAACTGGCCGACAAGGAGAACGCGGCGGACCTCGTGGGCGGCGTCTCGCCCGAGACGGGCGACGACGTGCTGGCCATCCTGGTTGATCTCAAGATGGGCGACCGGATCCAGAAGAGCGCCCACCTGGCGTCGTTCATCACCAGTGAGCTGACGGAAGGCGGGCTCGGCCCCGTGCACTCGAAGCGCGCCGGGTTCGTGGTCCTCAAGTCGCTCGCGATGCCGTCCGTGCTGGTCGAGGTCGGATTCCTCTCGAGCAGCAAGGATGTTGCGAAGCTCAAGCGGGCCGACTACCGTCAGCAGTACGCGGAGGCGCTCGCCGAGGCGATCGACGGGTACTTCGCAGCCTACGCGCCGGTCGTGGCGGCGCCCGACGGCACTCACAACGTCGCGCCGGGGGAGACCCTGTGGAGCATCGCGCGTCGGTACGGGAGAAGCGTTGCGGAGCTGAGGAACATCAACGACCTGCCGGACGACTGCACGATCTACGTCGGACAGAAGCTGAACGTCTCGCGTTCGTAAGACGGAGGAAACGTGGCGCTCACAGCAAGGGCTATTACCAACAACATCCCGATCAAGATCGCGGCCGTCATCCTCGCGCTGGTTCTCTGGGCGTTCGCCAAGGGCGAACAAGAGGGGACACGCCTCACTGATGTCCCGCTGGTCCTTCGCAATATCCCGGAGGGCGTCACGACCGTGGAGCAGGTTCCGGGGACCGTTCAGATCGTGCTCTCCGGTCCCAACAAGGAGATCCTCAAGCTCGCGTTCATGGGTGATACGTACGCGTTCATCGACATGGTCGACGCGGAGCCGGGACGCGCGCTCCGCGTGAGCCTCTCGCCGGCGGACATCGTTCTGCCTCAGAACGCCGGCGTTTACGTGCTCGAGGTGCGGTCGCCCAAGAGCCTCGATCTCGACATCGATCGTCTGGTCGAGCGGTCCGTGCGCGTGACGGCGACGGCCGAAGGCGAACTCCCGAGCGGGTATTTCACTCTCGGCGCTCCGCAGAGCATGCCCGACTCGGTCCTCGTGTACGGCCCGGAGTCCGTCATCGCCGGTCTGTCGACCGTGAGCACCGCTCCGCTCAGTATCTCCGGGCGTCGCGCCCGAGTCGACGCGGGGAGACCGGTCGTTTTCGACGGGACGTGGAACCTCCACGCCGTGCCTCGTGACGTCCGCGTGACGGTCGAGATCGAGGGGACGCGGACGGTGATCGTTGAGGGGCTTCCCGTGACGTTCCTGCACGAGCCGGGGCTGTCGGCGACCGTCGAGCCGACGGTCTACGATGCGCAGGTTACCGGACCGGAGCACCTCGTGCATAATCTCGGGCCGGAGGATATCACGGCGATCGTGGACGCGCGCGGGCTTCCACGCGGCGTGCACGAGCTCGTGCCCGACCTCACGACGCCCGAGAGCGTGGCGATCGAACAGGTGACACCCGTCCGATTCACGGTGACCCTGGAGTAGGTACTGTTCGAGTGGACGCGAAACGCACCGAACAAGCCGAGGAGCGGCGTTGCCATGCTTGTTCTTGGGATCGACACATCGTGTGACGAGACCGCCGCGGCCGTTCTCCTGGATGGCCGCGACATTCTTTCGAGTGTGGTCGCGTCGCAGGAGATCCACGCGGAGTTCGGCGGCGTCGTCCCCGAGCACGCTTCGCGCGCGCACATCCGTCTGATCGTCCCCATCGTCGAGAAGGCGCTTGCGGACGCAGAGAAGGAAGCCTCCGAACTCGAGGCGGTCGCGGTCACGAATCGTCCCGGTCTCGTGGGGTGCCTTCTCGTCGGCGCATCCTATGCGAAGGCGCTGGCGTACGGGCTCGGCATCCCGGTCGTCGGCGTCGATCACATCGAGGCCCACGTGTTCGCCGCACGGCTCGAGAGGCCGGAGATGCGCCTTCCGGCGGTCTGCCTCGTGGCGTCCGGCGGGCACACGGAGCTCATCCTCGTGGAGGATTGGGGTCGGTACACCACGCTTGGGCGAACGCGCGACGATGCGTCAGGCGAGGCGTTCGACAAGGTCGGCAAGCTCCTGGGTCTGGACTACCCGGCGGGTCCGGCGATCGAGAGGCTCGCTGGTGGCGGCGACCCGACCGCGTTCGACTTCCCGCGCGCGATGATGCAACGCGGCAACCTCGATTTCAGTTTCTCGGGCCTGAAGACGGCTGTCCGGTACGCCGTCGAGGACCGAGGCGGTCGTCCGGAGGGACAGGAGTTCACCGACTTTCTCGCGAGCTTCCAGGAGGCCGTCGTCGACGCGCTCGTCACCAAGATGATGTGGGCGGCGGCGGACACCGGCGTTTCCACGGTCGCGCTCGGCGGCGGCGTCGCCGCAAACACACATCTGCGGGAACGCCTCACCGAGGAGGCCGCACACGCCGGGCTCGACGTCGTCATCCCGGCCCGAACGCTGTGCACCGACAACGGCGCCGTCGTGGCGGCCGTTGGTCAGGCGCTCCTTGACCGCGGCGTCGTGAGCGGCCTCGATCTCGACGTGAGCGCGTCCCGTGAGGACGCCAGGGCCGGACGCGAGGGAACCACGTAGCGCCACCACACCTTTGGAGGTCCATCCGATGCCGGAGCGATTCGTCGAGGTAGCGGTCCCGCTGCCCGTCACCGGCACATTCACCTACTCGGTTCCCGAACCGCTCCAGGCCGCGGCCACGCTCGGCGTGCGGGTCCTGGTGCCGTTCGGAAACCGGAAGGTCACCGGGTTCGTCGTGGGCGTCGCGGAGTCCGCGGAGGTCGAGCGGGTCAAGCCGGTCATCGACGTCCTCGACGTCGACCCGGTTGTCGACGCGAACATGATCCAGCTCACCCGATGGATCGCCGACTACTATCTCGCCTCCTGGGGTGAGGTGCTTCGCACCGCGCTCCCGCCGGGCATCAACATGGAGAGCCGGCGGTTCGCCCGGATCACCGAAGAGGGGCGCAAGACGCTCGAATCGGGGCGTGGGGGGCTTACGGAGCGCCGCCGCCGCATCCTGGAGGTGCTCGCCGGTCGCGACGAGGCAAGTCTCGGCATCCTCAACCGCGAGGCCGGCATCCCGCGCGGAAGCAATGCCGACGTGATGGCGCTTCGCTGCGCCGGGTACGTCGAGCTGATCGATCGGGTGCGTCAGCCGAGAGTGGAAGAGGCGACCGAAGGCATCGTGCGGCTCGCCGTGAGTCCGGGCGAGGCGGAGGTCGAGGCGGAAAAGCTCGACCGGCGCGCACCCAGGCAGGCGGGCGCGCTTCGGGAACTGGCCGCCGCCGAGGGCAATGTGCTGACGACGGCGGACCTCACCGCTCGCGGGTTCGCAACCTCCGTCTCCGCGCGGCTCGTCGAGCGTGGGTTTGCCGAGCGGGACGAGCAGACACGCGACCGGGTCTCGACGGGCTTCGAGGGGTGGGCGCTCCGCGTGGAGGGCTCGCTCAAGCCCGAGCAGGCGACGGCGCTCGAACTCATCCGCTCGCGGCTGGAAACGGAGGAGTTCGGCGTCGTGCTGCTCCACGGTGTTACGGGGAGCGGGAAGACGCGCGTCTACGTCGAGGCCGTCGAGACGGCACGGGCCGCCGGGCGCGGGGCCATCGTGCTGGTTCCTGAGATCGCGCTGACGCCCCAGATGGTGCAGCGGATGCGCGCACAGTTCGAGGGAGAGGTCGCCGTCGTTCACAGCGGGCTGTCGCTCGGCGAGCGGTACGACACGTGGCGCGCCATTCGCGACGGGCGCTTCCAGATCGTCATCGGTCCCCGGTCGGCCGTGTTCGCGCCGGTCCGGGACCTCGGTGTCATCATCGTCGATGAGGAGCACGAGGGAACCTACAAGCAGGGCGAATCGCCACGCTACCACGCGCGCGACGTCGCGGCGATGCGGGCGAAGCTCGAGGGCGCGGTCGTCATCCTCGGAACGGCGACCCCGAGTCTCGAGAGCTACCTCAACGCGCGTGAAGGGAAGTTCGACCTCGTTGAGCTGCCCGAGCGCATCGATTCCGGCCCGCTCCCCGAGGTGTCCATCGTCGACATGCGCGAGATCACACCGGTCGATTCCGAGGGCGCGTTCTCCGGAGCGCTCCGCGACGCGGTGAAGGAGACGCTTGCGGAGGACAAGCAGGTCATTCTCTTCCTCAACCGCCGCGGGTATGCCTCGTTCATCCAGTGCATGGATTGCGGACACTCGGAGCGGTGCGACGACTGCAACGTCTCGCTGACATATCACTCGACCGACCGGTCGATGCGGTGTCACTACTGCGGGAAGACCGGACGGGCGCCCGACCGCTGTCCCGAGTGCGACAGCCGGAATCTCCGGTTCGGCGCTCCAGGGACGCAGCGCGTCGAGCTGGCGGTCCGCGAGCTCTTCCCCGATGCGGTCGTCGAGCGGATGGACCAGGACACGACCGGGAAGCAGGGCGCGCACTGGCGTATCCTCAAGGACTTCGCGGAGCGGAGGACGGACATCCTCCTCGGGACGCAGATGATCGCGAAGGGACTCGACTTCCCCGGCGTGGGACTTGTCGGCGTCGTCGCCGCGGACGTCGGACTCAATCTCCCGGACTTCCGCTCGGGAGAGCGGACCTTTCAACTGCTCACGCAGGTGGCGGGCCGGACCGGTCGCGGCGAGGAGCGCGGGAAGGTCGTGGTCCAGACGTATCTGCCCGACCACTACACCATCGCTATGGCGCGGGCGCAGGCGTTCGGACCGTTCTTCGAGCGGGAGACCGAGGAGCGACGGGGGCTCGGTCTGGGGTACCCGCCGTTCACGCGACTGGTCTCCATCATCGTTCGGGGCCGCGACGAGCAGGCGGTGATGAAGAGCGCGGCCCGACTGGCCGACTTTCTCGACCGGGGGGCCGCACAGATGCCGGATCCGGCTCCCGAGGTGCTGGGACCCGCGCCGGCTCCGATCGAGCGTATCAAGGGCGTCTACCGATGGCAGGTCCTCGTCCGGGGGAGAGGCGGCAGCGCGCGGGCGCTCGTGGCGGCCGCTCTCGAGCAGGAGAAGGTCCTGAACCTTCCCTCGGTGGTCCAGCTCGCCATCGACGTCGATCCGATGGACCTTCTCTAGCGTGGCATGGGGAGCGACAGCGTTGGTGGTGGATGGCGTAACTCGTCATCCCGTGGTTCTTTGGGGACAGACGCGCCGTGCGGGGGCTTGACTGCGCCCCGGCGCTCAGCTAAATTAGATAGTGCCTGCCCGCTTTCGGGCAGGCATGGTTTTCGCAAAGAGGTAGGAACATGGGACAGATGACATTCAACAAAATCCAGAAGGACCCGGAGATCACGGGGATGCTCCGGACCGCCAATGACCATCTCGGCGTCGTCGGCTACACCGAGCACGGTGTGCGCCACGGCAAGTGGGTCGGGCGGACGGCGCAGAAGCTGCTCAAGGATCTGGGGATCGATCAGCGCCAGGCTGATCTCGCCGGCATCGCCGGCTACATGCACGACCTGGGCAACATCATCAATCGTGAGGACCACGCTCAGTCGGGCGCACAGCTCGCGTTCACGCTGCTCAGGGAGCGCGAGATGGACCTCGACGAGATCACGACCATCATCTCGGCCATCGGGAATCACCACGAGGAGCACGCGGATCCGGTGAACAACGTCTCCGCGGCGCTCATCCTCGCCGACAAGGCCGACGTGCATCGTTCGAGGGTCCGCAACCCCTCGATGATCAAGTTCGACATCCACGACCGAGTCAACTACGCCGTCCAGAAGTCGGACCTGACCGTGCTTCCGAAGGAGCGCATCATCCGGCTGAGCCTGACGGTCAACACGAAGATATCGCAGGTGATGGAGTACTTCGAGATCTTCATATCGCGGATGATCGTCTCGCGGCGTGCGGGTGAGTTTCTCAACTGCACGTATGAGCTGTTCGTCAACGACAACCGCTTGCTGTGAGTGCCGCCGGCGCAGGCCGGCGGGACACGACGTCACACTGACTCGCCCCCAGCGACACGTGAAGACGGCATCGCGGGTTCAGGGCCGTGGCTCTTGACACCCGCGCCGCGGCGCATTATACTTCACGGGCTGAAATCGAGCAGGATTTTGGGGGGGACTCTGAACCAAGGGAGGCGCAATGATCAAGGCGAGAACGGTAGCCATCGTTCTGACGCTGGCTGCGATCCTCATCCTCGCCGGATGTGGTGCTGACCCTGCCTTCACCAGCGGCAAGGTCTATCTGCAGCAGGAGGATTCTGAGAGCGCGATCGAGCAGTTCCAGATTGCCATCCGCAACAACGCGTCAGACTGGCAGCCTCACATGTGGCTCGGCCGCGCGTACGCCGAGACCGACGAGCTTCTGATGGCACACGATGAGTTCTTCGTCGCGCTCGATCTGGCGATAGAGCCCTCGCAGAAGGAGCAGGTCGAGCAGACCATCACGTACTACTGGCAGATCTACCAGAACGAAGGCAATCTTCAGAATTCCGCCGGGAACTTCGCCGGTGCCATCGCCGAATTCGACAAGGCGATTCTCATCGATGCGCGCAAGGCCGACTCCTATGCGAACCTCGGCTTCGCGCATCACATGATGATGAACTTCGATGACGCGGTCGCGGCGTTCGAGCTGGCGCTCGAGCGCGCTCCGGACAACCCGGACCTCAAGGGCAACCTCGTGTCGGTCTACGAGAGCAAGGCGGGGAGCCTTTCGGGTCTCGGTGACCACGAGAACGCGCTCCGCTACTTCGAGAAGATCGAGATGATCGCGCCCGAGACCCAGGACATCTACTACAACATCGGTCTCATGCACTATCAGCTGAAGGACTACCGCGCTGCCATCCGGAGCTTCAACCAGCATCTGGTGGGCAATGAGGCGGACGAAGAGGTCCAGTACCGTGTCTTCCTCGCGCACTGGGGCATCGCCAAGGAACTCGAGGATCAGGGCCAGGTCGAGCTGGCGCTCCCCGAGTATCAGTCGGCCATCCCGACGCTCGAGAAGCTCATCGAGCTGAACTTCGAGGAGCTGACGTACCATCGGGCCCTCGCGAGGGTCTACAACAAGCTCGAGATGACCGAAGAGGCTCTGCTTGAGCTGGGCATCGTCGAGGAGCTCCTGCACGCCGGCACGACTACGGAGTAGCACTCTCCGGACACGGATCGTGACAAGAGAGATACGAGGACACCGGCCCGGAAGGGCCGGTGTCCGTCTATAGGGCCGGCGAAACGGCTTGACACTCTGCAGGCTCTCGTCTACTATGTAGTAAGCAAACAACATCTCAGCATACAAAGCTTCCTGACACCCCATCCGAAGCAATCCAACCCGGCTAGACTTCTCTGCATGTTCAAAGAGGAAACCGAGTGCAGCTTCGCCACAGGGGCACATGCGTGATTGCGGTCGACGCGTGCGTTGTCGACCGGGAAGCGTCAAACCTGCCCATCGAGGTACGTAGATGACCGAGAAAGCACCGAGCAAGTCGAGCGGGACCCGCAAGAGAACCGGGACGAAGAGCACCGCCTCGTCGACGCGGAGCGGCAACGCCGGCTCGAGGAGTTCGTCGAACGGCAAGACTTCATCATCGGCCAGGACGGCTTCATCGGCCAGGCCCGTGTCCTCCACCCGCATCCCGTCGAGTACGCGGGCCTCGTCGAGCGCGCGCGCTGCCTCGAGCGCTCGGGCCGCATCGAGCGCGGCTGCGGCGAGCGAGGCCAAGGTCGCAGCAAGCGAGGCCACGGTCGCAGCGAGCGAGGCCGCGGAGACGGCAAGCGAGGCCGCGGCCACCGGAAGCGAGACCAAGGCTCCAGCGAACGGCGGGGGTAAGGTCGTCGTGACCGGCACCGGGGTCAGCGAGAACCTGAACATGGGTGAGATGAAGCAGCGGACCATCCGCGAACTCATCAACTACGCGGAGGCGCTCGGCGTCGAAGGCGTCTCGGGTCTTCGGAAGCAGGACCTGATCTTCAAGATCCTCGAAGGGCAGACTCAACGGAACGGTCTCATCTTCAGTGAGGGCGTTCTGGAGATCCTTCCCGACGGGTACGGATTCCTTCGCTCGCCCGACTACAACTATCTGCCGGGTCCGGACGACATCTATGTCTCGCCGTCGCAGATCAAGCGGTTCGATCTTCGGAAGGGCGACGTCGTCTCGGGTCAGGTGCGGCCGCCGAAGGAGAACGAGCGCTACTTCGCGCTCCTCCGCGTCGAGGCCGTCAACTACGAGAATCCCGAACAGGCGAAGTCGAAGATCCTGTTCGAGAATCTCACACCGCTGCACCCGCATGACCGGCTCAACCTCGAGACCGATCCCGATGACATGACGACGCGGATCATCGACCTCATGTCGCCGATCGGGAAGGGGCAACGCGGCCTCATCGTCTCGCCGCCCAGAGCCGGCAAGACGGTCGTGCTTCAGAAGATAGCGAACAGCATCACGACGAATCACCCGGACGTCGTCCTGATCGTGCTGCTCATCGACGAGCGGCCCGAGGAGGTCACGGACATGGCCCGATCGGTCAACGGCGAGGTCATCAGTTCGACCTTCGACGAGCCGCCGGAGCGCCACGTCCAGGTCGCCGACATGGTCATCGAGAAGGCGAAGCGTCTGGTGGAGCACGAGAAGGACGTCGTGATCCTACTCGACTCGATCACGAGGCTGGCGCGGGCGCACAACACGGTCGTCCCGCACAGCGGCAAGATCCTCACAGGCGGCGTCGACTCGAACGCGCTCCAGCGCCCGAAGCGTTTCTTCGGCGCGGCGCGGAACATCGAGGACGCCGGGAGTCTCACCATCATAGCGACCGCACTGATCGACACCGGGTCGCGGATGGACGAGGTCATCTTTGAGGAGTTCAAGGGCACCGGTAATATGGAACTCGTGCTCGACCGCAGGCTGACGGACCGCCGTATCTTCCCGTCGATCGACATTCTCAAGTCGGGGACGAGGAAGGAGGAGCGTCTGCTCTCGCAGGAGACGATCAACCGGATGTGGATCCTGAGGAAGTTCCTCAGCGAACAGACTCCGGTCGGCGCGATGGAGTTCCTGCTGGACAAGATGCGACAGACGAAGACGAACCAGGAGTTCCTGGATTCGATGAGCGCGCTCTAGCGGACCGCCCTTCGGGCATTGCCGGGTCCCGAGCAGCGCATAGAGCAGCACGCGACGTGACGTACAGCACTGATGCGATCAACCAGAGAGCCACCGGAGGATATGCGAGAATGAAGAAGGACATCCATCCCGACTACCAGGAATGCACCGTGAAGTGCGTCTGCGGTAACGAGTTCACGACCCGCTCGACGCTCACGGAGATCAACGTCGAAATCTGTGCGGCGTGCCATCCGTTCTTCACGGGTCAGCAGAAGCTGGTCGATAGTGCCGGTCGTGTCGACAGGTTCCTCAAGAAGTACGGCGACGACTACGCGCGCGGCGCCGCGGCGTCCGCGGGCAGCGACGGCGAGGCGGGCGGAGAGGCCCGTGCTGCTGCAGACGCGGCTGCCGGCGCTGCCAAAGCCGCAAAGGAAGCTCCTACCGCCGAGGCAGCACCTGCCGGCGGTGAAGACAAGCCAGAGGCCGAGAACTAGCACGCGGGTTCCGCGAGACGGCGGACCCGACGGGATGAACACCGGTACGAACCACTCCGACGGTCTGCCGCGCCATCGACTATGATGAAGACGGGCAGTCCACTCAGAGTCTATACGCTCGACGACCTCCCGGCGGAGGTCGTCGCGGTGACATTCGCGAAGACCTCGCGATCACCCGACTCGTTCGAGGAGATAGCCAGAGAGCTCTCCGAGAGCGAGTCGTCGCGTTTTCATGAGAAGTGGGTGGTCGGCTACGGGCATTCGTCCGTCGCCGAGCACGCGGTCCTGTCGATCGCGGTCGAGAACATCTCCATTCTCGGCGCAAAGGTCGTCGAGGAGAACCGTCTCTCATCCTTCACCGAGAAGTCGACGCGTTACCAGGTGATGTCGCCGGACAACTTCTACACTCCGCCGGTGTTCGAGGGCGGCGAGGCGGGGGCGCTCTACCGGGAGACCGTGTCGACGCTCTACCGAACGTACGACCGCCTGAGACCCGCGGCGCTTGCCTGGTGCGAGAGCGCGTACGGAGATCAGGAGTGGCGGAAGGCCGGGCTCAACCCGGCGGGGAAGGCGTGCGACACCGTGCGCGGGCTGCTGCCGGCCGCGGCGAAGACCAACCTCGGGTGGACGGTCAACGCGCGGAGTCTGCGGCACGCGATCATCAAGATGGCGTCGAGTTCGCTCGCCGAGATGCGCGAGCTGGCGGATGTGCTGACTGAGGCCGGCCTGGCGAAGGTGCCGACGCTGCTCAAGTACGTGGAGCGCTCGCCGTACCTCGACGGGTGGGAGGAGCGCGTTGGGGGAGCCACGGGGAGCGGACGGCTTGTGGCATCCGCGCCATCGAACGGCCGCACAGCTGCTCGGGGCGGCGCTTCCGTGCGGGGCCGAACCGAAGGTGGCCCTTCCGTTCGGCTCGTCGAGTACGACGCCGACGGGGAGACGCGGATCATCGCGGCGCTGCTGTTCCGCGCCGGCGGTCTTTCATATGACGATGTCCGTGAGCGCGCGGAGCGGATGGCGCCCGCGGAGCGGGTGAAGGTCCTCGCGGCCGCGGTCGAAGGGATGACCGACCACGAGCTTCCCGTCCGCGAGTTCGAGGAGACAGGCTACACCTTCGAGATCGTTTGTGACTTCGGTGCCTACCGTGACATCCAAAGGCACAGGATGACGACACAGACGCAGCAGCTTCTCGGGTGCTCGCTTGGGCGCACCGTGCCCGACGACGCGCACGAGGCGGGGATCGCGGTGGAGATGGAGGCCGCGCTCGACGTCGCCCGTGAACACTGGGAGTGGCTGGCCGGGGTCGACGCGGTGCATGCGCAGTACGCGGTGCCGCTGGCGTATCACAAGCGGTTCCTGATGACGATCAACGCGCGGTCGGCGTTCCACCTCGTGCGTCTGCGCTCGAAGGTGCAGGGGCACGAGTCGTACCGTCGTATCGCTTGCGAGATGAAGCGCGAGATCGAGAAGGTCCATCCGGGTATCGGTGCGCTGATCCCGGTCGACGACACAAAGAGCCCGGCCGAACTCATCGCCGGGATGGCGGGAGCGTAGCGTGGAAGACCAGAAGCACAACGAGAACGAACAGAAGCAGTCGAAGCACGGAGAGCCGCGGGAGGGTCCGGTCATCGAGCCCGGATGCTCGTGCGCTTGTGATTGCGGCAGCGGCTGCGGCTGCGAAGAGCCCCCGGCCGATGATACGGATGACGCGGTCATGCCGATCGAAGCTCTGGGCGCGCCGCGCGGCAAGGTCCACTACGGCGGGCAGGCCGTCATCGAGGGCGTGATGATGCGCGGCCCGAACAACGTGGCCGTAGCGGTGCGGATGGCGAACGGGGCGATCGAAGTGCATTCCGAGGAGTTCGTTTCCGTCTCCCGCAAGAACAGGTTTCTCAGGCTCCCCGTCATCCGGGGCGGGCTCTCGCTCATCGAGTCGCTCGCGCTGGGCATCCGCGCGCTCAACTACTCGGCGAGCGCGGCGATGGATGCCGAGGAGGTCTCGGAGGCCGACGGGGGTGAAGGCGGCGATGGGCGAGAAGGTGGCGACGGGCGAGAAGGCGGCGACGGGGGGGCGAGCGGAGAGCCCGCGTCCGAGGCGAAGGCCGACGTGAAGCTCGCGCCGGAGGAGGCGGGATGGAAAACAAAGCTCGCGCTCACCGGGACGATGGTGTTCGCGTTCGGTCTCGGCATCCTGTTCTTCTTCTACATTCCGCTGGTCCTCTCCGAATGGCTGACGGACCGGATTGGGAGCGACAGCTCTATCCTGTTCAACGTCATCGACGGCATCATCCGTGTTGTCTTTTTCCTGGCGTACATCTGGGGTATCTCGCAGTGGCGTGAGATGCGACGCGTCTTCGAATACCACGGGGCGGAGCACAAGACCATCTTCTGCCATGAGGCGGAACTCGAGCTCACTCCCGAGAACGCGCAGAAGTTCACGACGCGGCATCCGCGATGCGGGACGAGCTTCCTGCTCATCGTCATGGTCACGAGCATTCTGGTGTTCATGCTGACCGGGAAGCCGTCGACGATCGCTCACCGACTCCTGAGGCTGCTGCTCATCCCGGTGATCGCCGGCATCAGCTACGAGCTGATGAAGCTCGCCGCCGTCCGCTGCACGACGCGGTGGGCGCACGCGGTGTCGGCTCCGGGACTCTGGCTGCAGGGTATCACGACGAAGGAACCGTCCGACGCGCAGCTCGAGGTCGCCATCGCGGCGCTGAAGGCCGCCAAGGGCGGGCCGCGGTCAGCCG
>CAZEXP010000004.1:97817-100299 GCA_964516845.1 uncultured bacterium
CTCGAGGTCGCCATCGCGGCGCTGAAGGCCGCCAAGGGCGGGCCGCGGTCAGCCGTGAAGGGTGCGACCGACACGCCGGCTGTTGCCGCGGAGGGAGAGCACGATGCTCGATAAGCTCAGAGCCCTTCGTGACCGGCACGAGGAGCTGACCGTGCTTCTGAGCGACCCCGACGTGCAGTCGGACCACACTCTCGTGACGAAGTACTCGAAGGAGCGGGCGGGGATGGACGACATCGTCGCTGCCGCGGACGAATACGAGCGGATCCTGACCGATATCGAGTCCGCGAACGAGATCATCGACGGTTCGACCGACCACGACGAGAAGGAGTTCGCGAGAGGCGAAATCGAAGAGCTCGAACCACAGATCGAGGCGCTCGAGACGCGTCTCAAGGTGCTGCTCGTTCCGAAGGACCCGAACGACGACAAGAGCATCATCGTCGAGATTCGCGCCGGAACCGGCGGCGACGAGGCGGCGCTCTTCGCGGGCGACCTCTTCCGGATGTACTCGCGCTACGCCGATGGCAAGAGGTGGAGCATCGACGTGATGAACACGAGCGAGAGCGGGAACGGGGGGTTCAAGGAGATCGTGTTCGCGGTCGACGGTCGCGGCGCGTACAGCCGGTTCAAATTTGAGAGCGGCGTGCACCGCGTTCAGCGTGTCCCCGAGACCGAGTCGCAGGGGCGCATTCACACGTCGGCGGCGACGGTCGCCGTCATGCCGGAAGCCGAAGAGGTCGACGTCGACATCAAGACCGAGGACCTCAAGATCGACGTCTATCGTTCGTCGGGTCCCGGCGGACAGAGCGTCAACACGACCGATTCCGCCGTGCGGATCACACACAAGCCGAGCGGGCTCGTTGTCACCTGCCAGGACGAGAAGTCACAGCACAAGAACCGCGCGAAGGCGCTGAAGGTGTTGCGCGCGCGGCTCTACGACCTCGAGCGCGAGAAGCAGCAGGCCGAGGTGGCCGCCACGCGACGGAGCCAGATCTCGACCGGCGACCGGAGCGCGAAGATCCGCACGTACAACTTTCCGCAGAGCCGGGTGACCGACCACCGCATCGGCCTGACCGTGCACAGTCTGCCTCAGGTCATGGACGGCGAGCTCGACGAGGTCATTGACGCGCTCGCGACGCAGGACGAGGCCGACCGCATCGCGCACGCGGCGGAGTCGGTGTGACGACGACACGGACCTGGACCATTCTCGAACTCATCAACTGGAGCAAGGACTACCTTGCGGAGAAGGGCTTCGGGAACGCGCGGCTCGAGACCGAGCTGCTGCTGGGGCATGTGCTTTCGCTGCCGCGCATCGAACTGTATCTGCAGTACGAGCGTCAGTTGAACGAGCAGGAACTCGCGGGTTACAAGGTGCTGCTCAAGCGGCGAATGGCCGGCGAGCCGGTTCAGTACGTGACCGGGACCGCCGGCTTCATGCTGGCGGACTTCGAGGTGACCCCCGACGTGCTCATACCGCGGCCCGAGACCGAGGCGCTCGTGGAGGTCGCGGTGGGAATGCTGGGGGAGCTGCCCGACGGGGCCATCCTCGCTGATATCGGCACCGGCTCGGGCGTCATCGCCGTGACGCTCGCGCAGAAGTTCCCCGGTGCGCGGGTCATCGCGACCGACGTCTCCCCGGAGGCGCTCGTCGTGGCCGCCAGGAACGCTGAGAAGGTGGGGGTCTCCGAGCGCATCACGTTCGTCGAAGGAACAGGGCTTGCACCCCTCTCCGATGTGAGGCTTGCAGGCAGTATTGCAGGGGTCGTCTCGAACCCTCCCTACATCAAGAGCGCCGATATGTCGGATCTGCAGACCGAAGTACGGGACTTCGAGCCGCGTCTGGCGCTTGACGGCGGGAGCGACGGGCTTGACTGCCTGAGGAGTATCATCGAGGATGTCTCCGGGGTCCTTGCGAACGACGGCATCGTGGCCCTTGAGTTCGGTGACGGCCAGGCGGACGCGGTACGCGCGCTCGCAGCGCCAGAGCTTTCCGACGTGTCGATCCACAGGGACTACACCGGAAGAGACCGCATCATGACAGGAAGGAAGTCGGGCTAGATGGACAGGATCGTCGTACAGGGCGGAGAGAGGCTGACCGGGGAGGTGAGGATCAGCGGGGCGAAGAACGCCGCGCTGCCCATCATGGCGGCTACGCTGCTGACACCCGGCAAGTTCGTACTCTCCAATGTACCGAGACTCCGCGACGTCGTGACGATGGAGCACGTGCTCCGCGTCCTCGGCGCGCAGGTCGAGCATCACGACCACAGCATCACTGTCGATACGACGAACTGTCGATACCACGAAGCGCCGTACGAACTCGTCAAGACGATGCGCGCATCGGTCTGCGTGCTCGGTCCCGTCCTCGCGAGGCAGGGACGCGCGCGCGTGTCACTGCCCGGCGGGTGCGCGTGGGGTCCGCGGCCGGTTGATTTCCACATCAAGGCCATGCGCGACCTCGGCGCCGACATCGAATTCGAGCACGGCT
>CAZEXP010000004.1:100399-103086 GCA_964516845.1 uncultured bacterium
TTCCACATCAAGGCCATGCGCGACCTCGGCGCCGACATCGAATTCGAGCACGGCTACATCGTTGCGGAGGCGCGCAGGCTCCGCGGCGCGACGATCAACTTCGAGACCTCGAGCGTGGGCGCCACCGAGAACGCGATGATGGCTGCATCCCTCGCCGAGGGAACGACCGTCATACAGAACGCGGCGCGTGAGCCGGAGATCGGCGCGCTGGCCGCGTTCCTCAGAAGCATGGGTTCGAACATCACAGGCGACGGGACGGGGACCATCACGATCGAAGGCGCCGACGAGCTGCACGAGGCGGACGTGCGTGTCATCCCGGACCGGATCGAGACCGGGACGTTCATGGCCGCCGCGGCCATCACGGGCGGGGACATCCTGATCGTTGGGGGCGAACTCAACCACTGCGCCACCGTCGCGTCGAAGCTCTCGGAGGCGGGTGTCGAGATCATCGCCGCCGAGGGCGGCATCCGCGTCCGCGGACCGAAGTGCGTCAGGTCGATCAACGTGACGACGGCTCCGTATCCGGGGTTCCCGACCGACATGCAGGCGCAGATCATGGCCGTGATGACCATCGGCCAGGGCTCCGCCGTGATCACCGACACCATCTACACCGACCGCTTCTCGCACGTGCCGGAACTCCGGCGGCTCGGCGCCGACATCACGATCGACCGGAACGTGGCCGTCATCAGCGGCGTCGGCCACCTGTCGGGCGCGAAGGTGATGGCGACCGACCTCAGGGCGAGCGCCGCGCTCATCCTTGCGGGACTCGTCGCGGAGGGTACGACCGAGGTCTCGCGCGTCTACCATATCGACCGCGGGTACGAGGCCATCGAGAAGAAGCTCGGGGGCCTGGGCGCGAAGATCTGGCGCGAGAGCGAGAGCTAGCAGGCGCGCGCGGCGCGTGATGGACGTGGCGAGCGCGCATCCCCCTGAACACGCATCCGCCCCGGGGGCCACGTGGCGAGCACGACCAGACACATCATCCTCGGCACCGCCGGTCACATCGACCACGGGAAGACCGAACTCGTCAAGGCGCTGACCGGCGTCGATACCGACCGACTCCGCGAGGAGAAGGAGCGCGGTATCTCCATCGAGCTCGGGTTCACGAGGCTCGACCTTCCAGGCGGCGATTCACTCGGAATCGTCGACGTTCCAGGACACGAGAGATTCGTCAAGACCATGCTCGCGGGCGCCGCGGGCGTGGACCTCGTGCTGCTCGTCGTCGCCGCCGACGAGGGCGTGATGCCTCAGACGCGAGAGCACATGGACATCGTCGACCTGCTCGGTGTGAAGGCGGGCGTCGTCGCGCTGACGAAATCGGATCTTGCCGAACCGGAGGAGATCGAACTCGCGCGCGAGGACGTCGAGACGCTCATCGAGGGTACGGTCCTCGAGGGCGCTCCGATTGTCCCGGTCTCGTCGGTGACGCGTGACGGCATCGAGGAGCTGCTTCGAGTGCTCGCGGAACTCGCGCTCGGCGTCGAGGAGCGGACGAGCGGTGGGCCGGCGAGACTGCCGATCGACCGCATCTTCACGCTCGAGGGGCACGGGACCGTCGTGACGGGGACGCTCTGGTCGGGACACGTCAGCCCGGGTGACCATCTCGAGGTCTATCCGGCGAGGAAGCCCGTTCGCATCCGGAGCGTGCACGTGCACGACGAGCCGGTGGAACGCGCGGAGGCCGGTCAGCGGACGGCGCTGGGTCTGCACGGCATCTCGAAAGACGAACTCGAACGCGGTAACACCGTCGGAACGCCGGCGGCGCTTCATCCGACACAGATGATCGACGCCCGGCTCCGGCTCGTCTCGGGCATCAAGCCCATGAAGAATAGGACCCGCGTCCATCTGCACGTGGCGACGGCGGAGGTGCTCGCCCGCGTTGTGCTCCTGGAGAGCGAGGAACTCGGGCCTTCGCAGACCGCGCTCGTCCAGCTCCGGCTCGAGCAGCCGCTCGTCGCGGAGAAGGGCGACCTCTTCGTCATCCGGTCGTATTCGCCGATGCATACCATCGGTGGGGGGCGCGTCATCGACCCGGCGCCCGAGCGTCACAAGCGGATGAAGACGGACGTCATCGAATCGCTCGCCGTGCTCGAGATCGGCGGGAGTGAGGACGTGCTGCTTCAGGTCATCGGCGACGGCGGGACGGGGGGTGTCCGCGTGAAGGAGCTGCCCGGTCTTGTCGAGGCCGAGGTCGCAGCTGAGGTCGAGCGTCTTGTTGCCGAAGGACTCGTGCTCTTGACGGCGGGCCGATACGTGACGCGCGAGCGCTGGACGGAACTCGGTGAGCGCATCCACTCGGAGCTCACGGAGTTCGCCGGTCGGGCGCCGCTCGAGTGGGGGATGTCGGCCGAGGAACTGCGGGGCAAGCTCGGCCGGGGGTTCGACCGTGCGCTGATGGACGCGGCGCTCGCCGGATTCGTGGATGCGGGAGAGGTCTCGCGGCGGAAGGACCTCGTGAGGTGGGGGAGCGCTACGATGAAACTCACGCCGCCGCAGCAGGAGATGGCCGAGCTCATCGAGCGGTTCCTCGAGGAGGACGACGTTTCGCCGCCGTCTCTCGCGGACCTGCGGGAGGACGTCCGGCACGAGTTCGAGGGGACGCTCAAGGATGACCAGTTCGACGCGCTCGTGAAGCTGCTGGCCGATGAGGGGCGCATCGTCAAGGTGACGACGACGCTCTTCTTCCA
>CAZEXP010000005.1:0-101711 GCA_964516845.1 uncultured bacterium
TGTACCAGTTGTCGTGCCAACGGCATTGCTGGGTAGCTATGTTCGGAAAGGATAAACGCTGAAAGCATCTAAGCGTGAAGCCTCCTCCAAGACTAGGTATCCCGTGGGCTATGCCCCCTAAAGGCTCGTTGAAGATTACAACGTTGATAGGCCGGAGGTGTAAGTGCAGTAATGCATTCAGCCGACCGGTACTAATAAGCCGTGAGACTTGACCTTATTAAGCAAACAACGGTGTTTCGGAGTGCCCGATCCTATTGAATTGTCGCGTGAATGCGCACCTGGCGTACTAGTCGGCGATGCGATCGCGAATGACTGATTGAGGAAGGTTCGCGCCTCTCCTCATGCCGGGTGCCACTTTCGCGCCGCTGCAGAGCGGCCAGCCGCTTTGATGAGCGACTCAGAATTGTTTCGGTGGCAATGGCGGAGGGGTCACACCTGTTACCATTTCGAACACAGTAGTTAAGCCCTCCAGCGCCGATGGTACTGCTCGGGCGACCTTGCGGGAGAGTAGGACGCCGCCGGAACGTACGGACCCCCTTCGCCGAAAGGCGAGGGGGGTTCTCTTTGTGCCCCCGGTACATGGACGAGGGACCTGATGGTGAAGGTGGTTCGCGGCGTCGATCGAACCGTCTTTGGTCCGCGCGCCTTCGTGTGTCATAATGCAGACACGAGGAGGGACTTCCATGATCAGAATGCTGATTGTCTTTACGCTTCTCGCGGCCTCCATCCTGGCTGGCTGCGGTTCCACAGGCTACGTTCCACACGATAGCTCCATCGCAGGGCCGACGCTTCCGGGCTGGGTACTGGTCGTTCCCGTCGAGGAGGACGGCCTCAGCGTATTCGTAGGCGGGTGCACGATGGCGCTCTCCGCGGCGGAGGGCATCGAGGCCGCACGGACCGAGGCGCGTCTGCAGATCACCTCGGCGGCCAGAAGCCTGTTCACGGATATCTTCACGGGCGCACCCCGCACCAGCGGGATCACCACGACCTCGATTGACCGGCTGGATTTCCGAGAGATGGGACTCGAGCTCTACGCCGATGCAATGGAGCGGCTGGTCTCGCTCGACAGGGTATACGTCCGGTCGTGTGCGACGGGAGAGGTCTGGGAGTCCTCGGGGATGCCTGATGTGGAGGCGATCGACGGGGCGGTCTGCTTTGTATTCGCCCGCGTCACGCTCGATGCGGACGCCTGGGAGCGCAATCTCTCAGAGACGCTGCGCGAGATGCGGCGCAGCTTCCAGTCATCGGGGCGTGAGAACCTGGTCGGTCTCGCTGACTGGACCGATGCCCATCTTGCCGAGCTGCTCGCCGGCGACGACGCCCCCGCTGAAGGGGCAGATGCAAGGAACTGATGAAGCACGCTGACTTCGTACACATCCACAACCACACGGAATACAGCCTGCTCGACGGCGCGCTCAAGATCAAGGAGCTCGTCGGCAGGGCGCACGAGCTCCGGATGCCCGCGGTGGCGATCACCGATCACGGGGGGATGTTCGGTGCCATCGAGTTCTATGCCGAGGCCATGAAGAAGGGCGTCAAACCGATCATCGGCATGGAGGCATACGTCGATCGGCGCGGGCACACGCACCGGCCGGAGGGGCGGGTCCGCGAGAAGTACAACCACCTCGTCCTGCTGGCGCGGAACGAGACCGGATATCACAACCTCATGCAACTGTCGACAGCCGGCTATGTCGACGGGTTCTACTACAAGCCCCGTCTCGACCTGGAGCTTCTCCGGGAGCACAGCGACGGCCTGCTGGCGACGACCGCGTGTCTCGCCTCGGCGCCGGCGCAGCGCGTGCTCGCCGGCGACATGGACGGCGCACGTGAGGCCGTCATCGAGCTGCTGGAGGTCTTCGGTAGTGAGTACCTCTACCTCGAGGTCCACCGGCACGGCATGGACGAGGAGGAGCGCGTGATCGCCGGCTTCCGCGAGTTATCGCGGGAACTCGGCGTCCCGCTCGTCGCCGCGAACGACTGTCACTACCTCAATCGCGAGGACGCGGCCGCTCACGACGTGCTGCTCTGCATCCAGACCGGGAAGGTCATTGACGAACCGAACCGGATGAGGATGCCGAACGACCAGTTCTACTTCAAGACACCCGACGAGATGCGCGAGCTGTTCGCGGACATTCCCGAGGCCTATGCGAACACGGTCGCCGTCGCCGAGAAGTGCAATCTGTCGCTCGACTTCGGCCGCGTCCACATGCCGAGATTCCCCATTCCGGAGGGTCACACGGACGCTGCGTCATACCTGGCGTCGCTGACGTGGGAGGGGATCAACGAGCGCTACGATGAGATCACGCCCGAGGTCCGTGAGCGCGTCGACAAAGAACTCTCGATGATTGATGAGATGGGATTCTCCGGGTACTTCCTGATCGTTCACGACTTCATCCGTGAGGCGCGAGAGCGCGGGATCCCCGTGGGCCCCGGCCGTGGGTCGGCGGCGGCGAGCATCGTCAGCTACGGGCTGGGTATCACGGAACTCGAGCCCCTGGGGTTCGGGCTCATCTTCGAGCGGTTCCTCAATCCGGCGCGCAAGAGCATGCCGGACTTCGACATCGACTTCTGCTACGTACGGCGTGATGAGATCATCGACTACGTCACCGAGAAGTACGGTCGCGACTCGGTCGCGCAGGTCATCACGTTCGGGACGATGCAGGCCCGGGCGGTGGTCCGTGATGTGGGACGCGTGCTCCAGTTCCCCTACGGAGACATCGATCGCATCGCCAAGATGATCCCGCGCGAACTCAACATCACGCTCGATGAAGCGCTGGAGCGCGTTCCCGAACTCAAGGCGCTCGCCGCCTCCGATGAGCTCCACTCGAAACTCATCAAGTACTCAAAAACGCTCGAGGGTCTGACCCGGCACGCGTCGACGCATGCGGCGGGCGTGATTATCGCACCCGGGAAGATCACGGACTGGGCTCCGCTGTTCAAGACCAACAAGGACGACATCACGACCCAGTACGCGATGAAGGCGCTCGCGAAGATCGGACTGCTCAAGTTCGATTTCCTCGGTCTTCGCACGCTGACGGTCATCCACGACGCGATCGAGATGATCCGGGAGAATCACGGGGTGGAGCTGGTGCCTCAGGATATCCCGCTCGACGACGAGGGGACCTTCGAACTCCTCGGGACCGGGCATACGGTCGGCGTCTTCCAGCTTGAGTCGTCGGGGATGCGCGATCTCGTCAGGAAGATCCGGCCCGAGCGACTCGAGGACATCATTGCGACGAATGCCCTCTTCCGTCCGGGGCCGCTCCGCTCGGGGATGGTCGACGACTACGTCAAGCGGAAGCACGGCAAACAGAAGGTGCGATACCTGCACGACAAACTCAGGCCTGTGCTCGAGGAGACGCACGGCGTCATTGCGTACCAGGAGCAGGTCATGCAGGTCTCGAGCGCCCTCGCCGGGTTCACGATGGCGCAGGCGGACGTTCTCCTCAATGCGATGAGGAAGAAGGTCGTCGATGTCATGGCGCGGCAGCGTGAGGACTTCGTAGCGGGGGCATCCGGGCGCGGGGTCGAGAAGCGGACGGCCGAGGCCGTCTTCGACCAGATGGCGAACTTCGCCGAGTACGGGTTCAACAAGCCGCACTCGGCCGCATACGCCGTCCTCGCCGTGCGGACCGCGTATCTGAAGGCGCACTACCCGGCCGAGTTCATGGCGGCGAACCTCACCAGCGAGATGGACAACACCGACCGCGTCGTCATTCTCATCAATGAGTGCAAGCGGATGGGGATCACCGTGCTCCCACCGAACGTCAACGAGGGGCATGTCGATTTCCGCGCGACGCCGAGGAATGACATCCAGTTTGGGCTCGGCGCGATCAAGAACGTCGGTCGCTCGGCCATCCAGTCGATCGTCGACGCGCGGCGCGAGCACGGTGACTTCGACGACGTTTTCGACCTCGCCGCTCGCGTGGACCTGCGGCTCGTCAACAAGCGCGTGCTCGAGAGTCTCGCTTTCGCCGGCGCCCTCGACGGCCTCCACGGCCATCGTGCGCAGCTGGCCGCGGCCGCGCCGGCGGCCGTCGAGCTCGGGCAGAGGATGCAGCGCGAGCGTGACTCGGGGCAGACGTCTCTATTCGGCGGCGGGGGAGACGACGCTGTGGCTCAGCCGCGCAAGCTCCCGGAGGCGGAGCCGTGGCCGGACAGTGTGGCGCTCGCCAGAGAGAAGGACGTTCTCGGGTTCTACGTGACCGGACACCCGCTTGCGACGTACGGGCGCGAACTCAATGCGTTCGCCACGGCGTCCATCGACGGCATCGGTGAGATGGAGCACAAGGAGCTGGTCCGGATGGGCGGGATCATCACCGAGATCAAGACGACCGAAGACCGCAAGGGCAAGCGGATGGCATTCGTGACGCTCGAGGATTTCACCGGAACGATCGAGGCCGTCGTCTTCTCGACGTGCTACGCGCAGTACCAGGGGGCGCTGCGGCGGGAGGCGGCCGTCATCGTGGACGGGCACATCTCCATGCGGCGCGAAGAGATGCCCAAGATCATCGTGGATGCGGTCGTCCCGCTCTCGCAGGCGATGCAGAGGTTCGTCGAGCTCGTCCGGATCGAGCTCTCGACGGCCGGTCTTGACGATGACCTGCTCGAAAGCCTCAAGTCCACGCTTCTCCGGCATCCCGGACGCTGTCCGGTCGAACTCATGCTCCGCTCGCGCGACGGCGAGGAGCGCACGGTCCGCGTCGGCTCGATCCGCGTCGAGCCCTCGCCGGTTCTCATCGATGAGTTGGAACCCCTGGTCGGCGAGGCCGCCATCCACCTCGTTGGGGCCGTCCAGCGCGAGAGAGTTCCTGAGCCGGCTTTCTGATTGACACCCCTCTGGGCCATTGCTATATTCGCCCCAAATGACGATGTTTCGCGCAGTTGGAGGGCCGTTTGATGCTGAGGATCTGGGCTGCCACGGCTCTCTCAGTCCTATTGTTGGCCGCTCCGTCGACGGGTTGGGCGCAGTCGGACTACCCGGTCCGGCTGGTTGATTTTCCGACCGCCTACGGAATGCCGCGTGGCGTGTATTCGCTGGGCATTCGGGTCGTGCCCGCGGGCGGCGTCGTCGTCGGGCTGGGAGTGGGCATCAACGATTATCTCCTCGTGGGGATCTCCTACGGCGCCGGCAATGTTGTGGGGAGCGGCGAACCCGTCTGGGATGACCGCGTCGAGTTCGACGTGAAGCTGCGCTTCGCCGAAGAAGCGACCGCGATCCCGGAGATGGCCGTAGGCTTCGATTCTCGAGGGTACGGGCGCCAGCTCGAGAACGGGGAGTACGAGAAGTCCTCTCCCGGGTTCTACATCACGGCGGCCAAGACCGCGCCCTTTTCTGAGTACTACACGCTTCACGCCGGGCTTTCCAGGACGCTCGACCGGGACCGGGCCAAGCCCGACATCATCGTCGGTGCGACCGCCCGGTTGTCTCAGGAATTCACGACCATTCTCGAATACGCGTGGGGGCTCCAGAGGGATTCAGATGAACCGGAGGGCTCAAGCGGATATCTGAACCTCGGGCTCCGGTGGGTATTTGCGGATCAGATCGAGATCGATCTCTACTTCCGGAACCTCGTCGGGCCGAGCGGGTCTCCGGAACTGAACAGCAGGGCCATCGGCTTCGTCTTCTATGACAGCTTCTAGCGCGCGCGGCGGGCGAGGCTTCGAGGACGCTTGAGGGGGTGCACCATGGTGGGTTGGCTGGAATTCGAGAAGCCGCTCGTCCAGTTGGAGCAGAGAATCGATGAGCTGCGCAGTTTCGCCGACAGTCAGAACATCGATGTCGCGCGCGAACTCGGTCGGCTCGAGAGCAAGGCCGAGGGCCTCCGTCAGGAGATCTACGGCAAGCTCTCGCGGTGGCAGATCACGCAGATCGCCAGACATCCGAAGCGCCCGTATACGCTCGACTACATCAAGCACCTGGGCATCGATTTCATGGAGCTTCACGGAGACCGTCGATACGGTGACGACGCGGCGATCGTTGGCGGCGTCGGGTCCTGGGCCGGGCGCAAGGTCGTCGTCATCGGCCACCAGAAGGGGCGCGACACCAAGGAGAACATCCAGCGGAACTTCGGCATGGCACAGCCGGAGGGGTATCGCAAGGCGCTTCGACTCATGCACCTCGCCGCGAGGTTCAACCGTCCGATCATTACGTTCATCGATACGCCCGGCGCGTACCCAGGCATTGGTGCCGAGGAGCGTGGACAGGCGGAAGCGATCGCGCTCAATCTGCTCGAGATGGCGCGTCTGCCGGTGCCGATCGTTGTCGCCGTCATCGGTGAGGGTGGGAGCGGTGGGGCTCTCGGCATCGCCGTTGGTGACCGCATTCTTATGATGCAGTACTCGATCTACTCGGTCATCTCCCCGGAAGGCTGCGCCTCGATCCTCTACCGCGACGCGGCCAAGGCTCCGCAGGCAGCGGAGGCGATGAAGGTCACGGCGCCCGATCTGATGGAACTCGGTGTGATCGACGAGATCGTGACCGAGCCGATCGGCGGAGCGCACCGTGACGCCGCTCGGGCGGCGAAGACGCTCGAGGAGGCGATCTCTCGTCACCTCTCGGAGCTCGAGGCGATCCCGGCCTCCGAACTCGTGGAGCGTCGTCTCGAGAAGTTCATGGCGATGGGCAAGTACCGGGAAATCTAGGAGCACCTGACATGAAGCTGAGTTCGTTCACCGACAAGCGCTACGTCGACCTCGATCTGGAGGCCGGGAGCAAGCAGGAAGTCCTCGCGTCGATGTCGAGACTCCTCGCCGCGTCGCCGAAGGTCACGAGCGGAGAGACCCTGTTGCGCGACGTGCTCGACCGCGAGGAACTCGTGACGACGGGCGTCGGATACGGCGTGGCGTTCCCGCACGCCAAGAGCAAGGCCGTGAAGGACGTGACGTTCGCGTTTGCCAGGACCCGCGGCGATGTCGACTTCGGCGCTCTCGACGGGGCTCCCGTCAGGCTCGTCTTTCTCATCGGCGCGCCGAAGGAACAGGAGCCATCGAGAGTCTATCTGAATCTCATGGCGCGGCTGTCGTTTCTGATGAAGGACGAGGCGAACCGGACCGCGCTGCTCGAGGCTTCCTCGGTGGCGGACGTGCTGCGGATCTTCGATTCGATCAAGTAGGGGCGGTTCAGGCGGAGGGCATCCCCAGAGTGAAGGCGCGCAACTACATGACCCGCGACGTTGTGACGGTCGGTCGTTCGACGAACATCGCCGAGATCGCGCGGCTCCTGCGGACGCACAACATCACAGGCGTGCCCGTCGTGGACGATGACGGACACCTTCTCGGCGTGGTGACGCATGAGGAACTCATCAACATATTTCTGCCGCACTACCTGTCGATGTTCGATGATCTGGCGTTCCTCGACGACCTCAGCGCCATCGAGGCGCAGACGATGTCGGAGATCGAGCCGTCGCTCTTTCTCGCCGAGGATATCATGCATGTCGATCCGCATACCGTGGGCCCCGACACTTCGATGATGAAGGTGGCAGCCGTTATGTTGAACAACAAGCACGTGCTCCTGCCCGTGGTCGATGATGACAACCGTGTTGTGGGCGTCATCAACAGGAGCGCAGTGAGTTCCGCCTTCACGGGCGCCGCATCAGAGGAGGGGCGATGACCGACGCGCTGAGACGTATTCTTCTGTCTGCCCGCCGCGTCGTTGCGCCTGCGGCCTTGATCCCGCTGGCGTTCCTTGTCTCCGCGCCCGCGTCTGCTCCCGCATCTGCGGCCGCGTCAGCGCTCTCGCCTGAACTCCTGTCGTCCGATGAGGGCGGCATCTATCTTCGGCTTGCCGTCGGTGACCCGACCATATCGACATTCATCGTCGATGGTGTCGAGTACTCGATCGTCACGCTTCCCGGGGCGAGTTCGACAGGCGAGCCCGGGATGCCTGAACTTCCTTGCGTGCGCGCCGTCCTGGGCGTGCCTGAGTGCGACGCTGTCGATCTCGAGGTCACACCCGGAGTCACGCGCCGGACGGGCGGCATCCGCGTGCTTCCCGCTCCCGGCATCTTCGACGCCGGCGAGGGGGAGCTCTCCCGCTACCCGCGGGTCGAATCAGACTCGTACGCGTCATCCGGGATCTGGCCCGAGCGGCCCGCGCGTGTGACCGCTCCGCGGTGGCTGGGGCCGCAGCGCACGGTCACCGTCGAGCTGTACCCGTGCCGCTTCGAGCCTTCGACCGGCGAACTCCTTGTTCACGAGACGCTCGATGTTGTGCTGCGATTCCGTGGGCTCAGGTCCACGCGTGGCGAGGACGGCTCGCCCGCTCGCCTGCGCCCGAGCCAGAAGCGCCTGCTCGACACAACGCTCCTCAATGCGGAGGGCGCACGATCGTGGCTGCGCACCGGGCCGCTGAGCAACCGGCGGCGTCCGGACGACTACTACTCGACGTCGGAGAACTGGATTCGCCTGCGCGTCACCGACCGCGGTTTCCACCGCGTCGGGTACAGCGACATCGATGGCGTGGGTGTCACCGCTTCGATCATCGACCCGGCGACCTTCCGTGTCTTCACGGGTGGCGGCCTGCTTCTTCCCGAGGCGTTCGATGCTCCGCGCCCCGACTGGATGCAGGAGTGCACCATCATCGTCGATGATGGCGGCGACGGGAGCTTCGACGCCGGTGACGGCGTCGTGTTCTACGCTCTCGCGGAGGACGGCTGGGCGGACGAGTACGGCATCGTCGATCCCGACGAGCCTCACACCGAGCATCACTTCGCGAGTGAGAACATCTACTGGTTGACCTGGGAGGATGAAGGTACATCGTCCGGATTCTCCTCGGCGCCGCTGAGGATGGCCCAGGACGATCTTCAGAATTCTCCGACGCCCATCTCCGTGGACGACCACTTCGCGCGCGCCCATTTTGAGCGGAACATCGTGATCAAGGAGGGGCGCGCCGATAACTGGTACTGGCACGACATGGGGCAGAGCGAGGACTGGCGGTACTTCCATGAGCAGCTCGAGGGGGTCGTGACGGACTCACTGGGCGCGCTCCGCGCGCACATCGACGGGAACTCATCGACAGGCGGCGTCTACCCCGATCATCATGTCCGCTTCCTGCTTAACGACGCGCTTGCCTACGACGCCGAGTGGGACGCGTACCAGCCGCTGTACTTCGAATCGAGCGGCCTGTCGATCAACGAGGGCTACAACACGTTCGCGGTCAACATCCCGCACGACGTTCCCGGAGTCGATGACGAGGCGATCCTCATCGACTGGTTCGAGATTCTGTACTGGCAAACGCTTGCGCCCGCGGACGATCAGATCGTCTTCGGGAGTTCGGGCAGGACGGGCGTGCTGGAGTTCTCGGTCGACGGGTTCTCCACGTCCGACGTCACGGCCTTCAAGGTCGTTGACCAGTACACGGTTCTGACCGTCCCCGGCGTGTCGTCACGGCAGGGAGGGGACCGTGCGGTCACCGTGACGTTTCAGGACGATGTGGCGGACACCGCTTCATACGGGGTCGTCAGCGGAGACGGCTATCTGACGCCGGTCATCGAACTCGACACATTCGTCGACCTGAGGACTCCGACGGACGACGACTACATCATCATCGCCCATGACGATCTCTACGATCAGGCGCTGCGGTTGAAGGCGCACCGGGAGAGCAACGCGGGCGGCGGCTTCGACGTGCGCCTCGTGCGCGTCTCGGATGTGTATGACGAGTTCTCGTGGGGTCTCGTCGACGCGACGGCCATCCGCGACTACCTCAAGTTCACGTGGGAGACCGCGGCGAATCCGCCGACCCACGTCGTGCTCGTCGGAGACGGTACGGTGGATCCGCGGCAGTACTCGGCATCGAGTCTGAGGACGTACATCCCCGTGCACTATACGCACATCGGCGGGAATTCGGCTTCGCCGTCCTACTGGCCGACCGAGTTCTGGTACACGGGATTCGACGCGATCTACGAATACATTCCCGGCATGGCGCTCGGTCGTCTGACGGCCAACTCCGTCAACGAACTCTCCACGATGCTCGACAAGATCATTGACTATGACACGGACCACGGGGCCGCGCTCTGGCGGAACACCGCGATCCTCGCGGGTGACGACGAGTACACCTACGACAACGATACCGAGTACTTCCACGCGGAACAGACCGAGAGGCTCTCGGATGAGATCCTGCCGTTCGCGATCGACCGTGAGAAGCTCTTCCTCATGGAGTACGAGAAGGTCGGGCAGTTCAAGCCGGCCGCGCGCGCGGCGTTCCTCGATCTCTGGAACAAGGGTGCCGTCCTCGTGAACTACACCGGGCATGGCAGCGAGATCGTCATGGCACATGAGTCGCTCTTCTACTTCGATGATGTCACCCTCCTTACGAACAGGCCGGGGCTGCCGCTGTTCTTCGCCGCGTCGTGCCGACTGAATAAGTTCGATAGAATGACCGTCGATTCACTGGGTGAGGCGCTCGCCAAGTCGGCCAACGGCGGGTCGATCGTTTCCATCGGAAGCACGAGGGATTCGGGGGCGTCCCAGAACGCTGCATTCAACAGGGACATCCTCGGCGCCATGTTCGGCAATCAGCAGGCTGATCCGGCTGCGGTACTCGATGTCGGGCTGGCCGTTCAGGCGGGCGTTGCGCTGTCCGGCAGCTATTCCGCGTGGCTCAACGACACGAGGTTCATGATCGTCGGGGATCCGGCGATCGTTCTGGCGACACCCACGGGGAGCGGGAGCCTCTCTTCGGATGAGGTGGACCCGATGATGCGGCGCGACGAGGTCGAACTCGATGGAACGTGTTCCGGATCGACCGCGGACCTCGATGGCATAGCCGTCGTACGCGTGAGCGAGTCCGCCGACACCACCGGGTACACGCTGCCGTCCAACGGTCATCACGTCGACTACGCGTTGCCCGGGGACACCGTGTTCAATGGTCCCGTGACCGTCTCGAATGGTGCGTTCGACGCTCGGTTCATAGTCTCCTATGCCACGGCCGAGGGGCCCTACGGCAGGATTCGGGCATACTGCTACGACGATGGCACGGATGGCGCGATCTCAATGGAGAACGTTGCGATCGCGGACAGCGTAGAGACGACGGACGCTGTCGGTCCCACGATCACGATCGAGTTCGCGGGCGGCGCCACCTCGGTGCTGCCGGGCGCGGAACTGATGATGGCGATCTCGGACGAGAGCGGCATCAACACCGTGACCGGCGGCTACGGCGCCCCGATTTCGCTTGTTCTCGACGGAGGCGATTCGACAGATGTTACGGGGGCCTTCGTGTACGATGTGGGAAGCCACCAGTCGGGCACGGTCGATTTCGATCTGCCGAGCCTGTCGTTCGGGGCGCACACGATCGAACTCGCCGCGAGCGACAACATGGGCAATCGGTCGAGCGGTCAGCTCTGGTTCGAGATCGTGTCTGCTGCGGACTTCGAGGTCCGGAACGTGGCCAACTACCCGAATCCGTTCCCGGATGGGGGAGAGACCGGGACGTGGCTGATGTTCCAGCTTCCGGGACCGGCCGACGTGCGTATCGATATCTTCACGGTCGGCGGTCGGAGGATTCTCACACTGGATGACATTCCGGCGAGCGCCGGCGCGAATCAGGTCTACTGGGACGGGCGAGACGTCGTGGGTGACGAGCTGGCGAACGGCGTGTACCTTTTCAGGATTCACGCGGTCTCCGAGAGCTATCGCGGCGACAAGGCGGAGGCCATAGGGCGGGCTGTCATCATGCGGTAGCCGGGCGGGCGCGGATCGACCAGGTGCGACCACGGCCGCGCGGATGCGTCAAAACGAGATAGTATACTCACGGATACCATGCGAGACACCGATTGAAGGGAGAAACCGGGAATGAGAAGTACGAAGCTACTCATGGCGGTCATGGTTCTCGCGGCGATTGCGAGCGCCGCATCCGCTCAGGTCTCCATCGGCGGAGCGCAGTCTCTCTACATCCAGCCCGGGGCGCGGCCGGCCGGCATGGGGGACTGCTTCGTCGCAATCGCCGATGACGCCAGTGCCGTGTCGTGGAATCCCGCGGGTCTTGCGTGGGTCGACGGACGTGTCAATTTCACGCTCATGCACACGCAGCTTGTTCCCGACTGGGACGACGTCTACTACGAGTACGCGGCCTACGCGCAGCGCGTGGAGGGCCTCGGCACGATCGGAGCGTCGCTCATCTATCTGACGTACGGTGAGCAGGCCGCCACCGATCCCGACAGTCCCGATGTGGTCGGTTACTTCGACAGCTACGAGATCATTCCGTCCGTCTCGTACGGGACGGAGATCAGCGAGAACCTCGCCGTCGGTCTCAATCTGAAATTCGTCTACGTCAACCTCGCGCCGGCGCAGTACACGCAGGACCAGCAGAAGGGTTCCGGCTCGACGTTCGCGGCGGACCTTGGCGTTCTCTATCGGATGTGGGAGGATCGCCTGCGACTGGGCGCCGCCGTTCAGCACGTGGGTCCGCGGATCGCCTACATCGATGAAGAGCAGTCCGACCCGCTCCCGCGCAATCTCAAGATGGGCGTGGCGTACAAGGTCCTGTCGGATGAAATGAACGTGCTTCTCGTCACGGCCGAGTACAACAAGTCGCTCGTCATCATCGAGGACATCGCGGACCAGTCGGTCGGCGTGATCATGAATTTCGGAGCCGAGTACCGGTACTACGACCTCTTCGGTCTGAGGGGTGGATACGTCCACGATGAGGACGGAGAGGTGAAGGGTTTTGCCTTCGGGATGGGCCTGAAGTACCACAATTGGGCGTTCGACGTGGCGAACGTGCCGCAGGCCGAGGGCCTCAAGCGGCCGTTCCGATTCTCTCTGAGCGCTACGTTCTAGATCGCCATCGAGACTTCGCGCTGGTGGAGGCGGACCGTCCGGCGGGCGGGCCGTTCGCCAGCGCTTCTCACAGGCGGATGACCGCAGGTGGCCGAGCGTGGCTGTGGCCGGGCACAACGGGGGGATGGTGACGAGGTTGAACACGCGAGCGAAAGCGCTGAGGACCCTGCTGGTGATCGTAGCCGTCGCGCTCATGCTTCCGGTGGTCGCTTCCGCGGCGTCGACACTTCTTTGCACCAAGGACACCGAGCGGCCGCTCGAGGAGCTGCAGGCGGTCAACGCGAAGTACTTCCCGAGTCAGCCCGCGCGTGTGAGCGCCATCGAACTGGCGCGGCAGCGGGGGCGCGGGGACGGCGAGCGGACGACGCTTCGGTTCCTGGCGCTCCGTGTCGAGTTCCAGCCTGACGACGATCCCCTGAGCACGGGCGACGGGACGTTCAACTACTCGCCATGGGATGGCTCGACGTTCGATGGACCGCCGCACGACCGCGAGTACTTTGAGCTTCACATGACAGCGGCCAAGAGCTACTTCGAGTCGGTCTCGCACGGCGAGGTCGAGATCGAGTTCACGGTGGCTCCCGCCGACTCGCACGCGGCGTACGTGCTCCCGTATGAGATGGGCTACTATCACGATTACTCGGACGCGCAGGTCTGGTACGTCTCACAGGTCGAAGCGTTCACGCGGGACGCCTTCGCGGCGGCCGACACGACCGACTCGATCGACTTCTCGGAATACGACGGCTACGTCATCTTCTTCGCGGGCTCGGACTGGCAGAGCGACATCTACTACGATACGCCGTACGACCTGCCGGCGGCTCACATCACACTTGGGGAGCCGATCGTGGTCAACGACGGCGCGCACGAGATCTGGAACGCGTCGCTGATGCCCGAGACCTCGAGCCAGGACGGTCTCACGGCGGTTCTCAACGGGACGCTGGTCCACGAGATGGGTCACGGCATCGGTCTTCCCGACCTCTACAACACATCGAATTTCTTTCCATCGATCGGCTACTGGGGCATCATGGACTCCGGCGGCCGCATCGGCATGAACACGCCCTGGGGGTACGCGTACGGTCTGATCCCGGTGCCGCCGTGCGCCTGGTCGCTCGAGTACCTCGGGTGGACGGACCCCGTGGTCATCATTGAGGACTCCGAGAACCTCGAGGTCAAGGCCTCTGTCCTGAGGGGCGGCGGATACCGGACGTTCAAGATCCCGATCACGAGCACCGAGTACTACCTCGTTGAGAACCGGATGGACGACATCGGCAAGGACGGGCTCGTCGCCATCGAACAGGAACGGGGCGTCGTGCTCGGTCCGGTCGACCCCGACTGTCAGCAGCAGATATGTCCCGTCAACAACGAGTACGACTTTCTGCTCCCGGGCCCCGGGATGCTCATCTATCACATTGACGACACTCGCGTGATTCCCGGACTGATGCCGTACGACGCGGTGAACTACGACCGCAACCGGAGGGGCGTCGCGGTCGAGGAGGCCGACGGCATTGAGGACCTCGGCGATGTCGGCAGTTTCTACTGGACGGGCAGCAGGTTTGATCCGTTCTTCGCGTCGAACAACGATTCGTTCTCGTACGACACGTTTCCATCGACCGACGACAATCTCGGCGCCAGGAGCTACATCTCGATCACGGGCATCTCGGAACCGGACTCCATCATGACGATGGACGTCCGATTCAACCGCTGGAAGGACGGCTGGCCGATCCAGTTCGAGGGGGAGACGGCGGGGATCGCTCCGCGCGTTGCAGACCTCGATGGCGACGGCGACATGGAGGTCGTGCTCGCCACGACCGACGGCCTTGTCTATGCGTTCCATCACGACGGCTCGGCGGTGCTTCCAGACTGCGCCGGCCCGTCCGGCTTCATCGCGATCGCAGGCGGTGACATATCGCAGACTCCGGCGCTCGCGGACCTTGACGGAGACGGCCAGCTCGAGGTCGTGGTCGTTTCGGACGACGGCATGCTGCACGCGTGGCACGCGGTCGACAATGACGGGAACGGTCACGCCGACCCGGTCTCGGACCACTTCCCGGTCGAGATCGGCGGACCGGCGAGCGCCCCCCCGGTCGTGGCGGATCTTGACGAGGGCTTCGGTCTTGAGATCGCGGCGACCTCCCGGGGCGGCGATCTCGTCGTCGTGGATCAGGTCGGGCGCCCGGTCGGGACTTCGCCGTATTCGTTCGGCGCGCTCGTGCTCGACGACGTGACGATGGCGGCCGGAGACCTGGACGCCGACGCCGAACTGGAACTCGTGTTGTCGACGACGAACAGGGGATGGGTCATCGCGCTCAATGCGGACGGAACACCGCTTCCGGGCTGGCCCGTCGAGGTCGAAGGTTGGGAGCGCGAGGCTGTTGGCGTGCTCCTCGGCGATCTGGACCGCGGACGTGACGGACGACTCGACGTGATCGCCGTCGGTTCGGACGGACGCGCGTTTGCGTGGGATCGTCGCGGCGAGGAACTCGCGGGGTGGCCTGTCGATCTCGGTGAAGAGGTCGTGGGGCGGTCCTCTCTGGGTGATCTCGACGGCGATGGTTTCCTCGAGCTTGTCGTTCCGGTCGGCTCGACGCAGGTTCGCGGCATCCGGGCGAACGGCACGGCGGTCGAGAACTGGCCATTGAGTTTCTCATCGGGTGACAGCACCCGCAGCTCCTCAGCCTCGCCCCTGGTCGGGGATATCGATGGTGACGGTGGGATCGACGTGGTCATGAGCGGCCCCGGAGGCGGCGTCTACGCGTGGGACGGTCTCACCGGCGACGTACTGCCGGGATGGCCGCTCTCGTCGGATGTCGCGCTCGGCACGCCGTGGATCGGGGACGCGGAGGGCGACGGAGAGATTGACCTCCTGATTGCGGGTCGCAGCGGTCGCGCGCTCTTCTACCGCCTGCCGTACGATGCGTCTCCGGGCGCAATCGTCTGGCCGACGGAGGCAGGGAATCCGGCGGGGACCGGTTGTTTCGCGGACTCGCTCCTCGGCGAGGAGTTCGAGGAGACGCCTACGCTCATGGTGCAGGATCGCACGTACTGCTATCCGAACCCGGCGCGCGAGGAGGACATCACGATCAGGGTCTATCTCGAGGAGTCGATGGACATCCTCGTGGAGATCATGGACGTCACGGGTCAGATCGTTGAGACGCTCCGTGCCGACGGTGTTCCAACGGCCAACGAGCTGGTCTGGGAGACCGACGGCGTGGCGAGCGGTCTCTATCTGGTCCGAGTCGAGGTCGGGTTCGAGATGATCGATGTGTTCGGCGGCGGCATGGCCGGGCGCATTGAGGAGAAGCTGATGAAGGTCGCCCTGATTCGATAGGTCCAAGCCGACGGAACGTCGGCCGTGATCCGGTCGCCGTGCGGCTTTGCGGGAGACGTGATGAGACTTCTGGCAGCGTTCATGATCACACTGATAGCGGTGCCCGCGCTCTGCGCGGGGCCGACTGCTGTGACCGCACGCGTGATGCCCGAGGATCTCGTGCTCATCTCGTCGCTCGGCTTCGCTGAGGAGCTTCTCGAGACGGACGCGGAGAACGGGGGAGCCTCCGGCGGCACGAGGACGTCGCACGACCCGCCGAAGATGATGCTCCTGTCTCTGGCCGTGCCCGGCGCCGGCCAGATCGTGCAAGGGGAGAAGCGCGGCTACATCTACCTCCTGCTCGAGGCGGCCATGTGGGGCGGCTTCTACTACCTGGACAAGCAGGGTCTCGACGAGCGGGGTGATTACGAGGACTTCGTCATCGACAACTGGAATCTGGCCGCGTACCAGGATTTCTTCAATGAGAACTGCCTGGAAGACCCGCAGGACTACGCCAACGGCTGCCGGCCGCTGGCGCCGGAGGGCTCGCAGGAGTTCTACGAGGACGTCGGCAAATACGATGTCTACTGGCCGTGGTGGAGCGGGGACGGCTCGCCGAACGACGTCACCGCCGAGGACATGGCGCTCAGGGACGAATACTGGGGGATGCGCAAGGACAGCAACTCGCATCTGAGGGAGGCGCGCTACTTCATGATGGCCGCGCTGCTCAACCACGTTGTGAGCGCTCTTGATTCGTTCTTCATCGCCAGGGCGCCCGCGGAAGCGGAGCCGCCGGCCGACCTGGGTCTTGAGTTCGGCGTGCCCGATGGACCGATCGGGCTGACCTGTGCACTCGTTGCGAGGTACTGAGGAGCTGCAGATGAGTCGATGCTTCGTGCCCCTTTGTGTGATCCTGATACTGGTCTCGACGCAGGCCGCTCTCGCCGAATCGTATTTTCCGTCCGGCGCGTCCGGTGGCCTCGCCAGGCAGGGGCTCTCGCTCCGAGCCGACGACCCGATCTCCGATCTGGCTCCGGAACAGCAGCCGAAGGAGCCCGTTCACGCAGCCGGCGGGCGTGAGGAGAAGAACCCGCTCGTCGCAATGCTCATGTCATTCGCCGTTCCCGGGTGGGGGGAGTTCTACACGGGGCACGACGGCCGCGGACGCGCGTTCATGGCGGCCGAGGGTGCGATCTGGATCGGGTACGCCTCGTACAGCGTGCAGGAGCGGATGCGGGTCGACGACTATGAGGAGTACGTCTCGGTCTACCTGGACGTGGAGCAGGGCGCGGACCACACGTACTATGAGGATATTGCGGACTACATGCGCAGCGAGGGGTCCGACAGCTACAACGAAGACATCCGGAGCGAGGCGAGGAGCCTGTTTCCGGACGACCTCGACGCGCAGGAGCGCTACTTCGCGGAGCACGGTTACTTCGGCGGCGACGGATGGGACTGGGGAGATCGTGACCGGCTCGAGGAGTACCGCGAGCTTCGGCACGGGGCGTCGGTGTCATCACGCAACGCCTTCTACATGACCGGGCTTGCCGTGCTCAACAGGGCGCTCTCGGGTATCGACGCCGCGTGGATGGCGAGACGCCACAACGCCGGTCAGAGCGGGACCCCGGCGGTGAGGCTCTCGGTCGCACCGGTGCCGGATGAGAACGGGCTGTGCGGCAGCCGCACGACGCTCGAGTTCTCCTTCTGACAACGCGGCGGGGTTTCTCCCGCCGCGCAGCATCCCCCTTTCGCGGAGCACGCCATGATGCTCGCACTGTTCCCGCCGCAGGCGACGCGACGGACGTCCATGAGGCGTTGTCTCGATCTCGTGTTCATCGCGGTCATCACTTCACTTGTTCTTCCACTTGCCGCGGCCGGCTCGGTGATCGCACTCGATCTCGTTGGGGAGATCGGTGGCGACGCATGGGACGTGGATGGTCCGACGGCGCTGGCCGTTGACCACCGGGGACGTCTGTACGTCGTCGACAGCGGTCACCATCGCGTGCTCGTGGTCGAGCCGGATGGCTCGATCGTCCGGGAGCTCGGCGGGTACGGGTGGGAAGAGGACAGCCTCGATCGTCCGCTCGACGTGGTCGTCGACCGCGGCCTGGCGACGTATGTCCTCGACGCGGGGAACCGGCGCGTCGTCGAGTACGATGCCGAGGGGAACTACCTCGGGGTTGTGCTCGACGAGGAACAGGTTGGGAACCCGGTCGGTCTGGAACTCGGTTCGGCCGGCGAACTCTATGTCACTGACGCCGACGCGCAGATCGTCCGGGTCCACTCGCAGTTCGGGGAGCCGCTTGACCCGATAGGCAGCTTCGGCGGGGAGGGTGGCGGTCTCGTCGGTCCGACGCGCGTCGCCATGGGGCCGTCGCGCGTGCTGGCGATTGCCGACCCCGCGGCCGCCGTCGTCCTGCTCTACGACGAGTTCGGTTCGCCTCTTGCCCGGCTCTCGGGCACCGGGGAATTCACGCCATACGACATCATCTTCGATCCGCGCGGCAATCTCATCGTCGCGGACCCGCGCAACGGCACGGTCCTGGCGTTCGATTGCGCCGACGGCTCGGTCACCGCGGTCGCCGGTCGGGACCAGATGGGGTCTTCGGCTCTGCCTTCCGGGCTGGCGATCGATCGGACGGGGAGGCTTCTTGTCCTGGACGGAACCTCGGGTTGCGTGTTCATCTTCGCGCTCGAGTACGACACAAAGCACTAGACCGCTTATCGGAGCGATCCTTGCCATCGCCCTTCTCGCCGCGTTCGTGACGACCGCGGGCGCCGGCACCCTGGCGAGGACGAGCGGGCGCCGCGTGGTCGATCTGACGGGGGTGGACCTCGCCGACGGGCGTGTCGCGCTTCCGGACTCGTTGATCGTCGCCGGCAGCGACACGGTGCTCGTCAGCGATCGTCCCGCCGAGCGGGGCGTCGACTACGTCCTGGACGTCTCCGCTTCCAGCCTTCGCTTCCTCCGCGACCTTCCGGATACCGCGCGCATATCTCTCAGCTACCTCTATATTCCCGGGGCTCTCGCCCGCGAGCAGCGATACGCGATGCTCGATGCCACGGGGGAACTCCCGAATGTGTTCGCCGCGCCGGAGAGCCTCGTGAGTCTGCGCATCGCGGAGCCCGATCGCGCACCCGTCGGGTCGGGTCTGAGGATAGGGGGCGCCAAGACGTTCGGTGTCAGCGTGGGCTCCGATCGGGACCTCAAGCTCGAGCAATCGCTCCGCCTGAACGTCGAGGGCCGGGTCGCCCGGGATGTGTCCGTCCGCGCGTATCTCTCAGACCAGAACACGCCATTGCTGCCCGAAGGGGACACGGAGGAGCTGCGCTCACTTGACAAGGTTCTCGTCGAGATCGAGGGCAAGGATGTCTCCGCAACGATGGGGGACATCGTGCTCGACATGACGTCGGGGAGTCTCCTGTCGATGCGTCGTGAACTGGCGGGTGTTATGGTGACGGGCAAGCGGGGTCCGCTCAGTGTCCTGCTCGCCGGCGCGCAGGCCTCGGGTGAGCAGACGACCGCGGCCTTCATTGGCGTTGAGGGGAAGCAGGGGCCGTATCTGCTCCCGAACGCGTCGGGCGCAGTCGGCGTCACGATCGTTGCGGGAAGCGAGCGCGTCTGGCTTGACGGCGCTCGGCTCAAACGGGGGAGCGACAACGACTACGTCATCGACTACGCGTCCGGCGAGCTTCAGTTCTCGGAGACGCGGCCGATCACGGCCGAGAGCCGGATCGACGTGGACTACGAATGCGCCACCTCCGATTTCGACCGCGACGTCTACGGGGGCACCGCCGGTCTCCGCTCCGCCGATGGGCGGATGGAGTTCGGCGCCGCATACTTCCGGGAGTCCGATGATGATTCGTCCCCGACGAGCGTGGACCTGTCCGACGACGATCTCGCACTGCTGGCCGCGGCCGGCGACGACATCGAACTGGCCCACGACGACGGCGTCGATTCGGTCGGGTACGGGAACGGCGACTACGAGAGGCTGCCCGACGGGACGTTCGAGCACGCGGGCGCGGATTCCGGATCGTTCGAGCTCGATTTCGAACGCTCTGACGGCGGCGACTACGCCTACGACTATGTCGCCGGGCATTACTACTATGCGGGTGAGGGGGTGGGGACACACCGGCTCGGGCGACAGCTGCCGCTTCCAACGGACGCGTCGCTGCTGGCGGTCAACGGGGCGGTGCGCCTCGAAGGCGGAGGGTTCGTCGAGGCCGAGGCCGCGCTGTCGACCTATGACCGGAACACACTCTCCGACCTCGATGATGATGACAACCTCGGGAACGCCGGGGTCGTACGGCTCGAGGCGCCGTCGCTGACGGGCGGTGTCCTCGGGGACTCGCGTCTGACGGCGTCCGCGGCAGGACGGCGCGTGGCGGGGAACTTCCGGGGGAACGGGCGGTTTCGCGAGACGGGCTATGAGGATCACTGGGAACTTCGCGGTCTCGAGGTTCCGACAGCCGAGCTCACGGGTGAGGGCACGCTGCGGTTCGACATGCCGGGCGGCGGGTCGGCCGAGGTCCGGCACGGGCGACTGGAGCGCGGTGACGCGCTGACCTCGATGCGGACGCGGTTCTCGGTCGAGGCATCACCGGCGGAGCGCGCTCGCGTCTGGCTGAGCGGCCGGATCGTTGACCTCGACTACACGGCGGCCGCGGACACGGCACTCACGCGGGAGCGGAGGCTCTACCGCGCGGGCGGCGACGTCACGCTGGGTCACGTGCGGCCGGGAGCGACCTGGACGAGCGATGAGGCGACCGAGGACGGCGTCGGGGAGCGCTACGACGAGTACGGCGTGACGCTGGCGAGCGCCGGTCTGAGGGGCGCCGGCCTGCGGGCAGGGTACGCGTATCGGATGACCGACCGGCGCGGGGAGTCGGACGACTGGTCGCGCGCGGCCGTGACGGCGACACAGACCTACGGCCTGGAGCTGACCCGCTGGGAGCCGCTCACGGTGGACGCGAGTGTCGTTCGTAGGAGGACCGACTTCGAGGACGGGCTCGCGGAGTCCGACACGCGTTCGGATCTGGCCCGCGTTCGGCTCGGTCACTCGTCGCTCGGCGGGGCCGTCCAGGGCGAGGTCCGATACGTCGTCACCACGACCGAGGTCGAGGAGAAGGAACGCTACGTCACCGAGGAGGACGGTGTCGAGGTGACGCGCATTATCTCCACCGGACGGTACCTGCCGGTGACCGATCTGAGCGCCGGGACGCGGTGGAGTTTCCGTCCCGGCTCGGGCGGTACGACGCCGTCGGGGCTTCCCGACCCGAGCGCGCTGCGGCGCTGGCTTGCGCGTTTCTCGTTCGAGACCGACCTCAAGCTGCGCGAGGCGACGACCACCGATGAGAAGGAGCGGCTCTATCTGCTGGACCCGTCGGTCCTCCGCGGGGACGACACCGTCAGTGGGGAGCTCACCGGTCGCCACACGCTGAGATACGCCTCCGCCGGGGGGACGTTCGTGAGCCGTCTTGCGCTGCGGACGGCTGACGAGCTGGAGCGCGTCTATTCGAACTCGCCCGAGGAGCGGCGCGATCGGGAGGTCACGCTCGAGTTCAAGCTCGCCGCATCCCGAGGCCTGACCTATCGCGTCCAGGGCGAGGCAGGCGAGCGTCGCCGTGACTCCGAAGGCACGGTCGACAGCTACGATCTTGATGTCAGGTCGCTTCTCGCCGAGGTCGCTCATCGCGGCTCCGGCGCGGTCGAGGTGCGGTTGACCGGCGTGTACGGGACCGAGGACGACGCGGTGACCGGGGTCGCGGCCGATGTCTGGAAGCTCACGCCGGCCGTTACGTACCGGCTGAAGGGGCGCGGGTCGATCTCGGCCAGTCTCACCCGGTCGAGCGTGGCGGCCTCCGGCGGCGAGTTGCCGCGCTACATGGCCGAGGGACGGGTGGAGGGAGGGGCGGCCGATTGGCGGCTGTCGGCCGACTATCGCTTCAATCGATTCGTCACGGGCAATCTGAACTACACCGGGGAGCGGCGGCCCGGTTCCGACGATCGCCATACGGTCGATCTCAGAGTGAATGCGTTCTTCTAGCCGTTCGCGCAGATGGGAGCCCCTGTGCTGAAGTCCAACCGGCTCACGGTCCTCGCAGCGCTCGTCGTCACGACGTGCGCGTTCGTCGCGGTCGCGACGGCGTCGGAGATGTTCCCGACGGTCGTCGGGAACGTGCGAGCGGAGGGGCATCAGAGTGTGAGCACGCGCGAACTCCTCGACGCGTTCGGCGTGGCGCGTGGCGATCCGCTCGACCCGGAGGCGCTGGCATCCGGGGCCGACTCGGTGCTCGCGCTCCTCGCCGCGAGCGGCAGTCCGTTCGCGTCCGTCCGCGTCGACTGGGATGACGAGGATCCGGCCGGCGTTGTCGTTCGCGTGGAGGAGGCTCGAGGCGGGCGCATCGCCTCGGTCGCATTCGCCGGGAACACGGCGGTCGGGACGGGTGAACTCGAGCTGCTTGTCGCGGCTCAGTCGGGAAGACCAACGACGGCGGCCATGCTCGAGGGAGACGCGGCGTCGATCGCCGCCCGGTATGCGGAGCGGGGATACCCGCTTGCGGCCGTTCGCCCGACCGTATCGCTCGCCACGGATGAACCGGGCGGACTCCTGCTCGTCTACGAGATCAACGAGGGACTGGCGGTCACGTTCGCGGACGTCCTTGTGGTCGGGAACAAACAGACCCGGGCCGAAGTCATCACACGGGAGACGGGCATCGTCCGCGGCGAGCCCTTCCGTCTCTCGGTGCTGGAGGACGTTCGACCGACGCTCGAGCGTCTGCCGTTCCTGGCATTCGTTGGGGAACCGGCCGTCGCCATCAATCGCGAGACCGGCACGGCCGATGTGGGGATCGAGGTCGGGGAGGCCCGCGCGAACCGGATCAGCGGCGTGCTGGGGTATGTCCCCACCACCGAGGGTGAGGGCGAATTCACGGGGCGGGCCGACATCAGCCTGGGAAACATCGCGGGGACCGGCCGGAGGGCGCGGGCGACCTGGGAGAGGGTGCGCGACGGGCACGACCGGATCGCCTTCGACTACACCGAACCGTGGTTGTTCGGAGCCCCCATCGACGCGGGTGTCCGCGCCGAGCAGGTCAACCGCGACACGCTCTACTCGACGACGGAGGGCGACCTCTTCGTCACGGCTCGTTTCGGGACGCGGCTCGCCGTGACGTGGTCGGCCGGCGCGGAGCGGTACGTACCCGGCACGGGCGATGAGCCCTCAACCGACGGCTACCGCACGGCGCTCGAATTCACATACGACAGGACCGACAGTCCGCTCAATCCGACCCGAGGCGTCGAGTCGAGCGGTCGTCTCTTGTACGCCAGTGTCGAGGCCATCGAGGGGGATGCGTCGTATCGAACGGGCACGCTGAACGCGTCCGCGGCGGTGTACGTGCCCGTGCGGCGAGCTCAGGTCCTGGCGCTCGCGGCACGCGGCGCGGCGCTCACGTCGAGCGACGACGACGTTCCGCTCCATAAGCAGCTCGTCCTCGGAGGAGCGGGAAGCCTGCGCGGATACCGCGAAGAGCAGTTCCACGGGACGGTCACGGCCCTCGGCAGTCTGGAGTATCGGTTCATCTTCGGACGGTACGCACGTATCGCGGCCTTCCTCGACATCGGCCACTACTCCAGGGAGGGTTCCAACCCCGTGTCGGAGACCAAGTTAGGCTACGGGGTCGGGTTGCGGGGGGAGACCCGATTGGGTATAATCGCCGTCGACTACGGCCTCGGTGAGGGAGACGGATTCCTCGACGGCAAGCTCCACGTCGGCCTCATTCGCGAGTTCTGACGCTTCCCGGCGAACCGCGCCAGCGTGCCCGCGCCCCATGATCCAGCCTGCCAACATGGAAGGAGCCGGTCCAGCCGATGGGAACCAGGAAGAGCCCCGAAGCGCGCGTCCGCGAGCTCCAGGAGCTCATTTGCTACCACGACCAGCGCTACTACATCGACGCAGACCCCGAGATCACGGATGCGGAGTACGACGCGCTGATGGCCGAACTCCAGTCCCTTGAGACGGCGCATCCGGAACTCGCGAGCCCGGACTCGCCGACCCGGCGAGTCTCCGGCGAGCCGACCGACGGGTTCGCGACCGTGCGGCATTCTGAACCGATGCTGTCGCTTGACAACACGTATTCCGCGAACGAACTCGGCGAGTTCGATTCCAGGGTCAGAAGGTTCCTCCCGGACGAGGCGATCGAGTACGTCGTCGAACTCAAGCTTGACGGGGTCAGTGTCTCGGTCAGCTACGAGGACGGTGTTCTCGTCCGCGCCGCCACGCGAGGCGACGGGACGACGGGCGACGACGTCACGGCGAACGTCCGGACGCTGAGATCACTCCCGCTCCGACTGACCGGCCCGCACGCCGACGCGAACGTGGACGTGCGGGGCGAGGTGTTCATGCCCCGGTCGGGATTCGCGGCGCTGAACGAGGCGCGGCGTCGCACGGGCGATGCCGCGTTCGTCAATCCTCGGAACGCAGCGGCCGGGTCGCTCAAGCTCCTCGATCCGGGGGAGGTACGTGAACGGCCGCTCCGAGCGTACTTCTATCAGCTCATCGATCCATCCCGGTTCGGCGTAGCGCGACACAGCGACGCGCTGCGCATTGTCGCCGGGATGGGGCTTCCGGTCGAGCCGCACTGGGAACTGGTGGACTCGTTGGAGGCGGCCGTGACCGCCTGCGACGTCTGGCGTGACCGGAGAGACGAACTCGACTACGACACCGACGGGATGGTCGTGAAGGTCAATTCCCTCGAACAGCGGGGGCGGCTCGGGAGCACGGCCAAGAGCCCGCGGTGGGGGATCGCGTACAAGTTCCCCGCCGAGTCCGTGAGCACGAGAGTGACCGACATCGTCGTCCAGGTCGGTCGGACCGGACGACTCACCCCGGTCGCCGAGCTCGAACCCGTGTTTGTATCCGGTTCAACCGTCTCCCGCGCGACGCTTCACAACGCCGACGAGATCGAACGGTTGGACGTCCGGGTCGGCGACACGGTCATGATCGAGAAGGGCGGAGAGGTCATCCCCAAGATCGTCAAGGTCGTCATGTCGAAGCGGAAGGGCAGACCACGCCGATTCAGGATGCCGACGACGTGTCCCGCCTGCGGCGAGCCGGTTTCGCGTGAGGAAGGCGAGGTCGACACGCGGTGCAACAACGTCGCGTGCCCGGCGCAGCTGAAGCGCGCCATCGAGCACTTCGCCGCGCGCGGCGCGATGGATATCGACGGTCTCGGTCCCGCCGTCGTCGAGCAGCTCGTCGGTGCGGGGCTCGTGAGCGACTACGGCGATCTCTACGGGCTGGACCCGGACCGCGTCGTCGAGCTGGATCGGATGGCGGAGGTATCGACGGCCAATCTCATGGCGGCGCTCGAGGCGAGCAGGGAGCGCCCGTTCGACCGCGTCGTCTTCGCGCTGGGTATCCGGCACGTGGGCTCACGCGTCGCGCAGGCGCTGGCCGTGCGTCTTCCGAGCATCGACGCGCTGGCGGCGGCCGATGTCGAAGCGCTCGCGGAGACGGACGAGGTCGGCCCCGTCATCGCGGAGAGCGTTCATACGTTCTTCCGTTCGGGGACGAACCTCACCGTGCTCGCGAAGCTCAGGAAGGCCGGGGTCCGGTTCGAGAGCGAGGCCCCGCTCAGTAGAGAGGGCGGAGGGCCGCTCGTCGGCAAACGGGTCGTTCTCACCGGTTCGCTCGAGGGAATGACCAGGCAGGAGGCCCGTGACGCCGTCGAGGCGGCCGGGGGAAGAGTCACCGGGAGCGTCAGCCGGACGACCGATCTGGTCGTGACGGGCGCTCATCCGGGTTCGAAACTAGAGAAAGCTCGCGAACTCGGTGTTACAATCGTGAGCGAGACGGAGCTCGTGAAGCTCCTCAGGGGCTGATCCTCCGGACGTTCAGCTGGACCGCCCGGAGTGAGGATCATGCCCCCTCCGCACCATCATCACAGCAGCCAGAGGAATGGGGTTCCCATGCTGGTCATGAAGGAGACGCGCGACGGGCGGACGACGCCCGATCTCGAGGCCGTCGCGTGTGAAGAGGGCATCGACGTCGCGCTGCTGGCCGAACAGGTGGCCAACGGCCGTGTCGCAATCATGAAGAACTCGAACAATTCGCATCGTCCCGTTGGCGTGGGTGAGGGGCTTCGGACGAAGGTCAACGCCAATCTGGGGACATCATCGGACGCCTCGGACATCGAGGAGGAACTTCTCAAGGTCGACGCCGCGATCGAAGCCGGCGCGGACGCCGTCATGGACCTTTCCACGGGCGGCGATATCGACATGATCCGCCGCGCGGTCGTCGAGCGCTCCACCGTTCCGGTCGGAAGCGTTCCCCTCTATCAGGCGGCCATCAAGGCGCGTCGCGAAGGTCGTGGGATGGTCAACATGACGCCCGATGAGATCCTCGACGGCGTGCGGGCTCATCTGGACGACGGTATCGACTTCGTCACCGTCCACTGCGGTGTGACGCGCGAGGTCGCCGGCCACTGCAGGCGCACTCCGCGGCTCGCGGACGTCGTCAGCCGGGGCGGCTCGTTCCTGATGGAATGGATGTCCTACAACGACGCGGAGAACCCGCTCTACGAGCGCTACGACGACCTTCTGGATATCGTGGCCGAGTACGACGCGACGATCAGTCTTGGCGACGGACTCAGGCCCGGCGCGTTGGCGGACGCCAACGACGCGGCCCAGATCGCCGAGCTCACCGTGATCAGCGAACTGGTGTTGCGCGCGCGCGAGCGCGGTGTGCAGACCATCGTCGAGGGCCCGGGACACGTGCCGCTCGATCTGGTGGCGTCCTCCGTGGAGCTCGAGAAATCGCTCTGCCACGGCGCGCCGTTCTACGTGCTCGGACCGCTCGTGACCGACGTTGCGCCGGGATACGACCACATCGTCGGCGCCATCGGCGGCGCGGTCATCGCCATGGCAGGCGCGGACTTCCTCTGCTACGTCACACCCGCCGAGCACCTGCGTCTTCCGACCATCGAGGACGTGAAGGAGGGCGTCTACACGTTCCGCGTGGCCGCCCATGCCGCGGACATCGCCAAGGGTATCCCGGGTGCGCGGGATTGGGACGACCGCTTCTCGGCGGCCCGCAGGGCGCTCGACTGGGACACGATGATGAAGCTCTGCCTCAACCCCGAGAAGGCGAAGAGCTTCCGCGACGCGGCCCCGCCCTCGGACGACCGCCTCTGCTCGATGTGCGGCGAGTACTGCGCCGTGCACAAGATGAGCGGTGTCCGCGAGAGGGAGGGCGAATGACCCAGCGGCACCGCGAGGCGGTGGCGCCGCGTCATGGCGACGCGACGACGCCGTCGGACCGGCAGCAGAGCGGCGGTAAGGGCACCAGCTCACGCGGTTATCCGTCGACCTTCGTTTCGATCGATCTTGAGACCACGGGGCTTGAGGCCGGCACCGACCGCATCGTTGAGGTCGGCGCGGTCCGCGTCACCGAGGGCGTGGTGGAGGCGAGGTACGAGTCGCTGGTGAACCCGGGCATGTCGATGCCATCGGACATCAGCTATCTCACCGGGATCACCGACGACGATCTGGTCGACGCCCCAGATATCGACACGGTGCTTCGCGAGGCGCTCGAGTTCTGCGGCGACTCACCGCTCGTGGCGCAGAACGCTACGTTCGATCTCGCGTTTCTCGCCGCGGCCGCCGACAACCGTCCTGAATTCCTCATCGGACGGTACGGCGTGTTCGACACCCTGCCGCTCGCCCGGGCGCTCATGCCGCGCATGAGAAGCCACCGACTGGCCGCTCTGACCGGTTTCTTCGGGATCGAGACCGGGCGGGCGCATCGCGCGCTTGATGACGCCGACGTGACGGCGACCGTATTCCTCCGACTCCTCGACGTGCTGGACCAGGTGGGTCCGGCCATCCTCTCCAGAATGGCCGCCATGGCCGACCCGCAGATCCGGCTCCTCGTCGAGGCCGCCCGGGAGCGCTCGGGCGACACGCTCGAACCGTTCGCCGTGCCCGACCACGGAGCCGCGGGCGAGGAGCTTCTCAGATACGACGTGGTTCGCGGCGAGCAGTACGTGCGTGTTCCGCGTGAGGAGCGGCTCGAGGTCGATCTCGACACGGCCGAGCAGCAGTTCGGCGCGCAGGGCGCCATCGCGGCGGAGCTGCCGGAGTACGAGGAGCGGCGCGAGCAGCTCGAGATGATGCGCGCGGTCGGCGACGCGCTCAACAACGGCATCGACCTCGTCGTGGAGGCGGGGACGGGCGTTGGCAAGTCGCTGGCGTACCTCGTGCCGGCGGTCCAGTTCGCCGTGCTCAACGGTGAGCGCGTCGTCATCTCGACGAACACACGCAACCTGCAGGAGCAGCTGTTCAACAAGGATGTTCCGTTCCTCGAGCGGGCGCTTGACGTCGGGTTCAGCGTGGCGCTTCTGAAGGGGAGGAGCAACTACCTCTGTCGCGAGCGGTGGGCCAGGGTCCTGGAGCGGGGGCTCTCTCCCGAGGAGCGGGCCGGGCTGCTGCCCGTGGCGCTCTGGGAGGCCGAGACGACCTCGGGTGATGTCAGCGAACTCGCCGCCGTGCAGCGGAGGAACTACCTGTGGAGCCGCATCTCCGCGGACGGAGGACCGTGTCTCGGGCAGAAGTGCCCGCACAATGATACCTGCTATCTGCAGCGGGCGAGACGCGCGTCGCAGTCGTCGCACATCGTGGTCGTGAACCACTCGCTTCTGTTCAGCGACAGCGAGACCGACGGCCGTGTCCTCGGTGAGTACTCGTTCCTCATCTGCGATGAGGCGCACAACCTCGAGCGCGTGGCGACCGAGCACATCGGACGGCGCGCGAACGTCTGGCGCGCCAGGACGACGCTCGACTCGGTCTACCGCCGCGACGGCGGGGACGACGGCGTCCTCCCGGACATACTCTCGAAGCTGAGGAAGGGAGCCGACGGCGGTGTGATCTCGACGGCCGCCGAGGCCGCCGAGCGTGGCATCGGTGAGGCCGAGACCGCTCGGAAGGACCTCGAGATGTTCTTCAAGGTCCTCAACGCCAGACATCAGGACCTCAATAACGGCAGGCCTGTCGAGTACGGGAAGCTCAGGTACCGTCCGGAGGACCCGGTGTCGTCGCTCGTCGGTCCGGAGCTTGACGCCGTCTCGACGAGCCTGACCCATCTGGTCGAGACGATGACGACGCTCGCAGACCTCGTCACGGACTCCGGGCTCGAGTCGACCGATTCGATCACTCAGGCGCTCCAGTACGAGAACGAGCGCGTGGCGAGACTCCGCGAGGACGTGGTGTTCCTCGCCGAGGGAGCCGACCGCGAGAGCGTGTTCTGGCTCGAAGTGAGAAGCTACGGCGACGTCAGGGAGTGCGAACTGAGGAGCGCCCCGGTCAGCGTGGCGGAGAGGATGCACGAGTTTCTCTACACGAAGCTTGATTCGCTGATCCTCACGTCGGCGACGCTGACGGTCGACGGATCATTCGAGTTCTTCTGCGAGCGGCTGGGGCTGGACGCGCTGGCGGACTGGCAGCTCGTGACGATGGATGTCGGCAGTCCCTATGACTACAGCCGGCAGGCCATCTCCATCGTGGCCCAGTACATGGACGAACCATCCTCGCGCGGCTTCAATCAGGCCGTGGCGGACCTCGTCGTCAAGCTGGCGATGCCCGCGACCGGCGGAACGCTGGTACTCTTCACGTCACGATCCTCGCTCGACACGGTGTTCAAGCTCGTCCGCGACCGGTTCACCGCGTCCGGCAAGCTCCTGCTCGCGCAGGGACACGGCGCGCCAAGGACGGCGCTGCTGGAGGAGTTCGCGCGGGAGACCGAGAGCGTGCTCCTTGCGACCAGCAGCTTCTGGGAGGGTGTCGATGTTCCGGGACGCTCGCTCGAGCAGCTCGTGATCGTGAAGCTGCCGTTCCCCGTGCCGTCGGACCCCGTCGTCGAGGCGCACTGCGAGCGATACGATCAGGCCGGAGAGCACTCGTTCAGCCGCTACATGGTCCCGCGGACGGCCATAGGTCTCCGGCAGGGATTCGGGCGGCTGATCCGTTCCTCGACCGACATGGGAGGCGTGATCTTCCTGGACAGCCGCCTGGCGAGCCGCCGATACGGCTCCAGACTGCTCGATCAGCTTCCGACGAGCACCGCGTTCGCACGGAACGAGGGCGAACTCCTCGCGGCCCTGCGGGGGCTGCACGGGGATCCCGCCGCGCGAGACTGATACGATTGACGCGGTGTTGCGGTCCCACGGGGGATCGAGAGACGTCAGAGAATCCATGGGCATCAGGTAGTCGAGATATCAGAGATTCGAGAGACATCAGAGAACCGAGAGACATCAGAGGACCGAAGGACAGCGTGGAGGTGTGAGGAGATGGGCAGCGCACAGAAGAGGACCGTGCGGGCGCCTCGCGGCACCGAGATCACCTGTAAGGGGTGGCTCCAGGAGGCCGCGATGCGGATGATCATGAACAACCTCGACCCGGAGGTCGCCGAGAATCCGGACGAACTCGTCGTCTACGGGGGCACCGGCCGCGCGGCCCGGAGCTGGGATGCGTTCGAGGCCATCGTCAGGACGCTCAAGACGCTCGAGAACGACGAGACGATGCTCGTCCAGTCCGGGAAGCCCGTCGGCGTGCTGAAGACACATCCGGATGCGCCGAGGGTCCTCCTGGCGAACTCGAACCTCGTCGGCGACTGGGCCACATGGGACAAGTTCCGGGAACTCGAGCGGCAGGGCCTCATCATGTACGGACAGATGACGGCCGGCAGCTGGATCTACATCGGGACCCAGGGTATCCTCCAGGGAACGTACGAAACGCTGGCCGAGCTCGCCCGTCAGCACTTCGGCGGGAGTCTTGCGGGAAGACTCGTTCTGACCGGCGGCATGGGCGGCATGGGCGGCGCGCAGCCGCTCGCCGTGACGATGAACGGCGGCGTCTGTCTCTGCGTGGAGGTCGACGCGGCCCGGATCCGGATGCGGCTCGACACGGGGTACTGCGACCGGATGGTCCATGACCTCGACAAGGCGCTCGCGATGGCCGATGAAGCCGTCAAGGCCGGCAGGCCGCTCTCGATCGGCCTGGTGGGCAACTGCGCCGAGGTCATCCCCGAGATGGTCAAGAGGCGTGTGACCCCCGACGTCGTGACCGACCAGACGTCGGCGCATGACGCGCTGAGCGGGTACGTGCCGGGCGGAATGCCGCTCGCCGACGCGCTCAGGCTCCGCGACGACGACCCGGAGGCGTACATCGAGCGCTCGATGCGCTCGATGGCCGACCACTGCCGCGCGATCCTCGATCTTCAGAGGGCCGGTTCGATCGCCTTCGACTACGGCAACAACCTCAGGGGGCAGGCCAAGGACGCGGGTGTCGCGAACGCGTTTGATTACCCCGGGTTCGTTCCCGCGTACATCAGGCCGCTCTTCTGCAGTGGCAAGGGGCCGTTCCGCTGGGTGGCGCTCTCGGGAGATCCTGAGGACATCTACAAGACCGACGAGGTCATCGTGCGTGAGTTCCCGAGAGACGAGGCGCTGGTCCGCTGGATCAAGCTCGCGCGCGAGCAGGTGCACTTCCAGGGACTTCCATCGAGGATCTGCTGGCTCGGCTACGGCGAGCGGGCCCGGTTCGGGAGGATCATCAACGACATGGTCGGCTCGGGCGAGATCTCGGCGCCCATCGTCATCGGCCGCGACCACCTCGACAGCGGCTCCGTGGCATCGCCGTACCGGGAGACCGAGGGAATGAAGGACGGCAGCGACGCGATCGCCGACTGGCCCGTTCTCAACGCACTCATCAACGCCGTCGGAGGCGCCACGTGGATCTCATTCCACCACGGCGGCGGCGTCGGTATCGGCAAGTCGCTCCACGCGGGCATGGTGATCGTGGCGGATGGAACGCCCGAGGCAGCGGTCCGGCTCGAGCGCGTGCTCACGACCGACCCGGCCACGGGCGTGATTCGGCACGCCGACGCGGGGTACGATGAGGCCATCGCCTTCGCGGCCGACCACGGTATCCGGATTCCGATGCGGGAGAGATAACCGATATGCAGACAGTCGACCTTCTGGTGCGCAACATTGGACAGCTCGTGACCGTCGCGGGGCGGGGTCCCCGTGTGGGTCCGGCCGCGCGTGAACTCGGCATCATCGAGGACGGGGCGGTCGCCGTCATTGACGGCCGCATCGTGGCGGCTGGGCCGGAGTTCGGCGTGCTCGCCGCGTACGCGCCGGCTGCTGACGCCGTCGTGATCGACGCCGCCGGCGCCGTTGTGACGCCGGGGTTCGTCGACCCACACACGCACGCGGTCTTCGCGAGAACACGCGAGGACGAGTTCGCGATGCGCGTTGAGGGGAGGAGTTACGAGGAGATCGCGGCGGCCGGTGGCGGGATCCGTTCGAGCGTCCGACAGGTTCGCGCGGCGACCGAAGAGCTTCTCTTCGAGCACGGCGCCGCGACACTCGATCGCATGCTCGAGTACGGCACCACGACGGCCGAGGTCAAGAGCGGCTACGGGCTCTCGCTCGAGGCGGAGATCAAGATGCTGCGCGTGATCGCTCGGCTGGCCGAGCATCACGCGGTCGACGTCGTGCCGACCTTCCTCGGCGCGCACGAGTTTCCGGATGAGTGGCGGGACGACCGCGACGGGTACGTGACGTACCTCGTCGACGAGGTCATCCCGCTCGTTGCGGGCAACGGTCTCGCGGAGTTCTGCGACGTCTTCTGTGAGGAAGACGTCTTTACGGTGGAGCAGTCACGCCGGCTGCTGCTCGCCGCCGCGTCGCACGGTCTGCGGCCGAAGCTCCACGCGGACGAACTCCATGCGTCCGGGGGCGGAGAGCTGGCGGCGGAGGTCGGCGCGATCTCGGCCGACCACCTCGTCTTCGTCTCGGACGCGGGCATTCGCGCGATGGCGGACGCGGGAGTTGTTGCGGTCCTGCTCCCGGGCACGACGCTTTCGCTCGGCAAGCGCGAGTTCGCGCCGGCGAGGAAGTTCGTCGATGCGGGTGTTCCCGTGGCGCTCGCGACGGACTGCAACCCCGGCAGCTCGATGACCGAGTCGATGCAGATCATCGTCTCGCTCGCGAGCATGGTCATGCGCCTGACGCCCGCCGAGGCGCTCGTCGCCGCGACCGCGAACTCGGCGGCCGCGCTCGGTCGGTCGGGCAACGTGGGGAGTATCGAGCCGGGCAAGCTGGCGGATCTGGTCGTCTGGGAGGTCGACGATTACCGGGCGATCCCGTATCACTACGGTGTGAATCTTACGAGCACGATCATCAAGCGCGGCGCGGTCGTGAGGGGAGAGACCCCGGGTGCGCCCACGGACGGAGGCGGACGATGAAGATCGTTGAGTGTGTTCCGAACTTCAGCGAGGGCAGAAGGCCGGAGGTACTCGACGAGATCGTCGGGACCATGACGGCCGTCGAGGGGGCGCGACTTCTCGACAAGGAGATGGATGCGGATCACAACCGGGCGGTCGTGACGATCATCGGGGAGCCGGAGGCCGTGCTTGAGGCCGCTTTCAGAGGCATTGAGAAGGCGCGCGAGCTCATCGACCTGACGAAGCACGAGGGCGAGCACCCGCGCATGGGTGCGACCGACGTCTGTCCGTTCGTCCCCGTCACCGAAGTTACGATGGCCGAGTGCATCGAGCTGGCGCAGCGGCTCGGCGAGCGGGTCGGCACGGAACTCGATATCCCGGTCTATCTCTACGAGGCGGCCGCGACCACACCGGCGCGCGAGAATCTTGCGAAGGTCCGGAAGGGGCAGTTCGAGGGGCTCCGGGACGAGATCGGAACGAACCCGAAGAAGGTGCCGGACTTCGGACCGAACCGCATCCACCCGACCGCGGGCGCCGTCGCAATCGGTGCGCGCGAGTTCCTCGTCGCGTACAACATCAATCTGGGGACCGACGATATCTCGATCGCCAAGACGATCGCGAAATCGATCCGATTCGCCGGCGGGGGCCTGAGATACGTCAAGGCGATGGGGTTCGAGATCAAGGATCGCAACATCGTCCAGGTCTCGATGAACATGGTCAACTACAAGGGAACACCGCTGTTTCGCGTCTACGAGATGGTGAAGACGGAGGCGGAGCGGTACGGCGTTCCCGTGATCGGCTGCGAGATCGTCGGGTTGATCCCGCTGGACGCACTCGTCGACTGCGCCGATTTCTACCTGAGGCTTGAGAGTTTCAGCCGCGACCAGATCCTCGAGAACCGCCTCGCCGAGCTGTAGGGCGGGGGGAAGGAGACACCATGGGTGGGATGAACGACTTTCTGGCCGAGCTGGCCTCCAGCGAACCGACCCCGGGTGGCGGCAGCGTCGCCGCGCTCTGCGGCGCGCTTGGCGCGAGTCTTGGTTCGATGGTCTGCAGCCTCACGATCGGGAAGAAGAAGTACGTCGACGTCGAGGAGGACATGAAGCGCGTGCTGGCGCAGACCGAGAGGCTGCGCGTGGAACTCGAGCAGCTCATCGACGAGGACGCCGCGGCCTTCGACAAGGTGATGGTCGCGATGAAGCTGCCGAAGGAGACCGACGAGGAGAAGGCCGTCCGTCGCGACGCCATCCAGGACACGCTGGTCGACGCGGCGATGGTGCCGCTCGCCGTTATGCAGAAGTGCGTTGAGGTCGTCGAACTCTCCGAGACGATCGCGGCGAAGGGGAACACGAACGCGGTCTCGGACGCCGGCGTGGCGGCGCTCGTCGGTAGGGCCGGCGCGCACGCGGCCAGGCTCAATGTCATGATCAATCTCGGCGGAATCCGGGCCGAGCGGCACGCAGGGTTCGTCGAGAAGGCGAACGCCGCGCTCAACCAGCTCACCGAGCGCGTCGACAGGATCGCGGATGACGTGATGGAGGCCGTACTCGAGTCCGTCACGTAGGGAACAACTCATGCGTCGGATGACTTGCACCAGGCGCCCGGGCGTCGGATGTGATCCTCTCGACGCCCCGAACGCAGCCAGGAGGTCATTCATGACCAGGTGGCTCGTAATAGCTATCGCGGCTCTCTTCCTCGCGGTCGGGTGCGCGCCCGTACCGGAAGGCGGGGACCCCGCCACCGACGGGGAATTCGGCACCTTCTCTCTGATCGACCACGCCGTGGCGCAGGGGAGGATCGACTACTCGACGGGCATGCTCTACAAGATCTACGCGCAGTACGATCCGATGAGTCTTCCTGAGGAGTACCAGAGCGACGCCATCGGGATGGTAGGGGCCCCTCTCGTCACCGAGATCGAGCGGAACTGGCACCGGATCCTGCCGGAACACCGGGCTGAGATCTCCCAGTACATCGAGCATCTGCTCGACATCGACGACAGTGAGACACAGCTTGACGACGTGACGCCCGACCGCCTCGACCAGGAACGGAATCGGATTGACTGACCCCGTGCGTGAGAACGCCGCGGGCGGACCCGTCCCGGTCCGCTGGACGGCTCCTGTCGCGGTCCTCGCCGCGCTCGCGGCCGCGCTCGGCTATGCGCTGGCTGCGGTTCCCAACATCGAGCTGATCACGCTGGTCGTGTTCATCTCGGGGGCTGCGCTCGGGCGGCTTCGCGGGGCGCTTGTCGGATTCATCGCGATGGGGATCTACTCGGGGCTCGGTCCGTATGGTTCGGGTCTTGCCATTCCCACGCTCTTTGCGGGGCAGATCGGCGCGATGGCGCTCGTCGGGTTCGCGGGCGGGCTCCTCCGACAGCTTTGGAGCGGGAAGGCCAACGCAACCCGCATCGCGGCGGCCGCCGCGGCCGGCCTCGTGCTCACGGCCATCTATCAGGCCGCCGTCATCGTCGGCTACGCCGCGATGAGTCCCGAGTTCGCCGACGGGTTTCTCGCGGCTCTCACCGCGAATCTGTTCTTCCCATACGTTCACATCATATGGAACACGATCCTCTTCGCCGTGCTCGTCCCGCTGCTCGTCCCGCGGGTCCGCCGTCTCGCCATGGTCGCAGTGTCGGGCGTCATCCCGTTGCTTCTGGCGACGGCGCTCCTGGTCGCACCGACCGGTGCGGTGGCCCAGGACATCGTGCCGCCGGGGCTCGAACCCGAGCCTGAACCTGAGCCCGCGACCCCCGTCGTGGCTCTTCCCGACTCGCTGTACCCCGGACCAGGGATCGACCTGCTCGGCGTGCGTCGCGTTGTCGGACTGGAGTTCGGGGGAGATCACGACGCTTCGTCCGCGGCCGGGGCGCTTCCGGCTCTCCGTGTCGTCTCGTCCCGATGGCCGGGACAGCGCGCGTCCGTTACCCGGGGCGGCATTCCGGCGGGACTCTCGGTGGTCACCGAGGTCGGCCGGTCGGGCAGCGACTGGCTCCTTGACGGGCTGGGTCTCCTGGACGCGGTCGCGACGCGCGGACCGGTCCTCGTGCCGTCGGGTCCCGATCTGTCGACACGTTCTCTCTTCGCCTCCGGTGTTGTCGTCTTCGACCGGGGCGGCCCCGCGCAGGGGATCGCGGCCGGGACGGGTTCGGCCTCGGTCCGGTACTACGCGGGCCGCCGCTTCGCCGGGACCCCCTTTTCGCGGGTCGGCATGGCCAGCGGTGACGCCGGGCTCCGGTGGCGGATCGTCGAGTTCGGGAGTGGTCTCCGCGAGCGCGGAGCCGTCACCGGGTTCTTTGAAGGGCGGAGCGGGCGTGGCCCGAATCCGGGCGGCGAGTACGAGCGCGAGAGCTTCGGCGCGTCGGCGACCCTCGATCTGTCCGGCGACTGGAGGGCGGAGCTCCTGGGGTCGAGCGTGACGGCGTCGCGCAGCATCCCCGACGCGGCCGGTGTCTCGGGCGCGGTCCTGGATGTATCGTCCGGAGCGGTCGATGTGGCCGTCACGAACGGGAGTGCGCGGCTCGGGATCTTCCACGCGGCGACGCGGATCGGGGACTCTCGCGGCGGCAGCGCGGGAACCTGCGAGAGCGGCCGGACGGGCGCGGTCCTCGACCTGCCCGTCGAACTCGGCGTCCTGCGGTCGGTGCACGCGCGCGCGTCCGGGCTTGTGGCGGAGGGGAGTCTTCTGACGAGCGGCGTTCACGCGCTGTCCGCCGGCGCCTCCGCGAGCGGGGGCGTGCGGGTCGGCGACTGGGAGGCTCTGGTCAGCGCCGGGGCGTCCCGCCAGCGGGGAGAGACGGTTCCAGAGCTCTCCTGTCTTGTGGCGCATGAGGACGGCAACGCCGGTCCGTGGTTCACTCTCGACATCGGCGGCCGCTTCCCGACGGCGACGGAGCTTGCCGGTGTGGATCGTCCCGTCGTCGGCGACGACGACCGGTTGATCGGGGGTGCGGGAGACATCGGGGCCGAGCGGGCGGCGACGGCGGGTCTCGGCTGGGCGATGGGTTCGGGTCGTCTGGACGCCGGTGTCACCGGCGAGATCACGCGCGTGCTTTCGCCGATCGTTCTCGAGGATGATGCGGCGGGTGTTCTCAGGCCCGTGCCGGGGGACGATGCGACGGCGTCAATGCTGGCGTTCTGGGCCGCAGTCGTCGATACCGCACTCGGTGGAGTCAGGGTCTCCGCCGAGGCTATCGGCATTGATGCGGAGGGGCCGCTCAACGCGCTCGCGCCGGTGCCCGAACTCGCCGGTCACGCGTCGGTCTGGGTCGATCGACGGTTCTTCAAGCAGACCCTCGACGTTCGTTTCGAGGTCTCGGTGGCGTACGAGACCGGACTCGCCCGGGGCGTCTGGAACGGTGTCGTCGACGACGCGCTCTGGCGCACACGATTCGCCGCCTCCGGCGCGGTCGGACCGGCGCGGCTGCAGGTCACGGTCGACGACCCGTTCGACACGGACTCCGGCGGCTGGCCGGGGTATGCCTTCTCCGAGCCCCGCGTGACCTACGCTTTCATATGGGACTTCTGGAACTAGCCATCACCCCACGGACTACTCTCCCCTTGCCGTTTCTCAGGAACACTGAGGATTCGTTTGCATTGCGTTTTGCAATACACTACATTGAGTTCGCAGGGTGGGAGGGGACGTGAGAGGGTTCCTTACGCGCGATGAGCGCGCGGTCATCGCCTTTCTGGCGACGGCCACGGCAGTCGGGGCGATCGTGCTCGGTCTTCGGGGCGTCGACCCGGCACTTGTGCCGGATCTCGTTTCATCGGCCGGGACCGGGGTGGTGATCTCGGACGAACTCATTGACCGGACCGGACGCACGGAGCGGGCCGAGCAGGTCACGGGTCCCATCGACGTGAACGAGGCCACCGAGGAAGAACTGACGGGGCTGCCGGGGATCGGTCCCGCGAAGGCTGCGGCGATAGTGAGATACCGCGAGCGGCACGGTCGCTTCGCCTCGCTCGACGCTCTGCTCGATGTCAGCGGTGTCGGCCCCGCGACGCTCGATCGGCTTCGCCCGGTGGCGACTCTCGGGAGTGTGGAACCGCCCACCGAAGGACAGGTCAGGGAGGGACGATGAGTATGGGGCTGGCGGCGGCACGCGGCATCATCGTTGGACGCCTGCTCGTCTCGGCCGCCGTGATCGCGGCGGCGCTGATGAGCGACGATATCTCGGTCACGCCCGTTGTCCTGCTGGGTATCGGCGTCGCGGCCCTGAGCGTCCCGCACGCCATCTGGTCACGCAAGCGTGGACGTGAGAGTCTGTGGCTTCTCGTGACGCTGTTCGTTGCCGATGTCGTGCTCGTGACCCTGATCGTGCTCTCGTCCGGCGGTCTGGCCAGTCCGTTCAAGCTTCTCTACTTCCTTCCGTTGATTGTCTCGTCGACGGCGCTTGGACCGAAGCCCGGCGCCATCGTGACGGTCTCGTCGCTTGCCGCGTTCGCCGCACTCTTCATCGCCGAGAGTCCCATGACCATGCGTTCGCACGGGGCCGGCATCCTGGCGGAGACGGCCGTTCTCGCGATCTCGCTCACGGTGGTCTCGATCCTCGTCGGCATCCTCTCGGCGCGCGTTCGCGAGGGAGAGAAGAAGCTGGGGGAGGTGGAGACCGCTCTCGAGGCGGCGCACGTCCACATCGACAATCTCATAGAGAGCATCCAGAGCGGTCTGGCGCTCTTCGACATGTCGGGCGGTCTTCTCTCACTGAACGAACGTGGTAGAGCCATTCTCGGCATGCCGGCGCCCGGAGCGCCGCGCGCGCACTTCTCGGAGGTCTTCGCGGCGCAACCGGCTCTCGCCGAGCAGGTATCAGCCGCCGTGGAGCACGGGAAGACGGCGGAGCGCGTTGAACTCAGCGTCGAGCGAGCCGGCGGGACCGTTCCCGTCGGGCTCTCGACCTCGCTGCTCCGCGACGATGACGGAGTCGCCGCGGGTGTCATCATGATATTCCAGGACATCACCGAGGCGCGCCGTCAGGAGCTGGACAGGCTCCACGCGGACCGACTCGCGTCGCTCGGCCAGTTCGCGGCGGGCATGGCTCACGAGATCAGGAATCCACTGAACGCCATCAAGGGGTCGGCCGAGATGCTTCGGGACGGTGTCGCAGCAGGGAGCGACGATGCGCGGCTGGTCGATCTGGTGATTCGGGAGAGCGACCGCCTCGCAACGCTCACCAACGACGTGCTCACCTACGGACGCGTCATGGGGCCGCCGACGGGAACCGTGTTCCTCGAAGCGCTGTTCAGGGAGGTTGAGGCTATCGCCCGGTCGCACCGGGCATTCGGGGACGGAATCGAGCTGGCGATGGATGACGGCGGGATCCGCTCGCGGGGGAACTCCGAGCAGCTCAAGCAGGTTCTTCTGAACCTCGTGGTCAACGGGATCGAGGCGATCGAGGAGACGGGTTCCGTCCGCGTCACCGCGGGTGTCGGGGGCGCCGTCTTTGCGAACGGGCGGAGCGGAACGGACGACGAGATCGCCATCAGTGTCGTCGACACGGGCGTTGGGATGGAACGCGAGAGCCTCGAGCAGATGTTCGCGCCGTTCTGGACGACGAAGCAGACCGGAACGGGCCTCGGACTCGCCATCGCCGACAGGCTTGTCGAGGCGCACGGCGGACGTATCGAGATCGAAACCGGGCCGGGGCAGGGCAGCCGGTTCGTCATCTATCTTCCGAAGGCAAGAGACTAGACAGAGAGATTCCAGGGGAGGACGCCATGCCACACGGGAGGATACTCGTCATCGATGACGAGGACAGCATCAGGGAGTATTTGTCCATGATGCTCGAGCGAGAGGGGTACGAGGTTCTGGCCGCGTCCGACGGGAAGAAGGCGGTGAAGCTGAGCAAACGCGAGAGCTTCGACGCGGTTATCACCGACATCCAGCTTCCCGGCATGACGGGCATCGAGATCCTCGGCTCGTTCAAGGAGTCGGACCCGACGGTTCCCATTATCATCGTTACCGGGCATGCGTCGCAGGAATCGGCCATCGAGGCGCTCAATCTCGGGGCATTCTACTACCTCCTGAAGCCCGTCTCGAACGAAGAGCTCAAGCAGGTCGTCCGGAATGCTCTCGAGGTCAAGCAACTGCGGACCGAGAAGAACGATCTGGAACGCGCGCTCCACCCGAGCGCCGACCGTGACATGGTCGGTGACAGCGAGGGGCTCCACTCCGTATTCGATCTGATCGACCGCGTCGCGAGGACGGCGAGCACCGTCATGCTCAGGGGAGAGAGCGGCACGGGGAAGGAACTCGTGGCTCGCGCCATTCACGCGGGGAGCGTCCGGGCGGACCAGCGGTTCGTGTCGATCAACTGCGGGGCTCTGCCGGAGACGCTGCTCGAGAGCGAGCTCTTCGGGCATGTGAAGGGATCGTTCACGGGAGCCGTGCGCGACAAGCGCGGGCTGTTCGTCGTCGCGGACGGCGGGACGTTCTTTCTCGACGAGGTCGGGGAGACGTCGCTTGCCATCCAGGTGAAACTCCTCCGCGTGCTCCAGGAGCGCGAGGTCGTCCCGGTCGGCGGAACCAAGCCGACGAAGGTTGACGTCCGGGTCATCGCCGCGACGAACGCCGATCTCGAGCTGGATGTGCAGGAAGGGAACTTCCGTGCGGACCTGTACTACCGTCTGAACGTCATCCCTATCACCATTCCGCCGCTTCGCGACCGTCGCGACGACATCCCGCTGCTGGTAGAACACTTCCTGCAGAAGCTTGCTTCAGGGGAGAAGACGATCGCCGAGGGAGCGATGGACATTCTCACATCGTACGAGTGGCCGGGAAACGTGCGCGAGCTCGAGAATATCATCGAACGCGCGGTGATCCTCGCTGACGGCAGTGAGATCACCGCGGAGAGTCTCAACGTTTCGATCTTCCCCGAGCGTCTCCGGAAGCGGTCGCGGTCGACCGGAACGGGCGATCTGGGCGTCAGCGGGATCACGCTCGACGAACTCGAGCAGCGGTACCTGCTTCAGACGCTTGAGGAGACGAGCTGGAAGAAGAAGCAGGCGGCGGAGATCCTGGGGATCAACCCGTCGACGCTCTACAGGAAGCTCCAGCGCTACGGGATGGAGGGCGATGTCGAGGATGACTAGTCGTGCGCGTGGAGGCGGCGTGATGGGAGAGCGGTGGGTGCGAAGGGCGTCGTGCGCGCGAAGAGAGTCTGCTGTGAGCGCGCAGTCGTGCGCGAGGAACGGGGTGCGCTCGTGAGGATCATCGCCGGCGAGCTGGGCGGCAGGCGGATCGGTGTGCCGCGGGGGGTCGAGCTGAGGCCGACCTACGACCGCGTGCGCGAATCGCTGTTCGCGACGATCGAGGACAGGCTCGCCGGGGCGCGCGTGCTCGATCTCTTCGCCGGGACCGGAAGCCTCGGACTCGAGAGCGTCTCCCGCGGCGCGGCTCTGGCGGTCTTCGTCGAGCGCGACGCACGCACTGTCGGCCATCTGAAACGGACGATTACGGAGTTCGCGGTCGGCGACCGCTGTCGGGTCGTGCGGTCGGACGCCGTACGCTTCGTCTCACCGCCGCACCGCGGTCGGGAACCGTTCGACATCGTGTTCGCGGATCCCCCGTACGATACGGACCAGGCCCGGCGTGTCCACGAGGTCCTGGACCGCTGGAACGGGATCGCCGCCGGCGGGCTCGTCGTGATCGAGCACAGGGCGGATGATCGTCTTCCGGAGCGCGGCGCGCGGCTGAGGCTCAGAACGGTAAAACGCTACGGGACCATCGAGGTCGAGCTGCACGACGTCATCGACCCCGGCGAAACCCAGTGAACTTCCAAGGAGGGCTCGTGACCAAGGCGCTCTACCCGGGGACGTTCGATCCGATCACCAACGGTCATCTCGACCTCGTGCATCGGGCGCTGCGTCTCTTCGACGAGGTTGTCGTCGCCGTCGGTACGGCGAGAGACAAGGACCCGATGTTCACCGTGGATGAGCGCGTCGTGATGATCCGCGAGGCGACGGCCGACCTCGAAGGGATCTCCGTCGAGGCGTTCAGCGGTCTTCTCGTTGATGAGGTGCGGCGGTGCGGCGCGACCTCGATCATCCGAGGACTCCGGGCCGTCTCCGACTTCGAGTACGAGTTCCAGATGGCGCTGATGAACCGTCATCTTGCCCCGGAGGTCGAGACCGTCTTCCTCATGCCGAACAAGAACTACAGTTATCTCGACTCGACGGTCGTGAAGGAGGTCGCGCTGCTCGGCGGTGATGCCAGCGGATTCGTTCCTCCGGTCGTGCTTGCGAGACTGCTCGAGCGACGGAAGACACTGGGGCGTTCCTGACAGACCCCGCGGGCGCCCGTATTGGAGAGGCTGCATGTCGCCACACGCGAGGGCCACGGCCCCCGTTCTGAAGCGGATCGCGCGCGCGGTGAGAGGACCCTCCTCGACACTGCGCGAGGATCTTGTCTGCTACGCGTTCGACGCGACCGACATCCACGCGCTCCCCGACATCGTCGTCTGGCCCGACTCGACCGAGGATGTTTCGGCCGTGGTCCGCATCGCGTGCGACGCCGGCCTTCCCGTCGTCGCACGAGGCGCGGGTACCGGCTACACGGGCGGCAGCGTGCCCGTGAGCGGCGGCGTCGTGCTTTCCTTCGAGCGGATGAACCGTGTCATGGCCATCGACACGACCGCGGCCGTCGCCGTGGTCGAACCGGGCGTCGTCAACGAGGATCTCAGGGCGCGCGCGATGGAAGACGGGCTGACCTATCCTCCCGACCCGGCCAGCCTCAAGATGTCGACGCTCGGCGGCAACATCGCCGAGTGCGCTGCAGGACCGAGGACCGTGCTGTATGGCAGGACCGGCGACTACGTCGTGGGGCTCGAGTTCGTCCTCGCGGATGGACACATCGTCCGGACCGGCTATCTTGCGGGCGGCCCCGCGGGCGATCTCGCGGGCGATCGCGCCGATACCTCCGGTTGGGATCCTGCGCCGCTCGTCGTCGGTTCGGAGGGGACGCTGGCCGTCGTCACCAGAGCGGCCTTGCGCCTGACCGACATCCCCGAACTGACGCTGACGTGCTGGGCCGAGTTCCCATCGCTGGTCGCGGCGGCGAGGGCTGTCGCTGACATCACCGCCGCTGGTGTGCCGGTGAGCGTGCTCGAGATCATCGACCGCGACACGCTCGCCTGCGCGATCGAGTACGTGCGTGGCGAGAGACCGGAGAACCCTCCCGCCGGGGCGCTTCTCATCGAACTCGAGGGGGCCGAGGAGGATGTCCGGCGCGGAGTCGACGAGGTTCGTCGGGTGCTGGAGGGCGGCGAGGCGACCGTACTCCGATGGGCCGAGGATGAGGCCGAGCGCGACGAGCTCTGGGAAGTCAGGCGTTCGATATCGGCATCGCTCGCGCGACTCTCCACGGGCAAGATCAACGAGGACATCGCCGTGCCGCGGAGCCGGATCCCGGACTTCGTCGACCGGATGCGGGACATCGCGGAGACCGCAGACCTTCCGATCCTGGCCTTCGGCCACGCCGGAGACGGCAACCTCCATGTGAACATCATGGTTGACCGGGCGGACCGGGGCCAGATGACGCGGGCGAGGAGCGCGGTGGCCGAACTCTTCGACGCTGCGATCTCGATGGACGGCACGCTCAGCGGCGAGCATGGCATCGGCATTACGAAGGCTGAACACCTCTCCCGGGAACTGGACGCGGTGGCGTTGGGGATGACCCGGGCTGTCAAACGGGCGCTCGATCCCGAAGGCACCATGAATCCCGAGAAGATCTTGAGCGATCGTCCCAATCCGTGGTGGACGGGTCTCGACGACGAGTCATCCACGGGTGAGGAGTAGCGGATGCTGATCGACAGTGCGACCGTTGAACTGAAGGCCGGCGACGGCGGCGACGGATGCAGGAGCTTCCGACGCGAGAAGTTCGTCCCCCGGGGCGGGCCCAACGGCGGCGATGGGGGCAGGGGCGGCGACATCATCTTCGAGGCCGATGGCGGACGTTCGACGCTTCTCGATTTCCGTTATCAGAGAAACTACAAGGCCGAGCGCGGCCGACACGGCGGCAGCTCCCGGAAGACAGGGCACGACGGCGCGGACATCACGCTGCGCGTTCCGGTCGGCACGGTCATCAGGAATCAGGAGACGGGCGAGATCATCGCGGACCTCGACGAGGCAGGCAAGAGGGTCGTCGTGGCAGCGGGCGGGCGCGGAGGCCGTGGGAACGCAAGGTTCGCAACCTCCACGGTCCAGGCGCCGATGCGCAGCGATCCCGGGAGACCGGGGGCTGAGGTCATCGTCGACCTCGAGCTCAAGCTGATCGCCGATGTGGGGCTCGTCGGACTCCCGAACGCCGGGAAGTCGACCATGCTCTCGGCTATCTCGGCGGCGCGGCCGAAGATCGGGGACTATCCGTTCACAACCCTGAGTCCCGTGCTCGGACTCGTGGAGTACGGGATCGACCGGGGCTTCGTCGTTGCGGACCTGCCGGGCATCATCGAGGGGGCGCATGAGGGCAAGGGGCTCGGCGACCGGTTCCTCAAGCACATCGAGCGAACGAAGGTTATCGTGCTGCTGGTCGATTCCTCGGACGAGGATCCCGGGGCCTCATACGACGTCGTTCTCGGTGAACTCGAGCAGTACGGTGAGGGGCTGGCCGAGAAGCCGCGCATTGTCGTATTCACGAAGGCGGACGTCGGAGGGGACATCGACCCGGCCGGGACGAGGTTCGGAGGTGAGCGGACCCTGGTCGTGTCCTCCGTGAGCGGGCAGGGTATCGAAGAGATGAAGCGCGCCATCCGGGAGCTTCTGGACAGCGCGGAATCATAGAGACGCATGCGTGCGGCAGTGCCGCACCCGAGGGTACGCGAGGGCAGGGGCCGACCAGGGGTCGGCTGGCAATGGGATGGGGTTTCACGGGGAGGTGGTGGGGTGGAGGAGCACAAGGCGGCACTGATTTTTCTCATGGCTGATGGTGTCGGAGCTGCGACCGCGGCACGACTTCGCGAACGGTACGGCTCATTCGACAACGCACTGACCGCGGCGCTGCGTGGTCGGGCACAGGTCGCTCGGTTGAAACGCCGCGCTCTCGGGACCGCCGTACGCGACCATGTATGGGACCTTCAGCTCGACGCGGCTGCCGGACTTGGCGCGCGCTTCGTGACATTCGGGAGTGCGGGCTATCCGGATCCACTGACGCGGATAGCGAGACCGCCGGTGGGTCTGTTCGTCCGTGGGCGCGGATTTCCGGACGGGCGCCCGATGCTCGCTATCGTCGGTTCGCGCGCGGCGACGCCGCGGGGACGACTCTTCGCCCGCGAGCTCGCGGCATCGCTCGCCGCGGCGGGGCTGACGATCGTCAGCGGTCTCGCCCGTGGGATCGATACCGCGGCCCACGAGGGAGCGCTTGACGCGGGTGGCGCGACCATCGCCGTTCTCGGGTCGGGGCTCGACCGCATCTATCCGCGGGAGAACACGGGTCTCGCACGGCGCATTGCGACGTCGGGAGCCGTCGTCACCGAGTTTCCCTTCGGCGCGAGTCCCCTCGCCGAGCACTTCCCGATGCGGAACCGCATCGTCGCCGGGTGCTCCGCGGGCGTGCTCGTCGTCGAGGCGGGGGAGAGAAGTGGCGCTCTGATCACGGCGTCGATGGCTCTCGAGGAGGGTCGAGAGGTGTTCGCCGTTCCCGGCGCGCCGGATGACCCCGGCGCGCGCGGACCGAACGGACTCCTCAGATGCGGCGCCAAGCTCGTCGAGCGCGCCGCGGACGTCCTCGACGAACTCGAAGGGGCGTGGGGACCGTTCGGGGACGTGGCATCCCCCGGGGAGCCCTCCGCGGACGACGCGGGCGGCGGCCACACGCCGACCGGAGACGGTGTGCGCGACCTTCTCGGCACCAGGCCACTGAGTGCCGGTGAGATCGCGACGAAGCTCGGCGTCCCGGTACGGGAGATCCTCGAGAGGCTGGTTGAACTGGAGCTTGCGGGACTCGCGCGTGCCTGGCCCGGCGGCCGGTACACTCGAAGGTGACGGATCGGTGCGCAGCCGACTGCGACCGGGTCGATGAGCGGGACGCGTTGCATGGGAGACACAGTGATGCCGAAGCAGAGGGCCGTCGTTGCGATCGCGCGGAGCGCCGACTACGAACTTGCCGGGATACGCGCGGCGGTGACGATGGCCGTCGACGCGGTGGGCGGGATGTCGAAGTACGTCCGGCCCGGTCAGAGGGTCCTCATCAAACCGAACCTTCTCTCCGCGAAGAGCCCCGAGCGAGCCATCACGACCCATCCGTCCGTTCTCGAGGCCATCATCGAACTCGTGCGGGGCGCGGGCGGTGAGCCGACGATCGGAGACAGCCCCGGGGGCGCGATCCGGGGTGTCGAGCGTGTCTGGATCAACACGGGCATGCAGGAACTCTGTGAGCGGATGGACGTTCCGCTCGTGAGCTTCGAGGCCGCGGGCTCCGTGAGCCTCGCGGGAGCGGAGCGGGAGTACATGATCGCGCGTACCGTCATCGAGGCGGACGTCGTCATCAACGTCCCCAAGCTCAAGACCCACATGCTCACGCTCTACACGGGCGCCATCAAGAACACGTTCGGGGCCGTCCCTGGATTCGGGAAGGCCCGTCTGCACAACCTCGCCGGACGCCCCGCCCCGTTCAGCCGGTTCCTCGTCGATGTCCATGCGCTGGTTCATCCGGCTCTCAATATCATGGACGGGGTCGTGGCGATGGAGGGGGACGGTCCGTCGGGCGGGAAGGCGAGATATGTGGGCGCCGTGATGGCGAGTTCCGACGCGGTCGCGATGGACACGGTGGCGGCCGGAATGCTCGGCATGGACGTGAAGCGCGTGCACATGATCCGCCTCGCGGCCGAACGGGGTCTGGGGACCGACGACTCCGAGGGGATCGATGTCGTGGGGGAGTCTCCGGACTCGTTCGACACGACCGGCTTCAAGCTTCCGGGCACGGGCATCCTCAACTACATTCCGGACCCGCTCGTGCGCGCGCTCAAGCCGCTCATCTGGATCCTTCCTGAGATGTCGAAGGAGTGGGGATGTGTGGGGGAACGTTGCGGACTCTGCGTGAGAAGCTGTCCGGTGAACGCCATCACGATGACCGACGACGGTCCCGTCGTCGATCGGAAGACGTGCGTCGAGTGTCTCTGCTGTCACGAGGTCTGTCCGCACCAGGCGGTACGGATCAAGCTCTCGTGGCTGGCTGGCAAATTCGCCTGAGCGAACAGGGGAGTCGGCAGTGGCGCGAGAGCGGAAGACCACCATGTCGCACCGGCTTGAGTACGCCGCCGTCCGTGCGTTCCAGGGCTTGATCTGCGCCCTGCCCGCGGATGCGGCGCGCGAACTTGGAGCGGCATTCGGTGGGTTCGCATGGTCGCCGCTTGGCATCCGTCGGCGTGTCGTGCTCGAGCAGATCGAACGCGCGCTGGGTCCCGGTATCGCCCCGGAGGAACTGAACCGGATCGCCCGCGAGTCCTTTCGCAATTTCGGTCGGATGACCTTCGAATACGCGCGGTTCTCGCGATTGACGCCCGCGGACATCGAGCGCACCGTCTCGGTAACGGGGCGGGAGCATCTCGACGCTGCGCTCGAGGCCGGCAAGGGCGCCATCATCCCCTCGGGCCATTTCGGGAACTGGGAGTACTACGCCACGATCGCGGTGATGGGCTACCCCATCACGTTCCTCGTCGGTGAGCAGCACAACCTCCTCGTCGACGGGGTCATGAACCGGCTGAGGGCGCGGTTCGGGGGCGAGATCGTGCCGATGACGGGCAGCCTTCGGGGGATCTTCCGAGCCCTGCAGTCGAACCGGCTCGTGTTGTGGCTCTCGGATCAGGACGCCGGCAAGCGGGGTGTGTTCGTCGATTTCCTCGGCCGGCCCGCCTCGACGCCGTATGGCGCCGGCCGGTTCGCCGAGTCGACCGGCGCGCCGCTCCTTCCGGCGATGATCGTGCGTCACGACGGGGGAAGGCACGAGATCGTCGTCAGCCCGCCGGTGTCGGTCCCGGACCCGGGTCTTGAGTCGGACGAGCGTGTCCGGCTACTGACACAGGGCTACACGGACGTATTCGAGCAGTTCATCAGACGACATCCCGAGCAGTACTTCTGGATGCACAGGCGCTGGAAGACGCGCCCTTCCGCGGAGGTATAGACAGTCGTTGCCGACGCCCAGGCGCCCGCAGGCACCGTGCGGCGGGCGAGGGTCGAAACCGCGCGCACGCGAACAGAAAACGGGGGAACCGCCTGGCGGTTCCCCCGTTCAGTCTGTCTGCTGCGGTCGGGCCGAAGCCCGATGAGTGCTACATGTTGCTCCAACCGAGCCAGAGGCCAACGCCCCACTCGGAGGTCACGTTCTGACCCATGAGGACGTAGTGGATGTCGAAACCGACGTCCATGCCGTTGTCCATCAGGTAGACGACGCCCGGGTTCAGCGAGACCATGTTCATCGCGCTGTCCTCGATCGTCTCGCCATCGAACTCGTCTTCGCTGCCGAAGAAGCCGTCCACTGCGACCTTGAGGTCAAGCATGTCGCTCATCGGGTAGCGGTAGCAGGCGAGGAAGTGGATCTCGGAACCGCACTTGTACTCGGCCGTCTCACGCACGTACACGTCGACGTCCTGCGCGCCGAACATCCGGTAGCCGGCCTGAACGCCGAACATACCAGGACCGGCCGGCATGCCGAGCATGACAGCGGCGTCAAAGTCGGTCGTGCCACTGCCGGTCGGGCCGTTGTCCTCGTCGCCCTCATCGTCGCCGGTCGGGAGCTTGACGCCCAGGCGGGCGCTCATCATGGGCTCGGGCAGGAACATGTACTTGGCCGTGATCCACGTGTCGCCGAGACCCGAGGCGTCGTAGTCGCCCTCAACATAGATATCGGTAGTGCTGTTCATCCAGAAGACCGGCTGGACGCCGACCTCGAGCTGGTCCATGACGCTGTAGTACAGGTTGATCGGGATGCCCATGGTCGTCATGGCCATGTCACCCTCGAAGTCCTGCTTCTCGCCCTCTTCGTCGTACCAGCCATTGGCCGAGAGGTAGATGATGCCGCCGGTGACACCGAAGGTACCGGCATCATGCGTCATCACCGAGTCGTTCGTGTACAGCCTGTCCCACGCGCCGGCGTTGACAGCCATAGCCAGCACCAATGTCACGAGCATGATCGAAAGTACGCTGCGTCTCATTACTTAACCCCCTGATTGAACCCTGCGCTTTGACTCCGCCAACATTACCAACACTCTCGAACTTCCCTGGTTTCCCAGCTGGTTCTCCGTGCCTTTGTACCTCCCTCCGGATTCATGGGTGCCCCTTCGGGACATCCAGTGGACCGTAGAAAGCCTTTCATGTTCAGTCCGACCGCCCGTCCAGCCTCCGGGTTTCGGCCAGGTCGGAATCCGACCGAGCCTCGGAGAGGCCGCGCGTATCCTTCTCTCCAGTCCTCCCTGCCTAACGGGGCAGAGTCTACTGGAAGCCTATCTGCTTGTCCGTCTGCTCCTTGCCGACAGCCTGGATCTCGCCGTGTTTGGCCTCGTACTTCTGGATGTTGCCCGCGAGGGCCTGTGCGAAGGCCTTCACGTTCTGCGGGGCCATCACGATCCTCGCGTGGACCCGGCTCTTCTTGGTCCCCGGGAGTACCCGGATGAAGTCGACCACGAACTCCGCAGGGGAGTGGGTGATCACGGCGAAGTTGGCGTATACGCCCTCCGCCTCCTCATCACGGAGCTCGATGTTGATCTTCTTCTGCTCGGCCACTGGCTGCGCCTCTCCGTCTGCCGCCAGCCGGGCGGCCGTTGAACCATCGGTTTGCGCTAAGATAGGAGTGGCGTGGAGGGGTGTCAAGCCCTTTTTGGGTGGGCCGTTAGCAAGCTCCGTGCCACCGGAATGAGAGACGATTCGGAATGCGGCGTGCCGCGCGACCGTTCCGCGAGGGTTTCGCTGCCGGCCGCGGGAAGACGACGCGCGCCGAGTCACCCGATGGCGGGCGGGCGAGTACACCGTCTGCCACGATGAGCAAGCGCGGAAAGTGACGGCTGTGACCTTTAGCGAACATTCCTCTTGACACATTTTGGAGGAAGTGATATCTTGACCATGGTGATTGACACGTGTAATAATCTGTGCTAATGGACAACGAGCTACACCCTGCGATCCAACAGCTTTGTCAGTTGTCCGGACTGTAGACTGGAGGGGCTATGGTTGCGGAACTGAACAGGCTGGACGCGAGAACCGTCGCGCCCGACCTCGAACGCGAAGAGATAGTCCAGACGTATGAGGACGTCTCAACGAAGCGGCGTAGGCGGTTTCCGAACAACTTCTTCGAAGGGGCCACGGGCAAACAGCGCGCCGGCACCATCACGCGCTACCTTCTCGAGGACAAGCTTGAGATCGCGGTCGAGGACATTCCTCGCGCCATCCACAAGAAGCTCTTCTATGACAACGGGCTGACCTGGATGCTGGGCAGCTGCTTCGACTGGTCGCCGTACAAGGCGATCGACAATGCGTATCCAGGTCGATTCCACAAGTGGCAGTTCAATGTCAAGGGCATGTGGCAGGGACCGGACCGGTTCAAGCTCGCGGCCGAGGCGACGCGCTGGATGATCGAGGAGAAGGAAGGCTGCTCGGTCGAAGAGATCCCGCAGCGTATCTCGGCAACGACCTTCGGGAAGTACAACCTGCGAGGGATGCTCTCGGTGTGCTTCCGCGGTTCGTTCTTCCGGGCCATCGAGAATGCCTACCCCGGTCGGTTCTACCCGTGGGAATTCAGGAACGTTCCGAAGAATTTCTGGCAGGGTGCGAAAGGGCTGGAGAACGCTCGCAGGGCCACGCGCTGGCTCGTCGAGGACAGGCTGGGCGTGCCGCGGGATCGCGTCTTCCAGGACGTGACGTACCATCTGTTCAGGGAGTACGGGCTCGGCGGGATGCTGACGGGCTGCTTCAAGGGGTCATCCATCCAGGCGCTCCACAATGGCTACCCGGACCTCATCGTGCCGGAGCATCCGAAGCGCAAACCGCGCCGCAGACGCAAGATCGAACCTGTCAAACTGACTTGATCCGGCAGCCGCCGATTCGAGCTGGCTCGAATCGGCCAAGCTGACGCGCTTGCGCGTCAGCCAGCCGCTGACGTAGAACCAAGCATGCTGAACCGGCTCCGCCGGTTCAGCCCTCGCCGGACGGGAGTGATGGCGAGACAGACCAATCCGAATACGGCAAGCAACGGACGGCCGTCCCGAATGGGGCGGCCGTCCTTGACTTGCGGGGGACACTGCAATAGCATCGCCGTGCCGTGTGGTTGCCGGAGACGTGCGTCCGGGGCGGCATCTGACATGGTGGACGCCATCGGAAAGGAGACCCCGTGGGTTCGAGCAGGATCGAGATGGGCAGACTGAACGAGCTTCTCGGTGGTTTCGGCGACCGACGCGTTGCGATCCTGGGCGACGCGATGCTGGATCGCTACATATGGGGTGAGGTCAACAGGATCTCGCCCGAGGCTCCGGTCCCGGTCGTCGAGGTGCGCGACGAGACCATCCGGTTCGGCGGCGCGGCGAATGTGGCGGAGAACGTCGCAGCGCTGGGCGCGACAGCGGATGTCATCGGTGTGGTCGGGGACGATGATCACGGCAGAGACCTCATGGGCCGTCTGGGGGCGCGCGGGGTCGGCGTCGGGCACCTTCTGACGGTCGACGGTCGACCGACGACCACTAAGACCCGGATCATCGCGCATAACCAGCAGATCGTGCGCGCCGACCGGGAGCATGCTCACGCGCTGGCCGAGGCGGCGGAGGACTCGCTCATCAAGTCGCTTCGCGAGGTCGTGCCGGTGTCGGACGTGCTCATCATCTCGGATTACGGGAAGGGAGTCGTCAGCGAGCGGACGCTCGAGGCGGCGCTCGGTGCTGCGCGAGACGGGGAGACGAAGGTCTGCGTCGACCCGAAGGAATCACACTTCTCCCGATACCTTGGAGTGACCGCGATCACGCCGAACCTCAAGGAGGCGGCGGGCGCCGTGGGATACGCGATGAGCAGCGATGACGATCTGCTCCGCGGGGGCTGGGAACTGCGCGAGCGACTGGACGCGGAGTGTGTCATCGTCACGCGCGGTGAACATGGCATGTCGCTGTTCATGCGGGGCGGCGAGTACGCGTACCTGCCGACGGTGGCTCGAGAGGTCTTCGATGTCACCGGCGCCGGCGATACGGTCGTCAGCGTTCTCGGCGTGGCGCTCGCGGCCGGTGCCTCGATGGTTGAGGCCGCGATGATCGCGAACCACGCTGCCGGTATCGTCATCCGGGAGATCGGCACGGCGTCGATCACCGTTGACGAGATCCGTTGTTCATTCGAAGAACTCGAGGAGGTCGCCGGTGGGTAGAGTGGTGTCGCGGGAAGAACTGTCGGCGGCGTGCGAGTCGGCGCGGCAGGCCGGCCGAACGGTCGTCTTCTCGAACGGGTGCTTCGACATCCTCCACCATGGGCACGTTGACTACCTCGCCAGGGCGAAGGCGCTTGGAGATATTCTCGTCGTCGGTGTCAACACGGACGACTCGGTCCGCCGCCTCAAGGGACCAAGGCGCCCTATCGTCCCTGAGGACGACAGGGCGGCCGTCGTAGCCGCGCTCGGGGTCGTCGACTACGTGTGTCTTTTTCCTGAAGATACTCCCTACGAACTCATCGTAAGCATCACCCCTCACGTTCTCGTCAAGGGTGCCGGTTACTCCCGGGACACCATCGTTGGCGCGGACGTGGTCGAGGAAGCAGGTGGGCGGGTCGTGGCGATGGAGGCGCTTGAGGGCCACTCAACCCGCGGGATCGTCGCCCGTATTCACTCGCTCGGGGAGGATCGTCCGGAGGACTGACCGACTGCCCGCCGTTCGGGCGCGTTCAGGCGCCCTGAGGGTACGGAATGTTCCTTTGAGGGTGGACTCAGTTGAGGCGTTGGCGTATACTCGCAGTCTTGTTTGCTTCGGGCCATCGGTCCGTGGCATGCGGTCGGCGGACCGGCCTGCCGGATGAACGACGGGCGTGCTCGCTGGCCTCTTTGATGACCTGGATCCCCCAGACAAGTGCGCTCCCCCGGGAGCGAGGCTGATGGGGGATTCGTGTGCGATGGCCGGGTGCGTCGCGGCCTTGTGGTGACGCAACGAAGCAACCTCGGCAACACCTGAGGGAGGATGAATGGAGAGGCGACGAGTCATCATCATGGGCGCCGCTGGAAGAGACTTTCACAATTTCAATCTGGTCTATCGCGGTCACAAGGAATTCGAGGTCGTCGCGTTCACGGCCACGCAGATCCCGGACATCGACGGTCGAGCGTATCCGACCGTGCTAGCCGGTGAGCTCTACCCGAACGGGATCCCTATCCTCGCCGAAGAGGACCTTCCGAAGCTCATCAAGGAGCACAACGTCGACGACGTCGTGTTCGCCTACAGCGACGTGTCTCACGAGTACGTGATGCACAAGGCATCGCTCGTCAACGCGTGCGGCGCGAACTTCCTGCTCCTGGGCGCGCACGAGACGATGATCAAGTCGAAGAAGCCCGTCATATCGATCTGCGCAACGCGCACGGGGTGCGGCAAGAGCCAGACGACGCGCCGCATTGCCGAGATCCTGCTCGAGGCGGGCAAGAAGGTCGTGGCCATCCGGCATCCGATGCCGTACGGCGACCTCAGCAAGCAGATCTGGCAGCGTTTCGCCAAGTACGACGACATGCTCAAGCACAAGTGCACGATCGAGGAGATGGAGGAGTACGAGCCGCACATCGACCGCGGCAACGTCGTCTACGCCGGTGTGGACTACGGCAGGATCCTCGAGGAGGCCGAGAAGGAGGCCGACGTCATTCTTTGGGACGGCGGCAACAACGACGCATCGTTCTACGCGTCGGACCTCTACATCGTCGTCGCCGACCCGCACCGTGCTGCGCACGGCCTGACGTACTACCCCGGCGAGCAGAACCTCCGGATGGCCGACGTGGTCATCATCAACAAGGAGGACTCTGCGACGCAGGCTCAGATCGATGAGATGGTCGACGTGATCAAGAGTCTCAACGACTCCGCCGTCATCATTCATGCCGATTCGCCCGTCACCTTCGAGGAGAACGTCGACCTCAAGGGCAAGCGCGTCCTCGTCGTCGAGGACGGGCCGACGCTCACGCACGGCGGCATGAAGATCGGCGCGGGCACTGTGGCCGCGGAGCGCGCCGGAGCCATTCTGGTCGACGCGCGCGAGCACGCCACCGGCAAGATCCGCGAGATGTACGAGAAGTACCCGCACATCGGCACGCTGCTGCCGGCCGCCGGGTACTCGGATGAGCAGATCGCCGATCTGGAGAAGACGATCAACGCCGTGGACTGCGACTACGTCGTCGTCGGCACGCCGATCGATCTCCGCAAGGTCGTCAACATCAAGAGGCCGAGCGTTCGTGTCCGTTACGAACTCGGGGTGAAGGGCAGCCCGACGCTCGTGGATGTGCTCAAGGACTTCGTGTAGATCCCGCTTCGGGGTCAGGAGGATCACGTGAAGATCCACGAGTACCAGGCGCGCACGATTCTTCGTGGACGCGGAGTACCCGTGCCTCGTTTTGAGGTCGTCGAGGATCCGGCGGAGGCGCGTCGCGTTGCCGAGGAGATCGGCGGCATGGTCGTCGTCAAGGCGCAGGTGCATGTCGGCGGCCGCGGCAAGGCCGGAGGCGTCAAGCTCGCCAACACGCCCGAGGAGGCCGAGCAGCACGCGAGGAACATCCTCGGAATGGACATCAAGGGGCTGACCGTCCGCAAGGTGATGGTGAGCCAGGCGGTCGACATCGAGCGCGAGTATTACGTCGGCATCGTCGTGGACCGTGCCTCCAAACGTCCGGTCTACATGGTCAGCTCGGAGGGCGGCGTCGATATTGAGTCCGTCGCGGCCGAGACGCCCGAGAAGATCTTCAAGCTTGCGATCGATCCGGTGCAGGGTCTGACGGTTGCGGAGGCGGCGGAACTTGCCTCACATCTCGACGATCGCGTCGAAGTCGTCGGCCAGGTCGCGTCGGTCATCACAAAACTCTACAACGCGTTCGTGCAGACCGACAGCTCACTGGCGGAGATAAACCCGCTGGTCGTTGCCCCAGACGGGCGCGTCTGGGCGGTCGACGCCAAGATGAACATTGACGACAACGCGCTGTTCCGTCATCCCGACATCGCGGCGATGCGTGACTCGTCCGGGGAGTCTGATGAGCTCCGGAAGGCGCGCGAGATGGGGCTGTCGTTCGTGAAGCTCGACGGCAACGTCGGCTGTGTCGTCAACGGCGCGGGTCTCGCGATGACCACGATGGATCTCATCAAGTACTACGGCGGCGAGCCCGCCAACTTCCTCGACATCGGAGGAAGCTCCAGTCCCGAGAAGGTCATGACGGCCTTCGACATCATCACCAGCGACCCGAACGTCCGGGTCATTCTCCTCAATATCTTCGGCGGCATCACGCGCTGCGACGACGTCGCCGAGGGACTCATCGAGGCGCTCGAGGCGCGTCCCCTCTCGCTCCCGCTGGTCGTCAGGCTGACGGGGACGAACGAGCATCGCGCGAGACAGATTCTCGCCGAGCACGGCATGGAGTCTGCGCAGACGATGGACGAAGCGGTCGAGAAGGCCGTCGCCACGGCAAGGGGGCAGGCGTGAGCATCTTCATCGATGAGAGAACGCGCGTCTGCGTCCAGGGGATGACCGGTCGGGACGGCTCGTTCCACACGGGAGCGATGATCGAGTACGGTACGCATGTCGTGGCGGGCGTCACGCCCGGGAAGGGCGGACAGAACCTCGGCGGCGTTCCGGTATTCAATACGGTCCGCGAGGCGGTCGTCGAGACCGGCGCCAACGCCACGATCATCTTCGTCCCCGCGAGATTCGCGGCCGACGCGGCGCTCGAGGCCGCGGAGTCGGGTGTCGAACTCATCGTATTCATCACGGAGGGCGTTCCTACGCTCGACGCGATGCGGCTCTACCAGCGGACGAAGGAACTCGGGGTGAGGATGATCGGTCCCAACTGCCCCGGTCTCATCAGTCCGGGGAAGGCGAAGCTCGGGATCATGCCGGGCGCGATCCATACGCGCGGGCAGATAGGCGTTGTCTCCCGGAGCGGAACGCTGACGTATGAGGTCGTCGACAGCCTCAGGCGCGGTGGCGTCGGGCAGTCGACCGTCATCGGTATCGGGGGAGACCCGATCATCGGGACGACGTTCATCGACACGCTCGAGGCATTCGAGAAGGACGAGGGAACTACGGCCGTCGTCCTCATCGGTGAGATAGGCGGAACCGATGAGGAGCAGGCGGCGGAGTTCATCAGGGAACACATGACGAAGCCGGTCGTCGGTTTCATCGCCGGGCGGACGGCGCCCCCGGGACGCAGGATGGGTCACGCGGGAGCCATCATCGCGGGCGGCAGAGGGACGGCCGAGGAGAAGATCAAGGCGCTATCGGACGCCGGCGTACCGGTCGCGGACCGGCCGAGCGAGATCCCCGGACTCCTCCGGGCGACGCTTGGGAGGTAGCATGGAGAAGAATGCGGCGAAGGCCGCACCGCGGAGAGCCTGGAACTACCCCGCTCGGGATGAGCACCCCGAGAGAGAGGTCTTCGTATACGACGCGTGGTGTAAGGGCTGCGGGCTCTGCTACGAGTTCTGTCCGACGGGCGTGTTCACGTCGGACCGCACCGGTCGCCCCGTCGTGTCGAATCCCGACAAGTGCATCTCGTGCTATCTCTGCGAGAAGCTCTGTCCCGACATGGCGATCACTGTCTACAAGGAACGCAAGAAGAAGAGCGTCGAGGCACCGAACGGCGCCGCCGGCGGGGAGGGGTCCTGACATGTCCGCAAACCGGAGCAAGGACGTCAAGGTCCTCCAGGGGAACGAGGCCTGTGCCATTGGAGCGGTCGCGGCCGGCGTGAACTTCTTCGCGGGCTATCCGATCACACCGTCCTCCGAGGTCGCCGAGTTCATGGCGCGGCATCTCCCGCTGATCGGTGGCAGGTTCATCCAGATGGAGGACGAGATCGCCTCGATCGCCGCGATCATCGGCGCGTCGATCGCGGGTTCGCGGTCGATGACGGCGACGAGCGGTCCGGGTTTCTCGCTCATGCAGGAGAACATCGGTCTCGCCTGTCTCGCGGAGATCCCGTGCGTCATCGTCAACGTGATGCGCGCGGGGCCCTCGACCGGTCTGCCGACGCAGCCGGCGCAGGCGGACGTCATGCAGGCGCGCTGGGGAACGCACGGCGATCACTCGATCATCGCGCTGGCCCCTTCGACCGTGCTCGAGTGTATCGAGCTGACGGTCCAGTGCGTCAGTCTCTCGGAGAAGTACCGGACGCCCACTCTGCTGCTGCTCGATGAGGTCATCGGGCACATGCGCGAGAGCGTCACGCTGCCGGCTCCCGGGTCGTACCACTGCGAGAGCCGCAGAACGCCGGACCCGGACCTGGCCGACTACTGCCCGGCCGCGTGCGAGGGGGACGAGGTAGCGCCGCTGGGGCGCTTCGGCGGCCCGCACCGCTTCCACGTCACGGGTCTGACGCACGACCCGCACGGGTTCCCGACGATGGTGCCCTCCGAGGTCGATCGGAAGATCCACTGGATCGTCGACAAGATCGAGTCGCGCGCCGACGAACTCGCCATGAACGATGAGTTCATGACGGACGACTGCGACGTCCTCCTTTTCGCATACGGATCGACCGCGCGCGTCGCGAAAGCGTCCGTGCGGGAGCTCCGGGAGCAGGGTGTGAAGGCGGGGCTTCTCAGGGTGAAGACCATCTGGCCGTTCTCGAGCAAGCGACTGGGCGAGCTCGCCCCGCAGCTTCGGGGCATCGTCGTTCCCGAAATGAACATGGGACAGCTCGTGCTCGAGGTCGAGCGGGCCATCTGTGGCAGGACGCCGGTCAGGCATCTCGGTCGCGTCGACGGCAGGCTGTTCACGCCCGATCAGATAACCGACTTTGTCACGGAGGAACTGAGCGCATGAGCCAGGCGATAGAGACAGCGCGGACGTATCTCAAGCCGCACAAGAAGCTGCCGACGGTCTGGTGCGGGGGCTGCGGCCTCGGCGTCATCATGAGCAGTTTTCTACGGGTGATCTCGAAGATGGAGATCCCGAAGAACGACATCGCGACCGTGTCCGGCATCGGGTGCACCGGTCGCATGCCGACCTATGTTGATTCGAACACACTGCACACGACACACGGGCGGGCGCTCGCGTTCGCGACGGGCGTGAAGCTTGCCAACCCGAAGCTCACCGTTATCACGGTGATGGGAGACGGCGACGCGCTGGCGATCGGCGGCAACCATTTCATTCATGCGTGCCGTCGCAATATCGATATCACCGCGATCGTCGCGAACAACTGCATCTACGGCATGACCGGGGGGCAGTACTCCCCGACGACGCCGCACGGCAAGCGCGGCACGACAGCGCCGTACGGCAACGTGGAGCATGAGTTCGACGCATCAAGGCTGGCTGCCGGCGCGGGCGCATCGTTCGTGGCCCGGACATCCGTCTATCACGTCCGTGAGCTTGACAAGCTCATCGAGCAGGCGATCAGGCATCGCGGGTTCTCGGTCGTCGAGGTAATGAGCAACTGCTATACGAGCTACGGAAGGCTGAACAACTACAAGTCGCCGGTGGACATGTTCCGGTGGATGAAGAACAGCTCGGTGACGCTCAGGCAGGCCGAGGGGATGTCGCCGGAGGAACTCGAGGGCAAGTTCACACGCGGTGTGTTCGTGGAGAATTACATGCCCGAGTTCATCCAGGTGTACGATGAACTCGCGGAGCGGTTGACGAGCGACTCGGCGAGCGCAGCGGCACATCTGCGGGAGACCGTCGAGCGGTACGAGCGACTGGGAGACCGACTGAAGGCAGTCGGCTAGCGTCTGTCGGCGAAGCGGCCGCCTCAGGGCCCGTGGGCCGGGGCGGCTCAGCAGCGAGGGTGCACACGTGACGAAGAGTGGGGGAAGGTTCGAGGTTCGCCTCTCGGGGTCCGGTGGTCAGGGGCTGATGTTGGCCGGGAAGCTCCTGGCGGAGGCGTCGTCCGTCTACGATGGCAAGAACACGGTGCAGACGCAGAGCTACGGACCGGAGGCTCGCGGCGGCAAGAGCAAGACCGATGTTGTGATCTCGACCGAGGAGATCGACTACCCGAAAGCGACGAAGGTCGACGTTCTCCTGGCGATGACGCAGGTGGCGGCCGACGAGTATGCCGACTCTCTCAAGGACGGCGGACTGATGATCGTCGACTCCTATCTCGTTGAGACGGTCAGTCGCGACGGAGCCATCCATATCCCGTTCACGATGCTTGCGGTCGAGCACTGCGGCAGGATGCTGTTCGCGAACGTTGTCGCGCTGGGAGCGATTGTCGAACTGACGGGCGTCGTCGAGTGGGAGAGCCTGTCGAAGGCGGTCATGGCCCGCGTGCCGGAGGGCACCGAGGAACTCAACCAGAAGGCGCTGGACGTCGGGCGCGAGGCAGCAGTGAAGGCAAGGGAGAAAGCCAATTGACGGACAGAACGTTCCTGATGGTCAAGCCGCGCGCCGTGCGTGAAGGGCTGACAGGTCCGATCCTCGCAGAACTCGAGAAGGGTGGATTTCGCATCATCGGACTTGCGTCCCGCGGGCTCACCAGCGACGAGGCGCACATCTTCTATGATGTCCACGTGGGCAAGCCGTTCTTCGACACGCTCCTCGAGTTCGTGACCTCCGGCATGACGGTCGGCGTGCTGCTCGAGGCGCCGGATGCGGTGCCGGCGCTCCGCGCGTTCGTCGGCGCGACCGATCCGGAGAAGGCGGAGCCCGGGACGATCAGAGCGACATACGGCAGGAGCCTTACGCAGAACGCGGTGCACGCTTCGGACTCGCCCGAGCGTGTCACACACGAGTCTGCGATCCACTTCGGCGATTGCCCGAGGACGATAGTAGCGTAGCTCCCCCCGGGGGAGAGCGCGGAGGGACAATGGAGAACACGGTGGTTCAGGACGGGGCGATGGCCGGATTCCTCGAGGCGGCGGACGAGGTCGCCGCGGAGTATGTGGGCCGACGCGGGAGCGTCATCCCCGTACTTCAGAAGGTTCAGGAGCGCATCGGATACCTGCCGCCCGAGGTCATGAAGCGCATCGGTGAGCGGCTCGGTGTCCCGCCGGCTCAGATCTTCGGTGTCGCCAGCTTCTACGCGCAGTTTCGGATGGAACCCGTCGGCCGGTACATCGTCAAGGTCTGCCACGGGACCGCGTGCCACGTACAGGGAGCGGGCACCATCACGGACGCGATCTGTGATGAACTCGGTGTGGCCGATGGCGCGACGACCGAGGACGGGAAGTTCACGGTGGAATCGGTCGCCTGCCTCGGATGCTGCAGTCTCGCGCCTGTTATCATGGTCGAGGGCAAGACCTACGGCCGGCTGACGCCGGACGAGGCGCGCAAGATCGTCAGGGAGTACGGCGACTGAGAAGCGTTGCACGCCCCGGGAGTGCTCCCGGGGGCGCGGCGTGAAGCGACACATACGATTCACCCGGAGAGAGATGATGGCGAAGACAGGCGCGACCGTTGAGGTCACCGTCGGGCTCTCGAGCTGCGGCATTGCCGCGGGGGCGGCCGACGTCTTCAGCGCGTTCCAGCGGGAGTTCGAGGAGAAGGGTGTGGACGCCCGCCTCCGGCGCACCGGATGTGTCGGCATGTGCTACCGGGAGCCGATCGTCGACATCGTGACCCGTGGGGGCGCGAAGTACACGTACGGAGGGATCACCGCGGACCAGGTGGGACGGGTCGTGGAGGAGCACGTCGTCGGCGGGAAGCCGATCGACGAGTGGCTGGTGCGCGCGGATGACAGAGAGCTTCCCGACGAGTCGTACTACTCGCAGCAGGTCCGCCTCGTTCTTCGCAACGCCGGCGTCATCGATCCGGAGTCGATCGACGAGTACATCGAGGTCGGCGGCTACGCGGCGCTCACGAAGGTCATCAAGGAGATGTCACCGGACGGCGTCATTGAGGAGATCAAGGCTTCCGGCCTCCGCGGCCGCGGAGGCGCGGGCTTCCCGACCGGGATCAAGTGGGGTCTCGCCAAGAAGGCGCAGGGCGACGAGAAGTACGTCATCGTCAACGCCGACGAAGGCGATCCGGGCGCTTTCATGGACCGGAGCATACTCGAGGGTGATCCGCACGCGGTCCTCGAGGGACTCGTGATCGCGGCGTACACCATCGGCGCGCAGGAAGGCTACTTCTACGTCCGCGCCGAGTACCCGCTCGCGATCAAGCGTCTGAGGATCGCCATCGAGGACGCGACCGAACGCGGCTATGTCGGCGAGAACATCCTCGACTCCGGCTTCTCCTTCAACGTGCACATCAAGGAGGGCGCCGGGGCATTCGTCTGCGGCGAGGAGACGGCGCTCATCGCGTCCATCGAGGGGCAGCGCGGCATGCCGCGGCTCCGTCCCCCGTATCCGGCGGTCAAGGGTCTCTGGGGCAAGCCGACGAACAACAACAACGTCGAGACCTACGCGAACATCCCGTGGATCATCGCCAACGGTGCGGCCGCCTACGCCGCGTACGGCACCGAGACGAGCAAGGGAACCAAGGTCTTCGCGCTCGCGGGGAAGATCACGCGCGGCGGACTCGTCGAGGTCCCGATGGGGCTGACGATCCGGCAGGTCATCGAAGAGGTCGGCGGGGGCGTCCCCGAGGGGCGTTCGTTCAAGGCCGTTCAGCTCGGCGGTCCGTCGGGCGGATGCGTGCCGACCGAGTTCATGGACATTCCTATCGACTACGAGTCGATCACGAAGACGGGCGCCATCATGGGGTCGGGCGGCATGGTCGTCATGGACGACTCGACGTGCATGGTCGATATCGCCCGGTTCTTCCTGAACTTCACGCAGGACGAGAGCTGCGGGAAGTGCACATTCTGTCGCGTCGGGACGAAGCGGATGCTCGAGATCCTCGAACGCATCACATCGGGCGAGGGGCGCGAGGGCGACATCGAGCTCCTCGTCGAACTCGGAGAGAAGATCATCAGCTCGTCGCTCTGCGGTCTCGGACAGTCGGCCCCGAATCCGGTCCTGACGACCATCAAGTACTTCCGGGATGAGTACGAGGCACACATCAACGAGAAGCGATGCCCCGCGCTGTCGTGCAAGGCGCTGATCACCTACGAGATCGATCCCGACAAATGCATCGGGTGCACCGTTTGCGCGAAGAAGTGTCCGGTCGGCGCGATCACCGGCGAGCGCAAGAAGACACACACGATCGACCACGACCTCTGCACCAAGTGCGACGCCTGCAGACAGGCATGCAAGTTCGACGCCGTGACGGTCCGCTAGCTTCGTCGACGGGGTCCGTGCCACGGACCCCGCGGGAACCGGCTTCCAGGAGAGTTCAAACGTGGCACTCGTAAACATGACACTGAACGGCACCGATGTGCAGGTCGAGTCGGGGATGACCATCCTCGAGGCGGCGAGCGCGAACGGCATCCGGATCCCGACGCTCTGCCACGACGAGCAACTCGAGCCGTTTGCATCCTGCTGGATCTGCGCCGTCAAGCTCGAGGGCATGAAACGGTACGTCCCGTCCTGCGGCACGAAGGTTGCCGAGGGGATGAAGGTCTGGACGGACACCGAGGACGTTCGCGCCGTCAGACGGATGGCGCTCGAGCTCCTGCTCTCGAATCACCGCGGCGATTGCGTTGCCCCGTGCAAGGAGGCGTGCCCAGCGAGCGTTGACGTCCAGGGGTACATCGCTCTCATCGCTCAGGGGAGATACCGCGACGCGACGAAGCTGGTCAAGCAGGTCAATCCGTTCCCGCTCTCCATCGGCCGCGTCTGCACGCGCCCGTGCGAGGGGGAGTGCCGGCGGAACGCGGTCGACGGACCGGTCTGCATTGATTACCTGAAGCGGTTCGCCGCCGACTGGGACATCTCACACCCGGATCCCTACTCGCCGCCGGTCGCACCTCCCAGCGGTCACAAGGTCGCCGCCGTAGGCGCCGGTCCAGCGAGCCTGACCGCCGCGTACTACCTGGCGCAGGCCGGACACGCCGTGACGATCTTCGAGGCGCTTCCCGATCCGGGCGGCATGCTCCGCTACGGCATTCCAGAGTACCGGCTGCCGAAGCGCACGCTCGACGACGAGATCGGTCTGATCACGGGGCTCGGTGTCGACGTGAAGTACGGGCAAAGGCTGGGATGCGATTTCACGCTCAGTGACCTGTTCGATCAGGGCTACGAGGCGGTCTTCCTGGGGCTCGGCGCGATGGCGAGCCGCAAGATGCGCTGTCCGGGCGAGGAGCTTGACGGCGTCTGGGCGGGCACGGACTTCCTCGGGAAGATGGGCCTCAACGATCCGCCCGCGGTCGGCAGGCACGTCGCCATCATCGGCGGCGGCAACACCGCGGTCGATGCCGCACGGACGAGCCTGAGGCTCGGCGCCGAGAAGGTGACCATCGTCTACCGGCGCTCCCGCAAGGAGATGCCGGCGTGGGATGTCGAGGTCGACGCGGCGGAGGAGGAGGGGGTCGAGATGCACTTCCTCGCCGCGCCGACGAAGATCGAAGGCGACGGCAGGTGTGAGCGTCTCGAATTCATCCGCATGGAGCTCGGTGAGCCCGACGAGAGCGGCCGTCGTCGTCCGGTCCCCGTCGAGGGTTCCGAGTCGGTCATAGATGTCGACAACGTCATCGCGGCCATCGGCCAGCTTCCGAATCTCGACTGCATCCAGAAGACGGCGGAGAAGGATCCCGACTCGCTCGAGGCGAAGCTCGGATTGACGCACTGGGGCACGATCATCGCCGACGAGAGGTCCGGGCTGACCGCGGTTCCCGGCGTCTTCGCCGGAGGCGATGTGGTCAACGGCGCCGCCACGGCCATCGAGGCCATCGCGGCCGGTGGACGCGCGGCCGCGGCCATCATTCGCATGTTCCGCGGCGAGGCGGTCGACGCCGTCCCGCCGTACTTCAACATTCAGGAGGAACGCTGGGACAGTTTCCCCGCGGAGGAACTCGCGGATGTCGTCCGCCAGGAGCGCCAGGAGATGCCGGAGCTTCCGGTCGCCGAGCGCATCAAGACCCTGGATGAGGTCGAACTGGGGCTCACCGAGGAGCAGGCGCTCGAAGAGACGAAGCGCTGTCTCGAGTGCGGTTGTGCCGAGGGGTTCAGCTGTCAGCTTCGGGATTACGCGGCCGAGTACGGTGTCACACTTGGGCGTTTCAGCGGCGAGGTCGTTTCGGACCCGCCGGACGAGCGCCATCCGTTCATCCGCATCGAGCCGGAGAAGTGCATCATGTGCGGCCGGTGTATCCGCATCTGTCAGGATGTTCAGGGCGCATCGGCGCTCGGGTTCTACCGGCGCGGTTTCGTCGCTCAGATGAAGCCCGCGCTGTGCGAGCCGCTGGCGCAGACCGACTGTGAGTCCTGCGGCCAGTGTGTCGAGTCGTGCCCGACCGGCGCGCTCACTGCGAAGCCCGTGGCCGTCAAGCCGGGTCCGTGGGATCTCGTGTCGACGGTGTCAACATGCGGCTTCTGCGGCACGGGGTGCTCTGTCGATCTCTGCACGGTGGCGGGAGACCTTGTTTCCATCGCTCCCGCTTCGGGAGTCGGTGTGAACGAGGGCAACCTCTGTGTCCGCGGACGGTTCGGATTCCGTGGGGCGCTCGGCGAGAGGATCACGGCGCCGCGCGTCAAGGGGAGCGAGTCATCGTGGGATCGTGCGCTCGACGCCGCGTCGGAGGGGCTCGCGGGAGGCGCCTTCTTCGGTTCACCGAGGATGACGAACGAGGAGGCGTACGCGCTGATGTCGCTTGCCGGTGCGTCGGCGGGGGCGACCGGTTCGTTCGGGCTCGCCGGCGAGGGGGCCGTCTTCGGTGCGCTCTCACGCGTGCTCGGACACGCCTCTTCGACCGCCACGTACGAGGACGTTCGGAACGCGGATGTCGTGCTCGTCATCGACTCGGACATCGCGGAGGAGCAGACGGTAGCCGCGATATCCGTCCGGAAGGCGGTCCGGCGAGGCGCTGCCCTCGTTGTGATCGCGGAGCGCGAGACTCGTCTGGCGTCGCTGGCCGATGTGTGGATCCCCGCCGGACGCGACCAGATCGGCTCAGTTCTCTCCGCGATGATCAACCACGGCCTGGCCGAGGGGTCGATCGACCCTGCGTCGCTGGGATTCAGCGTCTCCGGCCTGGCGGGACTTAAGACATCGATCGATGGGATCACGCCGGACGCTCTTGCGTCGAAGGCTGGCATGGCCGTCGATGGCCTGAAGCGCGCCGCGACGCTGTTCTGCGGCGCGGAGCGCGCTGTGACCATCGCGAACGCAGCGGCATTTGCGCCCGCGACCGCGTGCGGTGACGCCCATCTGACCGTTGTCCTGGCGACTCTGGCGGGCAGCAGCGGAGGTGACGGGTCCGGCATCCTCTTCCTGAGGGTGCGCGCGAACGGTCAGGGTCTGTCCGACCTCGGGTTCGAGCCCGCGGGCGGTCTCTGCGGGCCGTCGTGCTGCGGCAGTGACTCGGGAGACCTCTGGGCGGCTGTCGAGGCGGGGAGGGTCACATCGGCGCTCATCGTCGGCGAGGATCCCGTGGGTGGTGCCGCCGACCCGGAGAGGGTCAAGGCGGCGCTCGGGAGGCTCGAGCATCTGGTCGTCATGGACAGCGTCGAGACGGCGACGGCGGCGATCGCGGACATCGTGATCCCGATGGCCCCGCCGACCGGTGCCGGTGGAAGCTACACGAACAGCGAACACCGCGTTCAGCCGGTTGCGGCGGTGCACGCCGTGTCGGCCGGACGCGCGACATTGGAGATCCTGGCGACACTGGCGGCGCGTGCCGGCGTCGAGGTCCCGGGCACGGCGGATAAGGCCTACGCGGCCCTCCGTGCCCCGCTCGCGAACCTCGGGATGCCCGAGCGACCGGACGGCTCGATTTGGAGCGTCCCGGGTCGCTCCGAGGGGCGTCCCATGGGCGGCGATGCCGCGCTCGCCCCGCCCGACTGCAGAGGCGGGGAGACCCTGTTCGATCCGCGGTGGACCGACGCCATAGAGGCTCGTTTCTCCAGAATGGCTGAGGAGCAGGGGTTGTCCGACCACGTGGTGCGCCGCGTGGGAGTTTCAGCTTGACTTGGTTCCCCTGTCTCTCTAGGATAGAAGGGCTCGGTGTGCGGCAGGGGTTCCTCCAGGGATCCCTGCCGGCGCTATCGGCAAATTCGTACTACACCACTTGAGTTCATGGAGGAAGCATGGCAGTCCCAAAGAGGCGCAGTTCCAAAACACGAGGCAAGAAGCGCCGGACGCACAAGAAGGTGTCTGCGCCGGCGGTGTCGACGTGTTCGTCGTGCGGCGAGTCCAAGCTGCCGCATCGCATGTGTCCGCACTGCGGAACCTATAACGGTCGCGAGATTCTCCCCGAGGTCAAGGAGAGCGAGTAGGGTGTCTCTGAGTTCCGGAACCACCTCCACGGAAGGCTGCGCGAAGGCCGGTCGCCCCGTGCGGATCGCCGTCGACGCGATGGGTGGAGAGAACGCTCCGGGCGCGGAGGTCGAGGGTGCGATCACGGCCGTGCGTGGAGCGGCGGGGTCTCTTGAGGTCGTGCTCGTCGGCCAGACCGATGTGCTCGAGGCGGAGCTCGCCCGACAGGGGGTCGGGGGGCTGCCGGTGAGCATCGTGCACGCGGACGAGATCATCACGATGCATGAATCCCCCGCCGATGCCGTCAGGCGCAAGCGGGGGTCTTCTATTGTCGTCGCGGCCGGGCTTCACAAGTCCGGCGCCGTCGACGGTCTCGTCAGCGCCGGCAACACCGGCGCTGTCGTCGCGTCCAGCCTGCTCGGACTCGGGATGCTCCCGAACGTTCGGCGTCCCGCGATCGCGAGTTTCTTCCCGGCGCTCGGTGAGCCGGCCGTCGTTCTCGACGTGGGCGCGAGCGTCGATTGCCGGCCGTCCGACTTGCTCGAGTTCGCGGTGATGGGCAGCGCGTACGTGCAGGATGTGCTCGAACGCGAACGCCCGCGCGTCGCGCTGATGAACGTCGGTGAGGAGCCATCGAAGGGCAACGAGGTCACGCAGGCTGCATACAAGCTGATCGACGGCAGCCCGCTCAACTTCATCGGCAATGTCGAGGGCCGCGACCTGATGACGGGCGCCGCCGACGTTGTCGTCTGCGACGGGTTCGTCGGCAACGTCATGCTCAAGGTCATAGAGAGCGTTCTCTATGTTCTGCCTCGCTTCTTCACCGGCAGCGATGCGAAGAAGATAGACATGGACGGGATACGCAAGCAATTCGACTACGAGGAGTACGGGGGCGCGCCGCTTCTCGGTGTGAACGGCGTGGTCATCATCGCCCACGGTGGTTCCTCCGGCAAGGCGATCAAGAACGCCGTGCTGATGGCGGCGCGATTCGTAGAGAAGAACCTCGGCGGCACTATCGTCGAGCAGTTGAGAGAGGTGGCGATCAGCGATGGCAGCGAATGAGCGAAACGCGCGCATCACGAGCCTCGGGATGTACGTTCCTCCCAAGGTGATGACGAACGCGGATTTCGAAAAGCTCGTCGATACGACCGATGAATGGATCGTTCAGATGACGGGCATGAAGGAACGGCACTACATCGAGGGGGACGAAGCGACCTCCGATATGGCGTCCAGGGCGGCGACGGAAGCGCTCGAGCGGGCCGGCGTTGCGCCCGAGGATGTTCAGATGATCCTCGTCGCCACGGCGACGCCCGATATGCTCTTTCCGTCGACGGCGTGTCTGACCCAGTACAAGATCGGCGCGAGCAACGCGTTCGCGTTCGATATCAGCGCCGGCTGCTCGGGGTTCATCTACGGGACCGTCATCGCGTCGCAGTTTGTTCGCCAGGGCACGGTCGACACGGCGCTGGTCATCGGCGCCGAGAGCCTGACGCGATTCACCGACATGACCGATCGGTCGACGTGCGTCCTCTTCGGGGATGGAGCGGGCGCCGCGGTCTTCCAGGCGTGCGAGCCCGGGCGCGGTCTTGTCGACCACTACATTCAGAGCGACGGGAAGCTCGCCGGGCTTCTCACGTGTCCGGCCGGCGGTTCGAAGACCCCGGCGTCGTACGCGACGGTCGATGCTCGTGACCACAGCATCCGCATGATCGGCAACAAGGTCTACGTTAACGCCGTGCGTGCCATGAGCGACTCCGTCATGAAGGTGCTCGATCAGCAGGGGCTGACCGGCGATGATCTCGACATCCTCTTTCCGCATCAGGCGAACATCCGCATCATCACATCCGTGGCCGAGCGTGCGGGCCTGCCGATGGACAAGGTCTACGTCAACATTCACAAATACGGAAACACCTCGGCCGCGTCGATCCCTCTGGCCATGTACGAGGCGCTCGAGGACGGCAGTCTCAAGGAGGGCATGCTCGCGGGAGCCGTCGCCTTCGGCGCAGGGTTCACGTGGGGTTCGACCCTCATGCGCTGGTAGCGGCTGTCGCTGATGCGACCGCTAGGCGGAGTGCTGCGCACTCCGCAGCACGGGAGTAGCTGACACACATGAATCGTATTGCGTTTCTGTTTCCCGGGCAGGGTTCGCAGGCCGTTGGCATGGCTGTCGATCTCTTCGAGAGTTCGCCGGCCGTCCGCGAGGTCTACGAACGCGCGTCAGACGCCATCGACGTGGACCTCGCTGAGCTCACCTTCAAGGGGCCGGACGAGGAGCTCGCCAAGACCATCAACACGCAGCCGGCGCTTCTGACGGCGGGCATCGCCGCGCACACGGTTCTTCTCGAGAGAGGTCTTGAGCCGTGGGCCGTGGCGGGGCACAGTCTCGGTGAGTACACGGCGCTCGTCGCGGCGCGAAGCCTTACGCTCGAAGACGGAGTGCGCGCCGTGCGTGAACGAGGCCGCCTGATGTACGAGGCTGGTCTTGCCGTGCCCGGGGCGATGGCCGCCATCATTGGGCTCGACGCCGCGACGTTGGATGCGGTCGTCGAGGAGGCTCGGACCACGGGAATCGTCCAGGCCGCCAACTACAATTCGCCGACGCAGATCGTCATATCCGGTGAGGTGGAGGCCGTCCGGTCCGCGATGGCGCTTGCGACCGCACGTGGGGCGCAGCGCGCTATCGAGCTCAAGGTGAGCGGTGCCTTTCACAGCGAGCTTCTTGAGGATGCCAGAGTCGGCATGGAGTCGTTCCTCGGTCGCATCGTCTTCGCGAAGCCCCAGGCGATCTTCATCGCCAATGTGACCGGCTGCGCCGTCGACGATCCCGACGAGATCCGTGCCCGACTTGTCGAACAGGTCGTCAGCCCCGTTCGCTGGGTCACGAGCATGATGACGCTGGCGGACCTGGGCGCCGTCCAGGCCATCGAGGTCGGTCCGGGGAACGTTCTCCGCGGCCTGATGCGGAAGATCGCCCCGGCGGTCCCGACCGCGGGCGGTGGAAAGCTCGAGGACATCGCCAAACTGATGTCCTAGAGGAGGTCCACACGTGAGATTCACGAATCGCAAGGCGGTCATAACAGGCGGAGGGTCGGGTATCGGCCGGGTCATCGCGCTCAAGCTGGCGGGAGAGGGCGCCGCTGTCGGCGTTGTGGATATCGACCTTGAGGCGGCCCGCAGAGTGATTTCGGAGATCGAGGCGGCCGGCGGCAGCGGCGCGGCCTTCGCGCTCGACGTGGGGGATGCGGAAGCGGTTGCTGCGACGATGAAGGCGGTCGCGGAGGCGCTTGGCGGCATCGACATCCTCGTCAATAATGCCGGCATCACGCGCGACAACCTGTTGATCCGCATGTCACCCGATGACTGGGACCTTGTGCTCAAGGTCAACCTCAAGGGCGCCTTCAACTGCACCCGCGCCGCCGTGCGTCCGATGATGTCAGCCCGATGGGGGCGCATCATCAATATCGCGTCAGTGATCGGGCAGATGGGAAACGTCGGACAGGCGAACTACGCCGCCTCGAAGGCCGGTCTCGTCGCGCTGACGAAGACCACGGCGCGGGAGTTCGCGTCGCGGAACATCACGGCCAACGCAGTTGCGCCGGGGTTCATCCAGACTCCAATGACCGAACGGCTGTCCGACAAGGTCATCGAGGGCCTCGCGGACAAGATCCTTCTCAAGCGGCTCGGGACGCCGGAGGACGTGGCAAATCTGGTTGCATTTCTGGCATCGGATGATGCAGACTACATCACCGCTCAGACGGTCAACGTGGACGGTGGCATGGCCTGGTAGGCATGCCGGCCGGAAGCAGATGAAGATCACGAAGGGAGCAGGGCATGGCAGACGTTGCTGGAAAGGTCAAGCAGGTCATTGCTGAGAAGCTGCAGATCGACGCTGAACAGGTCACGATGGAGGCCATGATCGTCGAGGACCTCGGCGCCGATTCGCTCGAGCAGGCCGACATTCTGTTCTCGCTCGAGGACGAATTCGGTATCACCGCTGACGACACGGATGAGGCCGAGGGTCTCAAGACGGTCGCCGACATCGTTGCCTACCTTGAGAAGAAGGTGAGCGCGTAGAGCGGAACTGCGAGTCAACGCCGCGGTTTCGCTCTCGGGCGGAGCCGCGGCGTTCTGTCTTGCGGGTGTGCTCGGGACGAAGGTGAGTCAGGACCGGACCGGTCCGGGCGTCCCCGCGAGCGGAGAATGTTCGACGAAACAGACAGCGAGGAAGAAGGAACTGGATGGGAAGCATGTCGAGAAGAGTAGTGGTCACCGGCATTGGCGCCGTCACTCCGCTCGGACTGGACGTTGAGTCGACGTGGAGCGCGCTTTTGGCCGGGAAGAGCGGCGCCGGCACGATCGCGCAGTTTGACGCCTCGAGCCTCCCTGTTCGCATTGCGTGCGAACTCAATGGGTTCGACGTGGACGAATGGATCGACAAACGCGAGTCTCGGAAGATGGACCCGAGCGTGCACTACGGCGTGGCCGCGGCTCTGACGGCCTGGAAGGACTCCGGGCTCGCCGATTCCGGCTTTGATGCTCGCCGGGTCGGAGCGATCATAGGCTCCGGGGTGGGAGGCATCCAGACGCTCGAGGCTCAGCACACCGTGCTCATGGAGAAGGGGCCGCGCAGGATCAGCCCGTTCTTCATCCCGATGCTCATTCCTGATATGTCGTCGGGTGTGGTGTCTATCATGCTGGGACTCAAGGGCCCCAACTTCGCAACGGTGTCCGCCTGCTCGTCAGGCGCGCACGCGATCGGCACGGCTTTTCGTGCGATCCAGCACGGGGACGCCGACGCGATCGTGACCGGTGGCACCGAGGCGGCGATCAGCCCATTGTCAGTGAGCGGTTTCGCCGCGATGCGAGCGATCTCGTCGAGGAACGACGAGCCCGAGCGGGCATCACGCCCGTTCGACGCCGAACGAGATGGCTTCGTCCTGGGCGAGGGCGCCGGCATCGTTGTGGTCGAGGAATTCGAGCACGCGAAGAAGCGCGGTGCCACGATCTATGCGGAGCTCAAGGGCTACGGAGCGACTGGGGATGCGTTTCACATGACCGCGCCCGCGCCGGACGGCGCCGGGATGGCGTCGGCGATGGCGACCGCTGTTGCGGACGCCGGACTCGCAGCCGATGACGTGCAGTACATCAACGCCCACGGCACGTCGACGCCGCTGAACGACAAGCTTGAGACGGCGGCGATCAAGGCCGTGTTCGGATCGCACGCCAGGAAACTTGCCATCTCATCGACGAAGTCGATGACGGGGCATCTTCTCGGTGCGGCGGGCGGCGTCGAGTTCGTCATAGGCGTGCTGGTTATCGGGCGTTCGGTCATACCACCCACGATCAACTACGAGAATCCGGATCCGGAGTGCGATCTCGACTATGTTCCCAACGAACCTCGCGAGGCGGACGTGAAGAACGTCCTCAGCAACTCGTTCGGTTTCGGCGGCCACAACTGTGCGCTCGTCGTCTCCAGGTTCGAGAGTTAGCCGGGACAACAGCGGATGAGAAAACGATACAGTCTCACGGAGCGCCTACGCGCTCTCGTGAATCAGGACTCCGGAGTCGATCCTTCGCGAGCCAGCGAACTCAGAAGGCTCTGCCGGGAACTCGGCATTCGGATCCGTGATCTCAGTCTTCTCGACCAGGCACTGAGTCACAGGTCGTATGTGCACGAGCAGGACATGGGACGCGGGGAGTCGAACGAACGCATGGAATTCCTCGGGGACTCCGTGCTCGGCCTCGTCGTGAACGAGGCGCTCTACGAGAAGTTCGCGACGCGTCAGGAGGGGCGGCTGACGAAGATCAAGTCGCTTCTCGTCAGCGAGACCGTTCTCTCGAGGCGCGCTGAGGAGATCGAACTCGGGAAGTACATCCACCTGTCCGACAATGAGAGGCTTTCCGGCGGGGGGAACCGCTCGTCGATCCTCGCCGATGCGTTCGAGGCCGTTATCGCGGCCATCTACCTCGATTCAGGGCTGGATGCCGCTCGAGGCTTCATCGAGGATCACATCCTCGCCGACATGGAGAAGCTTCTCAACATCGAGGAGTACAAGAACTACAAGAGTGTCGTTCAGGAGCACGCCCAGAAGAAGCTGGGCGCGCGACCGAGATATCGCGTCGTCTCCGCGACCGGACCTGAACACGAGCGCAAGTTCTTCGTGGAACTCAAGATCGATGGTCGGGCGCTCGGACGAGGTGAGGGCAAGAACAAGAAGGAAGCGGAGCAGATGGCGGCGCGCAACGCGCTTTCGAAGCTCGGCCTCCTCGACAACGGCAAGAAGAAGCGGCCGCGTCGTTCGTCCTCGTCTCGACGGGGCCGGAGAGGCGGTCGGCGTCGCAAGAAGGAGAGTTCTGCATGAACTATTTCCTCACTGAAGAGCAACTGATGCTGAAGGACCTGTGCGCGCAGATCGCGCGCGAGAAGATCCTGCCGGTCCGCGAGGAACTTGACGAGAGCGGTGAGTTTCCCTGGCAGATCGTGAAGGTCTTTGCGGAGTCGGATATCTGCGGCGTTTACATCCCCGAGGAGTATGGTGGGTTCGGCGGCGGCGCGATGGAAATGTGCGTGGCTACCGAGGAGCTTTCGCGCGTCTGCGGCGGTATCTCGCTGGCGTTCGCCGCCACGGCGCTCGGCACGTATCCGATTCTCCTGTTCGGCAGCGAAGAGCAGAAGAAGAAGTATCTCCCGCCGATCGCGGCCGGTGAGAAGCTCGGGGCCTTCGCGCTGACCGAAGCGAACGCGGGCAGCGACGCGGGTGCTCTGGAGACCACGGCCACCCATGACGGCGACGAGTACGTCCTCAACGGGACGAAGCAGTGGATCACGAACGGCGGCGAGGCGGAGACATACACCGTCGTCGCGCGCACGAAGAAGGGCGTCGGCATCAGGGGCATCAGCGCGTTCATCGTCGAGAAGGGCACGCCCGGCTTCACGTTCGGCAAGAAGGAGAACAAGATGGGCATCCGGGCGTCGGCGACGCGCGAACTCATCTTTCAGGACTGCCGGATCCCGAAGGAGAACCTGCTCGGACGAGAGGGCATGGGCTTCATGGTGGCGATGAAGACGTTCGACCACTCCCGGCCCGGTGTGGCGGCGCAGGCCGTCGGCATCGCCCAGGGTGCGCTCGACGAGGCCGTCAAGTACGCCAGACACCGCGAGCAGTTCGGACAGCCGGTCGCGTCGTTCCAGGGGTTGCAGTTCATGCTCGCCGACATGGCGACTCAGGTCGAGGCGGCGCGGGCCCTCGTGCATCACGCGGCGCGCATCGTCGATTCCGGCGAGAAGAACATTGCGAAGATCTCCGCGATGGCGAAGCTCTTCGCATCCGACGTCGCGATGTCGGTCACAACCGACGCCGTCCAGGTGCTTGGCGGGTACGGCTACATGAAGGAGTACCCGGTCGAGAAGATGATGCGCGACGCGAAGATCACGCAGATCTACGAGGGGACCAACCAGATCCAGCGGAGCGTCATCGCCTCGCAGGTCATCAAGGAGAGCGCCGCGAAGGAGAAGCGCGGCGAGTAGGGGATGCCATGAGGATCGTCGTTCTCATGAAGCAGGTGCCGGACACGACAGAGGTCCGCATCGACCGCGAGACGAACACGCTCATCCGCGAGGGTGTCCCGTCGATCATCAACCCGTTCGACATGTACGCGCTCGAGGAGGGCCTCCGCATGCGCGAGGCCGCCGGCGAGGGGACCGTCACGGTGATGTCGATGGGGCCTCCGCAGGTGGAGACGGCTCTCCGCGAAGCGCTGTCGATCGGCATCGACGACGCCGTCCTGCTGTCCGATCGGGCGTTCGCCGGATCCGACACCTGGTCAACGTCGTACACCCTGGCAGCCGGTGTCCGGAAGCTCGGGGACGTCGACGTGATTCTCTGCGGCAAGCAGGCCATCGATGGTGACACGGCGCAGGTCGGTCCGGGCGTTGCGCGGCTCCTTGGAATCCCCCAGGTCGCATACGTCAAGGCCATAGCGCTCGAGGGCGCGACGTGCACCGTTGAGCGGATGATGGAGGACGGCCACGACGTGCTTCGCGTCCCACTGCCGGCGCTCTTCACCGTCGTCAAGGACATCAACGAGCCGCGGCTTCCCTCACTCAAGGGGAAGATGAAGGCGAAGAAGGCCGAGATCGTGGTCTGGGGCGCTTCCGACCTCGACGTGGACCCGGCCGAGCTCGGTCTCGACGGATCCCCGACCCGTGTGATGAAGATCTTCGCGCCCGAACTCAAGTCGGGCGGAGTCATGTTCGAGGGCGAGACGGGGGAGACCGTCCCGAGGCTCGTCAAGGAACTCCTGCCCATCCTCAGAGGCGAGGCGCAGTAGAGACAGGCGACGCGCCCCGCGTTCCGCTTCGGGCGGGCTCCGGAGCGTGGCATCGATTTGGGAGAGTATCGCGTGAGCAGTATCGAGGTTGTGCAAGACCGATGCGTGGGTTGCGGGCTCTGCGAGAGCGCGTGCCTCTACGATGCCATCGAAATGAAGGACGGTCTCGCCGTCATCAACGACAATTGCACGCTCTGCGGAGCGTGTGTCGATGCGTGCAAGTTCGGCGCGATCATTCTCAGGCAGGCGCGGCAGGAAGCCGTGTCGCTGGACGACTACCGGGGCGTGTGGGTCATCGCCGAGCAGCGCAACGGCGAGCTCAACGACGTTTCGTTCGAGCTTCTGGGGAAGGGGCGCGAGCTCGCTGATGAACTCGGGACGGAACTCTCGGCAGTGCTCCTCGGTTCCGGAGTATCCGGGATGGCGCAGGAACTCGTGCGTCGGGGCGCGGACCGCGTGCACGTCGTCGACGATCCGGCTCTCAAACATTTTCTCGACGAGCCGTATGCGAATGTCGTCGCCGAGCTCGTCATTCGCCACAGGCCGGAGATCGTGCTCACCGGCGCGACCACGCTCGGTCGCTCGCTCATCCCGCGGGTCGCGGTCCAGGTGAAGACAGGGCTGACGGCCGACTGCACTGGTCTGGCGATCGAGGACGGAGGGCGTCAGCTCCTTCAGACGCGTCCTGCCTTTGGCGGCAATATCATGGCGACCATCATCTGTCCGAACCACAGGCCGCAGATGGCGACCGTCCGGCACAAGGTCATGGCGGCGCTCGACGCCGACGCGTCCCGCACGGGTGAGATCGTCAACGAGACCGTTGACGCCGGCCTTCTCGCATCGACCGTCGACTACGTCGAGTTCGTGAAGGACCTCACACAGACGGTCAACATCGCGGATGCCGACGTCATCGTGTCCGGCGGCCGAGGGCTCGGCGGACCGGAGAACTTCCATCTCATCGAGGAACTCGCCGGGGCGATGGGCGGCGCGGTCGGCGCCTCCCGCGCGGCCGTCGACGCCGGATGGATCCAGTACTCGCACCAGGTCGGTCAGACCGGTAAGACCGTTCAGCCGAAGCTCTATGTCGCCTGCGGAATCTCGGGCGCGGTCCAGCACCTCGCCGGCATGCAGTCGGCGAAGGTCATCGTGGCCATCAACAAGGACCCCGATGCCCCGATCTTCAAGGTCGCCACGTTCGGCATCGTCGGTGACGTGTTCGAGGTGCTCCCGCTGCTCACGAGAACCCTGAAAGGGAGCGCGGCGGGGTAGTCCAGGTCGCGCCGGCCCATCCAGGTCGCGCCGGCCCATCCAGGGAAGCGACCTTCACGGAGAGAGGCCCGACCGCATCGGCGGCCGGGCCTCTCTCCGTTGTGGGAACGTCTGTATCCCGTCGGTTCTCAGTCTCCCGATATCAGGCGCCTGGTCTGTGCCGCGAGCGATTCCATGGCGTCCGTCGCGCACGCGGAGACCTCGACCACGCGGTTCGAGGAGTCGGTGTAGCTCGGAGGTGACGCCTGCAGGAATTCCGCGGGTGTGGCCTGTGTCACGATGCGACCGTCGAGGTCGGAGGGGATCGGGCGTCCAAGCAGGGCAAGCAGGGTCGGCGCCACATCGACGGTGGAGAGCTCGATGGGAACCGGGACCGGCGTGATCTTCGGTCCGCTCAGCATGAACACGCCGGGAGCCCCGCGCTCGTGCGAGCCGGCGACACGGATATCCCCCTGGGCCGGATGCGTGCCGTAGGTGGAGCAGACCAGGAATACCGTGTGCTCATCGGCGAGCCCGTGGATGCGGCGGATGGCCGAGTCGATGAACTCGTGGTAGGCGGGGAGCACGTCCGCGTAGCGTTCCGCGGCGTCTGGAGTGAGTCCCGGGAAGAACTCGGGCATCCCCGGCGCCACGAACCGGTGGCTCACGGCGTCGAGGCCTCCCAGCTGGATCAGCGCGATCTCCGGCTCAAGCTCTGCGAGCATGCCGGCAGCCAGATCGAGCGTGGTCCGGTCCGAGACGTAGGACCAGCGGGCCGCGAGCACGTTCTCGGACCACCCTTCGGGCTCGGTCCCGGCGGGGAGGATGTCCTCCTCGAACTCCGCGAGCCACGTGTCCATGCCGGTGCGGATCGCCTCGTCAACGCGCGCAGCGACGCTCGGAGGGAGCCCCTGTGAGCTTCCTCCTCTCAGGAGCATCGGAGCGAGCGCTGTCTCGTGAGCGGGCGCGTCGGGCACGTACGGTGCGATGACCGTCCCCGCGTTCCCGGACTCTCCAAGAGGCCAGCTGCCCGGCCACCCGATGGTCAAGCAGGACCCGCCCGAGGAGACGACCGTCCGGGCGATACCCGGAACGCCCGTGTTCACGGCGCGGCCCCTGAGTTCATCGAGTGCCCGGAGAGCGCCCTCCGAGAGGAACCTGCCGTTGCCCAGCTGTGTCCAGCCGACCGACGGGAGCACCGGTCGGTCGGGGGCGACGCTGCCAAGGACGCTCCGCCCGGCCAGGTGGCCGAGGAAGGGCATCCGTCCTTCCGAGACGTACTTCTGAAGGATGAACCAGTCGAGTCCGTCGACGCCCACCACGATGACCCTCAGCCCGCTCGCTGAGGACGTCTGGGTCACGGTCGGCTGCCAGAGTACGGCGAGGGCGAGGAGGACGAGCGCGACGATGAGGAGCGCTGCGAGCACAGTCGTTCTGGTCGTCATGTGAGAGTCTACTCCGGCTTTGCGGCTTGTTGAGTGTGTTGAATCGTAGTAGAATCTTTAGCATGCCTAAATCCCGCCAGTCAAGAGATAGTGCCGGCTCCTCGAATTGCCGGACGGTTTCGGGAGACCCCGGACGCCTCGTCGTCAGGGGCGCTCGCGAGCACAACCTCAAGGGCTTCGATCTCGAGATACCGCGCAATTCGCTCGTCGTCATCACGGGGCTCTCCGGTTCGGGGAAGTCGTCGCTTGCGTTCGACACGATCTACGCGGAGGGGCAGCGCCGCTACGTCGAGTCGCTCTCCGCGTACGCGCGCCAGTTTCTCTCGCAGATGCAGAAGCCCAAGGTCGAGTCGATCGAGGGTCTCTCGCCAGCCATCTCTATCGAGCAGCGGACCGCATCGCACAATCCGCGATCGACGGTCGGCACGGCCACAGAGGTCTACGACTACCTGAGACTCCTCTTCGCGCGAATCGGCGTCCCACACTGCCACCTCTGTGGACGCGAGATATCGCAGCTCACCGTCGACAGCATGGCCGATATCATCCTCGGCCACGACGACGGCGCGCGCGTCGAGATCGTCGCTCCGATGGTGCGCGGCAAGAAGGGCGAGCATCGGGACGTGCTCCGTCGCATTGAGCGGGGCGGGTTCGTCCGCGTGCGCGTCAACGGCGAGACGACCGAGATAGGCGACGTCGGCAAGCTCAACCGGAAGAAGAAGCACGACATCTCGGTCATCGTGGACCGCCTGATCCTGCGGGACAAGGTTCGGCAGCGACTCGTCGACTCACTTGAGACGGCGCTCGAACTCAGCGACGGGATCGTGGAGGTCCTCGTCGGCAAGGAAGAGCTCCTGCTCTCGGAGGCCGCGTCGTGCCCGCACTGCGGCGTCGGTCCCGGTGAACTCGCCCCGCGGCTCTTCTCGTTCAACAGTCCCTACGGGGCGTGTCCGGAGTGCGGCGGTCTGGGAACGAAGATGCGGGTGGACCCCGATCTCATCGTGCCCGACCGCACGAAGTCGCTCCGCGAAGGGGCGGTTACGTGCTGGTCCGACCTGGCGACCGGCTGGCTGAGGCACAAGCTCGACGCGCTGTGCGAGTTCTACGGGTTCGATCTGATGACCCCGTTCGAGAAGCTGGATCCGCACGTGCTGGAGGTGCTTCTTCAGGGCTCGGGCGACGAGAAGATCGAGTACAACATCCAGTTCGAGAAGGGACGTTGGGAATACGTCGGCGGCTTCGAGGGCGCCATCCCGAATCTCGAACGTCGGTATCGCGAAACCAAGTCGGAGAACATCCAACGCTGGATCGAAGGGTTCATGACGGTCGACAACTGCCCCGCCTGCGGCGGCGCACGGCTGAGGCCTGAGGCGCTCGCCGTGCGTGTCGGCGCCCTCGCCATCAGCGATGTCTCGGCGATGTCCGTCAAGCAGGGTGTCACGTTCTTCAAAGGACTCAAGCTGGGAGCGCGCGACAGGAAGATCGCGCACGAGATCCTCAAGGAAATCGGAGAGCGGCTCGGATTCCTCTCGGATGTCGGGCTCGACTACCTCACGCTCGACCGCTCCTCCGGGACTCTCTCCGGCGGCGAGGCGCAGCGGATCCGTCTCGCGACACAGATAGGCTCACGCCTCGTCGGCGTGCTCTACATCCTGGATGAGCCGTCGATCGGACTGCACCAGCACGACAATGCCAAGCTCCTGCGGACACTGATCGCGCTGCGTGACATCGGCAACACGGTCATCGTCGTCGAACACGACGAGGAGACCATCAGGAGCGCCGACTGGGTCGTTGACCTTGGCCCGGGAGCGGGCAGGCTCGGCGGCGAGGTCGTCGCCAGCTGTCCGCCCGGAGAACTGCCGAACCACGCGAAGTCGCTCACGGGCGACTATCTTGCGGAGCGCAAGCGGATCGACGTTCCCAGGAAGCGACGGCCGATGGACGGCCCCCGCCTGAAGGTCATCGGCGCACGCGAGAACAATCTCAGGAACATCGATGTCGAGTTCCCGCTCCGCACGCTCGCCTGTGTGACCGGCGTTTCGGGCTCGGGGAAGAGCACGCTCGTCTCGGACATCCTCTACCGCGCGCTCGCCGAGTGGTTCCACCGTTCAAGGAAGATCCCCGGCCGGTTCGACCGCATCGAGGGGATCGAACACATTGACAAGGTCGTCAACATAAGCCAGGCGCCCATCGGCAGGACCCCGCGCTCGAATCCGGCCACCTACACGGGCACGTTCGTTCACATCCGCCAGCTCTTCGCTCGAGTCCCGGGGGCCCGGGCTCGCGGATACCGACCCGGACGGTTCAGCTTCAACGTCAAGGGCGGCCGGTGCGAAGCCTGTCAGGGCGGTGGACAGGTGAAGATCGAGATGCACTTCCTGCCTGACGTATTCGTCACGTGCGAGGCATGCGCCGGCAGACGATTCAACCGCGAGACGCTCGACATCCTCTACAAGGGGAAGAACATCGCGGACGTCCTGGAGATGACGGTCGCCGAGGCGCTCGAGTTCTTCGACAGCATCCCGATGGTCCGCCGCAAGCTGCAGACACTCTCCGATGTGGGGCTCGGGTACATCCATCTCGGACAGGCGGCCACCACACTTTCGGGCGGGGAGGCGCAGCGCGTCAAGCTGTCGTCCGAGCTGTCGCGGAAGAGCACGGGGCGGACCCTGTACATTCTTGATGAGCCGACCACGGGGCTCCACTTCCACGACGTGAAGATGCTCCTCGAGGTGCTCGGACGCCTCGTCGACCGAGGCAACACCGTGCTTGTGATCGAGCACAACCTCGACGTGATCAAGACCGCCGACTACATCGTCGACCTCGGTCCGGAGGGAGGCGATGACGGAGGAACGATCGTCGCGAAGGGGACTCCCGAGGAGGTTGCCGCCACCGCGGGTTCGTACACCGGCGCCGTGCTTCGCGACATCCTGCGACCGGGAGATGCGGATGGCGACCGCGACGCGGCGGAGCGCCGGTCCCGGTCGTGACCCATCTACTATGGCGGCCCTGAGCGGGGAGTTTCGTCCCTACGGATCACGATGCAGTGCGTTGACAAGAGAAACCGACTGTAGTAAGCTCATAATGGAACGCAGGGGTCGAGACATGCCGAAGAAACTCTCGCGGACGGCCTATGAGAGCTGGGCCGACTACTATTCGGCTTACCAGGAAGTGCTGGCGCGCGAACATCTCCTGCCGTTTCTCAAGCGCCACGCGGTGTCGCTCGAGGGTCTTGACGTGCTCGACATCGGATGCGGCGACGGCGGAGCGACACGCGTGCTGGCCGAGACTGCGCGGAGCACGCTGGGAACCGACATCGCGGAGTTCGCCTGGCAGTCGCGCGACGGACTGCAGTTCGAGAAGGCTGACATCCTCGACCACGGTTGGGTCGACGCGCTCGGCCGGGTGTTCGATCTCGTTGTGTTGAGAGACGTCATCGAGCACATCGAGAACAAGCCGCTGCTGATGAGCCGGATCGCGAAGCTCCTGAAGCCTGGCGGGCATCTGTTCGTCACGTTCCCGCCGTACTACTCGGCGTTCGGAGGACATCAGCAGGTGTATCTCACGGGGTCGCCCCTGCGGTACGTCCCGTGGACGCACGGTCACCCGAAGCTCCGCGACCTGTGGCGGGGGAGGATGACCATCGGCGGGTTCGAACGGTTGATGCGGGCGAGCGGGTACGATGTGCTCGGGCGGGAGCTCTACCTGCTGCGGCCGTCGTTCGAACTGAGATACGGGACGCCGACGATACGAATGCGACTGCCGTGGCTCCGGGGGGTGCGCGAAGTGATGTGTACCGGCGCCTACTATCTGGCAGTCAGGAAGAGCTGACCGAACTCGTTGGAAAGGGGGAGTCATGCGCTTCACAGCGATTCTCATCTGTCTCATCACTCTGGCCGTGGCGGCGTCGCAGGCCGGTGCGGTGACGTTGGTCGTGGACCCGTCCGGCGGAGGGATGCACACGCAGATACAGCCGGCCGTCGACGCGGCGAGCCACGGCGACACCGTGCTCGTGTTGCCGGGTTACTACAACACCCGCGTCCACATGAAGAACGGCGTCGCACTGATCGGTTCCGGTCCGGACGACACGATCATCGATGGAACGGGTCTCATCTACAGCACCGTCGAGTGCGAGGGGTTCTTCGACTCCTTGACACGAATTCACGGCTTCCGCATTCAGGGCGGCGACGGACCCGGGTGGTCGGCGAGCGGTGTCTGGTTGGGCACCGAGTGCTTCGCGATCATCTCCGGGAACCTGATCATCGGCAACACGATAGGGATACTCTCCAACTACAACCACGGTGATCCGCAGATCATCCACAACACGATCGTGGCCAACAGCGACTGCGGGTTCCAAGTCTACACCGGCAATGGCGTCGAGGTGCACGGCGTGTCCAAGCTGACCGACAACATCATCGCTATGAACGGGCATTTCGGTGTGTATCGCGGCTCAGAGTCCCCGACACCGCTGCCGGGCGAGCCGATCCTGGACTACAACTGCGTCTGGGGCAACGGCTACGATGACTTCGTTCTCTGCAGCCCGGGACCGAACGGTTTCTCGGTGGATCCGGACTTCTGCATGAACGGCGCGGCCTACGATATCGAGGAGACGTCGATCTGCGCCGGCGCTGCTTCCGACGGCACGGACATCGGGGCGTTCGAGGCCGGATGCGGGATGGTCGTCGTCGAGGAGCGGAGCTGGGGCGTCATCAAGTCGCTGTACCGGTAGGGCTGGCTGAAGCATTCTGAAGCGGCGGAGTCGACCCGGCTCCGCCGCTTGTCTTTGTTGGCAGAATGGCACTTCCCGTCGCCTCCCGTCGTGGTGTCACGCTCGGGTTGCGACCCTGTGGGGGGGGGACGTCGGGCGCTCCGACGGGGCGCAAAACGCCTTGACCGTCCGCCGCCCGCCGACTACCATCGTGGGACGTTCATTTCCGCGCCGGGTTCTTGGATGATCTCGCATCATCCCCGGCGTATAGGTGCGCGCGGACCCCATGTTCGCGTGCGTTTTCGGGCGGAAGGGGCAAGCGTTGAGCGTGGAGACGAGTGTCGTGAGGACGGCGCTGTACGACCGTCACGTCGCGGCCGACGCCAGGATCGTCGAGTTCGCAGGGTACGCGATGCCGATCCAGTACCGGGGCATCGTTGACGAACACCGGCGCGTCAGATCGACGGCCGGCCTGTTCGACGTCTCGCACATGGGCGAGTTCTTCCTCTCCGGGCCGTCGGCCCTCGAGAGTCTCGAACGCATCACCACGAACCGGGCCTCCGCGCTTGTCGACGGTCGGGTTCAGTACTCGGCGATGTGCTATGAGACCGGCGGATTCATCGACGATCTTCTCGTGTATCGATTGGGTGACTCTTACATGCTCGTCGTCAACGCGGCGAACAAGGCCAAGGATCTCGACTGGGTCACGTCGCACCTGCTTCCCGGGACGGAGTTCCGCGACGCGACGGACGAGACCGCGCTCATCGCGCTCCAGGGTCCCCGGTCCGAGGATGTGATGCAGACCGTCGGCGCGGGTTCGTTCTCATCGCTCGGGTACTACTACGCCGCCCGCGGAAGCGTCGCCGGGAAGACGGCGCTCGTTTCGCGCACCGGCTACACCGGCGAGGACGGATTCGAGATCTACTGCGAGCCCGAGGACGCCGCGCCGATCTGGGACGCGCTCCTCGAGGGTGGCGCCCCGATGGACGTCGAACCGGTTGGTCTGGGCTGCCGTGACACACTCCGCCTTGAGATGGGCTACGCGCTCTACGGCAACGACATCGATGACACGAGAACGCCCGCCGAGTCGGGTCTGATGTGGATCACAAAGCTCAAGAAGGGCGACTTCATCGGTCGCGACGCCATCGTCCGGAAGAGGACGGCGGGTCTGACCGAGCGCCTGGTCGGCTTCGAACTCGAGGGGCGCGGGGTTCCGAGGCACGGCCACGCGATCGTCGCAGGAAGCGAGACCGTCGGGGTCGTGACGAGCGGCACGTTCTCACCGAGTCTCGAACGCGGCGTCGGCATGGGATACCTGGCCGTCGGCACGGACGGCATGGTCGAAATAGAGATCAGGAACAGGCGGCTGAAGGCGAAGCTCGTCGATCTGCCGTTCTATAAGGAAGGCAGCGTGCGACGCGCTTAGGCGCGTCGCGTCCGACCGGGGACGGCACGCGCATCACGCGGCCGTGAGAAACGAGGAGAATGATGAGCACTGCGGAACTCAGGTTCACGGAATCTCACGAATGGCTGAAGGTCGATGGTGATGAGGCTCTGATGGGGCTGTCGGAATACGCCCAGCACGAGCTCGGCGACATCGTCTTCGTGGAGCTGCCGGAGGAGGGAACGACCGTCGCCGCCGGCGACGTGCTCGCGACCGTCGAGTCCGTCAAGAGCGTCAGCGAGGTCTACTCTCCGGTCAGTGGTGAGATAGTCGAGATCAACGGTGATCTCGAGGACTCGCCGGACCTCATCAATACCGATGCGTACGGTGACGGTTGGCTGATCAAACTCAAGCTTGCGAACGTCGCGGAGATCGACAACCTCATGTCCGATGACGAGTACGAAGCGCACACGAAGGGGTAGTCGTGCCGTACATTCCGAACACTGACGATGACAGAAAGGAGATGCTCCGGACGATCGGCGCGTCGTCGTTTGACGACCTGCTGGCGAGCATTCCGGAGTCGCTCCGACTGCGCGGGGACATCAACGTGCCGGGTCCTCTCTCGGAGCCGGAGCTGATGATGCACATGGAGCGCCTGGCCGGATTGAACAGGGTTCCCGGCGAGGTCACCTCGTTCCTCGGCGGCGGCATCTACGACCACGCCGTCCCGGCGGCCGTGCACCACATCACGGGACTCCCGCACTTCTACACGGCGTACACTCCGTATCAGGCCGAGGTGAGTCAGGGAACGCTCCAGGTGATCTACGAGTTCCAGTCGCTCATCGCCGAGCTGACCGGGATGGAGGTTGCCAACGCGTCGCTCTACGACGGCGCGACGGCGGTCGCCGAAGCGGCGCTGATGGCGCTGGGCATTCAGCGGAAGCGCAGGAAGATCTGCGTGTCCGAGTCCGTCAATCCGGCGGCGCGGGCGGTTCTCAGAACGTACCTGTCCGCGTGGGGGATCGAACTCGTCACGGTGCCGCTCGATGGCGGCCTGACGGACCTTGCCGCTGCCGCGGACGCCTGCACCGACGCGGCGGCCATGATCATTCAGCAGCCGAACTTCTTTGGTCTGCTCGAGCCGGTCGACGCGCTGAGCGCCGCGGCGGAGGAGGCGGGAGCGCTGCTGGTGGCCTCGGTCGATCCAATCTCGCTCGGTGTTGTCAGGCCTCCCGCGGAGTACGGTGCGGCTATCGCGATCGGAGAAGGGCAGTCACTGGGAAGCCCCGTCGCCTACGGCGGACCGCTGCTCGGCTTCATGGCGACGAGTCTGAAGCACGCGCGTCGCATGCCGGGCCGCATCATCGGGACCACTGCCGACGCTCAGGGACGTCGCGGCTACGTGATGACGCTCCAGACGCGTGAGCAACATATCCGGCGTGAGAAGGCGACGTCGAACATCTGCACGAACCAGGGTCTCGTCGCGCTTGCCGCGACCGTCTATCTCTCGATCCTCGGCGGCACCGGACTGCGGGAACTCGCCTCGCACGTGCTGGCGAAGTCGCACTACGCCGCCACCGAGCTGGCTGGTGTGCCGGGTGTGAAGCTCCGCTTTGACGGGCCGTTCTTCCGCGAGTTCGTTATCGAGCTTCCGGTCGAGGGCTCGGTCGTCAAGGAGGCGCTGACGGACATCGGCATCTGGCCGGGCATCAAGTGCGGCTGCTACTATCCGGAGATGGACAACTGTCTCCTCGTCTCGGTCACCGAGAAGCACTCGCGTCGAGACATCGACAGTCTCGTCTCGGGGCTCGCCGCGATCCTCGCGACGGGGGAGGTGTGATGACCGGACCTGAGAAGACACGCGACGCGATCGTGGAGCCCACGATCTTCGAATTGGGACGCCCGGGGCGGCGCGGGTTCCGCCTGCCCGAGCTGGACGTGCCCTCACTCGACCCCGCCGCAGCGCTGGGCGCCTCGAACGTGCGACGCGGAGGTCCCGACATTCCGGACCTCTCCGAGCCTGAGGCCGTTCGTCACTTCACACGGCTGGCCGAACTCAACCATCACGTCGACCGGGGGTTCTACCCTCTGGGTTCCTGCACGATGAAGTACAACCCGAAGGTCAACGAGGACGCCGCGGCGCTCCCGGGCTTCACTCGCCTGCACCCTGAGGCTGAGGAACGGTGCTGCCAGGGCGCGCTGTCGCTGATGTATCACCTGTCGCGGCATCTGTGCGAGATATCCGGGATGGACGCGGTGACCCTTGAGCCGCCCGCCGGCGCGTCCGGCGAACTCACCGGGATGCTCATCATCCGGGCGTACCACACGGCGCGCGGCAATCCGCGTTCGAAGGTCATCGTTCCGGACTCCGCACACGGCACCAACCCGGCGAGTCTGACGCTGGCCGGGTACGACGCCGTTGAGATCGTCTCCGACGCTGACGGGCGCATCGACACCGACGCGCTCCGCAGGATCGTCGACGAAGAGACGGCGGCCATCATGATCACGAATCCGAACACGCTCGGCGTGTTCGAGACGCGTATCGAGGAGATCATCGAGATCGTGCACGGAGTCGGCGGGCTCGTCTACATGGACGGTGCGAACCTCAACGCTCTTCTCGGGATCGTCCGGCCGGGGGACATCGGCTTCGACGTCATGCACTTCAATCTTCACAAGACGTTCTCCGCTCCGCACGGCGGCGGCGGCCCCGGTTCGGGACCGGTCGGCGTCAAGGCGGAGCTTGCGCCGTATCTGCCATACCCGGTCATCTCGAGGGACGACGCGAGACCCGAGGGTCGGAGGTACCATTTCGACTACGACCGTCCCGAGTCGATCGGGAAGGTGCACGGCATCTACGGGAACTTCCTTGTGGCGGTCAAGGCGTATGCCTACATCCTCTCGCTCGGTCCGAAGGGGCTCCGGCGGGTCGCCGAGAACGCGTTGATCAATGCCAACTATCTGCAGGCCGGTCTTCGTGACTACTACGACCTGCCGCATGGCGACTACTGCCAGCATGAGTTCGTGCTGTCTGCGTCGAGGCAGAAGGAATTCGGGGTGAGGGCACTCGACATAGCGAAGCGCCTCCTCGACTTCGGTGTGCACGCCCCGACGGTCTACTTCCCGCTCATCGTCAAAGAGGCGCTGATGATCGAGCCGACGGAGACCGAGAGTCGCGAGACGCTCGACCATTTCATCGAGGTCATGAGGGAGATCGCGCGCGAGAGCGAGAGCGATCCGGGCGTCGTTCAGGGGGCGCCGACCGCGACGCCCGTCGGCAGGTTGGACGAGGCCAGGGCGGCGAAGGATCTGGACGTCACCTGGAAGAGGCGAAACGCGTGAGTGAACTCTCCTGGACGGCCTGGCCGATGCAGCGAAGTCCCGTCCGCGCGATCATCGGGCTGCTCTTCATCGCGCTCGTGGCGTGGACGCTTCAGAGCTGGCTCCGTACCGGGTACTTCACGATCGTCGCGGTGCTTCTGCTCTGGGGACAGGTCGCCGGCTTCTATCTCCCAACACGCTACGCGCTCAGCGACGACCGCGTGAGCGTTCGGGGTGTTGTCGCGAAGCGGGAGAAGGAGTGGAGCGACTTCCGGAGCCACTACGTCGATAATGACGGAGTACTCCTCTCGCCCTTCATCGGGAGGTCGAGGCTCGAGAGATTCCGTGGGTTGTCACTGATGTTCCATGCCAATCGCGAAGAGGTCGTTGCTTTCGTCGAGGGCAAGCTGGGAGCAGGGGAGGACGATGCCGTTCTGGGCGATGAAGGATCCTCAGAGGACTGAGGCGACGGCGGAGAAGCGTGAGACGCTTGACCGGCTCGCAGAGAAGATCATCGAGCGGCGGCTGGCCGCTCCGGCGATCCTCTTCCTCGAATCGTCAAAGCCGCTCTCGTTCCTGGGCAACCAGGCGATGGTGTTCTTTCAGCCGATCGTGCAGACGATCTTCAACTTCAAGACGTACGACGACATCATGGACCTGCTTGAAGACAGGGACAACATCGAGTATCTCTTGAAGAAGATAGAAGAGCTGGAAGCGGCCGAGCACATGAAGGCGAAGGAAGCGAAGAGGCGCCGCAAGGAAGAGAAGCTGGCGGCGAAGGCGCAAGAGGAAGGTTCAGATGGCTAATAACACGATCAATGCGATCGTCGCGACCGACTGCGGGAGCACGACGACCAAGGCGATTCTCATCAAGCTCGTTGACGGTGAGTATCGGCTGATCGTCCGCGGAGAGGCTCCGACGACCGTCGAGTCACCGTTCGAGGATGTCACACGAGGTGTCCTCAACGCCGTGAGGGAGGTCGAGGAGCTCTCCGACCACGTCATCCTCGATGGAGAGACGTTCATTCACCCAAACGAGGGGAACCGGGGAGTCGACCTGTACCTGTCGACCTCCAGTGCCGGCGGCGGCCTGCAGATGATGGTGGCGGGCGTGGTGAAGAGCATGACCGCCGAGAGCGCCGAACGCGCGGCGCTGGGCGCGGGAGCCATCGTCATGGACGTTCTCGCGTCCAACGATGGTCGCCTCCCGCACGAACAGATCGAGCGGATCCGTCACCTGAGGCCGGACATGATCCTGCTCTCGGGCGGCATCGACGGCGGAACGGTCACGCACGTCGTCGAACTCGGCCAGGTCATCGCAGCGGCCGACCCGAAGCCCAGACTGGGCATCGGCTACAACCTGCCGGTCATCTACGCGGGTAACAAGGACGCGGGTGACGAGGTGTCCGCGTTGCTCAAGGACAAGACCTCGCTGTACATGGTTGAGAACCTCCGTCCCGTGCTCGAGCGCGAGAATCTGGGGCCGGCGCGTGAGAAGATCCATGACCTGTTCATGGAGCATGTGATGGCGCAGGCGCCGGGCTACAACAAGCTGATGGGTTGGACGGACGCACCCATCATGCCCACGCCGGGCGCCGTCGGTTCCATCATCGAGACGATCGCCAAGCGTCAGGATATCGAGGTCGTCGGGGTCGACATCGGTGGCGCCACGACCGACGTCTTCTCCGTGTTCAAGGACACGTTCAACAGGACGGTCTCGGCCAACCTCGGCATGAGCTACTCCGTCTCGAACGTGCTGGCGGAGGCCGGCATCGACAACGTCATGCGTTGGGTTCCTTTCAAGCTCCCGGAGCTTGAGGTCCGCAATCGCATCAAGAACAAGATGATCCGTCCGACGACCGTTCCTCAGACGCTCGAGGATCTCAAGGTCGAGCAGGCGATCGCGAGAGAGGCGCTGCGGCTCGCTTTCGTCCAGCACAAGTCGTTCGCGGTCGGGCTCAAGGGCGTACAGCAGGAGAGGACGATCTCCGAGGCGTTCACACAGTCGGCATCGGGTGGAACGCTCGTCAATATGAAGGACCTCGACCTCCTCGTCGGGTCCGGCGGTGTGCTCTCGCACGCGCCTCGCCGACAGCAGGCGGCTCTGATGATGGCCGACGCGTTCCTGCCCGAGGGCATCACGAGACTTGCGGTCGACTCGATCTTCATGATGCCGCAGCTGGGTGTTCTCGCCGAGGTTCACGAGCAGTCGGCGACCGAGGTCTTCGAGAAGGACTGCCTGATCCATCTTGGCACGCTCGTCGCGCCGGTCGGAACGGGTCAGGAGGGCAGGCCCTGCATCAAGGTCGAGATGACCCTGCCGGATGGGAAGACGGTCTCCGACGACATCCCCTACGGGGAGATGGTCGTCTATCCGATGGCCGTGACCGATTCCGTGCAGGCCAAACTGACCCCGGCCCGAGGTTTCGACATCGGCGAGGGCCCCGGGAAGATGCTCGAGTGCGCCCTGACGGGCGGTGTCGTCGGTATCATGATCGATACTCGCGGTCGACCGTTCACGCTGCCGACGGATGAGGGCGAGCGCGTCTCGAGACTGGAGAAATGGGCGAAGGCGTTCAACGCCTACCCTGCCTAGTCGCGAACAGACGAACGATACTCGAATCGAGAGAGCAGGAGTTTGAACCATGGCCCATGCATACACACCCGGGCTCAGAGTCTCAGAGATGACCGTGCTCCGCAAGAGCCGGCGGCTTCCGATTCTCGGCGACGTCGTCGTGAACAAGGGAGACCACGTGTCCTCCGACATGGTCATCGCGCGGACTCATCTGCCCGGCAACGTTCAGCTCGTCAATGTGGCGAGTAAGCTTGGACTCCCGCCGGAGGACCTGCCGTCGGTGATGCTCAAGAACCCGGGGGACGCCATCGAGAAGGGCAAGCCGATAGCCGAGACCAAGGGCTTCTTCGGCATGTTCAGATCGACGGTCAACTCGCCGTGCGATGGTACGCTCGACAGCATATCGACCGTCACGGGGCAGGCCATCCTCAGGGAGCCGCCCACGCCGATCGAGGTCAACGCCTACGTGGACGGCGAGGTCGTCGAGATCTTTGAGAACGAGGGTGTCGCCATCGCGATGCAGGGCTCGTTCATTCAGGGCATCTTCGGCGTCGGCGGCGAGCGCACCGGCGAGATCCACGTCGCCGTGAGCGGTCCCAACGAGAAGCTCGACGCGAGCCTTCTGGACGATTCGATGAAGGGAAAGGTCGTCATCGGCGGCTCCCACATCGATTGGGAGGGGTTGCAGAAGGCGATGAGCATCGGCATCAACGGCATCGTCGTCGGCGGGTTCGACGACCCCGATCTCAAGAAGCTCCTGGGTAAGGACCTCGGTGTCGCCATCACCGGTTCGGAGAAGGTCGCGACGACCCTCATTCTGACCGAGGGTTTCGGCGTCATCGGGATGGCCGGTGGTACGTTCGAGCTGCTCAAGTCGCGTGAGGGCCGGAAGGCGTCGATCAACGGCGCTACGCAGATCCGAGCGGGAGTCATCCGCCCGGAGATCATCATACCGATGCCCGACGCGGCGCTCCCCTCGGGTGAAATAGCGTCGTCGACCGCCGGTCTGGACACGGGCAGCACGATTCGCGTGATTCGCGAGCCGCATTTTGGTAGACTGGGAGTCGTCACGGGACTGCCGAACGAACTTCAGAAGATGGAGTCGGAGTCCATGGTCCGCGTTCTGAGCGTCAAGTTCAGTGACGGGACCGAGGCGACGCTCCCACGCGCGAACGTCGAGATGATCGAAGGCTGATCCCTCGCGAGTGACGCCGGAAACAGGAATTTCATTACCATGACGGGCGGGCCCCCCGGGGTCCGCCCGTATGCGTAAGGTCTTGACAGGCAACAAGGTGTCTGATAATCTCCGGGCACTCAAAATGCGCAAGAGGAGGGGGCTTGGTGGAGTCCGGGGCTCGTTGGAGTCAACGGCTCGATGGAGCCCGGCGGTTCATGGAGCCTCTTCTCATTCCGGTAGGGGAAAGGAGCAGTGGATGCTCGCAGACAGAGGGCTCGCTCGCGTTGGGCGCTCTGGGATGGGGTCGGTTGCGATCCTCGTGATCGTGGTGGCCCTTTTCTTGTGCGCGGGAGTTGCGCCGGCACAGCAGACCGGGGGCATCGAGGCCGCGGAGACCGTGGTCGAAGACGTCCTGGAGCCTCTGATGCCGCCAACGGCGGTGTCGGCCGTCGACACACCCAACGATCGCGGCAGCTCGATCAACGTCACGTGGGAGCACTCTCCGGATCATGAGAGCGGCACCCTTCTCGGATACAGCGTCTATCGTTCGTCCGATCCGGACACCGGCTTCGTGTTCGCGGGGCGGGTCCCCTATGTCCAGGACCACTACCGGGATAGCAGCATCGGTGACCGCGAGCCGACCTATTACCGCGTTGCCACCGTCGGTCTCGACGGACGGGAGGCGCTCTCAGAGTCGTTCGGTCCCGCCGAAGCCTTCCCGCAGTGGTTCAACGGCGCTCGGGTCAACGTCCTGATCGCGGTTGTCATCTTCGTCGTCGCGATCGTCTACTTCGTGAATGCGGCGAAGTCTGGCAAGGACCTGTTCATCCGGCGCCTCGCCGGTCTTGATGAGATGGACAATGCCGTCGGGCGCGCCACCGAGATGGGCAAGCCGATCCTCTACATCACCGGTCTCTCGACCATCTCCGACGTGGCGACCATCGCCGGCATCAACATCCTCGGCGAGGTGGCGAAGAAGACCGCCGAGTACAACACCAAGCTCATTGTGCCGTGCGCGGATCCGATCGTCATGGCGGTCGAGCAGGAGGTCGTCAAGGAAGCCTATGCGAAGGCCGGGCGTCCCGATGCCTACAGCGATGACGATGTCTTCTACCTCACGCGCAGTCAGTTTGCGTACGTGGCCGGCGTCAACGGCATCATGGTCCGGCAGCGCCCCGCCACGATTCTCTACATGGGGATGTTCTACGCGGAGTCGCTCGTACTGGCGGAGACCGGCGCGTCCATCGGAGCTATTCAGATCGCCGGCACCGACGCCGTCACACAGCTTCCGTTCTTCATCACGTCGTGTGACTATACGCTGATCGGGGAGGAACTCTATGCGGCGAGCGCCTACCTGTCGCGTGAGCCTATCCTGCTCGGCGGACTCAAGGGCCAGGACACGGTCAAGTTCATCGCGGGAGTGTTTCTCATCGTCGCTGTCGTTGTCGCGACGCTGGCGGCGACCGGCGTGATCGAGACCAACTTTATGGCGCCGCTCTTCGTAACAGGCTAGCCGGAGCGGGGCGGTTGGACCGCCCCGGTGGGTCGGCGCCCTGGACGCCGCGCGGGCTTACCGCCGTAGAGCGGGAAGACCGAGAGGCGCACAGAGGCAGACAAGACGAGGAAAGGACATATGCGACGTCAGCTTCCACTCGCTCTCTGTTTTGTCGCGGGGCTGTTCATGGCGGTGCAGTACTTCGTCCCGCACCCCGCGGTCCAGAACACATACGAGATCATTCTGAACTGGCTGCAGACACTCCTGGCCTTCGCGTTCCTGCTGGGCACTGTGAGCCTCGTCAGGATGCACTTCCACAAGATCAGGAATCGGGCGGATGATCGGTTCTTCAGCTGGGTGACGCTGGTGGGCCTGGTCGGCATGATCGGACTGGGCTTCTTTCACCCGCAGCACCAGCTCCCAGGCTCTCCGTTCAACCTCATGTTCCTCAACGTCCAGGTGCCGATCGAGGCGACGATGTTCTCGCTCCTGGCGTTCTACATTGCTTCCGCTGCCTTCCGGGCCTTCCGGGCCAGGACGCTTGAGGCGACGCTGCTTCTCGTCGCGGCTTGCATCGTGATGCTCGGACGCGTGCCCATCGGAGACCTCATTCACCATTCGATCCCCGACGCGACGCAGTGGATCCTCAACGTGCCGAACCTCGCAGCGAAGCGAGGCGTGATGATCGGTGTCGGTCTTGGAATGATGGCGACCGCACTCAAGATCATCCTCGGTATCGAGCGCGCGTGGATGGGTGGAAGCGACTAGACCGAATCAGCGAGAAGCGCGCATCGTCGCGCCCGGAGGTTTGTATGAATGTGTTTGAAAAGATGCTTGCGATCGACCGGCGATGGATCTTTCTCGCCATCGGCATAGCGGTCATCGTTCCATTCTTCTTCCCGCTGGGGTTGCCCGTCGTCGTGACGCCCCCGGTTCAGCACCTGTACGATGCGGTCGACGCTATCCATCCGAACGATGCGCCACTGCTTCTATCGATCGACTACGCGCCCGCGACGCTTCCCGAACTCGAGCCGATGGCGATGGCCATTCTGCGGCACGCGTTCGAGCGGGACGTCAATGTCGCCGTCATGACGCTTCATCCTGCCGGCTACGGTCTGGCGGAGCGCGCGGTGCTCAATGCGGCTGAGGAGATGGGGCAGGAGTACGGGACGGACTACTGCTTCCTCGGGTTCAAGCCGGGAGTGTCGGCCCCGATCCTGGGGATAGGCGTGAACATCAGGAACGTGTTCCCTGAGGACGCCTACGGAACGCCCCTTGCCGAGATCCCGATGATGGAAGGGGTCCGGAACTACGACGACATCCCGCTCGTCATCTCGCTGGCCGGCTGGTCCGCCGCGGAGGCCTGGGTCTACTACGCATACCAGCCGTTCGGGCAGGCGGTCGGCGCCGGTGTTACGGCGGTCATGGCGACCGACTTCTACCCGTTCTTGAGTTCGCATCAGCTCGTCGGTCTTCTCGGCGGGATGCGCGGTGCGGCGGAGTACGAGGTCCTCAATGAGCATCTGGACAAGGGTGTGAAGGGGATGGACTCGCAGTCGATCATTCACATCATGATCATCATTCTCATCGTCGCTGGGAACATCGCGTACTTCGGCGCAAGACGCCGCAAGAGGCTCGAAGATATCGAGGCGGCATAGTCGACTCACCACTAGCTGCCGGAGGACATTGATGGGAACAATTATCTGGACAACGATCGGGGCGATACTCACGCTCTCCGTGTACAGCTTCCTGTACAAGGACAATCCGTTCTACAAGTTCGCCGAGCATCTGGTGGTCGGCATCTCGGCGGGCTACTATCTCGTCATCTACTACTACAACTTCATTGATCCGAATGTCGTGACGCCGGTGTTCCAGCTCAGGATGGGGGACCAGGCGATCGCATTCGGGAGCGGTACATGGTGGCTGGCGTTGATCCCCGGGCTCCTGGGACTTCTGCTCTACACCCGGTTCTTCCCGAAGGTCGCGTGGGTCGCCCGATGGTCGCTCGGCATCTACGTCGGCGGCTACGCCGGCCTCGGCATCTCGCCCGTCATGCAGGCTAGAGTCATCGAGCAGATCGGCGCGAACGCTCTGCCGTTGACATCCGTGACCAACGTGCTTCTCGTCGTGGGGCTCATCGGTACGCTCGCGTACTTCTTCTTCTCGATGAAGCACAGGGGCGTTCTGGGTGTGTTCGCGAGAACCGGTATCGTGTTCCTGATGGTCGGGTTCGGGGCATCGTTCGGCTACACGGTGATGTCGCGAATCTCACTGTTGATCGGTCGCGTGGGTTTCCTTCTCCATGACTGGTTGCATCTGGTCTAGCGTGGGCGTTCGAGGCGTCAATCGGGGAGTGCGAATGAAGAGGACATGGCTCACGTTCCTCGCCGCGGTTCTGATGGCGGTCTCGCTGCTCGGTGTTTCAGCCGCGCAGGAGGCTGTGCCGACCGTCGACACGGACGTGCCGCTCGAGGACGTCGCGCCCGACATGGTTGCGCCGGCGGCTCCAGGCGCGCTGACGGCCCATGACTATCTGGACTCGAACGACGCGGGGGACAAGATCGAGCTCGGCTGGGAGCTCTCGCCGGATGACGGCGACGGCAGCCGTGACGTCACTGCCTACTTCCTTTGGCGGTCGCAGATGGCCGGCTCACCGGGAGAGATCGTCGCGGAGCTCCCGGCCGGACAGACGCGCTACGTCGATCAGGACCTCGAGCCGGGGACGGAGTATTTCTATCGTCTCACCGCGTTCGACGGGACGAATGTGTCAGATCCCGTTACGTGCGCTCCCGTTGCCGGTCGCGTCAATCTCTTCCAGTGGTCGAGGATCTCCATTCTGGCGCTCATGCTCGTCTTCTTCGGGCTCGTGCTCTTGTTCACGAAGCTCGCGGAACGCGGCGCCGACCTCTACGTGCGGCGCATTCCCGGCCTCAACGCCATCGAAGAGGCCGTCGGACGAGCCACCGAGATGGGCCGCCCGGTCCTCTACGTGCCGGGCATCGGTGAGATCGACAACATCATGACGATCGCGAGTCTCACGATCCTCTCGCACGTCGCGAAGATCACGGCTCGTTACGAAACGCCGCTCATCGTCCCGACCGCTCGCGCGGTCGTGATGTCGGCGGCCGAAGAGGTCGTCAAGCAGGCGTATGCCGAGGTCGGCCAGCCCGACGCGTACAACCCGGACAACATCCGTTACCTCTCGGACGCGCAGTTCGCCTTCGCGGGCGCGGTCAACGGCATCATGCTTCGCGAGAAGCCCGCGGCCAATCTGTACATGGGCGCGTTCTGGGCCGAGTCACTGCTTCTGGCCGAGACCGGTTTCGAGGCGGGGGCGATCCAGGTTGCGGGCACCGCGATGGTCTCGCAGCTGCCGTTCTTCGTCACGGCGTGCGACTTCACGCTGATGGGTGAGGAACTGTATGCGGCGAGCGCGTATCTGTCGCGCGAGCCGAAGCTTCTGGGCGGGCTGAAGGGCTCGGACTGGATGAAGGTTGTGACCATCGCGCTCATGGCGCTCGGAGCCGTTCTGAATTTCATGGGCCACGAAACGTTCGTCAACTGGTTCCATACGCAGTAACGGGGGAGGCAGATGAGACGCGAGATACCGCTCGCCATCACGTTCCTGGTCGGCCTCTTCATGCTCGTCGACTTCTTCGTCCCGCACCACGGCGTGTCGGCGGCGGCGGAGGAGATGAAGCAGTGGGGGACGATCGTGATCGCCGCGTCGATCCTCCTCGGCGTCGGGAATCTGATCCGCGTGCACTACCGCAAGATCCGCCGCAAGCAGGATGGCTGGGGATACAGCATCACGACGATTGCGGCGATGGGTGTGATGCTCTACTTCGGTGGTCCCTGGGGAACGATCGCAGAAGGCTCGGCCTTCAACTGGATGTTCCTCAACATGCAGGTTCCGCTTCAGAGCACGATGTTCTCGCTCCTGGCGTTCTTCATCGCATCGGCAGCGTATCGTGCCTTCCGACTCCGTTCCGCTGAGGCCGGGCTCCTTCTGATCGCTGCCATTATCGTGATGCTCGGACGCGTTCCGCTCGGGCAGTTCCTGACCCGCGGGCTTCCCGAGAAGGCGACGTTGCCGTGGTTGACCGAGACCATCATGACCTATCCGAACATGGCGGCGTTCCGCGGCATCCTGATGGGTGCGGCGCTCGGCGTCATGGCCATGGGTCTGAGGATCATCCTCGGTATCGAGCGGTCCTACCTCGGCGGGGAGAAATAGCGCATGAGTGAGGGATTTGATCTTAGGCGGATAGACCGGCGGATCATCTTCGTCCTCGTGCTCGTCGCCGTGGTGTGGCCTCTGCTCATGCCGCTCAGACTCCCGATGGACGTATCACCCCCGGTGCAGGCTCTCTATGACACCATTGAAGAGATTCCAGCCGGCTCGATCGTGATGCTGGCCGGTGACTACAGCCCGGACACGATGCCCGAGCTCCAGCCGATGGCGGAGACCTTCATCAGGCACGCGTTCCGGAACGACCTGCGGCTCGTCGTGGCGTGCCTCTGGCCCGCGTCTCCTCCGCTGGTGGAACGGGCTCTCACCCCTCTCGCAGAGGAGTTCGGCAAGGTCGACGGTGTCGACTACGTCAACCTCGGCTACATGGCCGGCGGCACCGTGACCCTTCTCGGCATGGGGGCGAGTATTCCGAACACGTTCCCGTCCGCCTACGGCGGCACGCCTGTCGGTGAGATCCCGCTGATGCAGGAGGTCCAGAACTTCGACGACATCGCTTTCGTCATGGAGGTCTCCGCGGGAACGCCGGGCACCCGCGAATGGGTGCAGCAGGTGCAGAGCAGATTCCGTGTGGCGCTCGGCTCCGGGACGACGGCGGTCGGCGCTCCGAACTTCTATCCCTACGTTCAGAGCGGACAGCTCGTCGGACTGCTGGGTGGGCTCAAGGGCGCTGCCGAGTATGAGACGCTCCTCGGCTCCCCCGGAGATGCGACGAAGGGCATGGATGCGCAGTCGGTCGTCCACGCGCTCATTGTGGTGTTCATCATTCTCGGCAATATCGCCTACTTCGTCGCACGGCGACAGGGACGGGCCTAGGGCCCGGTAGCCTCGGAGAGGAAACCATGAACTGGTTGCACTTGCTCTTCAATGGCCCACCGGGGACGCCGGCGTCCGTCGTCTGGGGATTCTGGGTCGCCGCGATCCTGACGATCAGCATCTACAGCTTCCTCTACAAGGACAATCCGCTGTACAAGTTCGCGGAGAGTCTATTCGTGGGACTGGGGGCGGCGTACTGGCTGGCGCTTCTCTATCATGAGACCATCGTGCCGAAGCTGCTGCATCCGCTCTTCCCCGGCGCCAGCGGGGACCCGGTGCAGTTCTGGAGGATCGTCCCGGGCGTCCTCGCGATCTTCATGCTCCTGAGATTCTTCCCGAAGCTCTCGTGGCTGTCGCGGTGGGCACTCGGTTTCATCGTGGGAATGTACTCGGCCGTCAATATCACGGGCTTCGCCCAGGCCGACTTCGTGGCACAGATCTACGCAACGATGACGACACCGCTGAACTCGGGCGGCGCGCTCGCGATCACTCTCAATATTGTTGCGATCATCGGTGTGTGCGCCACGCTCATCTACTTCTTCTTCTCGAAGGAGCACAAGGGCGTGCTGGGCGGTGTCGCGAAGCTCGGGATCTGGTTTCTGATGATCGCGTTCGGCGCGTCGTTCGGCTACACGGTCATGGGACGCGTCTCGCTGCTCATCGGCCGGATGCAGTTCATGCTCAGGGACTGGCTGCACATCATCGAATAGCAGGCGATTCTGTCGGTCATCGCTGTCACGCAATGAGGGCTGCGTCGCTTCGGCGGTGCAGCCCTTTGCTCTGTCGGCGGCGCGGTCAACAGAGCGAGAGCAGCGAAGTATCAGATGGAGGAGTTCGCCCTTGACGTCGTGGCGTTTTCTCAACACCGGTGCCGGCAGCGGCGCCGTGAACATGGCGATCGACGAGGCCATGCTCGTCGGCGTCAACAGGGGGACGACGCCGCCCACCGTGCGGGTCTACGCGTGGGAGCCTCCGACCGTGAGTCTCGGGTACGCTCAGCGCATCGAGGACGAGCTTGACCTCGAGGCCGTCGACCGGTTTGGATTCGGAGTGGTGCGCAGGCCGACCGGGGGTCGGGCGGTGCTGCACGCGGGCGAGCTGACCTACTCCGTTGTCGGCCCGGCGGGGGAGGACCCGCTCGGGCGGTCGATCATGGAAGCATATGAATCCATCGCGAGAGCTCTCGCGGCGGGGCTCGGTCGTCTCGGGGTCGAGGTGGAGCTGGCCCCGGTCGCGACGGAGGCGATCGGCCGGGACGGTGCGAGTCCTCCGTGCTTCGCGAGCGCGGGTCGATACGAGATCGTGGTCGGAGGGAGGAAGCTCATCGGGAGCGCGCAGCGGCGGGTCGGGAGAGGCGTTCTCCAGCACGGCTCACTGCTCATGGACTCGACGCACGAGCGGATCGCGGACCTGATGCTCGTCGCGGATGACCGCCGCCGGGAGACAGTGCGGCGGCTCCTGGCACAGAAAACGACCCACCTATCGGCTCTTCTGGGGCGCCCGGTGGCCTTCGGCGAGGTGGCCGAGGCTGTGCGGTTCGGATTCGCCCATGCATGGGGTGTTTCTCTTGATGAGGGACGTCTCACAGAAGCTGAACTGGAGGCGGCTGAAACGCTTGCAACTGAGTATGCCATATGAAGTTAGACCCGGGAAAAAGCTATTGACAATGCCGGGGTGCGGTTGTACCATGCCGAGTAGAAGAACGATGAGCGACCGCCCTTCGCCCTGCCCGGGTGTCGAGGCAGGTTTTTCGTGCCGGAACCCCCCGAGGAGATGATGAGACCATGAGACTACCGAGACAGAGGTCCCGGGAGTCCGCGTCCGTGTACGTGGCGGCGGCTCTATGCCTGAGCGTCCTCATGTTCGCGATGCCAGCACTGGCGCAGGGCACCGGGAAGATCGTGGGTCGCGTCACTGACGCCGAGACCGGCAACCCGCTGGCGTACACCAACGTGTCGATCATCGGACAGCCGTACGGGGCCATGACGAGCAACACCGGCGAGTTCACGATCGACAACATCAACGTGGGGACCTACATCGTCCAGGCGTCGTTCATGGGCTATGAGGCGAAGCAGGTGATGGACGTCGTCGTCGAGCCCGATCGCTCGACCGAGATCACATTCGTCCTGGAGCCGATCGTCATCCAGGGGCTGGAGGTTCTCGTCGAGGCCGAGCGGCCGATGATCGAGGTCGAAGCCACCGGGAGCAAGCGGACGATGGGCCAGGATGAGGCGCGGATTCGGCCGATCAACACGGTCGCCGAGGCCATCGCGACTCAGCCGGGCGTCGTTCTCCACGAGGGAGAGATCCACGTTCGTGGCGGCCGTTCGTCAGAGGTCAAGATGTACGTCGACGGCATCGCGATCTCCAACAGCGCGACCGGAGGCGCGAGTCTCGAGGTCAGCCTCTCGTCGCTGTCCGAATTCGACCTGCTCTCGGGAGGTTTCGACGCTGAGTACGGCAACGTCCAGTCGGGCGTCATCAACCTCTCGACTCGAGAGGGTGGACGTGCGTTCTCCGGAGAGATCCGGTACATGACTGACGACTACGGCGCGCCGGAGAAGACCTTCGACAACTTCGACAACATGGCCTTCGGTTTCGGCGGCCCGCTCATGACGGAGAAGATTCGCTACTACGTCTCCGGCGAGGGGCGCTTCTCAGATACGTATCTGAAGACCGCCGAAGAGCGTGAGACAACCGAGTTGATGAAGGGCGTCCAGTGGACCGACCGCCAGAACATGTTCGCTTCCGGTCAGGGGAAGCTCTCGTTCTTCGTCACTCCTACGCAGAAGCTGACGGCCGAGTTCCTCATCTCGCAGAGCATCCGCGACTACTACAGCCACAGCTACTCGCGTACCGGCTACTGGTCGCAGGAGCACGAGGACTGGTCGCACGTCAGGCTGGACTCGACATACCAGTACTACAGTGGAGCCGAGCACACGCCCGAGGTCTGGAGTCAGTTCGACCAGAAGAAGCTGGTGTGGCGTGACACCGTCAGCCCGCAGATGTTCTACACGGTGAAGCTGGCGCAGTTCAGCTCCGAGGAGCGCTTCTGGCTCTACGAGGATCCGAACGACTACTGGTGGCGGGCCTATGTCGGCGGGACCAGGACGACCGATCCCGACTCCGACAACGACCTGAACCCCGAGACCGGCTACTTCCGCACATGGGGCGACAACCTCGGGTGGAACCAGCAGGTCACCACCGCGACGACGGCGAAGGCCGATCTCACGAATCAGATCGGTGATACGCACCAGTTCAAGACGGGTCTTGAGATCATCTACAACGAGATCGACGTCAAGCAGCTGAGCCTGGCTTCTCTGATCCCGGGCGCAAGCGACACGCTGGCCGCCGATGGCGTGTCCACGAATCCCGACTACACATTCTTCGACTGGGATCGCGCGCTGTACACGGACGAGGTGTACCGTCACAACATCTACCAGGGCTTCCCGGCGAACGGCGCGCTCTACGTCCAGGACCGCATGCGCTACGAAGGCATGATCGTCCGCGCCGGTCTTCGGCTTGATTTCGCGGACCCGGGTCCCGCGTCCGGTATCGGGGAGCATCAGATCTGGCGTGAGCGCATGGACGCCGTGATCAGTCCCCGTCTCGGTATCGCGCATCCGATCTCCGACCGTGACGCGCTGCATTTCCACTACGGTCGTTTCTATCAGATGCCGCATCTGACAGCGTACTACGAGGCGGGCGAGGACATAGAGAACGCGGCTGCCGGCAGGGTCATCGGTTACTCCGGGCTCGAGCCCGAGGTGACCGTCTCGTACCAGTTCGGCGCCGAGCACCAGTTCTCACAGAACGTCGCCATGGACGTGACCGGGTTCTACAAGGATATCTTCGGCCTGCTGGCGACAGAGGAGTACGACCGTGGTCCGACCGAGGGTACTGTCTATCCGTACGTGAACAAGGACTACGCGTCGGTTCAGGGCGTTGAGTTCAGCCTGTCGAAGCGGTTCTCGAACTACTTCTCCGGAAACGCGACGTACACGTGGCTGAGAGCCACCGGCGTCTCGTCGGATGAGAACCAGGGCGCGAACGCCGAGGCCCTCGGATTGCCTCGCCAGCCGCTCAAGGAGATCCCCCTCGACTGGGACGAGCGGCACACGGTGACCGGATTCCTGTTCGTCAGCGATCCGGGCAACTGGGAGATGACTTTCGATTACAACTACGGCAGCGGGACGCCGTACACGCCGACCTACCTCGGCCAGAAGGAAATCGACCCGGAGGATGTCA